>JAKQKB010000091.1 GCA_029560875.1 Bacteroidota bacterium | reverse complement strand
GGAGGTAAAAGAGTATATTGATTATTATAACAACGATAGAATAAAGGCTAACTTAAAAGGAATGAGCCCTGTAAAATACAGAACCCATTCCATTATAAATTAATATTAATCCGTCCAACTTTTTGGGGTCACTTCAATTTTGTCGGGCTTTCGTATTTATTTGGTTTTGTATACACTAAAACAAGCTAAACGCAACAGTTACACCGGCCATAACAATAGATACCATACTCATAAGTTTGATAAGGATATTCAAACTTGGACCAGATGTATCCTTGAATGGGTCACCTACGGTATCGCCAGTAACGGCAGCTTTGTGATTATCGGAACCTTTTCCGCCAAAGTTACCTTCCTCAATATACTTTTTAGCGTTATCCCAAGCGCCGCCTGAGTTCGCCATAAATATTGCAAGCACAAAACCTGCACTCAATCCACCTGCTAGCAAACCAAGTACACCCGCAACTCCTAGTAATAAACCAGTTACAATTGGAATAATAATAGCGAGTAGCGATGGGAAAATCATCTCGATTTGAGCACCACGGGTCGAAATTTCCACACAACGAGCATAGTCTGGCTCAGCCTCACCCTCCATAATTCCTTTAATTTCGCGGAACTGACGGCGAACTTCCTCAACCATTTTTTGAGCAGCGCGTCCTACGGCGTTCATCGTTAAACCAGAGAATAGGAATGCCATCATTGCACCAATGAATATACCAACAAGCACAATTGGATTCATAAGTGTTACTTGGTAGTAGTTCATAAAGTCAACAATTGTTGCCTTTGAGGTTTCAATTGTTTCGCCATTGGCAAATGTCAACACATTCTCGCCAAGACGCATCAAACCAATCTTAATCTCCTCGATATAAGATGCAAGAAGAGCCAACGCTGTTAGTGCAGCAGAACCAATTGCAAAACCTTTACCTGTAGCTGCTGTTGTATTCCCAAGAGCATCAAGAGCATCGGTACGTTTGCGAACCTCTGGTCCTAAGTGACTCATCTCGGCATTACCACCTGCGTTATCGGCGATTGGGCCATAAGCATCTGTAGCAAGAGTGATACCTAATGTTGAAAGCATACCCACAGCAGCAATACCAATACCATACAAACCTAATTGAATGTTTTGCGCATCAAGCATATGCTTAACATCAAAATTAATAGCACAAAGGAATGCCATTAGAATTGCAATAGAAATGGTTATAACCGGAATTGCTGTAGAAATCATACCCAAGCCAACACCCGAAATGATAACAGTAGCGGGGCCTGTTTGAGAACTTTCTGACACCTTACGTGTTGGATTGTAGGAATGCGATGTGTAATACTCTGTAGATTGACCAATAATAATACCAGCAACCAACCCCGATATTACAGAGAAAGATATTCCTAACCAGTTCTGTAAACCCAAGAAATATAGGATTCCAAATGTTGATAGTGCAATTAACAAAGAACTCACGTTAACACCCATACCCAAAGAACGGAGTAAATCTTTCATAGTTGCGCCCTCTTTAGTACGAACAATGAAAATACCAAAGATTGATAGTACAATACCAACAGCAGCAATTAACATTGGGGCAAGAATTGCCTTGTATTGCATTTCAACATTAACTAGCGCAAAAGCAGATGCACCTAGTGCAGCGGTAGCAAGGATTGAACCAGCATACGATTCATAAAGGTCAGCACCTATACCAGCCACATCACCTACGTTATCGCCAACGTTATCGGCAATGGTAGCAGGGTTTCGTGGGTCGTCCTCAGGAATACCAGCCTCAACCTTACCTACAAGGTCAGCACCAACGTCGGCAGCTTTGGTATAAATACCACCACCAACACGAGCAAACAACGCCTGAGTTGAAGCTCCCATACCAAAGGTAAGCATTGTGGTAGTGATAATAATTAGTTTGTGCGATGCATCTGGCTCATCAATAAAATAGTTAAGAACTAGATACCATAATGAGATATCGAGAACTGCCAAACCTACTACTACAAGACCCATAACCGCTCCTGAACGGAATGCCACTTTCAATCCGTGGTTCAACGAATTTTTTGCAGCATTTGCAGTACGAGCCGATGCATAGGTTGCTGTTTTCATACCAAAGAAACCAGCCAAACCCGAGAAGAAACCACCGGTTAAGAACGCAAATGGAGTCCACTCGTTTTGAACTTTTAATCCAAAGGCCAAAATTGCGAAAAGAACTAAAAGAACTAAGAACACAATACCAACAACTTTATACTGTTGCTTTAAATAAGACATAGCGCCCTTACGAACGTAAAGCGCAATCTTCTTCATTGTGTCTGTACCTTCATCCTCCTTCATCATTTGTTTGAAGAAGTAGTAGGCAAATCCAAGGGCAATTAACGATGCAATCGGTACTACCCAGAACAAATTGTCAATAATCATACTTCAAGATTTAGTTTAGGTTAATAATTATTATAGTTGTTTTATATTCATTTTTAACTTTATAGCGGAACAATTTACGTTATAAATCAAGATAGGCAATATACGAACACTTACAATTCGAGAAAATAGCCAAAATATTTTTTTTAGGGTTACTACCATAAAAACACAATGTTTTCAAACATCCCTTAATTCAGCTAATAAAAAAAGTATTATTTTAGCCTGCCCAATTTTCTCTGTCCAAACTCCTATACTGAATCGCCTCTGCAATGTGCTGAGATTGAATTGATTCAGAACAATCCAAATCTGCAATTGTTCGCGACACTTTTAGAATTCTATCGTAAGCCCTAGCCGATAACCCCAAACGCTCCATCGCAGTTTTAAGCAACGCCGTTCCCGCATCGTCCAAAATGCAAAATTTCCGAATTAATTTCGATGTCATTTGCGCATTGCAGTAAACTCCCTTCCACTCCACAAATCGTTCCTCCTGAATCTGCCGTGCTTTAACCACACGCTGGCGAATTATTTCGCTGCTTTCCGACGGCGGTGCACCCGATAATTTTTCGAATGGAACAGGAATAACTTCAACATGAATATCAATTCTATCGAGCAACGGGCCTGAGATTTTATTCAGGTATTTTTGAACCACACCGGGCGAGCAAACACACTCTTTTTCAGGGTGATTGTAGTAACCGCAAGGGCAAGGATTCATTGATGCTACCAGCATAAAACTTGCAGGATACTCCACCGTGAACTTTGCCCGCGAAATTGTGATTACCCTATCCTCCAAGGGTTGACGCATAACCTCCAGCACAGTACGCTTGAACTCTGGGAGTTCATCGAGGAAAAGCACGCCGTTATGTGCAAGCGATATTTCGCCGGGTTGAGGATATTGCCCTCCGCCAACCAAGGCTACGTCCGATATGGTGTGATGCGGACTTCGGAATGGCCTGCGGGTCATAAGCGATGTTTCCCTATCTATTTTCCCTGCAACGGAGTGAATTTTTGTAGTTTCCAGCGCTTCGCGCAATGCCAATGGTGGAATAATAGTGGGCAACCGTTTTGCAAGCATGGTTTTACCAGCACCCGGAGGACCAATCATAATAATATTATGACCACCAGCAGCGGCAACCTCTAGGGAACGCTTTACATTCTCCTGTCCCTTAACATCCAAAAAATCTACATCATAGGAGTTGGCGTGTGTAAAAAACTCATCGCGGGTATTAACAATGGTAGGTTCAAGGGTACTTTTTCCATTGAAAAAATCGATTACCTCCTTAATGTTTTCAACCCCGAAAACATCCAAGTTGTTAACCACTGCAGCCTCGCGGGCATTCTGCTTGGGCACAATAAAACCCTTAAACCCTTCCTCGCGTGCCTGAATGGCAATTGGCAGAACTCCCTTAATTGGTTGCACGGTACCATCGAGCGAGAGCTCGCCCATAACAACGTATTCGGCTAGCAAATCAGCATTCATCTGCTCCGATGCTGCAAGTATACCAACAGCTAAAGGTAAATCGTAGGCTGCGCCCTCCTTACGAATATCAGCAGGAGCCATATTTATAACCACCCTATGTTTGGGGAATTTGAAACCGTTGGTTTCCAATGCCGATGTTATCCGCTGTTGGCTCTCTTTAACTGCGCTATCGGGCAAGCCAACCAGAAAAAAGTTTATCCCTTTCGATACGCTTACCTCAATTGTAATTGTTGTGGCCTTAATTCCCTGAACTGCACTACCAAAAGTTTTAACAAGCATACGCGTAAGTATCTAAAAACTAGATACAAGATAGTGGAAAAATATTTATAATGAAAATAGTTGATGTTTAGTTCTGAGTAAAAATTATTTTCGAGCATTGTTTCCGCACCCATACACAAACTTTTCAGCGTGGCAAAGCCACTTGGAAAAGTTATTTCTTGACATTTCTAAGTCCGCCTTACGACGAACCTTGGAAAGTATTTGTGGTGCATATCTGCAGGATGGGTATAACTCTTTGATTACATAGACAAACCGCAAATAAGATTTTCCACCCAAAAACTGTTAACCATCAAAATTCCTAGTGCTTTATAAGGAACGAAGAGGCACAGAAGACGCAAACAAGGGCTAGTGAGTATTTGTAACAGCATCCTTAAAACATCTAACAGAATGACCCGATTCACGATAGTTTGTACCTATAGCAGTTTTTGTACTCTCCTTTGAAAAAAGGACATATCTTGCACCATCTGAATGTTCTTCACTCTCAGAACTAGTCCAATAAAATCCATTTACACCAACCTCCCTATATTCGTTCTTTTCTGGATAATCAATTTTGTAATTTCCCATTGTGGATGTGTATTTTTTGGTTCTAAGCGCATAACCTCCCATTAAAGCAGAAAAGCCGCTATAACCATCCTCTATCAATGCTTTTAAACAATTCTTTTTTATGCCGCCAAAGTAATTCGTTAAAGTTTCGTACTCCTCCTTGGATGGCAAATGCCAGCCATCGGGGCAAACAGATTTTGCTGTTTCCCAATCGTACAGGCAACCATATTTCTGCCTAAGGTCGGCGCTGGAGTACTCCCAATAAACGCCACTATCGGGGATAAATGAAAGATTTTGAACCATTACAGTTAGATTGCCAATCTGTTGGTACTTATAGTTTTTTCCATCCCTTTTGTCAATAAATGTTTCTATTGAGGGTTTGCCGTAGGCCAATGGAGCCTTAATGTTATTCATAAAAATATAACCGAGCAACTTAGGGTCTTGATTAATTGAAAGCTGTAACATAAAAACCACATTGGTATCAGGAAGGATGTACTGTTCCTCTTTAGGAAGCCATACAATTGTTTTATTTCCAGATTTTATGCTATCGCCCACATCTCCATTTACTTTTTTTAGAGGGTTAATATGCTTTGCCACCATAAAACTCTCTCCGCCATCGTTGCTTACAAAAAGTTCAACCTTAACAGGTTTATCGCAAGTTAGGGTGTAGTATATTTCTATGGTTTCGCCATTTTGTTTTGCACTTGTATTTGAAACAAAGAGCTCCTGCCCTACCAAAACATCAAGAAAAAGAGACATAATTAATACAAGCAGAAAGATTTTTCTCATTCGTTTACACTCTTTGATTGAGCAGTAAACTTAAGTAAAATATTCCAGCCAAAAACTGTCTGCCAGCAGAATTCCTATTGCTTTATAGAGCGCAGTCGTATAAAGATGAAACCCGCAAACAAGGTGTTGCCGCACCTATACACAAACTTTCCAGCGTGGCGAAGCCTCCTGGAAACGTTAAATCTCTACGTTTATAGTTTTTTTGACTCTTCCAAGTCCTCCTGCCGGCGGACGTTGGAAAGTCTCTGTTGGCGCGCAACTCATAGAACTCGACAAAAGATTATTGTTGAAACTCAGTTAATTCGTAGTTTGTGCTCCTTCCTCCGCTGGCTGATTTCCTAAGGATTCCTTTATTTATTAAATCCTGTATGTCTCTCAACGCAGTGTCTGCAGAGCATTTTGAAATCTTTGCCCATTTCGAAGATGTTAACGCACCATCAAAACCATCTAGGAGTTTATTTAATAGCAATTTTTGCCTTTCATTTTGAAGTTTTGAGGAATTCCTATTCCAGAATTTGTGCTTGTATATTACTTTCTCAAGTTTACTGTTGGATGAATCTAACGCATCGAGCAAACATTGCAAAAACCATTCGAGCCAATTAGTTATATCCATCGAACCCTTTTGTGTTTTCTCTAGAATACTATAATATGCTTTTCTTTCGGTTCGAATTTGTGATGACATACTGTAAAATCGCTGAGGAATTCCATCGGCTCTTGCAAGAAACATATCGGTTATGGCGCGTGCCATTCTGCCATTACCATCCTCAAAAGGATGCAAGGTTACAAACCATAAGTGAGCTATTCCGGCCTTAACAACAGGGTCATAGGTATTGTTTTTATTAATCCATTCAAAAAATAAATTCATTTCTTTTTCTAGTTCTAATGCACCTGGTGCTTGGAAGTGCACCTTTTCTTTCCCAAGTGCACCAGACACTACTTGCATTGGGCCTGTTGAATCGTCACGCCAGTTTCCAACAATAATTTTATACATTCCACTCCTGCCCGATGGAAAAAGGGAGCAATGCCAGCCAAATAACCTATCCTTGGATAAGGGTTTATTGAAATTTTGCGTAGCATCGAGCATCATTTCTACCACTCCATCAACATCTCTGTCCGATGGAACCAATCCTGCAATATTCATCCCTAGCCTTCGGGCAATAGAAGAACGTACTTGTTCCGGACTTAGCAGTTCACCCTCAATTTCTGACGATTTCAAAACATCAAGGGTTAATGTGTCTAAAACCGCTTCGTTCCTTAGTTCAAATCCAAGAGATTCCATTTTGCCAATCAGCCTCCCCTGTTGATTGCGAACTTTTCCGAGCAATGGCAGGAGTAATTCGCTATCCCATTTAAAACTAGGCCAATCGTTGTTGTCGTATATGTAGGTTTTCATTCGCCGCACATTTTGCGGTAAATATACGAATTATTCTCCGCTTCTCAAATTATTCTCCGCTTTTTTTGCGGTAATTAAGTGAATTATTCCCCGCAAATATTTCTATGTTTTCATGTATACGCAGAATGCGCAAGAATCTTGGAATTCAATAACTAGATATTCTGTTTTAGAAGTTTGGTATTGTGCGCGGTCAGGAGACTGCTAAATAAAAACGACGAAGTCACAGATTTTGCCGAGCAAGAAAGTCTCAGACTTCATCGAGCAACAGGGTTAAGCTTAGGCTCAGCCTAAGTCATATTTATTCTTGCAGGCTTAGCCTGCTAAGTTTGAATTACAAAAAATCTCAGGCCCAGCCTGCTTTTGATAGCCCGACGGTGGCAGAACCGCCGCCGAACACGCTTAGTTTATTTCATTTTGCAGCCTCGGCTCAACTGGGAAGAGTGAATTTAAACTCACTACCATTTCCTTCTTCGCTATCAACCCAAATTTTTCCATTATGCCTTTCAATAAAATCTTTACAAAGCAGTAAGCCTAAACCTGTACCTTTCTCGCCCGATGTCCCTATTGTTGAATAATTCTCTTTTGGATTGAACAACACTTTTAAAACATCAGGGGCAATTCCAACACCCTCATCCTTTACGCTTATTGTAAGCGCGAATTTATCCTCCGCTGAGGACAAATAAACACTCTTTCCGCTTTCAGTAAATTTAATGGCATTTGTAATTAAGTTCCTAATTACGGTCATAATCATATTCCTATCGGCATGAGTAGTTTGTTTTTTGGGAATTTGATTGTAAATAGTAATTGCTTTGCTTTTTGCTATTTCGGCAACTATTGCAATGCTAATTTCAGCAATTTGATAAAGGTTAACAGTTGTTGGCACGAAAACCACTTCGTTTTGCTGACTTTTTGCCCACAACAAAAGGTTCTCCAGCAAATCAAAAGTAGTGGTGGTTGATGACAGCAGTGTTTTTAGTGACTGTTTGATGTTTTGAGCATCATCATAATCGGGCTCTTCAATAATAGCCTCAATGAATGATTTTAAAGTTCCAATTGGACCACGAAGGTCGTGTCCAATTACCGAGAACAACTTATTCTTTGTATCGTTCAACTCTTTTAGTTTTTTCTGACTTTCAACTAAAGCAATCTCCGCCATCTTTTTGGCAGTTATATCCTGTTTTATGGCAACAAAGTTAATTATTTCATTTTTATCGTTTAGAATTGGCGCTATTGTTGCAGCCTCCCAAAACAGTGAGCCATCTTTGCGTTTATTGTAAATTTCACCGTTCCACGTTTTCCCCGACAGAATGGTGTTCCACATACTACTATAAAACTCTTTTGGATGAACACCAGAATTTAAAATTCTTGGATTGCAACCGATTGCTTCCTCGTACGAATACCCTGTAATTGTTGAAAACTGCTGATTTACGTATTCAATCTTGCCAGTCAAGTCGGTAATCATAATTGCTGCAGGGTTTTGCGATACCGCTGCGGATAGTTTTAGTATTGTTTTCTCTGTTTTTATTTTTTCGGAGATATCCCTAATCCATGATATCAGAATGTTTTTGTTTTCTTTTGATTTTATTAACTCGCAGGATATTAGGCTATCAATTATTAAATTCTCTTTTATGTTTCTTATTTTAACCTCCTTGTTGTGGACAGTTCCATTCTTTTTCAACTCATCTACAAGTTCCTTTCTCTCGCTTGGGTTGACATAGAACTGAGTCATTTTAACATTCCTTAGGTCTTCCAGAGAGTCCACATCATGAAATTTCAAGCCTGTAGGATTGCTATCTATCAGTTCGCCCTCCAGTGTAGTTAATACAATAATATCGGGAGACCTCTCGAACAAGAGCCTAAATTTTCCCTCGTTTCTCTCGGAGTTTTCTTTTGCTCTTTGCAATTCCTCAAATTGCCGCGTAATTTTCTTATTGATACTGAAAAAAGAGATGAATACAAATAGGGAGATTATTACAACAAGTGCGATTATTATGAAGAGTAGTGTCTGATTTGTTTTTGTATTGTTCTCAACCTCCAGTTGAGTCCGTTTCTCTACCATCTTTATACAATCGTCTATTGGCTTCATAATTCTTCCTTTAATACAAAGGTATTTTTCATCGTATAGCATTCGGTGAGCCAGCAAGGTATCGGGTTGCCACTTACCGGAACGCAAAGCAGAATTATCGGGGGAAAGGCCTTCAAGAACATTTATCGATAGCCTCTCGATATTCGCTAAACTATTCGAGTTTTGTTCGGCCTCTTTAAGTTTATCCAACTCCGAATCGGCGAATCCAAGTTTCTTTATGCTGTCTTGTAGCGATATCAATGCCCCATTGGAACGTGCTCTTTTCCCATTGCGAATATCAATCACCTCAAAATATTTATTCTTCCAAACAGTATCGCCAGTTTCAATATAAGTCCTGCAAAAAGATGTTAAATCCTCGGAACTTTTTCTGAGTTCTTCAGCAATCAAGATGGATTTATATCGGGTTTCATTACTTCTGACAAGCGCATTGTTATTCCGATACATAAGAATCGATGATACAATAAGCATTATCAGAAGAGTGATAATTATTGAATAAACTCTTATAAATAGTTTCTTTAATCTCATCTCATTATTTTTAATCAAATTTAGTCATTTTATCAACTCAAGTAAATATTCGCATTAGTAAATAAGTCAATTGTAAGGAATGTTCAAAGTTTTCCATGGTTATTTATCAGTTTATATTTTCTTCAAAATTTATTTTCTTGCCCCTCTGCCCGAAAAGCTATTTTTTACTAAAATTCTTGTAATATCGCACTGTCAAATTCCTTATTCTTATATTTGAGCAAATGGATAAGAAAAAGTACCCATACGGCGAAAAACAGCCACATTTCGATAGGCGCTACCTTGAGATGGCCAAAATTTGGGCTAAGAACTCCTACTGCAGCCGCAGGCAGGTTGGGGCGCTTATTGTGAAGGACCGAATGATTATTTCCGATGGTTACAACGGTACGCCATCGGGGTTCGAGAATATTTGCGAGGACGAGAGTGGCAAAACCAAACCCTACGTGCTGCATGCCGAGGCCAACGCCATTACAAAGGTGGCAAAATCGAGCAACAGTTCCGAGGGGGCTACACTTTACGTTACATCATCGCCCTGTATGGAGTGCTCAAAGCTTATTATCCAGGCCGGAATTAAGCGTGTTGTTTACTGCGACGAGTACCATAACCTCGATGGAATTGCCCTGTTGAACAGAGCAGGCATTGAGGTTGTTAAGATAGAATTAGAGGATATTACAAACATTTAACTGTATCATCAAAATGCAATACCAAAACTCAAAGAGGGATATAATTTATCCTATAGTGCTAGCGGTTGTTCTTGTGGTGGGTATTTTTATTGGTATTCGATTCGGTGCACGAACCGAAAAGCCCAACTTGCTGGTTTACCCTAAAACCGACAAGCTGAGCAGCGTTATCAACTACATTCAGGACGAGTACGTCGATACAGTTTCCATGAGCACTTTGGTTGAAAACACCATTCCCTCTATTCTAAAGAATTTGGACCCACACTCGGTTTACATTCCCGCGCAGGATTTTCAGTCGGTGAACGAGCCGCTGGAGGGTGGTTTTGATGGTATCGGAATTCAGTTCAACATGTCCAACGATACTGCCGTGGTGGTTAACACAATTCCGGGCGGTCCATCGGAAAGGTTGGGCATTTTGGCTGGCGATAGAATTATCACCGTTAACGGACGCAATATTGCTGGGGTAAAATTTCAGTTCGATAGTATTCCACGGTTATTAAAAGGCCCAACAGGCACGCACGTTAAGGTGGGCATTAAGCGTAGCGAGGTTAAGGAGCTAATTGATTTTGATATTATCCGCGATAAAATTCCAATCAACAGCGTTGATGTTAGCTATATGATTAACTCCGAGGTTGGCTATATCAAAATAACCACGTTCGCTAAAACAACCTACAGGGAGTTTTTACAGGGCGTTGAAAAGCTACGTGGACTAGGAATGAAAAAGTTGATTCTGGATTTACGCAGCAACAGCGGCGGTTATATGGATGCTGCCACCAATATTGCCAATGAGTTCCTGCAAAAAGGTCAACTTATTGTGTACACTCAGGGTAAAAATAGGGCTCGCCAAGATGTTTACTCCAACGGAGCAGGAACCTGCCAGGATTTGGATTTGGAGATTTTAATTGATGAGTTCTCGGCATCGGCCAGCGAGATTTTGGCTGGAGCAGTTCAGGATAACGATAGGGGCAAGATTATTGGCCGTCGCTCATTCGGAAAGGGATTGGTGCAGGAGCAAATATTCTTCTCCGATGGTTCGGCGCTCCGATTAACCATTGCACGTTACTACACTCCTGCCGGACGTAGCATTCAGAAACCCTACAAACCCAACGACGACGATTACTTTAACGATATCAGCAACCGATATATGCACGGCGAGTTCCAGGAGGCCGATAGCATTCAGTTTGCCGATTCGCTTAAATTCTACACCATTGGTGGTAGGGTGGTTTACGGTGGTGGTGGTATTATGCCCGATGTGTTTGTTCCGCTCGATACCGTTGGTATCACTCCATACCTACAGCAGGTATCGCGCCGAAACCTAATTTACAGGTATGCATTCTCCTTTGCCGATAAGTACCGTAAGGATATTCGTAGTTTGAAAGATTTTAACTCGGTTGACAACTTCCTCGGAAAGTTTAACCTGCTAAAAGATTTTGTGGCTTTTGCCGAGCAAAATGGCGTTGCACCAAACGATAAGGAGATTAAAGTATCGAAGCTAATTATCGAAACTCAGCTAAAGGCAACCATTGCCCGTAATATAATCGATAGCGATGGTTTTTACCCATACATCAAGGCAATTGACGAAACTTTGCTAAAAGCAATTGAGTTGATGGAGCAATCGGTCAATCAGCCAACGGCGGCTATTTCATTTAAAAACACCGACCCAAGAATTCTGGTTGGAGCTCAGCTAAAAACCTGGGTAAGGAATGATGTGATTGCAGCGGTAGTTTGATTTTTCTCCTCAACAAAACCCATATGGCCCGAGTTGTTCAGAATAACAGTTCGGGCTTTTTTGTGCCGTTCAATCAACGAGTTGGCAACCTCAAGCGATATTAAATTATCGTACTTTCCAAAGATGAAGAAAACCGGGATGGTTACATTCTCTATAACGTGGTTTCTATCGGGGCGTTGCGCCATACCCTGTAAAGCGCCAATTATTCCTTTGTCGGTTGTGTTTAATCCTATTTTGATGAATTTATCAACCAAATCGTCCATTTTCTCTAAGTTATGGTTGGCAAATAGGCGCGGAATGCTAAGGTAAACAAGGTCGCGCTTTCCGCCATTCTTAACGGTTTCAATATCGTTCATCCTGCTCTGGCGCTTTTCCGACGAATCGGCATTAGCCGATGAGTGAAGCAGGCAAAAACCGTTAAGCCAGTTGGGGTATCGCTCAGCAAATGCAAGTGTGGTGTAGCCACCCATTGAGTGCCCAACCATAAAGGCTTTTTTAATGCTCAAGTTGGTCATTACAGCGCTAATGCTATCGGCCATAAGGTCCATACTGATGGTTTGCAGCTTACAAACCGACTTGCCGTGACCGGGCAAATCGACCCGCAAAACGGTGTAGTTCTGCTCTAAATCGGGAACAATATCCTCCCAAATCTCAAGATTTTCCAAATATCCGTGGACAAGAATAACCGCAGGGCCTTGTCCGCTTAACCTGTAGCGAATGGTGCAAATTGGTAACTCAATGTAGCCTTCCATAATCCAGAAAAATGATTTTAAACAAAGTCTAAATTAACTTTTCCTAACGAAGTTGTATCAAAAGTAAAGAAAGAAAATAAAGGGCTCAAAATACTTCTTAAAGGTAACGAAGTATTGATTTTCATCCAGAATACAGAATATTCTTGGTTAAATTTTATGACGAAAATTACTTTTGATACAACTTCATTTATATTTTTAGTATAACCAACACCTATTCTACTCAATAACTAACTTCCTCCCTTTTGGGTATTTTACTGAGTACTTAAGTGAAAACTCCTTTTTAGTGCTTGGCTCTAAGTTAAACTCCCATTTAACTTCTCCGGTTTCCTTGTCGTGTTTTCCCGTGGATAAATCTTGAATTTGCACTTCAATTTCCTCCAATGTAGAAACTGGTGTTTGGTCAAGAATAATCATGCTGATAGGTTGATTTTTGTTGTTTTTTACGGTTGTTAACCACGAGCGGGTTTCCTCTTTCTTGTTGCCTATAAATTGTTTTGTGGTAAAATCTTTCACTTTTTCGCGATTCACTGAAACGTTCTTGTCTTTCCCTAGCGATATAGAAAGAGTGTCGTTTGCAGCGCTAAGGTTCAAAAGGGTTTTCCCCACATAGCTATCCTCAAAGAAAATGTTGGCTTCGCCCTCAAGTAGGCTGTATTTTTCCCAATCAACAATATTTGCAATAAGGAATGCATCTTTTTGGATTTTTGGAACGCAGTAGTACTGGTAACTTGCTGGTAGTTCGTAGGCAGCCATGTCAACGGCGTAACTTTTATTATCGGATAGAACCGTGTAGGGGGTCTTAATCTCAAAATCAACGGTGGTCTGCTTTACCACCATTTCGGAGGGAATAGCCAAACTGCTTGCACCTCGGATTTTTATTGATTCTGCTTTTTTTGTTTGAGCACCAACTCTTCCAGAAAAGGCACGGTCTTCCCTTTCAGCATTTACACCGTAGGCTGTAACAACAACCTCTTTTAAGGCTAAAGATTCTGGTTCAAGGGTGATGTTCATATAGTCTCCATAGAAAGGCATCTCTAACGCTTTATATCCAATAAAAGAGAAAACCAAGGTACCTCCATTACTTGGCATTGTAAGTGTAAAGTTTCCATTTACATCGGTTGCTGCTCCAATTGTAGTTCCTTTAACCATAACCGCAACCCCTGGGAGTGGCAGCCCATCATCGGCAGAAATTACAGTTCCTTTTGCAATGTTGCTACCCTGCTTTATGTTATAAACTGGTGGAATTGAGTTATAGTTCAGGAAGTAAGTTTTTAATTCGGGTGCAACGCCAGAAGAATTGGGGTTGCTCGACGAGAAACGTAGTTTCACATTCTTCCAATCCTCTTTGGTTTCCTGACGTACATTGGCTTTGTAGATAATTTGTATAGGCTCACTGATGTTTTTTGCCCTTATATCGTAGGTTGGAAACCAGCCAGCATTATTTACTAGGTACGAAACCTCAAACTCAAAGGTTCCAGCACGTTTAGTATCAACTTTTACCAAAACTTCTCCATTAGGATATTCTTTTTTTGAGGTGATGGTTTTAATCTGATTCTCGATATCGGAGCGCTGTTTGCTAAGTTCCTGGATGTTCTTGTTATGTTCAATCTCCTTAAGTTTTAGTGCCGATAGCTGAGTACTATAGAAAGTCATTGTTTCCTTAAGATTTATGATGCTTGTTTCCTGATTCTTTCCACCAATATCCCTGTTTTGCTGCAGAAAAACCAACTGTTCGCCAACTATAGAAAGGTAGGTGTTTTCGAGGTTAATTTTCTCGTCGATGCTTTTTAGTTTTGCCTCAAGGTCAACCAATTCTTTTGGTTTATCCAATTTGTTGATGAAATTTTGCTGATGGTTTACCGATAAAACTGTAAGTTCACCGTTGGCCTTAACCTGCACGCTTTTAGCATCGATAAACGGCGATAGGTTTACAAATTTTACAACGGTTTTACCCTGCGGTAGTTCAACTGTTTTTTTTCTTGTAACCTGAGCTCCTTCAATAAAAACCGTCACTTCGTTAACTTCTGTTTTTACCTCTTTTTCTGCAAAGTCCTGAGCAAATGCGTAAAAGGGTAATGAGCATAGTAATGCTATTGCTAGTTTTCTCATAAAGATGAAGTATTTGTAATTTAATATCTATAATCCCAATCCTTTAAGCGCACCATAAACTAGGAATGCTGGCCATACAATTGCTTTTAGGAATCCTAGGACTCCGAGCCAGAACGATGTGGCGGTTGAAATAAAATAAATAGCAGCCCCTATAAATCCAAGACCATAGATTGCACCTGCTGGGCCATCGGCACGATAATTTCTATTTTTCATAATTATTATTTTAAAATTTAATTCATTAGGTTATCAAATGTAGTTCCATTTATTGTTATTTGGAAAATAATTATTGACAGATTTAATTGTGATTTGGCATTTTTCAATAAAATCTAGATATATATCAATTTAATGGAAGTTAACATTAAAAAATACAACCCAAGTGTATTTGAATTCGTTTAATTTAAAGTTAAACTTTATAAAATGAGGATTGGAAAACACAGAACACAGAGTTTAATAACCTATGTGTTAGTTGCTGTTCTGCTAAGTTTTATTGCAGTGGCAGTTTACATCTTTCTTCTTAATAGTAAAAGAAGAGACTCTTACTTGTTGTCGAATATTCAGCAGGTTGAAAATAGCGTAAAAGTTGCGATTTCATTTGAAACAAGCCGCTTAAAGCAAATAGCCTTTGATTATACTTTTTGGGATGAAACTGTTGATTATGTGCACAAGCGCAACGCCTCATGGGCAAAAGATAACCTCGACCCAATTATTACAACATATAGTATCGATTTTCTTGTAATAATCGACACTAGTTTTAATAAAGTTTACTCCATAACTCGAGATGAGTATAAGGCCTTGCAAAACATCTTTCTAAAGGATAGCACCTTGGAACTGTTGAGGCAGAACAGATTTTTAGATTTTTTCTATACATCAGAATTTGGAGTGGTAGAAGTACACGGTGCAACAATTCATTATACTAACGATAGAGAGCGGATAACCACTCCACAGGGTTTTTTTATTATTGGTAAGGTGCTCGATAAATCCTATGTAAACAACATATCGCTTGTTACTGGAACAAATATTCGTATGGATGCCATTCCTGTTGAAAGTCGCTTGTTGAAATCAAAACAGGGGATTGCATTTAGTATTCCACTACTTGGTCAAGACGGAAAGGAGTTGGTGTACTACAATGTTGAGAAAGTGTATGATTTTTTTAGACAATACAGCAACTTTTCATTACAACTGATTAGCGTACTGATTTTGTCGTCATTATTTGTAGTTATTACACTGATTTTAGTCTTTTCTTTTTTTGTGAACAGACCCCTTAAAATTGTTGAACAAATTCTCAATACCAATGATGTTTCAAAAATCGATAAATTACAAAATTATGGAAGTGAGTTTGCTGAAATAGGTAGTTTGATTAATCACACCATTGAGCAAAAAAACACTCTTGAGGTTCTTAAAAATAAAGCGGAGGAGTCCGATAGGTTGAAATCGGCCTTTCTGGCCAATATGTCACATGAAATCCGTACTCCACTAAATGCAATTTCAGGGTTTGCTGAGTTACTGTGCCAAAATTCGCCAAACGATGAGGAGTCAAAAAATTACAAGAAGATTATGATGAATTCCTCTGGGGATTTACTACACCTTATTAACGATATTTTAGATTACTCAAAAATTGAGGCTGGTCAGTTGGTTTTAAAAAACGAACAGTTTTCTTTAAACGACTTGTTTGATGAACTATTCGCTATCTACTCAAAGAAGAATATCAACAAATCAATCACAATAGTTTATTCTCAATTAAACGAAAGAATTAATATTGATTCAGATAGACAAAGAATTAGGCAGGTTATGGTTAACTTGTTAGACAATGCTTTAAAGTTTACTGAAAAAGGTTTTGTTGAATTTGGATTTAAAACTACTGGTTCGAGACTTGAAATGTGGGTAAAAGATTCAGGTATAGGTGTCCCCGAGAATTCTCGTGACTTAATATTTGAACGTTTTCAGCAGGCAAATAAAAATCCAACAAAGATTTATGGAGGAGCAGGGCTTGGATTATCCATTTGTAAGGGTTTGGTCTCATTGCTAGGAGGAACAATAAATTATAGCGCCAATGCTAGCGAAGGGTCGCTGTTTACCATTGATATTCCTTGTGTTTCATTTAAGACGGATAACAAAATTAAGGTGGATGAAGTTCCTGTAGCCTTACCTAATTGGAAAGGAAGAAAATTGATGGTTGTTGAGGATGATGAACTTTCTTTAAAATTAATTATTCAGTATCTAAAGAAAACAGGAATTGAAATTACTTCCTTTGATGAGGCAAATGCTGCAGTTGATTTTGCTAAAAATTCTGATATCGATTTAGTTTTGATGGATATTAGGATTTTAGGGAGTATTGATGGTTTTGAAGCAACTAGAATTATTAAGACAATTAAACCTAATTTGCCAGTTATTGCCCAAACTGCTTTTGCGTTGGATAAAGACAGGGATAAAGCCATTGAAAATGGATGCGACGATTATATTGCAAAGCCATATAGTTCAGATGCATTAATGCAAGTTATCGCAAAGTTTGTTTAATAAGAAAAGTGAGCCTTGGCTCACTTTTCTTACCTATTTACTCTTTAAAATATCACGAATTTCCGAAAGCAATACTTCCTCTTTACTTGGAGCAGGAGGGGAGGATGGAGCTGCTTCCTGTTTTTGTTTTGCTGTATTGATTGCTTTAATAACCATGAATACAGCAAAGGCTACAATCATAAAGTCGAAAATAACCTGCAGGAAGTTACCGTAATTTAAGGTAACAGCAGGATTGGTTTCCGTTGCTGCTTTCATCACAAATTTTAGGTCGGTAAAGTTTACTCCGCCAATTAAAAGCCCCAGAGGGGGCATAATTATATCGTTCACCATCGATGAAACAATTTTCCCAAAAGCAGCACCGATAATAATACCGACGGCCATATCAACTACGTTGCCTTTCATGGCGAAGGATTTGAACTCTTGAATGATTTTCATGGTTGTCAGATTTATGTTAGAATTTGAATGAAACACCTATGCCGAGAAGTTCTTTGAATTGAATTCTGGGTTTTATTTCGTTTTCAGCAACTACTCCGTCGTTGTTTGAGTCTTTGCCAATTTTAATTTTATCGTCATAAATTAAATGGGTGTTAATGTTAATGTTGATGTATTTGTTGACCTTCAGTGCAATTAAGGTTTCCCAGTTTACAACAATGTTTTGTGGATTTTCCCCATAGTTGGAGAATAGGTCGAGTTTTGAGGTGAATGAGACGTTTTTCATAAATTCACCTTTAAAGTTGTTTTTTGTATAGATTATTCTTACATAACCCCCGAATTCACTTTTTACTGTTTTGCCTTTATCTACTCCAAAAGCTCCGGCGTTTGAAAGCATAGTGTCGTTAACAAAGATAAATTTTGAAGTTGCAGGAGCCGCAAATACGCTGAGGTGTGAGTTGGGCTTGTAGTCCATACCAATTGCCCCAATTAGGTAGGCTGGAGCTAATAGATTTGAAATTTTAACTCGAGTACTATCGTTGGGATAATTATAGCCTGTTGTCATTTGTGTTTTAAAGTTTAAAAGAACAGCATAGTAGAAGTTTTTCTTTGCCTCTCTACCATATTTCGAAAGAATGTCAATTTTATCGTCAGTCTTTTTCGTATACTTTACCCCTTCTTGGTTTAGAATACCATAACCAAGGTCTAATGAGTTATCCCAAGCATTTTTTCCTTTTTTATAGTTAAAGAATGTGCTGAAAACACCATTTACAGCATACGAACTTTGACCTCCTGCGGCCCAGTTGGTTAATGATGTTTGCGCAATGTTGATTCCTACTATTCCACCTTTCTTCCAGCCCTCAAGCGTATCCTTGGTTTGGGTTTTAAGCTCTGCCTCCGCTTCAGTGACTTGCCCGTAAGTCGCTAGATTTAAGCATAATAGAATGAAGGTAAATGCTATTGTGTTTTTCATTTTGTAAGTTGTTATGATTTCTAAGTAAAGTTAGAAAAAAGATGCAATAGACGTTAACTTTTTTCTATTAAACTTTTAGATATTCATATATTCTAAAGTATAAACGAATAATATGATTGAAATTAAATCTTTAGCAAATATACATTTCGATGTTTTGTTCGAATCGTTTGCAAAGGCTTTTGCCGATTACGAGATTCAGCCCGACATGGCGGAATTACAAAAAATGTTACATCGTAGGGGATTTGTTCCCGGTCTTTCCTTTGGGGCTTTCGATAATGGAAACTTAGTGAGTTTTACCTTCAACGGTATAGGTAATTTTAATGGAATTAAAACTGCCTACGATACAGGCACTGGAACTCTTAAAGATTACCGTGCTCAAGGATTAGCCTCAAAGGTTTTCAATGAGTCTATTCCTTTTCTGGTTGATGCAGGTGTTGAACAATACTTGCTGGAGGTTTTGCAGCATAACACCAGCGCAGTGTCAGTATATCGGAAGCAAGGTTTTGAGGTTACTCGGGAGTTTAACTATTTTGTTCAGCAGATGCAGGATATAACACCGAATTCAAAGTCAATTCATAAAGATTACTCAATTTGTGAAGTTAAACTTTCAGATTTAACAGATATTTCGAATTGGTGGGATTTTAACCCTTCGTGGCAGAATAGCTTTGAGGCAATAAATAGGAAACCAGAGGACTTTCTTATTGTTGGGGTTAAAAAAGGTAGCGCTTTAGTCGGATATGGGATTTTGGAGCCTTCATCTGGTGATATCACTCAAATTGCAGTAGATAAGAATCATCGGAGAAAAGGAGTTGCATCGGCAATTCTTAAGGAATTACTCAAAAGGAATAGTTGCACTAGTGTTAAACTTATTAATGCCGATATCTCTTGTGTTGCAATTACTAAACTTTTAGAAGAGAATGGAATCCTGCTTAAGGGAAAGCAGTTTGAAATGATAAGAAAGTTGAGGTAAGTTAGTAGTACTATAAGCCCTCCTAAAGTATTTTGCCTTATGAGAATTCTTTGATAGGTTTTGTTATGATTTTAAAAATTCTTAACTTCATTCGAACTTTTTAAAAACCGAACCGTATGAGCCCAATTGTAAAATACATACTCCTAGTGGTATTCGCTTTAATACCTTTTGGTTTTGCTGTAGTGTGGGTGCTTTACCGCAAAACAATTATTTATACCACTGCGCTTACCGTTTTTATTGCCTCAATGGGTGTTAGCATTGTGGCTTTTTGCGTGGGCTATTTGGGCTTTGCGGCAACGCTTTACTGGGCAATTCCGGTATGCTTGGCATGGTTGGTAGGAGCAAATTTTTTCACAAAAATCACTGTCCGTAATCCTATAAGGCAGATGAATGAGACTATTAAAGAAATTGCAACAGGTAATTTAAATGTTGAAGTTCCTCTGGAGTTGTTATCAAAAAAGGATGAGGTAGGACAAATTGCCCACTCCATACAAACTCTTGTTAATGAGATGCAAAAAGCTGTAATGTCCATTAATCATTGTTCGGCTGAACTTGCTGTAATTAGCAATAATTTGGTTGAGAAATCCGAGATGCTATCGCAAACGTCCAATAGCCAAGCTGCTTCCACAGAGGAGTTATCGTCGAATATGGAGGAAATTGCCTCGAATATTGCGCAAAGCACTGCAAACTCAAAACAAACGGAGGGTATTGCCTATGCTACCGCCAATAACATTTCGCTTACCAATAAGAGTATGCAGGAAGGGTTGGCCGCTATTCGTAGCATCTCCGAGAAGATTAACATTATTAACGATATTGCTTTTCAAACTAATATACTTGCATTGAATGCTGCTGTTGAGGCTGCACGGGCGGGAGAGGCTGGTCGAGGGTTTAGCGTTGTGGCATCGGAAGTGCGTAAGTTGGCTGAGCGTAGTAAAATTGCTGCCGATGAAATTGTGAAAATTGCCCATCAGGGATTGGAACTTACCGTGAATGCTAGCCGAAATCTTGAGAATACTTTACCATCGGTTGAAAGCACTGTTAGGTTGGTTCAGGAAATTAACGCTGCAAACATTGAGCAACGTGCAGGTAGCGAGCAGGTAAATATGGCCATTCAGGATTTGAATATGCAAACCCAAAAAACAGCATCGGCTGCTGAGGAGTTAACCTCACAGTCTGTTGCTTTAAGAGAAAATTCATCACAGTTAATAAAGAATGTCAGTTTCTTCCATTTCGATGGCGCCGATGTTCATACCTCAAAGGTTCTACACAAGGTTAAGTATCGAGATATTGCCACCAAGGAAGTTAAGGAACATAACGAGTTTGTTAAATACTAGAAAATCCTAGTTTGATAGATTTT
Source organism: Bacteroidota bacterium (assembly GCA_029560875.1). Classification (GTDB taxonomy): domain Bacteria; phylum Bacteroidota; class Bacteroidia; order Bacteroidales; family Tenuifilaceae; genus SB25. The sequence continues at coordinate 47,058 of JAKQKB010000091.1, read as the reverse complement.
ACAAGTATCGGTTATTTAAAGAATGGGAATTTAAAGCAACAGAGGGTTTACGATGTTTTAAATGCCCATTCTGTTTTTAGTAAGTTGGCAAAGTTTAATCCAATACTTGTAGGTACAATTCCAATTAATATCGATACAGACACTAGCGATTTGGATATAATTTGCTACTGGGTTAATAAGTTAGAGTTCATATCCACCCTTAAAACCTCGTTTTGTAACGAAATTGATTTTTCAGTTTCAGAAAAGATTAAGAATAATAGAGAGGTCGTTGTTGCAAAGTTCATGCTGGAGGAATTTCCAGTTGAGGTTTATGGTCAGAATTTGCCCACTACAGAGCAAAATGGCTATAGGCATATGGTTTTTGAGCATAAATTGCTTTTGGAGAGGGGAGAGGAGTTTCGGTTACAGATTGTTAGACTAAAAAAACAAGGGTATAAAACTGAACCTGCATTTGCAAAACTTTTAGGTTTAAACAGTGACAATCCTTTTGAAGAGTTACTAAAATTGAACATATAGTGTTTATGAATGCTAAAATTAAACCACTAGGGTTATTTCATTCTTACACGATTTATTTCTCAGCAGCACTGCTGATGTTTGTTCTTACAAAGTATGCCATACCCTATTTAAGCAATAGAACAGGACAGGAGACCATTCTGTTTTGGTTTATTGTTGCTGGAGTGGGGATTTTTACTCCGCTAATAGTAACGGGTGTTTTAATGTTGAACTCCGAAGGTTACAAATTGTCAAAATCAACGATAACGGAACGGTTACGTTTCAGGAAACTTACAAAACAGGATGTTTTTTGGAGCATTGGTGGGTTAGTTCTGGTTATGATTATTAGTGGTGGATTAATGAAACTTATTGAATTGGTTGTTGGTAGGATTGATACCTCTCCACCATTTATGGCTTTTGAGCCATTGAGCCAAGGGCGATACTGGCTATTGGCCGTTTGGGCACCGTATTGGATCTTGAATATTTTAGGTGAGGAGTTTCTATGGCGCGGAGTAATGATGCCACGTCAAGAGGTTGTTTTTGGTAAAAATACTTGGATTATTCATGGAATAGGGTGGGGTTTGTTTCATATAGCGTTTGGTTGGCAATTGCTTATAACTTTAATACCGTTGATATTTATACAATCGTACATTGTTCAGAAAACAAAAAACTCGTGGGTTGGAGTTATAATGCATGGAGGCATTAATGGACCGAGTTTTATTGCTATTGCTTTGGGGCTTATATAAAAAAAGATGCTCCGTATACGGAGCATCAAGTATGTTTGAGGAAGCAATTACTAGAATGCAAAACCTATTGCAAATCCAATTCTGGTTCTAAATCCATCAAATTTCGCAGTGTCAAAATCTTCAGTACCAGACTCAACTTCAACTTTTCCTGAGCCATAATGCCCTCCAAAGAATAAATCCATTGTAAATCCTGATTTGGTTATCCATTGACGACCAAAAGCAACTCCGCCACCTATGTTTGAGTAGGTGCCTTTCCCATTGTCTCCTTCAATACTGAAATTTTGATAGCGTACATAGGGTGCAATGTAGAAACCATCAATTGCATTCTGCTTTGGGTAGAAACGCATCTCAGGAGTAAGGATTAAACCTGTGAATTTTGCGTCTTCAATTTTGTAGTTTAGGTAAGCAACACCCATTTGTCCAGAAAGGTTATCGGTAAATTCCCTTTCGTAAAAGATAGATCCAGTTCCAATAATTAAGCTAAGGGTATTAACTTTTAGAACATTTTTTTCTTCAGATTCATTTGATTCTTGCGCAATGGAAGGTATAGCAATAATTGCAAGAAGCATTAGGGTAATAATTTTTTTCATACGATTAAAGTTTTGGTTTATTAGCGAGGTTTCAATTTGTGTGCCAAAACAACACAGATGTTTGGATTTAATTTTTTAAACTATCCTTTGGGATAAATCCATAAAAACTAATTCTATCGGTTATAGTCCTTTTTAGAATTGCTGATTGGTCGTTAATTGTATCGTTATACTCGGTTGATTTTTCCCATTTTGAGTTTGTGGAAATTGTTATTTTCTCGCCTTTGAACTCAACTTTTACATTTTCTTTGCTAACAGCAATAATTTTAAGTTCGCCATACGATAGGGGAAGGTTGCTTGTTCCTACAAGCAAAGATGATACACCGCTACCTGCCGCCCCTTTCAATATCTTTCCAGTACCTAAAACGAGAATTACAGTGTCAGTGATGAACGATAGGTTCCTGTGCGATTCTATTGTCCCATTTTCTTTGCTGTAGTGGTAGGTTGGAGAGTCAATTCTTTTCCCCGATGGTATTGTGCCGCTTATTACTTTTGCTTCCGATGTTTGGTAGTACTCAACAAAAGCAAAGTTATTTCCTTGTTTAAACGATTCCTGAGTAGTGCTTTTTGGTGAGGTACAACTTGATAGGAGAATTGCTAAACAAAGTGTAAAATGTGCAATTTTCATTGGTGTTGAAATTAAGATGTTTTGCTTTTTTCTCCCTTTATCCCCATTTTATTTGCGGTTCTCTCAGGGATGTAAATAATCAACTTTTGACCTACCCTTATGAGGTTCCGACGGATGTTATTCCATGAGCGAAGTTGCCCAACGGAAACGCCATGGTGCTCAGCAATTTTACCCAGAACATCACCCTCTTTTACCCTGTAAACATAACGAATTGACCCAGGAGGTACATCGTACTGGTACGATGCGTTGAAACGTGAAGGTGTAATTGCGTTTTTTGGATTGAAGAAAACGCTATCCTTGTATGCAAATATCTCCTTTTCCTTATCGATGTAATCCCCTACAGCATCAAGAGGAAGTCGCAAAATGAACGACCTGTCCTTTGCGGGGATAATATCCATTTTATACTGAGGGTTCAAATCGCGAAGTAAGTTTATTGGGAGGTCAAGAACCTCTGCTACCTGTTGTAGGTGCAGCATATCCTTAACCATTAAAGTGTCAGTGGTTGGAGGAATGTTTATGGGTTGAGGTTTAATGTTATGGTCGCGATGATAATAATAGGTGTAGTTTGCCGCTATAAAGGCAGGAACATAGCCGCGCGTTTCGCGGGGTAGGTAGTAGTAAATATCCCAGTAGTTGCGCTTACCGCCAGAGCGACGAATGGCCTTGTTAACATTTCCTGGGCCACAGTTGTAGGCTGCAATAACCAATGTCCAATCCTTGTATATTGAGTATAAATCTTTAAGGAATCGGGCAGCGGCATGGCTGGCGGCAATTGGGTCGCGGCGCTCATCAACATAAGAGTTAACCGTAAGGTTGTACATTCTGCCTGTTCCGTACATGAACTGCCAAAGCCCTGTTGCTCCAGCACGCGATACGGCTCTAGGATTTAGTGCAGACTCTATTACTGGCAAAAATCTTAATTCTTGGGGTAATTGGTATTGGTCAAGTATTTCCTCAAAAATTGGGAAGTAGTAATCTGTAAGGCCAAGCATTACCTCAACTTGGTCTTTCTTCCTTTGTGTATAGGCTCTAATGAAGTTTTTGACAATATGATTGTATGGTAACTCTATTAGAGAATTAATGTTTTGTAATCGCTTTAAGTAAAAAGAATCAGGGTAGTCTGCTAGGCCAATACTGTCGCTCTCAATGCCTGTTACTAAGTTGTTAGAGTCTATTGATTGTTGAACATACCAAAGATTTAATAGGCTGTCGAGGTTGCCATTAATTTCTTCGTCTAAAATTGTATCAATTAGTATTGTGTCTGCTGAGTTTTGAGTGTTATTTTGTGCCTTAATACCAATAAAGGTAAGCATCAGCAAGCATACAATAAATAAATTCCTCATAGGTTAAGGTTTTCAGTTGGTTAAATTTCTAATCAACAAATATAGTATGGTTGTTTTAATAAAAGCAAATAATACTCTTAATATTCCACTAAATTAAAAGGTAAACTTGCAGGATAGTCCGAAAACAGGGGCACTGGAACCATTCATGGCTGCCTCAGCATTTACTACGGTAGGTTCAACCCTAATGCCTAAATCGTCATCCACATTCCAATCGTAAAGGTGGGCGTCCACGTTGGCATCGAGTATATTTAGTATATAAACTGCTGATAATCCTAAAATAGACATATCTCGATTACGACGGTAGGCATTCATGTAATACCGCAACTCATCGGCAGTACGTTCTCCGTTGAATTCGTCAACGGTGTTGGGGTCGTCGTCAATTTTATATTTCAAGGCTGTTTTGAAGCGGGTATAGCCTCTGTTGTTCCAGTTGGCAATAAAATAAAAGGTGGATAATCCTCCGTAAATAATAGGCACTTTCCAGTACTTTTTGTTATAAACTTGCCCAAGTCCAGGAACAAGTGTCGAGAATATTGTTGCTGCTGCAGGGGAGTGCTTTTTGTCATTATAACAGTAAACGGCATCAACCACACTGGCAAGGTAAAAAGCGCCAGCTGCTGCATAGTATAGGTTGCGAGTGTTTCGCTGTTCAACCACTCGTTGCTTTAGGTACTCCTTATCGGGCGATAAATCCGATGCCATATTGTAAACTCTCAGCCTATGCTGGTAGTTTTGGTTGGCATTAATCCCTAAATAGAGCATGCTACCCATGCCTCCATAGAATACAGGAATTTTCCAGTAATCCTTGTTAACAACCTGTCCGTAGCCTGGGGCTATGTGGGAAACAAGCCAAATTCGGGCAGAGTAATCCTTAGGAGGAACTTTACTTTTTTCAACAACTTGTGGGAATGCTGCGCAAGTAAAGCCGAGTAGAAAAATCAGAATGGCCGACAATCTTTTCATGGAATGTCGGCCTATAATACTTATAAAAGCTTTAGTCTTCAAATCCTTGGGGCTTTTAGTGCTTTGGGATTAGAGTTTACTCCTCAATTCTAATAAACTTCTCAAGAATAACATCTAGTTCCTCGGAATTATTGTACGATATAACAATTTTTCCGTCGCCTTTTCCACCAGGTTTAACATCGGCACGTAAGCCTAACTTGTTGGTAAGGTGCTCACGAAGCACTACTTCCGATTCGGCTAGGTTAGCGCTTGGTTTTGCTTTGGACTCTTTTTGTGGCTTGTGGTTCTGGGAGTCTCTAACCAACTCCTCAACCCGGCGAACAGAAAGGTCTTCGTTTATTATCTTGTTGTATATATCAAGCTGAAGTTTAACGTCGTCAACATTTACAAGCGCTCTAGCATGTCCCATGGAGATTTTAAACTCACTAATACCAATTTGTATTTCGGCGGGTAATCTTAGCAAGCGCAAGTAGTTTGTTACAGTCGCTCTTTTCTTTCCAACCCTGTCGGCAAGTGTTTCCTGTGTTAGCGAGCACTCGTCAATTAAACGTTGGTAGCTAATGGCAACCTCAATAGCGTTGAGGTCTTCGCGTTGAATATTTTCCACCAGAGCCATTTCCAACATACCTTGGTCGTCGGCGGTGCGAGTAAATGCAGGAATAGTTTTAAGTCCAGCGAGCTTTACTGCCCTTAGCCTACGCTCTCCAGAGATAAGTTGATACCTTCCGTTAATTGCGCGAACGGTAATGGGTTGTATCACCCCAAGTTTTAGTATCGATTCCGATAATTCCTTTAGCGCAGTTTCATCGAAATTGGTACGTGGTTGGTATGGGTTGATGTCAATTTTCTCAACATCAATCTCGTTAACTAACTCCTTAACAACGTGCTTAACGGTTTCCTCATTGCCACTTCTGGTAGAGTCAGTTGATGCATCCTCTATAAGTGCTCCTAATCCCCTTCCTAAAGCCATTTTTTTTGACATATCTAAATTCTCCTGCCTTATGTATTATTGCTGTTCAGCCACCTTGTAATCGATGCTGGTCATATTGTTTTTTTGCAGTAGTTCGCGAGCTAAGTTGATATAGTTAGCAGAGCCAGTTGATGCTGCATCGTATAGAATTACAGGCTTGCCATAACTTGGAGCTTCACTTAACTTGATGTTACGTTGAATAATGGTCTCGAACACCATTTGCTGGAAGTGTTTCTTAACCTCTTCAACTACTTGGTTTGATAGGCGTAAGCGGGCATCGTACATGGTAAGTAAAAAGCCCTCAATTTGTAACTCTGGGTTTAACCGGGTTTGAATAATTTTGATTGTATTCAAAAGTTTTCCAAGCCCTTCTAGCGCAAAGTACTCGCACTGTACTGGAATAATTACAGAATCGGCCGCGCTAAGTGCGTTAACTGTGATAAGTCCAAGTGAAGGAGAGCAGTCGATAAGTACAAAATCGTAATCGTCCTTTACTTTCTCAATAACACCTTTAAGAATTTTCTCACGGTTAGGCATATTGAGCATTTCAATCTCAGCACCTACTAGGTCTATATGTGAGGGAATTAAATCTAATCCCTTAATTTCGCTATTTAAAATGATGTCTTTGGGGTTAACTTCGTCAACCATGCATTCGTAAATGCTTGTCTTGATGTTTCTTAAGTCGAAACCAGTTCCTGAAGTGGCGTTAGCCTGGGGGTCAGCATCTATAAGCAGAACTTTTTTCTCAAGAACCGCTAAGCTAGCTGCAAGATTGATGGCCGAAGTGGTTTTACCTACTCCGCCTTTTTGGTTTGCTAATGCAATTACTTTTGCCATTTTGTATGGTTTTTAAACAGGGGTCAAAAATACACATCCTAAATTTACCAATCAAAGCTCCAAACGTTTTGAATATGAACAAAAATTGGCTTGTTACTAACAGGTTATTAACAATTCGTTTAAACCCTCAGCATCCGCAAAAATAGAAAATCTTTTTGAATATCCTTGGGTAAATTTTACACACAAACGTCTATTTAATTCAATGTATTATATTTGCACCCATAAACTCGATGCATAAATTTTAAGTTATTGAAAAATAGTTGGTTTATAGTGGTCAATCCCCGTGCAGGTGGTGGCAAGGGAAAGGTTGATTGGCCTACAATTGAAGCATTGCTCAAGGCCTATGAGGTTGAGTTCGACTATGCTTTTACCGAGCATAAGCATCATGCTGTAGAGATTGCCGTAAAGGCCATTAATAATGGCTATAAGAAGATTGTTGCCGTTGGAGGCGATGGTACGCTTAACGAAGTTGTTAATGGGATTTTCATTCAGAAGAAGTTTTCTCCGCTGGAGATTGTTGTAGGGGTTATTGCCGTTGGTACAGGTAACGACTGGTTTAGGATGTACGATATTCCGCTTGGATACGAGGAGTGCGTTAAGGCAATAAAGTCTGAATATGTGTTTAAGCAGGACGTTGGTAAGGTAGAGTACTGGGAATCGATGGTACAGCACAGCCGTTATTTTGTTAATGCTGCGGGTATTGGGTTCGATGCCGAAGTGGCACAACGTACCAATCGGCTTAAGGATTTGGGTAGGAGAGGTGCTGTCCTTTATATACTAAGCTTGCTTAAGGCATTGCTGGGCTATCATCATACTAAAGTTAATGTTTCGGTAGATGGAGCCAATGTTCAGGAGAGTGCATTTAGCTTAACTTTGGGAATAGGGCGTTTTAATGGTGCTGGTATGATGCAAGTTCCTAATGCAATAGCCAACGATGGCTTATATGATATCACACTAATTAAGAAGATTAGTAAACTAGGCGTTATCAAGAATATTCATAGGCTTTACAATGGTTCAATACTAAATCACCCAAAAATATCAAGTTACCGAGGTTCGGTTATCGAAATAAAGAGCGAGCCTCCCATTAAACTAGAGGCCGATGGTGAATCGTTGGGCGAATCGCCATTCCGTTTTACAATTTTGCCCGAGGCCATTAATGTGGTTGTGAGCGAGGGGTTTATTTCCCAGTTTAAATCGAACTCAGATGTTTACTCGGCAAGTGCCGTATAGTGAAACATTGTTTGTTGAGGTTGACAATATTTTGCTGATTTGTGTGTTTTACTATTGTTAGCCGATTTTTTTACAGTTATATTATTCCAATGCTGAGACGATTCTTTTTAATATCAATATTTCTTGGACTGACCGCAAACTTCCTATTAGCTCAGGTTAGTGGGCGTGGCACCTATCAGTTTTTGGGGTTGCCAACCTCGTCTCGTGCAACTGCGCTGGGCGGAAAGGTTGTTGCATTGGATGAGCCTGATTTATCGTTGGTAGCGCAAAATCCATCGATGCTCGATTCGAGTATGCATAATAGTTTAACCCTATCATACATTAATTACTTTTCCGACATTAATTATGTGACTTTTTCCTATGCCCGAAATATTCCGAAATTGGGGACTTTGGCAATTGGTGGGCAAAGGATCGGCTATGGTTCGTTCCTTAGAGCTGATGAGACTGGAGTTCAGAATGGAACATTCACTGCTTCGGAAATGGCATTTAGCATTTCGTACTCCAGAATAATTGACACTTGCTTTAGCGTTGGCGTTAGTTTTAAGCCAATTTATTCTCACTTGGAGAGTTACACCTCCTGGGGTGTTGCATTAGATTTTGCTGGTAGTTATCGTTCCGATAATGGGCTGTTCTCAGCAGGATTGATATTTAAGAATGTAGGTTCAATGATTAAATCGTACACCCCAGGAACTTACGAGCCTTTGCCGTTTGAAATTATTGCAGGTGTTAGCAAGAAACTTGCTCATGCTCCATTTCGATTTGTAATTACGTTCCAGCAGTTGCAGAATATGAGCCTTTACTATAAAACTGATGATTTTACAGAGGAGTCGGTGTTTGACGAATCCGAAAAGAAATCGGATGGAGCTATGGAGAAGATAGGGAAAGAAATTATTAGCCACGTAATTTTAGGCGCAGAATTCGTTCCAATTCGTAATTTCTATTTGCGTTTTGGGTATAATTATCAGCGCAGGAATGAACTTAAAATTCAGGAAAAGGTTTCCTCTGTTGGTTTTAGTTGGGGCATCGGGGTTAAAATTTCAAAATTCCATATTAACTTTAGTAGAGCAAGGCTTCATTTAGCAGGAGCCACCAACCATTTTACAATTACAACTGATTTATCAAAGTTGTTCAATGTCAAATAAAAGAAGCCATAACGCAGTTATGGCTTCTTTTATTCTTCCAAACTAACTTTTATACAAACAACTTAATTAGCAGATATAGTAATCCAGATACTACCATTGTCATTGGTATAGTCATAATCCAGGCACCAATAATCCCTTGAGCAACCTTCCATCTAACAGCAGAAACTCTTCGGGTTATTCCAACACCCATAATCGCTCCTGAGATGGTATGTGTTGTACTTACAGGTATTCCCATAAACGAAGACATTGCCAAAGTCATTGCTCCTGCCGTTTCGGCGCTAAAACCATGAACAGGCTTTAAGTCTGTAAGGTTTACACCCATAGTTTTAATTACCTTCCATCCTCCTGTTAACGTTCCTAAACCTATTGCAAGGTAACAAGAGAATACAACCCATTGCGGAACATAGAACTCTGCACCTAAATAACCAGTGCTGAAAAGTAGAACGGCAATAATTCCCATTGTTTTTTGAGCATCGTTTCCACCATGACCTAAACTAAAGAATGCCGATGATAGTAACTGTAAATAACGGAACCAATGATCAACACTTCCCGGCTTCTTATTTCTCAAAAGCCAGTAGGTTAAAACCATTAGTAAATACCCCAGTACAAAACCAATGATGGGAGAAAGGATAATAAATACCGATACCTTTATTATTCCCGCAGCAACTACAGCACTAGGACCATGAAAGAAAAGCGCTGGGCCGACCATACCTCCAATTAGTGAATGAGATACACTTATAGGTAGTCCAAAATGAGTACAAATATAAACCCAGAGTGCTGCGCCAATAAGTGCAGAGAATATAAACCAAGGCTCAATAATAGTTGGGTCTACAATCCCTTTACCCATGGTATTGGCAATATGAAGTCCAAACAGAAAGTAGGCTGCAAAATTGAAAAAAGCCGCCCAAAGTACTGCCATGAATGGGGACAGCACTCGTGTAGCAACAACCGTGGCCACAGAGTTTGCCGCATCGTTCATTCCATTTAGGAAATCATATATGAGTGCAATTGCAATTATAGTAATTACTAGAACTGTCATACAATTACGCTTGTTTAATTAGAATTGACTTCAAAACATCTGAAGCATCCTCTAATTTATCAGTAGCTTCTTCAAGAACAATAAGTATTTCTTTCTTTTTAATTAACTCAATTGTGTTGGTTTCGTTTTCGAATAGATGTGAGATGCCTTGATGGTAAATGTCGTCTGACAAATTTTCGATATCATTTATCTTGATACAAGCCTCTTTGATTTTTGCAGGCTTTTTAATTTCCTCAATATGGTCAATAGCATATTTTAAGGAAATGCTTCCTTCGTGGATTAATTCGGCCAACTTATTAAATTCAGATGGAATTGTCTGTGGTTTGTACATTATTATGCGTTGAGCCGAACCATTAATGTAATCAACCACATCATCTATCGATGAAATTAAGGCATGAATATCCTCCCTGTCAAAGGGTGTAATAAATGATTGGTTCAGTAGATCAAACATTTCATGGGTCATATTATCACCCTTCCTTTCCAATTCTTTTATTTGATCTTTAATCTTTATTCGCTCATCCCAACTTGACGCTTTCATCATATCGCAAAGCAGAACCGATGTGTCAACTAAATTGGCTGCGGCCATTTTAAAGTGAGGATAGAATGTGGTATCCTTTGGAACTAGAATTTGGAAGAATCTATTTAAACCCATATTAATTAATTTTAAAATTTAAGGCTACAAAGGTGAATTAATCCTAACAAAACAATGTTAAGTTAATGTTAACTTTTGGTTAATATATTACAATGACAGCCTATAATAATTTGATATAAAATAACTTAGCTTAAAATACTCAAAAGCATATGTATCTTGACTTACTTTTTGGGGGATAGAAAAGTGTAATCTGTTTCTTACATTTGCAGTTCAAATTATCTGGAGATGAATAAAAGCATAGTAATAGCGGTTGACGGTTTTTCATCGTGTGGAAAAAGCACATTTGCAAAACAAATTGCAAAAAAACTCAACTATCTTTTCATAGATAGCGGGGCAATGTATAGGGCGGTTACCCTAGCATTTATACAGAATAATATTATAGAAGGCGGAAAGGTAAGACCTGACCTATACTTGGATATACTTTCAAAAATTGATGTTGGATTTAAATTTAACGAAGTTAAAGGACTTTTTGAAGTAACCCTGGCCGGCGTAGTTGTTGAGAATGAAATCAGAAAACCCGAAGTGGCAAACCTTGTTAGTGTGGTTGCAGCAATTCCAGAGGTTCGCGAACGTATGGTTGAACTTCAACGGAAACTTGGCGAGAAAAAAGGTATAGTAATGGATGGTCGCGATATTGGAACTGTGGTTTTCCCAGATGCGGAGTTGAAAATATTTATGACGGCCGACCCAGTTATACGCGCTGAACGTCGCCTAAAAGAACTCCTCGAAAAAGGCATCAACATAACTCTTGACGAGGTTTTATCGAATATCAAGGAGCGCGACCATTTAGACCAAACCCGCGATGTATCTCCATTACAAAAGGCTCACGATGCAATTGTTTTGGACAATAGCCATATGACAGTTGTGGAGCAAATGAATTGGGTGGAAAATTTGGTGAAGGAACGAATAGGTAAGGCCTAACAAGAACTACATGCTAAAAAAGGCTTTTAAGAAGGTTCTCCGTTTTGTTGAGATTCAGAAAAGAGAGTTGCGAACGATGTCTCTTTTGGATGTGCTCAAAAAATCGACCGATAAAGACTTGGCAAGGTTTGCAGAAGTTGTAAAACAAGATAAGCAGAATGCTTTTGCGGAGCAGGAGTTATCAGCCTTTGGATTAGTCGATAAAAAACGACTACAATTACTAAATTCTAAAGAAAGTATTGTTGTTCAGGATTTTGGCGCAGGTAATCCAGATTCAAGCAGAACACAGGCGCAAATTGTTGATGGAGTCAGTGGGTTGGAGGAAGTTTCGTCTATATGTAAGAATGCTTCAACTCCAGAAAATCTTGGACGATTACTATTTAAACTAATAGCCGAATTTAAGCCAAAATGTTGCTTAGAGTTGGGTACTAGTCTGGGCATTTCGGCATCGTATCAGGTTTTAGCGCTAAAAAGTAATGGACATGGACGATTTGTTACTATTGAGGGTTCGCAGAGCATTGCCAAAATTGCAGAGCAAACCATTGAGGAACTTGGATACCCTAATTTTGACGTTCATGTTGGGAAATTTAAAGATGTTTTACCCATTATTTTACCAACTATAGGCACTGTTGATTTTGTTTTTATTGATGGACATCACGATAGATTTGCTACCAAGGAATATTTCGAAACAATTTTTCCTTACTTGTCCGAGAAGTCAATTGTGATTTTCGATGATATTGATTGGTCTAAGGGGATGGGTGAGTTTTGGGACGAAATGAATCACGATTCAAGGGTTAAGTTTTCGTTTGATTTATTTAGATGGGGAGTTTGCTTTATCGATAAGCACAATTCAGAATCCAGAACACAATCATATAAAATAATTGTTTAAAACTTTCCTTCTATCAAATTGTTATCATCGCTGAAAAGTCAATGGAATGAAAAGAACTGACTTCATAGTTTCAAAAATGGACTGTCCTTGCGAAGAGCAGATGATTAGGATGGCTCTAGATGGTATTGAGGGAATAGCGAAACTAGAATTTGATATACCTAACCGTAAACTCGCAGTTTATCACACAGCAGAGGACTCGTTGATTGAAACCAAACTTAGGTCGCTCAACCTTGGGGCTAAACTTATTTCAACAGTTGAATCGTATGCTAGAGAAATATCCGATGAGGGTAATCAACGGAGAATTCTTTGGATTGTTTTGGTAATAAACTTTGGGTTCTTCCTTCTTGAGTTGATTTATGGGATTATTGCTAAATCTGTTGGATTGCTTGGTGATAGTATTGATATGCTTGCCGATGCTTTAGTGTATGGGCTTAGTCTTGTTGCAGTTGCAGGAACAATTGCCTTAAAGAAAAAGGTTGCTGGTGTTGCAGGATATTTCCAGTTAACATTGGCCGTTCTCGGTTTTGCAGAGGTTATTAGGCGATTTTTAGGTGTTGAGCAGATGCCAAATTTTTCAACAATGATTGTAATTTCGTCGATGGCTCTTGTTGGTAACGCTTTAAGCCTTTACTTTTTGCAGAAAGCAAGAAGTAACGAGGTGCATATTAAGGCCAGTATGATATTTACATCTAACGATATTATCGTAAATTTAGGTGTTATAATAGCGGGGCTACTTGTGAGTTGGCTCAATACAAATATTCCAGACCTCATTATTGGGGCTGTAGCATTTGGTTTTGTGTTGGTTGGTTCATTCAGAATTCTTAAATTGTCCAAATAACGATGAGGATTGAAATAGATAATCGTTCAGGGTTTTGCTTTGGTGTAGTTAAGGCAATTCAAGCGGCAGAGAAAAACATTGATGGCAATGATGAATTGTATTGCCTAGGTGATATTGTGCATAATGAGCAGGAAGTTTCAAGACTTGAGAAGTTGGGGCTTAAAGTTATATCGCACAATCAACTCAACGATTTAAAAGGGAAACGAGTGCTTATTAGAGCTCACGGTGAACCACCTTCAACCTACAGCAATGCAAAGAAGAATGGTGTCGAAATAATTGATGCAACCTGCCCCGTGGTGCTTAAACTACAAGAAAGAGTCCAGAAGGCGTGGCAGGAAATGAAAGCCATTAATGGAACCGTTATTATCTACGGTAAAAAGGGACATGCCGAGGTTGTAGGACTTGTTGGTAGAACCAATGGTGAGGCCATTGTTGTAGAAAATGTTGACGATTTAAATGGGCTGAATTTTGCTGCACCTATTGTTGTTTTTTCACAAACCACAAAGGAGCCAGAAATTTTCGTCAAAATTATTGATGAAATAAAATCCCGAATGGGTCATAACTTTACGAACGCCGATGTGCCGCTAAAGGTTAACAATACCATTTGCGGGCAGGTGGCCAACCGAAAAAAGGAACTTGCCGATTTCTCTACTAGGCACGATGTGATAATTTTTGTGAGTGGAGTAAAGAGTTCCAACGGCAAAATGCTTTTTGATGCCTGCAAGCAAGCCAATCCTAAATCCTACTTTGTTTCATCGCCAGAAGAATTAAAGTCTGAGTGGTTTATTGGAGCCAAAAGTGTTGGAATTGGAGGAGCAACATCAACACCCCAGTGGTTAATGGAGAGCGTGGCAAAAAACATCGAGGAGTTAAATGTGAGTAAATGTTGATGTTATTACACAATTGATAATTAATTAGTTAATAGAATATACGCATATGAATAATTTTAATATTACCGAAATAGCCAGCGCATTTGTTGTGCTATTTGCAATTATTGATATTCTGGGAGCAATTCCTGTTCTTTTAAGTTTAAAAAATAAGCAACACCATTTTGATGCTGGCAAAGCTTGTCTTGTATCATTCCTAATGTTCATTCTGTTTTTCTTCGCAGGACGAAGCCTTCTAAGTCTTTTTAATATTGATGTGGCATCATTCGCATTGGCTGGTTCATTTGTAATCTTTGTGCTGGCTTTAGAGATGATTTTGGGTATCGATATCATTAAAAATGAAGGGAATAATCCAACGGCAACCATTGTTCCAATAGCATTTCCTTTAATTGCTGGCCCTGGGGCTTTAACAACGTTTCTTTCATTGAGGGCCGAGTACCATATGGTGAATAACATTACCGGACTATTGCTGAATCTTATTATTGTTTATTTTATTCTACGATATGTTGATAAGGTTGAGCGTATCATGGGCGGCTCAATGATTTTTATACTACGCAAATTTTTCGGGGTTATGCTTCTGGCAATTGCTGTTAAAATGTTTGCAACGAATTTTAAGATAATTATTGCTCAGTAGTTTTTCTGATTTTAATAAATGTTTGAGTTATGGATGCGGTTGAAATTATTAAATTGATGGTAGCTCCTGCGGTTATGGTTAACTGTTGTGGCTTGTTTTTGCTGGGAATGAACAACAAATACTCAGTAGTGGTGGGTAGAATTAGAACCTTGGATGAGGAGAAACGGAAGTTAAGGCTGGCTGAGCGTTCTGGAAATATACCTGAGCACGATTCAAAACGTCTTTCAAGTATCAATCTTCAGACAGGAAAATTAACCTACAGGGTAAAATTGGTTCGTAACGCAGTAATATCGTACACTCTAGCGGTTGCCTTCTTTGTTCTAAACTGCATATCCATAGGCCTTAGCGAACTTTACAGTTTAAGCAGTTCCATGTCGTCACTATCGGTTATTCTATTCTTTATTGGTTTGATATTTGTTTTTCTAGGCGTTGGCTTTGCCACAAAAGAGGTTATTAAGGGCTATGAGATTGTGAAGATTGAGGTTGCCGATTTGCAATAACAAAACCTATCATCAACTAAAATCTCTATCTTAGCATCACTTTAGACTTTACTCTATGCCCGAGAATTGGTTTGTTGATGTAGTTCTTCCTTTAGCATTACCTAAAACCTACACCTACTCTATTCCCAGCAGTTTGGCTGGCGAAATTAAGGTTGGGATGAGGGTTGTAGTATCGTTCGGGAAGAAAAAACTCTACGCGGCCTTAGTGTATAGGGTGCATCAGCATGCTCCTGAAAATTATCAAACCAAAGATATTCTCCAGCTAATTGACGAAACGCCAATTGTTTTACCCACTCAGTTAAAATTCTGGGAGTGGATTGCCGATTACTATATGTGCACACTTGGCGAGGTAATGAAGGCCGCTTTACCGTCTGCACTAAAGATGGAGAGCGATACATATATTGGAAGAACTGAACTTGAGGATATCGACTTAACTGATAACGAGCAAATTATTTTACATCTCCTCGATAGCAAGAAAAAACTCACCATTCAGGATATTGTCTCCAAAGTGGATTTTAAAAATCCAATGGGTGTAATAAAATCTTTGTTGAATAAGCAGGCAATTAGCATTAACGAGGAGATAGAGAACGACTATCAACCCAAGGTTGAATATTTTATTTCGCTATCTCAGGAATATCGAACAAACGATGCATTAAATACCCTGCTTGAGGGGATGAAGCGTGCACCGGCTCAGCAAAAACTTATCCTTGCATTGCTGTCGCTGGCCGATAATCCCAAGGAAATGTTAAATTTCAGGGTTTCCAAGAAATTGATTCAGGAAAGGGTTGATGTGAGCACCGGTGTGCTGGCTGCACTTATTCAAAAAGGAGTTTTGGTGCAGGAGGAGCAAACGTTGTCTAGGCTATCGTCCAGTAATGACGATACTTTCCGACCAGCCACTCTGAACGAAACGCAAAAAGAAGCATTGCTGACTATTCAGGAAATGTTCCAGTCTCAGAATGTTGCGTTGCTTCACGGTGTAACATCGAGCGGGAAAACCGAAGTTTACATCCACCTAATTCAGGAGGCGGTAAGTAATGGAAAGCAAGTACTCTATCTTTTACCGGAGATTGCGCTTACAGCGCAAATTATCAATAGGCTTAGGAAGATATTTGGCAATAGAGTTGGTGTTTATCACTCAAAATTCAGTGATTCGCAACGCGTTGAGGTTTATAATGGCGTTCTGGCAACTGACGCGAACCTCGCAAACTTCGATATAATTCTTGGCGTGCGCTCATCGGTCTTTCTGCCATACCGTAACTTAGGGTTGATTATTGTTGACGAGGAGCACGAGAACACCTATAAGCAGTATAATCCCGCCCCTCGATACAATGCGCGCGATGCGGCCATTGTGCTGGCTTCAATTCATAATGCCAAGGTTCTACTTGGAACAGCAACGCCATCCATTGAAACATACTTCAACGCTCGCACAGGCAAGTATGGTTTGGTCGAATTATCGGAACGTTACCTTGGTATGGAGTTGCCCGAAATTAGAGTTGTTGATGTTCGCGATGCCAGAAAGCGTAAGCAGATGAAATCGCATTTCAGCGATGTGCTGCTGAGAGAGATTGACGTGGCGCTATCCAATAACGAACAGGTAATTCTGTTTCAGAACCGACGGGGCTTTGCTCCATTCATTGAGTGTGGTGAGTGTGCATGGGTTCCTCATTGCGACCATTGTGATGTTACTTTAACCTACCATAAATCCACCAACCAGCTAGTTTGCCATTACTGCGGATACTCTTACCAGCAACCTCACGAGTGTTTAGCCTGTGGCAGTAGTAACCTTCAACCCAAAGGGTTTGGAACTGAAAAAGTGGAGGACGAACTTAGCATCTTCTTTCCTAACGCTGTAATTGAACGTGTCGATTTGGACTCAACCCGCTCACGAACCGCTTACGAGCGGATTATTGGCGATTTTGAATCGGGACATATCAATATCCTTATCGGAACACAAATGATTACAAAAGGGTTGGACTTTGATAAGGTTAGCTTGGTTGGCATTCTGAATGCCGATAATATGCTGAACTTTCCAGACTTCAGAGCGTTTGAGCGGAGTTTTCAGTTGATGTCGCAGGTAAGTGGGCGTGCTGGCCGTAAAGGCCGAAAGGGCTTGGTTATTATGCAAACTGCACAGCCAGAACATCCTGTAATAAAGCAAATTATCCAGCACGATTACCTGGAGCATTACGCATCGCAAATTGAGGAGCGCAAGAATTTCCACTACCCGCCATACTATAGGCTGATTAATATCGCTTTAAAACATAAGGATAAAGAGTTACTCAACCAAGCATCGGATTTTGTGGCTAAAGGTTTAAGACATAATTTGGGCGATAATGTGCTAGGCCCTGAACCGCCTTTAATTGGTAGGGTTCAAGGTTTATTCATAATGAATATTCTTGTAAAAATTAATAGAGAACAGCCCTTATCTAGAATTAAGGAACTGATAAACTATTACATAAACGGATTAAAGCAGCGCAAGGAACTATACGCTTTAGTTGCATCTATTGATGTTGACCCACAGTAAACCTCTACAAATAATCCGATTTAGAAATATGGTTGGCCGTGAAAGGTGCAATTGCCCTTTGATATATTCCTTGAACATATGCTATTGCCATTCCATAGTTGGTCACAGGTATTCCAGCATCAATAGCAGGCCTTAATCGGTTTATTATCTGTTTGCGAGTTATCATACAACCACCACACTGAATAACCAATGAGTATTCCCTTATATCTCTTGGAAGTGCATCGAGCCCAGCAACCACATCGTACTCAAGTTGCTTCCCTGTAAAGTTCGATATCCAACGGGGAATTTTAACCCGCCCAATATCATCGCACGATGTATGGTGCGTACAACTTTCGAGCAGAAGAATTCTGTCGCCATTCTTTAGCTCCGAAATTTTAGGTGTCCCTTTAATATAATTGTCGAAATCGCCCTTGAATCGAGCCAAAAGAATACTAAAGCTGGTAAGCGGTATATCCTTTGGGATTGACGCATATGCCTTGACAAATATCTGACTATCGGTAATGGCTAAGGCTGGTTTAATTTGCGTTTTCCTAAGAAAAGCATCAACCTCACGCTCTTTTAAAACTATAGCCACAGCATCGTTGTCGAGAATATCGCGTATGGCTTGAACCTGTGGCAAAATAAGCCTCCCTGCGGGAGCTTCAACATCAATTGGGGTTATTAGCAGAACCAAGTCGCCATAGTTTATTAAATCGCCCAGTAGGGTAGGGGTTTTGAACGACGATTCTGGAATAGCATTTCTTATCGCATTAATAAGTTTATCTATACTGTTTTTATCGTTGGTGTTGGTTTCAACCAATTCTTTATGTTTTTTCCCTTCAACCAAAGCCTTAAAAGTTGAAGTGGCTGGTTCGATATCTGTTTTGTTATGAACAACAATAAATGGCGTGTCGGTTTTTCCGAATTCTTCAACAAGTAAATCCTCATTTTCGCCCCAAACATTATTTGTAGTTACAAGAATTGCTAGGTCGATATGTTTAATTGATTCTAGAGTTTTTTCTATGCGTTTTTGTCCAAGTTCCCCAATATCGTCAATTCCCGCAGTATCAATAAGAATCACAGGGCCAAAGCCTGTAATTTCGAATGATTTTTTAACTGGGTCGGTGGTTGTTCCAGCAAAATCTGAAACAATTGCAACATTTTGCCCTGCAAGCAAATTAATTAAAGAACTCTTGCCGTTATTCCTTCTTCCGTATATTCCAATATGGGGTTTGGATTCTTTGCCTTTAGTCATTAATCGTGTTTTAAAAATACAAATATATCTCTTTAAAATTCATCTTTACAACGTTTAAAAGCCATAAGAGTTTAATTTTAATAATTTAAAAGATAGAGGGATAACTTCGAAAAAAGATTAGTAAATTGCATTGATTTTTCGAACAAATAAGAAAACCGTTAAACTTAAATCTATAGAAAATGAGTAAAAAATTTATTGCCATTCTTGTTGCAATTATGGTCATTGGCGCTGCTGAATCGAAAGCACAAATAGGTAGTTTTTTAAAGGAAAAAGCTCAAAAGGCTGTAGCCAATAAAAAGGAGGAGCAGAAAAAGGAGGAACAACAAAAAGAGGAGCAGCAGCAAACAGAGCAGAAACAAAAACCTCAGAAGCAAACTAATCCTGCAAACAATTTTATGCAGAAAAAGATGATGGGTATGATGGGCTTCAATAACGTTAAGTTCGATTTAGCCTATAGTTACACATCAAACCTGAAGATGGATATTGAATCTGTTGATTCTGCTTCAACGGAGGTTAATAAGGTGGCCTACACCTCTTACTTCGATAAAAATTCCAAGAATTTTGCAATGGAGTTCGAAACTGTCGACAAGGAATCAGGCGAAAAGGTTAAGTCGCTTATGATTTTCGACTATAAGAATATGGCCATGCTTATTCTTTCAGATAAGAATGGCGAAAAGAGCGGTATTGCAATGGAAATACCAAAGGATTCTATTCAAGAGAATGCCGCTGACGAAGAAGCCGCTGCAGAAACTGCAAAGCAGGAGGATTTGGCCGATTACAATATGTACTACAAACCTACAGGACGTAGCAAAAAAATTGCAGGCTTTGGTTGCAAGGAGTATGCTTATGAAAATCCTGAAGGACGTGTAGAACTTTGGGCTACCAACGATTTTAAATACGACTATTCCAGCGCTTACGGACAAATGGGTGGTTTTCAAGCCTTGTCAACTGCTGGGTTTGGTGGGTATCTTTTAGGTACAGTGCTTGAGATGCATTTTAAGGATAGCGACTCCAATGCTCGCTCTGACCTTTTTGTTAAGGAAATCAACCCAAACTCATCTAAGCAATTTAATATTGCCGATTATCAAATCATTGGTTTAGGTGGGGATAAGGGTAAGTCGAAAAAATAAAGAAATCAATAAATTTTTTTAAGGGCTGCTTTTGTAGCCCTTTTCTATTTCTAATAACTAATTTTAGCTAAGCCCTATGTTAATTCCTTTCCAAATGATAAAACACAGTTTTCAAAAAGTCTAAAAATGATTAACTTTGTGGCTTATTTTAAGAAACATAAATGGCAGTAAAAAAGAAGAAAACAAATAATTCCGATGAATTGCTTGCTTGTATTGTTGATGCAATTCAGGAAAAGAAGGGGAAAAACTTAGTTTCACTAGAGATAGGCTCACTACCCAATGCTGTTTGCAAATACTTTGTAGTTTGCAATGCCGACTCAACCACACAAGTTAACGCTATAGCCGATAATGTAGAGTTTAGAGCAACCGAAAAACTTAAGGAAAAAGTTTACAAATCGGCAGGTTACGAGAACTCAATATGGATTGTATTGGATTATGTTGATATTGTGGTTCACATTTTTCAAACCGAATGGAGAGCGTTCTATAAACTTGAGGACTTGTGGGCTGATGGAAAGTTTACCCCTTATGGTGAGCAGGAACCACTTAGTTCGTTCGATTTTTCAGAGTAGTGGAACAATTATTTAAAATCAACGTTATTTATTCGAATTAAGTTTTTTTGAATATGGATAATAGTAAAAAGAAAAAAGATAACGACCCATTTTTTGGCGATGGTGAGAATAAGCCCAAAGCCCCAAAATTTAATGTTTACTGGGTTTATATATTGATTATTGCAGGTATCATATTCCTGCAGTTTTTCTACTCTGGGAAAAATGCTGTGGTAACTTCATGGCAGGAGGTTAAAAACCAAATGCTTGTCAATAAAGAGGTTCAGAAATTAGTGGTAATCCGGAATCAAGGGAAAGTTGAAGTTTATCTGAAAGAAGATAAACTCGAAAAATATAAGGATAGATTAGGCACAGGCATGAACTCTGTTCCTAAATCGGGTCCACATTTCACATTTACTATAGGTTCAATAGAAACCTTTGATAATCAGCTCAAGGAAGCCCAAACAGAAGTCAAGGAAGAAGAAAAAATCTATCCCGAGTATGTTGAACGCCCAAATTATTTCGCCGAAATCTTAACTTGGGTTCTTCCATTTGCATTATTGATAGGCCTTTATGTCTTCATTTTCCGTAGAATGAGCAAGGGTGGAGGCCCTGGTGGTGCTGGTAACATCTTTAGCGTTGGTAAGTCAAAAGCCCAGCTTTTCGATAAGGAATCGAATGCAAAGATTGACTTTAAGGATGTTGCAGGTCTTGAGGAGGCAAAGGTTGAGGTTATGGAAATTGTTGAATTCCTCAAAAACCCAAAGAAATTTACTGATTTAGGCGGAAAAATACCAAAAGGTGCTCTGCTTGTTGGCCCTCCAGGTACTGGTAAAACATTACTTGCAAAAGCGGTTGCTGGCGAGGCAAACGTACCATTCTTTAGCATGTCGGGTTCCGATTTTGTGGAGATGTTTGTGGGTGTTGGGGCATCGCGTGTGCGCGATTTATTCCGCCAAGCCAAGGAAAAGGCTCCTTGTATTGTTTTCATTGACGAGATTGATGCTATTGGGCGTGCTCGTGGTAAGAATGCGAACTTCTCAGGAAATGATGAGCGCGAAAATACTTTGAACCAGTTGCTTACCGAAATGGATGGCTTCGGTTCTAATCAGGGAGTTATTATATTGGCTGCAACTAACCGTGCAGATATCCTAGATAGAGCATTGCTTCGTGCAGGTAGGTTCGACCGTCAAATTCATGTGGAATTACCTGACTATAAGGAACGACTTGAGATTTTTAAGGTACACCTTCGCCCAATTAAACTTGAGGCAAGTTTCGATATAACTTTTCTTGCTAAGCAAACTCCAGGATTTTCTGGTGCCGACATAGCTAACGTTTGTAACGAGGCTGCTCTAATTGCTGCCCGTAAGAATAAACAGTCGGTTGAGAAACAGGATTTCCTCGATGCTATTGATAGAATTATTGGTGGTTTAGAGAAGAAGAACAAAATAATATCAAAAGAAGAAAAGAAAACAATTGCATACCACGAGGCTGGTCATGCTACAGTTAGTTGGTTGCTTGAGCATGCTAATCCATTACTTAAAGTTTCAATTATTCCTCGTGGACGCTCGTTGGGTGCAGCTTGGTACTTACCAGAGGAACGCCAAATAACAACCACTGAGCAACTTTTCGATGAGATGTGTGCCACTCTTGGTGGTCGTGCTGCTGAGGAGGTTGCCTTTGCTAAAATTTCTACAGGAGCGCTTAACGACCTTGAGCGAGTTACCAAGCAAGCCTACGCCATGATTGCATACTTTGGTATGGGTAAAACCGTTGGCAATATAAGTTATTACGACTCGTCGGGACAGAATGAGTATGCTTTTAGCAAGCCCTATAGTGAGAAAACTGCCGAGCAAATTGATGTTGAGGTTAAGGGTTTGATTGATAGGGCTTATGAGAATGCAAAGCGTATTCTTGTTGAGAACCTTGAAGGACACACCAAATTAGCCGATTTATTACTTGAACGCGAGGTTATATTTAGTGAGGATTTGGAGCAAATCTTTGGCCCTCGAAAAACTTTAAGTCGCGAGCAGGAGTTGGCCAAGGAGTTGGATGAGGAGTCGCATAAAAACGAAAACTAAATCAACCTAAAGTTATGGACGATAATTGGACAGTTGCTTACTCAACAAGTAAATCTTGGCAAGCCGAAATTGCTAAGCAGGTTTTGGAGGATAACGGAATTGCCGCAGTTATCATAAATAAGCAAGATTCTAGCTATCTATTTGGCGAGGCCGAAGTTTATGTAGATATTTGCAATTTGGAAAAAGCAAAAGAACTCACTAAAAATATCGATAATTGAGCGAATTTCTTAAAAGGACCATAAGTGGAGTCCTGTTTGTAGTAACTGTTGTTGGGGCTATTCTAATTAGCCACATCACCTTCTTTATTGTTTTTCTTGGATTGATGATTGCAAGTTTGTACGAGTTCTATATACTAGGGCTCAAAGCAAAAATCCGTCCGCAGGCTTTACTGGGAATTTTTCTTGGAGTGGCTCTTTTCGTTTGGTCGTACCTTTACTCTTCGGGCGAAATAGAACGGATTACTTTATTTGGTTTCATTCCATTAATTGTAGGTGTTTTTATAGTGGAATTGTACAGGGCACAGCATAAGCCAATTCACAATATAGCCTATACCTTACTTGGGCTAATTTATATAGCATTACCTTTTGCATTATTAAACTTTATTGTTATAAATGGCTCATCGTTTAAAATGACCTACGAGCCTAAAATTCTGCTAGGTATACTATTCCTTGTGTGGAGCAACGATACAGGCGCATATCTTTTTGGTGTAAGTATGGGTAAGCATAAGATGTTTCCTCGAATATCGCCCAAGAAGAGTTGGGAGGGCTTTGTTGGCGGAATAGTTGTAACTGCTTTAGTGGCTTGGTTTATTTCAGGGTTCTTTACGGAGATAAATTATAAGCATTGGCTTGTAATTGGTCTAATTTGCTCATTAATGGGTGTATTTGGCGATTTGGTTGAGTCAATGTTTAAGCGTAGCATTGGCGTAAAGGACTCGGGTAAATTCCTGCCTGGTCATGGTGGTTTGTTGGACAGATTCGATGCATTAATAATGGTTATTCCAGTAGTTTATGCCTACTTGGAGGTTATGATGATTATATAACAATTAACAACTTTACAGTAAATGAGAGTTCATAAGGAAGGTTATGCCATTTTGTTGGTGAGTTTTTTTGCACTTTTAGCACTTAATGTGTTAACATTTTTATTCAGTCATATTGCATTTTACATTGTATTATCTGCGTCAGTTTTGTTGATGATTTTCCTGCTTCGTTTTTTTAGAGTACCCAATAGGACTTTCCGTCAGGATTCCAATGTGGTTCTTGCACCTGCTGATGGTAAGGTTGTAACAATTGAGGAGGTTTACGAAGACGAATTCCTTAAAACCAAGTGTATTCAAGTGTCCGTATTTATGTCGGTTTGGAATGTACATATTAACTGGTTTCCCATTAAAGGGATAATTAAGTACTACAAGTATCACCCAGGCGAATATTTGGTGGCTTGGCATCCAAAATCATCAACCCACAACGAGAGAACCACCGTTGTTGTTGAACGTAACGATGGGGTATCAATCCTACTGCGCCAGATTGCAGGTGCTGTTGCCCGTAGAATTATATGCTATGCAAAAGAAGGTAATAGTGTAGAGCAATGCTCCGAAATGGGTTTCATTAGGTTTGGCTCAAGGGTTGACATCTTCTTACCTTTGGATTCAAAGGTTGAGGTTAAAATTGGACAGAAAACCACTGGAAATAGCACCATAATTGCTACTATTCCTCAAAAAGCATAGTTTAATCGTAATACGATTCAAATTTTATCTTCTTCAACTTTCCTTTTTTAAAGATAAAAGTGAAGGTTCTATCTTTACCCTGGGTCGATAACTTTACAGTATCGGCCTCAGTTTTTTTAATGCCTTCAATTGCATTGAAGAGTTGTTCTCTACTCATGCCCGTAGTAATGCCATTGATGAGTTTTATTTGTGAATCGGCAATAGACCCGGCCATTAGTATCTCCTTGTTAAAGTTCGATTTATACACAAAAATCTCACTTTGCTTATATATAAACTGGTAAATGGTGTCGGTTTTTGATGGGTAGTGTACATTCTTTCTGGCAAGTTTTCGGATTTTGGTTCCGTCAGGTAAGGCTTTATTGAACGATGCTATACTCTCATCGTGGTTAAAAGGAGAGGTAAGGAATTTCTCAGATATAATTGGCTTAATATCTTTTGTTACATTCTTTGTGCTTTTGCAACCTACTATGACAAGCGAAATAAGAGTAAGTGTTGACAGGACAATTTTTATATTGTTCATGATGTGTATTTGTTAAGTGATTTATACAAATTTATGTTTTTATAGAAAAATCGACCTGAAAACTTCTTTAAAATAATGGCAATGATTTATTTTTTTATAACTTGGTATAGAAACTTTCCTGGTAATTTATGAAACGCATTCTGCCACTTTTTGTTTTACTGTTTTTTGTACTAAGCGCTAATGCGGCTGATAAAAAGCGAATTTTACTCATTAATTCCTACCACACTAACTTAAGTTGGACCGATAGTTTATACTATGGTTTTAATAAAACTCTGAAAGCAGGCGATGTAAAAGCAGAGATTTATATTGAAAACCTGGATTTTAAAAGAATTCGTAATACTAATTATATTGGTAAGTTTACAGAGTTTATAGTTGCCAAGTATGTTCCTCAGGGTATCGACCTTATTTTAGTTACCGATAATGATGCGTTTAACTATGTAAAGCAGCTTAAGGAGAATTCATTTATCGATGTTCCTGTTATTTTTTGCGGAGTAAATAATATTTATTCATTTCCGGAGAATTTTGCGGGTATAATAGAGGAGGTTGATGTAACAAAAAACATCGACTTGATTGCAAGCTTGCATCCTCAATTAAAGACCCTATACTGTGTTGTTGACCAAACAACAACGGGCGTAATTTTTGAGAAAACCATTAATGAAATAGTATCGCGAAGAAAATACAGTTTTAACATAAATGTCTTGACCAACCTAACTATACACGAATTAATTGCCAAAATTGGGCAAATAGATGGCAATTCTGTAATACTGTTTCTCCTTTATAATCAGGACAAGGATGGAGTTTATTTAACTTATGAGGACGTACTCGATTCGGTTTCAATTCATTCAAAAGTCCCAATTTATGGTACTTGGGGTTTCTACCTTGAGCATGGAATTATTGGCGGTAATATTATATCGGGGCGTGAGCACGGAATGCAGGCCGGCGAGATGGTTGTTCGGTTGTTCAATGGTGTGCCAATAAGTGAATTGGGAACTAAATTTGGGAATTCCAAATATGTTTTTGATTATACCTATATGAAGAAACATAATATTGGACTGTCGCAAGTTCCTCGTGGGGCAGTGGTCCTTAATAATCCTTTCCTTTATTTGAAAAAGAATAAAGCCGAAATAATTTTCATTCTTACAATATTTGTCATTTTGGTTGTTATTATCTACCTGCTATTAGTCATCAATAAAAGCAGGAACAAGTTAATAGAGATTCATAAATCATTCAATCAGGAGTTAAAGGAGAAAAATCAACAAATAGCAGAGAGTCTGCGAAAGGCAGAGGAGGCTAATAGTCTTAAAAGTGCTTTTCTTGCCAATATGAGTCATGAGATTCGTACCCCAATGAATGCTATTATGGGCTTTTCAAAGTTAATTTTATTGCGTAAGGAACAACCAAAGCAAGAATTTGAAAACTTTTTGAATATCATTATTGACAACTCGCAGAAACTACTGAATTTAATAAATGATATTATAGATATTTCCAAGATTGAGGTTAATCAGTTGAATTTTAATCTTCGAGAATTTAACTTGGTTGATATTCTTAAAAACTGCTACAATAATGCCGAGGTGGAGCGAATAAGGCTGGAAAAGAACGATTTGGAGTTAAATTTTACTTTCACTTCGGGCGATTCTCAATTGTTTTTGATATCGGATCCAGATAGGATTCAGCAGGTTGTTATGAATCTTTTGAATAATGCTTTAAAGTT
This sequence comes from Bacteroidota bacterium, assembly GCA_029560875.1. Lineage (GTDB taxonomy): Bacteria > Bacteroidota > Bacteroidia > Bacteroidales > Tenuifilaceae > SB25. The sequence goes on along the minus strand of JAKQKB010000091.1, from coordinate 20,289 downwards.
TACTGAAAAGGGCTCAATTACTTTAAAGTACGAACATAATGACGATTGGGTGGATGTTCAGGTTCAGGATACTGGGGTAGGGATTGAAACACAAGATATTGATGTGATTTTTGATAGGTTTAGGCAGGTTGAGAATGTTCTAACCAGAAAATATGGTGGTTCTGGCCTTGGCCTTTCAATTTGTAAGGGTATAATTACTGGATTAGGCGGTGAAATTGGAGTGAATTCTGAGGTAGGTAAAGGTTCTACATTCTGGTTTAGGATTCCTTATAACCAGCCACAGAGCAGGGGCAAAGTTAATTCGGGAAATTCTGAACTTAGAATTTCACAGTTGCAGAACAAAACAATACTAATTGTTGAGGATAATTTTATTTCGACAAGACTTTTAGAGGAAACTCTAAAGCATACAAAGGCTAAGTTGATTTTAACTGGAAATGCAGAGGAAGCCATTGAAATATGTAAAGGAAATACTAGTATTAACCTTATTTTAATGGATATTCAATTACCTGGCATGGATGGTTACGAGGCTACACGAATTATTAAACAGATTCGGCCAAATCTTCCTATAATTGCCCAAACAGCCAATGCCATGAGCAACGAGAAGGAGAAGGCAATTCAGATGGGATGCGACGACTACGTTTCGAAGCCTTATGACCTCGATTATCTTATGCGAAGCATTGAACGATTGGTGAATTAAAGGAAGAAGGTTATAACCCCAATCACTGTAATCACAGCACCAATCATCTCTTTAAAGTTTACCTTCTCTTTAAATATCAGTACCGATGGGGCAATTATAAGAACTGGCACAATGGACATAAGTGCCGATGCTACTCCCGTGGTTGTATAACGAACTGCTAATAGCGAGAACGATACCCCCAAGAATGGTCCAAAGAATGCTCCGACGGATAGTCGTTTCATGGCTTTGCCATTTTTTAAGGCCGAAAATAGCATGTTCCATTTGTTTAGGAATAGAAAGATTAGCGCAAATCCAACTACACCTGTAATAACTCTAATTTGAACCGATGCAACAACGTCGTATGTTTGCATACCAAATTTGCTTAGCACCAAACCTCCCGCTTGTCCTAATGCCCCGCCAAAAGCCAAAAGTAAACCTCCAATTGGGTAGTTTAGTTTTATTTTACGGCCATTTCCGTTTCCATTCTCATCAGGTATTTCGCGCTTTAGAATTACAAGGGCAATTCCAATAAATATCAATACCATACCAATCCCCTGTTTTCCAGTTAGTGTTTCCCCCATGGTAAACCAGCCAATAGCAGCAGCCATTGGAGGTGCTAACGACATAATTAACATCGATATACGTGCGTTAAGCACTACGTACGATTGGAAAAGGAATAAATCGCCAAGCACAAATCCCACCAATCCTGAAATTGAGAGCCAAATCCACTGATGTGTTCCCGCATCGGTGGGAAATGGAACACCACGTACCGCCCAAGCGTAAAGACTTAAGAAAATAAATGCGGCAAAAAGCCTTATAAGATTAACAGAAAGCGAACCTACTTTACGGCTGGCTGACTCAAATGCTAATGCTGTAATAGTCCAAAATACGGCTGTGAGCAGTGCAGCCAATTCTCCAGGATAGTTGCTAATAAAGTTCATCCGTTTAATTTTTAAACATTGGTTTGAGCGAATGCAAACCTAAAGGTTTAATTGGAAAATAAAAAGTTGATGACTGGGTAGATTGAGTTACTAAGGTGTCACAAATTTTTCTGCAGTTATACTCTTTGATAATTCCATTAATTGCACTAGGTTTGATAAAATTTTCATTGGTATGAACCAATTAGTAAGGTATATAATAATTGGAGCAATTGTGGCCGTTGTGGGCTTTTTGCTTTGGTATTTCTCTTCAATAGTTGCTTACATCTTAATATCCGCAGTTTTTAGCCTAATGGGCAAGCCAATTGTCGATGGAATTAGCCGAATTAAAATTAAGGGTTGGAGCCCACCCCGATTCGTAGGTGCAACAGTTGCCTTGGTCGGAATCTGGCTCCTTTTCATAGTTTTTTTTAGGGTGATGATTCCTTTGGTTGTGAATCAGTTTAATGAGTTGGGCTCTGTTGATGTTCAAGCCATGGTAGATAGTTTTTCTCAACCACTGGATGAGTTGCAGACATTTATTCACCAGTATCTTCCCTCAAGCGCTAAGGATTTCTCTTTGAAGGAATTTGTAACTAATAAAATTACCAATGTTTTTAGTGTTTCAATGGTGGCAAGTTTCTTTAGCTCTACGGCCAATTTAATTATGAATCTTTTTGTTGCGTTATTTTCTGTCTCATTTATTACTTTCTTCTTTTTAAAGGACGATACGCTGTTTTATAAAGGCATAATAATATTATTTCCAGAGAAGTACGAGGGGCAGCTTAGCAGAGCTTTATCGAGTATCAATGTTTTACTGAGACGATATTTTGTTGGGATTCTTATTGAGAGTACCGCAATAATGACCCTCGATACGATAGGATTAACTCTTATTGGAATAAAGTTCGAAACCGCAATTGTTGTTGGTCTTATTGCTGGAATTCTGAATGTGGTGCCCTATGTTGGGCCATTGGTTGGAACTATTATAGGGACTCTTATTGGCCTTGCAACGAATTTGGACGTGGCACTAACAGCTCAACTGCTTCCGCTTACAATATGGATGTTGGTAGTGTTTCTTACAACTCAATTGATTGATAATGTTGTGTTCCAGCCACTAATTTATGGTAACAGCGTTAAAGCGCATCCGCTAGAGATATTTATAGTATTGCTTATTGCCGGAAGTGTTGCTGGAATTCTTGGAATGTTGTTGGCAATTCCTTGCTATACGGTTATAAGGGTTTTTGCAAAGGAATTTTTCAATAACTTTAGAGTTGTTCAAAAATTAACTGAGAAGATTTAAAAGTCTAAATGGCTTTTGTTTATATTTACAATAAAATTGATTTGCAATGAGCAGGACTTTATTTACCAAGATATCTTTTGTTGTATTGTTGATGTTTGCAGCAAGCATTAACACTGTTTATTCGCAGGTAAATACATCGGACAACAATGCTTTTTCATGGATATTTGAGAAAAGCATGGATTCTTCTGAAGCATCAATTCGCTTTATTCCTAATGATGAAGTTGACGTTGTTGAGTGGAGTTTTAGCGATAGTAGATTATCTAGTGATAAAAGTCCCGTATTGTCATTCAACAAAAAAAGTCAAAATAGGGTTGTTGCAACTTTATCCTATTCAAAAAATGGTGAAAATTTCAAGGAAACAAAATCAATTATACTATCAACCGCTCTTAAGGCTGAACTTACCGATATTCCAAATGTTTTTTCGCCTAATGGAGACTCAGTAAACGACGAATTTACTTTTACTGCGGCAGGAACTCCTCGTTTTGTTCTTAGGATTATGTCGCGTTCAGGTGCTTTGCTCTACGAGCACGAGTCCGATGTAGTTCGCTGGGATGGTAGGAATGAGCAAGGTAACGAATTGGCTGAGGGAATATACTACTACATTATCGAGGATTTAACAAACACCTATGAGCCTGCCACAGGCTTTGTGTATTTGTTTAGAGGCAAGAAATAATCAGGATAGTTTCTTTACAAATTTAAGGTGTGTGTTCTGATAGCCCAAGCGGAAATAGAATTCTTGTGCTCTTTTGCGGAAGACTTTTGTGGTTAATTCAATCTCCTCAAGCCCTAATTCCTTGGCAATTCTCTCGGCCTCTTGCATTAATGCTGTTCCAATGCCCATTGAACGATACTCGCTAAAAACATTCAACTCCTGCAACTCGCAGGTTGGCTTTGAGTGGTGAAGTATGCGCTGAACATGGATACTCAAAAATCCAACCACTGTTTCATTGTACTCTGCTATTAAATACAATATCTCCGCGTTCCTGATATTTGCGTTATATATCGACTTAAAGGCCTCAAAATCCAATTTGGTATCTTCCAAATCGCAGATTAATTCGTAAACTATGTTCAAATCCCTCAATTCTGATGGCCTGATTTCAATATCATTCATCGTTAACTGTTTTTTTCCAGTACCAAATAGGCTAATGGGATTTTGCTTTTAATCACTTCAAGTTTGATTATTCTAAAACCCAGAGCACTAATATAATTTTCATAACCTGCCACACTCCACTTATTCTCGGCCTTAAACCCTGATAAACTCATAAAAATTGAAATAAACCTCGACTTAAAGTTTTCGCCGTGGCAGAATGTTGGGAGAATAATTTTCCCATCATCCTTAAGCACCCTTTTCATCTCCATTAGCGCAATGTTTGGCTCCTTAAGCAAATGCAGCAGGTTTGAAGCAATTACTCTATCGAACTTACCATCCGCGAAGGGCAAGTTATATGCATCGCAACAGGCAAAATTGATATTCTGCATACCTTTCTGACGCTGAACCTCCTTAGCAACCTCAATCATCTGTGCCGATAGGTCTACAGCATCAATATGGTTAACTAAATCAGAAATTTCGAATGCTATTAGTCCTGGACCTGTTGCTACCTCCAAAACAGAATCAACGCCATCTACATCTGCTTTAATTTGGCGGTATAGTTCGGCATAAGCATCGGCGAGCGTTCTTGTAATAAATCCGCTATAATGCTTTGCGAATTTATCCCATATCCATACCCCTTTATTTGAAACTTCCATACTTTATCAAATATTCTGCTTGTGAAAAATCTTATACAATTCAAACCAGGTTATACTTGCAAAACCTGCAGCAGCACAAATGATTTGTTGCACAAATGTTACCTTCTCGAACTGGAATAAATCTATCAGGAACGGAACGTTCAAAATTAAAATCAAGAAAAGAATAGCGCCACCAACAACCCATCGTACAGCTTTATTGGGCGTAACCATAATTTTAAATATACTATTAGACCAAGAACGGTTCGATAGAATTACTGCAATATTCGATGCAATCAATGAAATAAATGTAAAGGTACGTATTGCTTTCTCGGAATAGCCCAGCTTATAGCCAATAAAGTAAACCAATAATCCAATAATTAGTATTCCAACACCTTGCATACAGCTGAGGAATATCTTCTTAGCCCCAAAGAATGGCTCGTTGATATTTTTTGGAGGGCGAGTCATCACATTTTTCTCCTCAGGCTCTGCCTCAAAAATTATCGAACAAGCAGGGTCGATAATCAACTCTAAGAACACAATATGTACAGGCCAAAGAATTAATGGAAGGTCAGCAAAAAGCACAGGGATTAATGATAAACCAGCAATTGGCACGTGAATGGCAAAAATATAGCCAAGAGCCTTTTGAAGATTATCAAAAATTCTTCGTCCCATTTTTACAGCACCTACAATTGATGCAAAATTATCGTCCATAAGAACCAGCGAAGAGGCCTCACGAGCTACGTCGGTTCCCTTTTCGCCCATTGCAATTCCAATGTTGGCTGCCTTTAATGCAGGTGCATCGTTAACGCCATCGCCCGTCATTGCTACAATTTCGCCATTGCGCTTAAGCGCATTCACAATTTTTAGTTTCTGCTCGGGAACTACTCTTGCAAAGATGTTCACATCCTTAATTCTCTCGGATAGTTCTTCCTCTGTCATCTGCTGTAACTCAGGACCAGTAATACATTTATCGTGATTATGTAGACCAATATCTTTACCAATGTTCATCGCAGTTACAGGATAATCGCCAGTAATCATAATTACTCTAATACCTGCACGGTAACATTCTGCAACAGCCATAGGCACTGTCTCACGTATTGGGTCGGAAAGGCCAATAAGACCAACAAACTCAAATTCAAAATCGTGCTGAATTGGAGGTAAGTCCCCATCACCAATCCCAGCCTTCGCAACACCCAAAACCCTTAAGCCTTCGGAGGCCATTTGAGCCACTGCCTTTTGATACTGCGAAAGTGTTTCACCCTTTAAATGGCATAAGTCGAAAATTGCTTCAGGAGCACCCTTTGCAGCAATTACTTTTTTGTTGGTTCCCGTATTGGTAAACACCCTCGACATTGCCAGTAAATCCTTCGACAAAGGATACTCCTTCTCCATTACCCAATCTATATGGATATGCTCTGTGTTTAATAAGTACTCCTCGCCGATTCTTGTAATGGCACTTTCCATTGGGTCGAATGGATTAACCTGACTGGCCAAAATACCATACTCAATCACCAAATGGAAAGGTTCTGAGAACTCAGTTTTTGATGACATATCGATAAAACCTTTACCATTGTAAAGTTTGGTAATGGTCATTTTATTCTGAGTAAGTGTGCCTGTTTTATCGGTACAAAGCACAGTTGCAGAGCCTAAGGTTTCAATTGCGGCTGGTTTGCGGGTCAATACGCTTTTTTTTGATATGCGCCAAGCGCCTAAAGCCAGAAATACGGTGAGCACAACAGGGAACTCCTCGGGAAGCATAGCCATTGCGAGCGTTATGCCTGCAAGGAATCCTTTAAGCAAATCGCCGCGAGTTAGGGTGAATACTACAATAACTAAAACACATAACGCAATTCCAATTATTGCAAGGCGTTTTACCAACACACCCATCTCTTTCTTAAGTTGGGTAGGCTCTTCCTCAACCGACTCCAATGCCTTGCCAATTTTACCAATCTCAGTATTTACGCCAATGTGTTTTACCCTTGCAATACCGTTTCCCTGAATAATCATTGACCCAGAGTAAACCCAAGGAATATCGTCTCCTCCGGGAATAAAATCCTTATCGCCATCGAGCCATTCTCTTTTTCTGACAGGAACCGATTCGCCTGTCAGAAGCGATTCATCTGCCATTAAATTGTTGCAATCGAGCACTATTGCGTCGGCAGGAACTCTATCGCCCTCCTGTAGTATAATTATATCATCCGTAACAACCTCTTTCCCGGAAATACGTATAGTTTGACCATTACGGATTACAAGAGCTCTGGGACTCGCCAAATCCTTAAGAGCATCAAGAGCTTTTTCAGTTTTTTTCTCCTGATAGAACTCAATACCCATTATCACAAACACAAAACCAAGAAGCATAAGGCCTTCCTGAATATCGCCAAGAATAAGGTATAAAGTACCGCAAGCCACAAGAAGCAGGAACATTGGCTCCTTCACCACACCAATGGCAATTTCCAAAACATTTTTTGGTTTGGACGAAGGTAGCTCATTGAATCCTTCGCTGGCTTGCTTGGCTGCAACCTCTTGGTCCGTTAAACCAAAATACTTCTCAGTGTGCGATTTTTTTCCCATAATCCGCAAAATATGTTAGAATAATCTAACTAGTTAGATAGAAAATTATTTATTCGATAAAACTCTATTTAAAAGAACCACAAGTATTTCGCGCTCGGTTTTGCTAAGTCTTTTGCTAACAGATTCGGCTATTTGCTTGTGGGCAAAATCGTGCATTTGATTTATCTTCTTACCCTTCTCTGTAAGGTGTAAATGAGAACTTCGCCTATCCTCATCGGATTGAACCTTGTAAACATACTCTCTCTCAATAAGTTTATCAATGGCAACCGTAACGGTTGGCTTAGTCAACTTTAAAGATGTTGCCAACTCAGTGATGTTTGGATTTTCAAGTTGATTGATGGTTTCCAAATAATTCATTTGGGTGAGGGTAAGTTCCGAAAGCCCAAATTGCTCCTTGGCCGACTCCTCAACCTGAGTCATCATATTCGACAACTTCGATATTATTTTTTCTAGTTCATTCACACTTCAAATATAGTTAGATTATGCTAACAAATAAAAAATAACCATAATTTTTTTTAAAAATCGAGCATATGCCTTTACCCAAGACTGTTAATAGTGCTTACTAGCAGTTCAATAACGTTATTGGCATTCTTGCCAAAAATAGACAGAACTTCCTCCCAGCTAACGGGAGGCTCATCCTCTTTCCAGCAATCGTAATCGGTGCTCATTGCAATTGCGGCATAAGGAATTTTCAACTCATTGGCTAAACTAGCCTCTGTAGCAATGGACATATTAATAACATCGGCTCCCCAACTCCTAAACATTCTGGATTCAGCACGAGTTGAGAAACGAGGCCCTTCAATAGTTACCACGGTACCTTTAGGATGAATTTTGATGCCTAATTTATGGGCATTATCGAGTATGATTTTTCTGAGCGATTCATCGAAGGGGTCAGCCATTCCAGGATGAGCAATTCCTGTAGCAAAACTGTCAAAGAATGTATTGGAGCGTTTCTTGGTGAAATCTATAAATTGATTGAGCAGAACAAAATCGCCCCGGCCAATTTCCTGCCGTAAACTGCCGCAGGCCGTTGTGGCAATAATTACATCAACATTCTGCTCTTTCATAGCATAAATATTGGCCCTGTAGTTAACCTCGGTTGGACTATACTGGTGGCTATATCCGTGACGCGATAGTAAAACAACTTTACAATTGCCTATATTCCCTATTTTGAGTGTAGATGAAGGATTACCGTATGGCGTAACAACCTCCACCTCTTTTGCATTTTGCAATATCTCAGGTTTATCGAGCCCTGAACCACCAATTATACCAACAGTCTTCATATCGTGCAATTTATTCTATTCCTAATTCAATCATTTTATCGACAATAATCTTTGCGGCCAATTCCACATTTATACCAAAAGATACCACACCCTCCTCGTGTCCGGCCATAACCAACAATTTTGATTTTGGCAATTCGGTTTTACTGTAAAGTCGAACCATCTCTTTGGCCATTTCGGGGGTACCATACTCGGCCTTTTTATCGGTTGTAGGCACTTTATACATCAAAATTCTCCACAACTCCCGGTGATGAATGTGTACAACAGCATTAATGCTTGGATCGCATTGGTAAAGTATTGCGTGTGTCATCGATTCCGACGATGCAATAATTGGCCCAACGGCATCCACAGTGTTTCTATGAACATTAAAATTTGTTACTAAGGTATAATGCTCATTGGTTAATTCAGGGTGTTGCCCAGTTCCAGAGCCACTTATAATGAATTGGTTCTGTTGATACCTCATGCTGATGTTTCCATAGCCAATCCCCTGTTTATCGAGACCAATTAAGCCTTTTGCATATAGAATCTGACGCCAATAGTTGAGTTCCGCTATGATTTCTGGAGTAAAAGGCTCTGCCTTTGTCCAGTTGCAGGTAAATTTTATTACTCCATCCTGCATAAACTAGAATTTTTCGGGATAAAGTGAACGGATAGATTCGGTTGTTGCACTGCAAACACCTCGTTCCGTAATAATCCCAGTGATTAATCGTGCAGGGGTAACATCAAAACCATAATTGGCCACAGGTGTATTCTCCGGGCAAATCAACACCTCTTCAACCCTTCCATTTGATAAGCCTGAAATATAGCGAACCTCGTTAGGATGACGTTGCTCAATGGGAATTTGCTTAACACCATCGGTCAATGTCCAATCGAACGATGACGATGGTGCTGCAATGTAAAAAGGAATTTTATTGTCGGCCGCGGCCAATGCTTTAAGGTAAGTGCCAATTTTATTGGCAGCATCGCCATTACTTGTTACCCTGTCAGCGCCAGTTATAACCATATCGACCATTCCGTGCTGCATAAGATGACCGCCCGTATTATCGGGAATCAAGGTGTGAGGAACGCCCTCGTTCAACAACTCCCAGGCAGTTAGCGAAGCACCCTGATTCCGTGGTCGAGTCTCGTCAACCCAAACGTGCACTTTTACGCCTCGTTTATGAGCCTCGTAAATTGGGGCAGTGGCAGTGCCATAATCGGCAAAAGCTAACCAACCAGCGTTACAATGAGTAAGAATATTTACAATATCGCCGCTTTTAGCCTTACTAATTCGTTCTATTATCTCAACCCCAAATACACCTATGCTTTGGCTGCTATCTGCATCCTCATCGGCAATTTGCTGAGCAACTTGCCTTGCAACCTTAATTTTATCTCCAATAGAATTTACTTTTGCAACTTCGGCCATCAGCCTATCAATTGCCCAAATCAGATTTACCGCAGTGGGTCGGGTTTCAGCAAGTTCTTTGGCTAGTTTAGATAGATTTGTATCAAAACTATCGGTTTTAGCGGACTCCAATATTGCCAAGTAAATTCCATAGGCTGCAGCAACCCCAATTAACCCAGCACCTCTAAGGTGCATATTCTTAATTGCTACAACCATTTGGTTGAAGTTGGTTATATCCTCAATTACAAATTGATGTGGCAAAAAACGCTGGTCGATAATTTTCACGCAAGGTGTACCGCCTTCCTCCAACCAGATTGTCCTGTAATGCTTTCCGTTGACTTTCAAAATAAATGCAGATTTTAGAATTTAGACACAAGATATCGGACAAAGATACAATTCCAATGAATGAAATCTTGCGTCTAGATTCTGAATTCTATTGTCTAGAATTTTACTTCATCACCTGCTTATAAAAATCGTTACCCTTATCATCAACAAGGATGAAAGCAGGGAAATCAACCACCTCGATTCTGTAGATTGCCTCCATACCCAGTTCAGGGTACTCAATAAGTTCAACCTTTTTGATATTCTCCTCGGCAAGGATAGCTGCAGGACCTCCGATGCTTCCCAAATAAAATCCACCGTACTTTTTGCAGGCATCGGTTACCGCCTGACTACGATTGCCCTTGGCAATCATAATAAAACTTCCGCCTTGCGATTGGAATAAATCCACATATGAGTCCATACGCCCTGCAGTGGTTGGGCCAAACGAACCAGAAGGCATCCCGGCTGGTGTTTTTGCTGGACCAGCATAGTAAATTGGGTGATTTTTGATATATTCGGGCAAGCCTTCGCCTTTATCAATTCGTTCTTTCAACTTTGCGTGAGCAATATCGCGACCTACAATTATAGTCCCATTCAGCGACAGCCTTGTTCCAACAGGATGTTTACTTAACTCGGCAAGGATTTGAGGCATTGGCAAGTTCAAATCAACCTTTACTGCTCCACTTTCATCGGGCTTCCGCCATTGTTCAGGTATAAAACGGCCAGGGTTATTCTCCAACTTCTCAATCCAAATACCATCGCGATTTATTTTTGCGCGAATATTGCGGTCGGCAATACACGATACACCAATACCGACAGGACACGAAGCGCCATGGCGTGGCAATCGAATAATCCGAACATCAAGCGCCATATACTTACCGCCAAACTGAGCGCCAATACCCATATTGTAGGTTGCTTTCAGAATCTTTTCCTCCAACTCAACATCGCGGAATGCTTGCCCGTGCTCATTTCCTTTTGTTGGTAAAGTATCTAAGTATTTTGTCGATGCCAATTTTACCGTTTTAAGCGTATCCTCTGCCGATGTTCCGCCAATTACAAAAGCAATATGGTAAGGAGGACAAGCTGCTGTACCCAGATTCTTGATTTTATCAATTAAATATGCCTCAAGTTTTTCGGGTGTAAGCAGTGCTTTTGTTTCCTGAAACAGCATACTCTTATTTGCAGAGCCACCACCTTTTGCCACAAACAGGAATTCGTACTCATTGCCTTTTGTTGCATAAATATCGATTTGAGCAGGCAGGTTTGTTCCCGAATTCTTTTCGGTGTACATATCCAATGCTACTGTTTGTGAGTATCGGAGATACTCTTGGGTAAAGGTTTTGTATATTCCACGTGAGATAGATTCATCGTCGTTCCCTCCAGTCCACACCTTTTGGCCTTTTTTTGCAAAAACAGTGGCAGTTCCCGTATCCTGACAAATTGGGAGAATTCCTTTTGCAGATATCTCTGCGTTACGGAGAATAACTAATGCAACAAACTTGTCGTTTTTACTGGCCTCGGGATCTTCGAGTATTGCGGCGATTTGTTTTATATGCTCGGTGCGGAGCATAAACGAGGTGTCGTGCATTGCTGCTTTGGCCAAAACGGCCAAACCCTCTGGGTCAACTTTTACAATCTCTTCGCCCTCAAATTTTGCAAGCGAAACAAACTCCTTGGTTAAAAGGTAATATTCTGTTTGGTCGTTTCCAACAGGAAAACGTTCCTGGTAGTAGAAATCAGGAGTTGCCATTATATTTAGTTTTGGTGACTATCGACTTAAAATGAAAACCTGTGTAATAAACACCTTCCCATCTTTCGATTGCATAATACCAATACCTGTTAAATCGTAACTTCCCTCAATTGTCTCGCGCTGCTTGGAACTTGCCATCCAACTATCAAAAGCCTCTTTAGGTGAATTAAAGCCGTATCCAATAATTTCAGCCATTGCTTTTGCGTTCATATTTTGAACAAGTCGGCGAATAGGGCTGTCAAAGCTTGGAGAACCAATCGGAACCCTTCCTGTTGCCATTTGCTCCGAATATTTTAACGCTTCGGTTTTAATGAGTTCATTTTTAGTTAAACTGGCTATGCCAAGTTTTTTTCTGTGGTCGTTTATCAACCTTAATAGTTCGTTTTCAAATTCGTCGACTACAATTTTTGGTTTTTCAGGACTCTTTACAAAAATTTGAGTGTAAAAAAACGTTCCATTCTTTGCCTGGGCAATTCCAATGCCTGTCATGTTAAAATCTCCTTCAATATTTTCTTTATGCTTAGGACTAGCAAGCCACCCTTCTACAATAGTTTTTGCCTCTGCAGGTCCATTCGCAACATTCTCTGAACCCGATGACATATTGAAAATGGTGGCTAATTTATTGAATCGTTCATCAAAGCCTTTATGGCTAAAAGGAACTTTTCCCGATGCCATATTTTTTGAATGACCTAGAGCCTCGGTTCTAATTGCATCGTTAAGTTTTAGTTCCTTGAGCCCCTTGCTTACTCGATGCTTGTTGATAAGGTTGTGAATCTCAAGTTCTAATGCTGCCACATCAGTATTATCCTGCGAAATGGCTTGGAATTGAAGGCCAAATACCAAAGCAAAAGTGATTAAAAGATACTTTGCCATAGTTTTTCTATTTAATGAGTTTATCAATATTTTCAGGTGGAGAAGCCAATACAGCTTTATGATTTCCAACCACTATTGGGCGTTGCAACACCTTTGGGTTTTCAGCAAAAATCTGAATCCACTCTTCGTCCGAAAAATTTTTGCCCTTTAAGTAAGTTTTATAGTACTCCTCCTGTGTTCTCACTAGTTGAAAAGGCTTTAAATTCGACTTTAAGAGTATCTCTTTAATATCATCAGCTTTTATGCCATCGGTTAAATAATTCTTGACCTCGAACTCTTTTGTTTTGGTTTTCAGGTACTCCAAACCCTCCCGGCTTTTTCTACAACGTGGGTTATGATAAATCTTATACATTCCCTTTAAATTTGGTGAAAGATAATAAAAATATAAACCTATTGCAACCTCCAATGTTTACGTAAATCCATAAATTTTCCAGAATGAAACTCTCATTATTACTAAATCCTATAGTTCAGTTTAATAAATTCTTCTATTTTTAACCCTAGATTTATGGTTCGCCAATGTTCAAACCGCTAAAAACCCTGATTTTTCTTACCCTAATAATGCTTGTGTTATTAGGTGTGGCTTGGTTTGTGCCAGAGGGTGGGTTTAACTTTGGAGATTTCAACATACGGTATCCCAACATTGATAAGGTCAAACTGGCTATTATTGGTGAATCGCCTAAAAGTGACACTTTAGAAATCAAAAAAGAACAAATAGAAGTTGCCAATAGCATAGAGGTTACGGAGGCTATAGAGGTTAAGCCTGACAGTTTACTGGTTGCTCAAGTTGCCGATTCTACTATAGAACCAATCAAACCATCTCCAATAACTCCAGAACTACTAAAAGAAAGAATTATTCCCATTGAATTTGCCGATAATAACAAATCTGCACTTAAAGACTTCTTTGTATACTTAGCAGAAGGGAAAACAAAAACTGAGCAAGTTAGGGTAATGCACTTTGGCGATTCGCAGATTGAGGGCGATAGAATAACAATGTTTATCCGTTCGGCGCTACAAGCAAGGTTTGGCGGAAATGGTGTTGGGATTATCCCAGGTTATCCGCAAAGCTATCAACCTTTGAATGTGAAACATTCCGTATCGGGCGATTGGCGCTATACAAGTCTGCACGATGGAGGCAATGAGGTTAGCCAATTCGGGTTGCTGGGAGGAATAACACAAATTGAGGATGGCTCCAATGGTGAAAAAATAGAGTTCAAAAAGGTTGGGAAGGATGCTCGTAGCAATCATTTTAAGCGCCTAAGAGTTTTCTATGGTCAAAACGACTCCACCTACTTAATGGAACTAGGTGTTAACGACCAAATTGTTGATGCCGAAATGCTGCCCAAAATTGAAAACATAGCGGAGCATCGATTTAGTATCCCTGAATTATCCAACAAACTAGAACTCCAGTTCAATGGCAAAGGACCTTTGACCGTATATGGTGTTTCAATGGAATCGGACTGGGGTATTTATGTCGATAATATTCCGCAGCGGGGCAGTTCAGGCGCAGTATTCACTAAGTTCGATACAGAATTTTCAAAAACTGTATTTAACCTGCTAAACGTAAAACTCGTTATTCTGCAATACGGCGTTAATGTTGTTCCGGGGAATTTAGATAACTACAACTACTACGAGGAAATTCTGTACCGACAGATTAAAGCCATTAAGTCATTCAAGCCCGATGTTTCGGTTCTGCTCATTGGTGTTTCGGATATGTCGCGCAAGAATGAGGATAAGTTTGAATCTTACCCAAGTATAGAGAAGGTGAGGAATGCGCAGCGTAATGCCGCGTTCAGAGCTGGAGCAGCATTTTGGGATTGCTACACAGCAATGGGCGGAAAAAACTCAATGCCCGAGTGGGTTAATGCGAACCCATCGCTTGCAACAAAGGATTTTACCCACTTTAACTTCCGTGGAGCAAAGTTAATTGCGGAAATGTTTACAGCTTCGCTATTGAATGAGTACTCTAACTTTCAGTCTAACCACAAGAGTAACTAATGCAAAGCATAGATAAACCATATAAAACAAAACGTGTGGTTCGTGCTACAACCCTAGCATTAGTATTGTTCATTGTTGGAATACCACAAACAACGGAAACAATGGTGATTAATAGTAAATTCAAGCGCTTATCGCTATTGCCCAATTTAGGTTTAAACAGAATTATTTCATACCAAGATAATCCAAAATTGCCCGTATCTTCGAGCAATTCAACAATATTTAGGATAGTACATATAGGCGACTCGCATATTCAGGCCGGGTTCTTTACAGGTGAGGTTCGTAGGTTGCTCTCATCGTACTACAACGACTCTGCTATTTCTGTTGGATATGTATTCCCTTACAATTTAGCCGGAACAAACTCTCCAAGCGATTATTCGTTCACATCAAATAGCAATTGGACCTTTCGTAAAGTGCTAATATCGGATGAGTGTATTGGCGCAGGTTTATCGGGTATGATTATGGAAACTGCCGATATCAACCCTTCGCTTTCTGTATCACTTAAAAGTAAAAAAAATGGCGATAAGTATTTTGATGAAATAACAGTTTTATTCGAATCGGAGAGCAATGAGATAGAGGTTTTGCCAGAAGGAATAAAATTCGATGTTAAATCAAAAGATGCAAATCACGTTCATTTGAAGTTCGATAGTCCTGTTTCTGAGGCTAATTTTCAGTTTGGAGGCCAAGGCGCAAAACTATCAATATCTGGACTGATTCTCGAAAACTCAAAATCAAAAATTGTATACAATTCTGCGGGACTGAATGGAGCCGATGTTAAATCGTACCTTCGTGCTGCCAGCCTAGGGAATCAACTTGCGTTGATAAATCCACAGCTAGTAATTGTATCGTTAGGAACCAACGATGCCTACCATCCACTTTTCGATGCTAGCACTTTTAGTTCTATGCTCGACAGTTTGGTAGTCAGAGTAAAAAAGGCTGTACCAAATTCAACCATACTGCTCACAATTCCTGGCGACCATTTGGTTTCTCGCACCAATCCAAATCCAAACCTTTTGTTAGTAAAAGAGGCAATCATAACTACGGCTATTGAGAATGGATGCTGTGTTTGGGATTTTCATACTTTAATGGGTGGCGAAGGAAGTATAAGAACTTGGAATGGAATGGGCTTAACTGCACCAGACTTACTTCACCTGAACGCAAAAGGATATCAGTTGCAAGGAGAACTACTTTTCGAAGCACTAACCACTAGTATTTAAGCAATGGATTACATCATTCACATACTAACCCAGATTCTTAGTTACACCGAAGGCGACCCGTTGCTTTTTACAAAAATATCATTTTGGATTTTCTTTGCTGTTTTACTTTTTGGCTATTCGTTTATTTACAATAAGCCAGTTATTCGTAGTGCTTACCTTTTAGTTTTCAGCCTTTATTTTTACTACAAATCGAGCGGTTTATTCTTCTCATTGCTTATATTTTCTACTGTTTGCGATTATATTTTTGGGTTACTAATTCCACGCTATAAATCCAAGGTAACCCGAAAAATACTTGTGGCATCCAGTGTAGTGGTAAACCTAGGAGTGCTTTCCTATTTTAAGTATGCCTACTTTTACACCGACATTGTGAATCAACTCCTTGGAACCAACCTTGCAGTAACCAATCATCTTTCGGTGTGGGCAAATGGTTTATTTGGTAGTAACTTTGATACTGCTTCAATATTCCTTCCAGTAGGAGTATCGTTCTACACCTTTCAAACTATAAGCTATACTGTTGATGTTTACCGTGGCAAAATACCTCCTGTTAAAAGTATAATTGATTTTGGGTTTTACGTTTCATTCTTCCCGCAATTGGTGGCGGGTCCGATTGTTCGAGCATCGGAATTTATTCCGCAGCTATATCGGGAATTTAGCCTTACAACCCGTGAGTTTGGACATGCAACTTTTTTAATAATTGCGGGGCTTATTAAAAAGATGATTATCTCGGATTATATCTCAATCAACTTTGTTGATAGGGTTTTTGATAATCCGCTAAGCTATTCTGGCTTCGAAAATTTGATGGCAACCTACGGCTATGCGTTACAGATTTACTGCGACTTTTCTGGATATACCGATATTGCCATAGGCTTGGCAATGCTACTTGGATTCCGTTTGCCAATCAATTTTAACTCGCCCTATAAGGCAACAAGCATAACTGATTTCTGGCATCGTTGGCACATCTCACTATCAACTTGGCTACGCGATTACCTTTACATTCCGCTGGGTGGAAATAAAAAGGGGAGTGCAAGAATGTATATCAACCTAATGATAACTATGCTGTTGGGTGGCTTATGGCACGGAGCAAACCTTAAGTTTGTTATTTGGGGCGGAATTCACGGGGTAGGATTAGCGCTCCATAAACTTTGGAGCAAGTATGTACCAACTTTTGAATTTATTGGTAGTAATTGGCGGAAGATTTTTGGAGCAATTCTAACATTCAATCTTGTTTGTTTCTCCTGGATTTTTTTCCGTGCCGAAAGCATGGAGAGCGCAAAGCAAGTGCTAAATCAAATTTTCAACAGGTTTGGCGGTGAATCTTTGATTGAGATAACAAAATCGTACTATGGGATATTCCTGTTGATATTGATTGGTTTTGCAATCCATTGGCTTCCATTTGGTTTCAAGGAATGGTATCGTGGAAAATTCATTGATGCGAACATTTTGGTTAAAGGATTGGTTATACTAATAGTTGTTGTTCTTATCATACAATTCCGAACAGCCGATATTCAACCATTTATTTATTTTAGGTTTTAACCATTTTGTATCGACAATAATTTCATTGGGTTGATTTGGGAGTTTTGAAAAAATTAATGTAGGTTTGTATATGGGATAACCTTCAACAAAAATTACAAAAACTAGTGGTTTAGTTAAAAGTTGATTTAAGCAATGGGTAAGGTAAAACTAAGTGTTCTTGGAATTTCATACAGCCAAACTCAGTCGGGCGCATATGCACTTGTGCTTAGCGAGGAGAATGGAAGCAGGCGAATTCCAATTATTATTGGCGGATACGAGGCCCAGGCCATTGCAATTCAGCTCGAAGGACTTACACCTCCACGACCCTTAACACACGACCTTTTCCTGAATTTTGCAAAAGCATATACCATTAACTTGGTAGAGGTACAGATTTACAAGTTGGAGGAAGGTGTGTTTTTCTCGAAACTTCACTGCGATAACGGCCACAAAGAAATATATATAGATTCCAGAACTTCCGATGCTGTAGCGTTGGCCTTACGTTTTAGCTGCCCAATTTACACCACCGACGAGATAATGGAGAAAGCAGGCATCACCCTTGAAATTGAAGAGGTTGACGAACCTGCCGAAGCAAGTAAAACCCCTACTGAAAGCAAACCCAAGGATACCTTCACGGAGCAGATTAAACGCCTTTCGGTTGCTGAACTTAACACTATGCTCGAAGAGGCTATTATGAATGAAGATTACGAGAGAGCATCAAAAATTAGAGACGAAATAAAGAAAAGGTCATAAAAAAGGGGGCGAGAGCCCCCTTCTGCATTATATTCCTAAACGTTTCCTTAAATCTTTTCCCTCCTGCTCAAAACCAGGTTTGCCAAGTAGCGCAAACATATTCTTTTTGTAGGCTTCAACACCTGGTTGGTCAAATGGATTTACATCTAAAACATAGCCACTTATTGCGCAGGCCCTTTCAAAGAAGTATAGTGTGTATCCAATCCAGTATGCCGATAGCTCGGGTATGCTAATGGAAATGCAAGGAACACCACCATCGTTGTGAGCCGCAATTGTTCCCAGTTCTGCCATTTTGTTTACCTCAGAGTAGCGCTTGCCCGATAGGAAATTTAGTTGGTCAAGGTTTTCAGGGTCGTTTGGTATGGTTAGTTTGTGTGAATAATTTTCAACCGAGATTACTGTTTCAAATATCATGCGCTCGCCTTCCTGGATGTACTGACCCATAGAGTGTAAATCTGAAGTAAAATCAACTCCGGCGGGGAATATCCCTTTGTTCTCTTTGCCTTCACTTTCACCGTAAAGTTGCTTCCACCATTCGGTTAAGTAGTGAAGTTTTGGTGTGTAGTTTACCATTATCTCTAAATTCTTGCCCTTGTTGTAAAGCGCATTGCGTCCGGCAACATATTGGCAAGCCTTGTTTTGCTCAAAGGGAACATTTGCTGCAGTGTCTGCTTGAGCCTTTGTAGCGCCTTCAACAAGTTTTTTGATATCAAAACCTGCAATAGCAATTGGGAGTAACCCTACAGGCGTTAAAACGGAGTAACGCCCTCCAACATCATCAGGAATTACAAATGTGCGGTAGCCTTCGGTATCGGCAAGTTTACGAAGTGCTCCTTTGGATTGGTCTGTTATTGCTACAATTCGGTTTGCGGCTTCTGATTTACCAACCTTATTTTCCAAGTGTTGTTTTAATAACCTGAATGCAATAGCAGGTTCTGTAGTTGTTCCCGATTTTGAGATAACAACAATTGAGTATCGCTTATGATTAAGTAACTCCAAAAGTTCGGCATGGTAGTCCTCGCAAATATTTTGCCCTGCAAATACTATATGTGGATTGCCATTGCTGTTTAGCTGCGAGAAACTATTTCCTAGAGCCTCAATTACAGCCTTACTTCCAAGGTAAGAACCTCCAATTCCAATGACTACGACAATGTCGCTTTTAGTTCTGAACTCCTCAGCAATTTTTTCAATTTCTGAAATTTGTTTGCTTGGAATGTTGCTTGGTAGATTTAACCAGCCCAAAAAGTCATTTCCCTTACCAGTCTTTTTCTCCAGTAACGATTGACTTTTCTCAATTTTGCTCTTAAAGGAGTTAACCTCTTCCTTTGATACAAAATCGAAGATATTGTTAAGATTTACTTTAAGTTCGCTCATATGTATTGATATTAATGAATTACTATTTTAGTTTATCGGTTAAGAGTTTCATTTCTATTGCAGGTGATATGTTTTCATAAAGTATATTGTAAACAGCATCGGCAATTGGCATCCTTACATTGTATTTTGAGTTGATTTCCTTAATGCACTTAGAAGCATTGTACCCTTCGGCAATCATATTCATTTCCAACATGGTCGATTTTACAGAGTAACCTTTGCCAATCATGGTTCCAAACGTTCTGTTTCGGCTAAATTGCGAATAAGTAGTTACAAGCAAATCGCCTAAATATGCTGAGGTGCACATTCTACGTTTGCTGGGGTATGTTTTCTTAAGAAAACGTTCAATCTCGCGTTGAGAGTTGCTTATAAGCACAGAGAGGAAGTTGTCGCCATATCCAAGCCCGTGTGCAATACCCGCAGCAATGGCATAAATATTTTTTAGAACGGCGCTGTACTCTGTGCCATATATATCTGTGCCAGTGTTTGTTTTTATATAGTGACAGTCAAATAGCGAAGAAATTTCTTTGGCGTGCTCCCTGTCCTTGCATGAGAAGGTTAGATAAGATAATCGTTCCAATGCAACTTCCTCCGCGTGACTTGGCCCACTAATTATTCCAATTTGGTCGTATGGCACATTGTGGGTTCTG
>JAKQKB010000223.1 GCA_029560875.1 Bacteroidota bacterium | reverse complement strand
AATAACAATTAAGTTCATTTAAATCAATAAGTTAAATTTAATATTCCAAACAAAATCGCTAAATAATAAAAGTTGGCACAGCCATTGCTAATACATATTCAAGCGCTGGTAACGTCGCTTAAAGTAACAAACATATGTTTTAAATGTTGTTTAAAGCGTAGTTTTATTTATCAGTGTACTTTTACTTAATTATTTAAAAAGGATTTCAAAATGAAACAAATTCAAAAAGGTTTTACCTTAATCGAGTTAATGATTGTGGTGGCAATTATCGGTATTTTGGCTGCTGTAGCCATTCCTCAATATCAAGATTACATTATTAAATCACAAGCAACTAGTGCGCTTGCAGAAATCACCCCAGGTAAAGTTGGCTTTGAGCTTGCCGTTAACGAAGGCTATACTCCATCATTAACAGCAACTGACTCAGGCTTTATTGGCATCACTGCATCAACAACCTATTGCAACAATGCCGTTGCTGCTACAACAATTACTTGTACAACCAAAGCCGGTAATGCAACAAACTTTAACGGTAACACCGTTGTTTGGACGCGTACTGCTGCCACTGGCACTTGGGATTGCACTAGCTCTTTAGCTGCTAAGTACAAACCAAAAGGTTGCTAATTCATAGTTAACCAATCTCGATTAAGTCTCAGGATGTAGTCGAGATTGCAAGTGGTAAAAACAAAACCCCTGCTATATGCGGGGGTTTTGCTATGGATTGTTAAAATAATTCTAGAACGTTGGATTATTTAAAGTGCGGCTAGCTAGGAAAGCTATTAAATACGAATTGATGCATATCTAAATAGTACTACACAAATTTCTTAGCAACCCAGTAATGTTCGTAAACTCTCACATAATTCCGTGCCGTACATATGACTGTGGTAGGCTTGAATCTCAAGTGCGGTCATACCCCGTGAGTGCAGCAGTATGATCTTAGCATCGAAGCTTACCCAACGGGTTTAATGTTTGGGAATCCATTGCGGCTCAAATCCGCCTTCACAATCACATGAAACTTCGAGGATAGCTCGCCAAAATCTCCCTTTTAAGTCATACGAATTTACCATTAAAGGCATTGCCCAAGCTACTGGTCACAACTTAATGTTTGCTATGACCAAGATGTTCAGCCCGTCTGCTTGCAGCGCACATTCAACCAGACCTCGGTCTAGTTGTTTGAGATGACTATTTTCACCAATGATATCAGGCGGATTCAAGTTTGAAGTGCAACGCCCGTTAGTTCTAAAAATACCTGATGAGGAGATTTAAATCCATGCCTTTTTCTAGGTCGGTGATTTAATCTTCTCATTGCGGTGTCAATTTCTTCGTCTGTAATGGTTCTAAAG
>JAKQKB010000089.1 GCA_029560875.1 Bacteroidota bacterium | reverse complement strand
AATATTATGTTTATAGTAAGTCCATGAAACCTGACAGTTTGGAGCAACAACGGTATAGTCGCCAGAATTGATTGTCTCAGGATCAGTATCGCACCCAGAATCGCTCTTAACCATTGGCTCAAAATCAAAGTAACGATAACCTGATGGCTCAATATAACGAACCTTTACGTTGTTCTTTAATGCAACGAGAGTCTCAATGTTCGACACGTACACATCCATAAAGTTAAGTTCTTTGCCTTCGGCAATAAAGATACTCTCTCCCTTTCGAATGTTTTCGGTAGAATTTTTCTCTAAACTTAGCACCTGTTCAAGAATCTGTTTCTTGGCTTGTTCAGAACGTTTAGAGTTAACCTCTGCAAATGGTTGTTCATCGTACCCAATAGTTAAAATATTATTACCATGCGTAAGTGCGCTCCAAAGCACAAAAACATCGGCTTTATTCCAATCAAAATCGCCAGTCTTATTAAGTGTTTCCCTTATGATATTATTAATCTCTTGACCGGTAAGTGGGGTTTTAGGATAAACCTCCTTATATGATTCTTTCTTACCGTCATCATTCTTACAGCCAGCAAAGGCAATTAAGGTTAAAACAATAACCCAAATACTAATCTTCTTCATTTGTTTTTAGTTTAGTTGGTTAATAAAAAAGGTTGTGTAGGTAATAACACAAAGAATTGTACGAAATGTAGTAAAATTTTTAAATCTAAGCACAAATAGTTTTTGCAAAATACTGTTTAACTTACAGTTGAAGGGCAAATAAAGAAAATACAGCAACAATTTCAATAAGGTTATTCTATCTTTGCTGAATAAAGACGAAAAAACAAAAAATTAAACTATGAAAATAATAGAGACACCGAACATGCCAAAGAGTAATGGGCATTACTCGCAATGTG
Organism: Bacteroidota bacterium; assembly: GCA_029560875.1. Taxonomy (GTDB): domain Bacteria; phylum Bacteroidota; class Bacteroidia; order Bacteroidales; family Tenuifilaceae; genus SB25. The sequence continues at coordinate 175,750 of JAKQKB010000089.1, read as the reverse complement.
TAGAACATAATGGGATACTATATCTAGCCGGTCAACTGCCCCGTATTCCTGAAACACGAGCAATTCCTGAAGGAATTGAAGCGCAAACACATCAGGTGTTGAGAAACATTGAAAAGATATTAACCGAGGCTGGAAGCGGAAAGGACAAAGTACTACATGTACGCGTTTATGTTTCAAATATAAAGTACTGGGATATTGTAAATGGTATATACGCCGACTTCTTTGGACAGTATAAACCAGCAAGGGCTGTAATCCCTACCCGAGATTTGCATCATGGGGCATTAATTGAAGTAGAAGTTACGGCCTACGTGTAGATTTCTTCAAAATTTCAGAATAGACTTTTGACTTCCGGTTATGGATGACGCTTTAAAATATATTCAAGGAAAATAGGCGCTATAAATGCAATTTTCCAACAAGTCGATTGATAAGTGTAACTTATTTACGAATTTTGCTTTCAATTTATAATTTGGTTAAAGAATCAAAACCATCTATTTCAAACGTTTTCTGAGGCTTAACGCTAATTTATAGTATTTTCAAATTGCTGTAAAACATGGTTAATTTTATTGAATTGTATTAACTTTGCATCGATTTTTCAAAAAATCTGTTATTCATCATAAAACTCACAAAATCAAATGACAAAGTCTAAAAAATTCATTTCTTGTGATGGTAACTATGCTGCAGCACACATTGCTTATATGTTTAGCGAAGTAGCTGCAATTTATCCCATCACCCCTTCATCTACAATGGCTGAGTACGTTGACGAGTGGTCAGCATTCGGTCGTAAAAACATTTTTGGCGATACAGTTAAGGTTGCAGAGATGCAAAGTGAGGCTGGTGCTGCTGGTGCAGTGCACGGTTCTTTACAATCTGGTGCATTAACTACAACTTACACTGCATCGCAAGGTCTGCTACTTATGATTCCTAACATGTACAAAATCGCCGGAGAGTTGCTTCCAGGTGTTTTCCATGTTTCGGCTCGTAGTTTAGCAGCTCAAGCTCTTTCAATCTTTGGCGACCATAGCGATGTTATGAGTGCTCGTCAAACTGGTTTTGCAATGCTTGCTACTGGTAGTGTTCAGGAGGTTATGGATTTAGCAGCGGTTGCTCACTTAGTTTCAATTAAATCTCGTGTACCATTCGTTCATTTCTTCGATGGTTTCAGAACCTCTCATGAAATTCAGAAGGTTGAAATTCTTGAAAATGAAGATTTGGCTCCACTTGTAGACCAAAAAGCACTACAAGCATTCCGCGACAGAGCTCTTAACCCAGAGCATCCTGTAACCCGTGGTACTGCACAAAACCCTGATATCTACTTCCAATCACGCGAAGCTGCTAACAAGTTCTACGATGCAGTTCCCGATATGGTTGAGGAGTACATGAAGGAAATTACCAAACTAACTGGTCGTGAGTATCACCCATTCGATTACTATGGCGATAAAAATGCCGAGAACATTGTTATTGCAATGGGTTCAATCACCGATACATTGAAGGAAGTTGTGGATTACCTAATGGCAAAAGGCGAAAAGGTTGGATTGGTTTGCGTTCACCTATACCGTCCATTCTCCGCTAAATATTTCTTCAACGTAATGCCTAAGTCTGTTAAACGCATTTGCGTTCTTGACAGAACTAAAGAGCCTGGTGCTAATGGCGACCCTCTTTACCTAGACGTTAAGGATTTATTCTACGGAAAAGAAAATGCTCCTGTTATTGTTGGTGGTCGTTACGGATTGAGTTCAAAGGATACAACTCCTGCTCAAATGATTGCCGTTTTCGACAATCTTAAGATGAAAGAGCCTAAAAATCAGTTCACTGTTGGTATTATTGACGATGTTACTTTCAAATCGTTACCAGTTGGTGCTGAAATCAACCTTGCGTCGAAGGGTACATTCCAGGCTAAATTCTACGGATTAGGTTCCGATGGTACTGTTGGTGCTAACAAGAACTCAATCAAAATCATTGGTGATAACACTGACAAATACAGCCAAGCATACTTTGCTTACGACTCTAAAAAATCAGGTGGTATAACTGTTTCTCACTTACGCTTTGGTGATCAACCAATTCGCTCGCCTTACTTAGTAAACACTCCAGACTTTGTTGCATGCCACGTTCCATCATACCTAGGAAAGTACGATATGCTTAAGGGTCTTCAAAAGGGTGGTACTTTCCTTCTAAACACCATCTGGGATGTTGAGGAAACTAAGGAGAAACTGCCAAACTCTATCAAAAAATATTTAGCGGAAAACAGCATCAATTTCTACATCATCAATGCAACTAAAATTGCTGATGAAATTGGTCTTGGAAACCGTACTAACACTATTATGCAGAGCGCATTCTTCAAAATTGCAAACGTAATTCCTTACGAACTAGCAGTTAAGCAAATGAAGAAGGCCATCGAAAAATCGTACGGACGCAAAGGTGAAGAAGTTCTTAAGATGAACAACGCCGCTGTTGATAAAGGTGGCGAAGTTATCAAGATTACCGTACCAGCAGAATGGGCTAAACTTGTAGCTGAAAAACAAACAGCTATTGCTGGTGCGCCAGAGTTCATCAACAATGTGGTTAATCCTATCAACCTACAAAAAGGCGATGACCTACCAGTAAGCGCATTCCTTGGTCGTGAAGATGGTACTTTCCCTGCAGGAACAACCCGTTACGAGAAACGTGGTATTGCTGTACACGTACCTGAGTGGATTGCCGACAACTGTATTCAGTGTAACCAGTGTGCTTACGTTTGTCCTCACGCTGCTATTCGTCCATTCCTTTTAACTGACGAGGAACTTAAGAATGCTCCTGCCGATACTAAAACAGTTAAAGGTAACGGTGGCGTTAAGGATTACAACTTCCGTATGCAGGTTAGCGTACTAGATTGTACTGGTTGCGGAAACTGTGCGGATATCTGCCCTGCTAAAACTAAAGCATTAGTAATGCAGCCGCTTGAAAGCCAAATGGCGGAAGCTCCTCGTTTCGACTATATGCACGAGAAGGTTGGTTACAAAGATATTCTTGGAAAAGAAAAATCTGTTAAGAATAGCCAATTTGCTCAACCATTGTTCGAGTTCAGTGGTGCTTGCGCAGGTTGCGGTGAAACTCCATATATTAAAGCCGTTACTCAACTTTACGGCGACAGAATGATTGTTGCTAACGCAACTGGTTGTTCGTCAATCTATGGTGGTTCTGCTCCATCAACCCCTTACTGTGCAAACAGCGAAGGACGTGGTCCAGCTTGGGCTAACTCATTGTTTGAGGATAACGCTGAGTACGGATTTGGTATTGCAACTGGCGTTGATAAACTTCGTCAACGCGTTGAACTTAAACTAAACGAGGTAGTTGGTGGTAATTTCTCTGAAGCAACAAAAGAAGCTGCTAAGGAATGGATTGCTGGTAAAAACAACGCTGAACAATCAAAAGTTGCATCGGCTAAACTAATTGCTGCTTTAGGAAAAGAGAATAACCCATTGGCCAAAGAACTACTAGATATGAAACAGTACTTCGAGAAGAAATCTGTTTGGATATTCGGTGGCGACGGTTGGGCTTACGATATTGGATATGGCGGTCTTGACCACGTTCTTTCAACTGGAGAGGATGTTAACGTGCTTGTAATGGATACCGAGGTTTACTCAAACACTGGTGGACAAGCATCAAAATCAACCCCAGTTGCTGCTGTTGCTAAGTTTGCTGCATCGGGCAAGAGAGTTCGTAAGAAAGACCTTGGTATGATGGCAATGTCTTACGGTTACGTTTACGTTGCACAGGTTGCAATGGGTGCTGACCATAACCAGTACTTCAAAGCAATTAAAGAGGCTGAAGCTTACCCAGGACCTTCTCTAATTATTGCTTACTCTCCATGTATTAACCATGGTATCCGTAAGGGTATGGGAGCAACTCAAAACGAGGCTAAACTTGCAGTTAAGAGCGGTTACTGGCACTTGTATCGTTTCAACCCAATGTTAGAGGCTGAAGGTAAGAATCCTTTCCAATTAGACTCTAAGGAGCCAGAATGGAATATGTTCCAAGATTTCTTAAAGAGCGAGGTTCGTTACACATCTTTACAACTATCGTTCCCACAAGAAGCTGGAGAACTATTCAAAGCTGCTGAAGACAATGCTAAATGGAGATACAACTCTTACAAAAAACTAGCAGGAAATAACGAATAGTATTTTAATAAGTTTATTAAGAAGGAGCCAAAATGGCTCCTTCTTTTTTTTGCCTGATGGATAATTTATTACAGATAATTATTACTTTAGCATTATAATTAAGTAAAATCTACAAGTAATGCCTTTTTGATATATGCGGTTGGTGAAAATTTTGTTGGCAATCTGCCTTGTTTTTAATTATTTACCGCATTTCGGTCAGTACCAGCCCGTGTATAGGCATTTAACTGTTGACGAAGGACTGTCTGCTAGCGAAGTTTACCATGTTTTTCAGGACTCTAAAGGGTACATTTGGTTTGCAACCAATAACGGAGTTAGCAGATTCGATGGCTATAGTTTCAAAAACTTCGACTTAGTATCAGGCCTTGCAGACAATACTGTATTTGAAATATATGAAGATTACAAACAAAGAATTTGGTTCGTACCCTTTTCTGGTAACCTTAGCTATTTTGAAAATGGGAAAATCAAAAGTTACCCTTATAATTCAAAAATAAAGCAACACCTCCCAAACAGCAGAGGCCCAATAAAAATGGCTTTTTATGTTGATAGTTTAGATAACATATACTTAGGCCTAAAAAATTTTGGTCTCATAACTATTAGTGCTGAAGGAATTTATAAAAAAATGGGTGAGAAGTTCGAAGAAGGTGAAATAGTTATGGAAGGTTTAACTTGCGGTAAAATACTTATATCAAATCCCTTACAGGCACCCACAAATGATATTATATATTCGGATGAGCAACAAAATTTCAGATTTAACTTTAAGAAACTATTCAACCAAGTAGTTGTTCCCCTATACGTTTTTGCACAGAAAAAAAAAGATGGCACCCTTATTTTGTCGATAGATGAACGAATAATCATTGTAAAGAATGGTAAAGTAACAGCTTTATTATCCGGACAAACTAGCCAATATATCTGGATGAGTATAGATGAAGAAGAAAACCTTTGGCTCTCGGCATTTGAAGGTGGAGTCTACGTTTATCCAAATTGCGACATTACAAAAAAACCTAACCAGATTTTGCTTAAAGAGTACCAAGTAACGTCAGTTTTAAGAGACAAAGAGGGTTCGTACTGGTTTTCGACTCTTAACGACGGAGTGTTTTACGCACCAGATTTTCGAATAAACATTTTATCGAAGGAAAATGGCCTAGCCGACAACAGGGTAAATGCAATTTTTGCAGATAATGAAAGGGTTTATATTGGATTTGAAATGGGGTTTGTGGATGTGATTACGAAAAACGGAATTAAACATTTCTCAGCCAGCAACAAATTGGCAAATACATCCTATATACGATCAATTTATGGCGACACGTTAAATAAAAAAATCTGGATTAATGCTTTTAGTGAATTAGGGTACTTTGAGGAACTCAACTACAAAAGAATTCTTGTTGACAACAACATTATATATCCCCGGAAGGTAATATCGTCTGCAGATGGAGGGCTTTGGATAGGAACTGCCAAGGGGCTTAAAAAAATTAAAAACGACCAGATTATATACGATTCACAAAACAAAGATGGCTTTAGCGCCATGGTATTTAGTTTAGCAGAAGAGAAAAACGGAACATTATGGTTAAATACAATTAATGGGCTTTGGAAATATTCAAATGGCTCTTTTGAATACTATGGTGATAAAAGCGAACTACTAACAAGAGTGAGTCATAGTATGTTTTTCAACCCAACTGATTCTGCCCTTTGGATTGGAACAAACGGAGCAGGTATTGTGATTTACAAAAAAAATGGTGAAATATCGCAAGTATCTACAAACAAAGGATTAATATCTAACTCTATACACCAACTCTACTATTCAAATGGAAATGTTTGGGTAGCAACCCGACAGGGGCTTTCGTTGATTAAAAATTTCAACACTGAAATTTTAAACTTCACCATCGACGATGGACTTCCAAGCAACGAAGTAACTTCGGTATATCCTAGTGAAAACTACGTTTATGTTGGGACAAACAAAGGAATGGCCATTATTGACATTGAGAAACTTACAAGAAACCACACCCCTCCACCTACAATAATTACAAAACTGATAGTAGAAGGAAAAGAAATTCCCCTGAATGATTCATCCATTCAACTTAATTATAACCAAAACACAATTGACTTAACCTATGTTGGACTGGCTTATAGGAATATGGGACGCTTACTGTATCGCCACAGAATGATTGGTATCGATACAAATTGGGCATACACCAAATCAACAAGTTGCCTTTATAGCGGAATGAAATCTGGCAAATATACATTCCAAATACAGGCACTTAACTCTAACGGAGTTTGGAATCCCACTCCTACCTCGCTAAATTTCGTTGTAAGACCTCCATTTTGGGAACGATGGTGGTTTGTTGGCATTGTTACGCTTATTTTAGCGGGATTACTATACCTCGTTTACTTAATAAGAATAAAGGAAATTCGCAGGAGAAACGACATGATGAATAACATCAATCTTTACAAGCAACAATCGCTTCGCCAGCAAATGAATCCTCACTTTATTTTTAACACGCTAAACTCCATTCAATACTACATCTTAGAACGCGACACGATAAGCTCTCATAAATACCTCACCAAATTTGCTCGGTTAATGCGAATGACTTTAGACAACTCGCTATCGCCTACAGTTACCCTTCGCGAAGAAATTGATGCATTGAGAATTTATCTTGAACTTGAGGCATTACGCCTCGAAGGTCGTTTTAATTTCAGTATTGATATCGACAATAATGAAAGCATACTTGACATCAAAATTCCAACTCTGCTTATTCAGCCTTTTGTAGAAAATGCAATTTGGCATGGAATAATGTTAAAACCAGAAAAAAATGGAACTGTAACAATTAGAGTTAACGACAGAGGTAATGTTGTTGTTTGTTCTATTGAAGACGATGGAGTGGGACGACAAGAAGCACAGCGCATACAGGAGCAGAATAGCAAAATCCACAAGTCAAGAGGCTATCAAATTACTCAGCAAAGAATTGACCTCCTTAATTCGATGTACAAAGAACGATTCGACATTAAAATCGAGGATCTTTTCGACACCTCAAACAACCCCTCTGGTACTCGTGTAAACATAACTATTCCGAAAGTTCTAGGCTTAATCCAATAATGCTTAAATTAAAACTACCAAAGTAGCATTGTATAATATTTTCTATCTTTGCACAATAAATACTCCTATGCTTAAAGCCCTTATTGTAGACGATGAAATTGCTTCGGTTCGCACTCTCGAACTACTTCTCAGCCAATTCGCCAAAGATGTTGAGGTGGTTGACGTGGCCCGTTCCGCAAGCGAAGCCCTCACCAAAGTTGACCTTATTCACCCCGACATTGTTTTTTTGGATATTGAAATGCCTGGAGGCTCTGGTTTCGATTTTTTGGAGCAATGCAACAATAGAACCTTTGATGTTATATTTATAACTGCCTTTGAATACTATGCAGTTAAAGCATTCAAATATAGCGCTATAGACTACCTATTGAAGCCAATCGAAATTGAAGAACTTGAGTCAGCCTTAACAAAGGTTTCGAACCGTAGGTATTCCAATTTCGATGGCAAGAACAGGTATTTTGCTTTATTCGAAAACCTTAAATCAATATTACCATCAAAGTTGGTTGTTACAATAAAAAACCGCTCCGAATATGTGGACTTAAAAGATATTGCATACTTCCAGAGTAACATAAACGGTTCCAAAGTGGTTAAACTAAATGGAGAGTTTATCGACATCGATAACAAGCTCTCAAACCTTGAGGAGATTTTGGACTCGAAGTTCTTTGCGCGAATAAACGATAAGCAACTTGTAAACCTTAAACTAGTAAAGAAAATTGGTCGAAACGGAAAACTTGACATGGATAAAGGTTTAGTTTTAGATGTAGCCAATGAGTACTTAGGCTATTTAGTTGAACAGCTCGAGGAACTAGTTAACTCAAAATAAGCGGAACTGGTGGGGAGAATTTTATCGCTCGATATAGGCAGAAAGCGTACCGGAGTAGCAGTTACCGACCCGTTAAAGATTATTGCGAACGGTTTAACCACAATTCCCACGCACACAATATTCGATTTTTTAACGGCCTACTTTGAAAAAGAAAATGTAGAGCTACTTATTGTGGGCTATCCAGTTCAAATGAACAATAGCCCTTCCGAAGCTGTTACATACATCAAACCTGTGCTGAATAGACTTAAAAAAGTATTCCCTCAGCTAAAGGTTGAACTGGTTGACGAGCGTTTTACATCAAAACTTGCCATGCAAGCAATGATTGATGGTGGAATGAAAAAAAAGGACAGACAAAACAAGGCAACCGTCGACACCATTAGCGCAACAATAATTTTACAATCGTATCTGGAAAGTTTAAGTTATAAACATTAATTATAAAGATGATTTACCCTGTTTACATTTATGGCTCGCCAGTGCTACGGAAAGTAGCGCAGGATATCACGCCCGATTACCCAAACCTAAAGCAGCTCATTAGCGATATGTTCGAGACTATGTATCAATCGGATGGAATCGGACTTGCAGCTCCTCAAATTGGGCTATCTATTCGGTTATTTGTTATTGATGGTACAGCTTTAGAAGAAGATGACCCAGCCCTAAAAGGATTCAAGAAAGCTTTTATCAACGCTCAAATTATAGAACGACTCGACGAAATGGTTCGATATAGCGAGGGTTGCCTCAGCATACCAAACCTACACGAGGAGGTTGAGCGCGAAAGCAAAATTAGGATTAAGTATGTTGATGAGAATTTTCAACCCCACGAGGAAGTATATGAGGGAATGGCTGCACGAATTATTCAGCATGAATACGACCACCTCGATGGGATTATGTTTACCGATAGGTTATCGGCAATCAGAAAACAACTCCTAAAATCAAAACTAACGGCAATTTCAAAAGGTAAATTCTCCGCAGAGTACAAGTATAAAATCGCTAAATAGATTTTAAAAAACACGCAAAATTGCGTGTTTTTTTTGCTTTCATCTTTTGTAATCCGATAAAATTTCATAACTTAATGTTAGTAAAATTGTTACGCAACATTGAGTTTACCATCCAGCATTCACGAAGTGCCATTTTTTCGGCTACTAATTCCAATTTCCATTGGGATTACAATTCAAATTTACTTTAACATTCTTCCCAGCACTCCCATTATTGCAATGGTCTCCACATTGCTTTTCTGCTCACTTTTGATTTCAAACTATGTCTCAAAACAATGGAAATACCGATGGATATATGGCATACTGCTAAATACATTTTTAATATTTGCAGGATTGGCATTGGCCATAAATACTAGTCAAGACAAACATTTAGTTGCAAACAACGAGAATCAGGCAATTGTTAGACTAGTTAATTCGCCTCAGGAAAGAACTCGTTCTCTAAGGGTTGAGTGCCAACTAACTGAAATCATAGATAACCAACAGTACAAGGCCTCACATGAGAAAATTTTAGTTTATTTCGCTTTATCCGATTCTTGTGCAAAAACCTTAAAGTATGGCGATATCGTTGCCCTTAAACTAAAACTCCGAGAGTTTGAAAAACCAAAAAATCCGAACCAGTTTGATATTGCCAAGTATATGAAACAGGAAGGGATTCGCTTCTCATCATTTGTAAAGAACGGAGAGTGGATTTTGTTGGGTAATAATGCAAATCCAATTATCAACTATTCATTAAAGCTAAGGGATAAGTTTATTTCAGTTTTCAGGAAATACTTCATTGTCGACAATCAACTTGCGGTATTATCAGCACTAACCCTTGGGTATAGGGAACTTCTAGATGATGAAATAAATAGAGTATACTCTTCAACAGGGGCAGTTCATATACTCTCCGTTTCTGGATTACATGTAGGAATACTTTACATGTTCCTAGTATTTCTCCTTAGCGCAATCCCCTCAAACCGATTTACCGAATTGTTTAAATTAATTACTGTATTACTTTTTCTGTGGTTCTTTGCTATTTTAACAGGACTGTCTCCTTCAGTAAACCGTTCTGCACTTATGTTTTCTCTTGTAGCAATCGGGAAATGGTATGGCATAAGGTCGAACATATACAACACTTTAGCCATTGCTGCATTTACACTTTTAGCTATAAATCCTTACAATATAATGAACATAGGATTTCAGCTATCCTTTTTAGCGGTGCTTTCAATTGTGGTATTCTATCCCTCCATTCACTCATTACTCTACTTCAAAAATAAGATTGCTTCTTACATATGGTCATTAATAGCAGTATCCATTGCTGCGCAAATAGGAACGCTCCCAATAACACTAGGCCTATTCTCCCAATTTCCAAATTACTTTATACTTACAAACCTTATTGCTATTCCTTTGTCAACAGCTATTTTATACTTATCGGTGCTACTTCTAGTAATATCACCATTTCAGATAATCGCAACTTTTCTCGGCAAAACCCTAAACTTATTACTGATAACTTTAAACTCCAGTTTAAGTTGGATTGAAAGTTTGCCATTTTCAATAACATCAGGAATACATCTTTCCTCTGCTCAAATGCTAGTATTCATGATGGGATTATTTTTTTTAGCCACATTCTTATTATACAAGAAACTAATACACTTTCAAATTTCACTATTTGCCTTTATCATTTTAATAGCCCTAGGCTTTTCTATTAAGAATAGAATTTTTGATGATGAGTTCGTTGTTTTCAACCTACCAAGAAATTCAGCCGCATGCTTTCGAATCCATGGAGAAGCATTTTTTGTCAACATTAATAATTCTTCGAATAATGTTGAGCAGAATAAATTTTACATAGAGGGTTATATAAAACAAAACACAATTAGAGGTCGATATAACAGCCTAGACTCCAGTAACTACCAAAGTAACTCAACGATAATAGTAAATAGAGCAAATGGACTAGCCCTTTTGGGGGCAAATCGTTTTATAGTAGCAATTCCTTACAACGACTCAACTCACCACATTCAGAGCAGTTCAAAAATTGATGTAAATGCCATTATGGTCAACAGTAACTTTTCGCCAAACATTCTCAACTTCATTAAACCACAAGTAGCAATAATCGATAACTCCGTTCCAAAATGGAGAATGGATAAGATATTGATTACATTGGCCTCAGCAAACATACCTATTCACCATCTAAACTCACAGGGTGCTTACAGACAAAAACTCAAATAAAAAATATAGTTAAAATGCTAACAATCTCCATAAATTGATATTAATTTGCAGTTTATTTTGCGCTAAAAAATTCGATAGATTGTTTAATAGACTTTTGCAATGAATATAATTATTGTTGGTGCGGGCGAGGTGGGAACCCATTTGGCAACCATGTTAGCAAAGGAATATCACGATGTGGTTGTGATTGACCCCGATGCTGAAATGCTCAGCCAGCTTTCTGCGGCTACCGATGTGGTTACTTTTCAAGGTTCTGCAACCTCCATTAGTGTCCTTAAGGATGCCAATATTAAGAAAGCCGACCTATTCATTGCGGTTGCTCACTCCGAGGAGACAAATATTGTTTCGGCAACACTGGCTAAACGGTTAGGAGCAAAAAAAGTTATTGCCAGAATTGACAAGAACGAGTACTTACAACCAAATAATAAGGAGATTTTTTTGAACCTAGGCATTGACTCCTTAATATATCCAGAACGTTTAGCGGCACGAGAGGTTGTTACTCTGTTAGGACAAACAAGTTCAACTGAATTTGTTGACTTTTCGGGCGGAAAACTTTCGCTAATTGTATTTAAGCTTGAAGAGGACTCCCCTGTAATTGACTACACATTGCTTCAGGCAACTAAAAATCTCAACAACCTTGATTATAGAGCGGTTGCAATTTCGCGCGAAGGCGAAACGATAATACCTCGCGGTAGCGACCAGTTTAAGTATAACGATTTGGTTTATGTAATTGCAAACCAAAACGGTATTAAGGATATGATGGAGCATTCGGGCAAAAAGAATATCGACGTTAATAACCTTATGATACTTGGCGGTAGCCGAATTGCAATTCACATTGCCAACGAGTTGGAAAAGTCAATGAACGTAAAATTGATTGAAGTTGACAAGGAAAAGAGCCAAAAACTTGCGGGACAATTTAAAAACGCTTTGGTTATTAATGGCGACGGCAGAAACACCGACCTCCTAATGGAGGAAGGCCTACAATACATGGACGCTTTTGTTGCGGTAACAGGAAATTCTGAAACCAACATCCTTTCCTGTATTGTGGCAAAGCGTATGGGAGTTAAAAAAACCATTGCTGAAATAGAAAACATAAACTACATCCGCTTAGCCGAAAGCATTGGTGTAGATACCGTTATCAACAAAAAACTCATCACCGCGAGTCGTATTTTCCGTTATACAATGAGCACAGATGTTTCTGCAATTAAGTGCCTTACGGGTTCCGATGCCGAAGTCCTTGAGTTCATTGTGAAACCTGGCTCCCCAATTACAAAAGGGAGACTTAAAGATATTTCGTTCCCGAAAGATGCAATTATTGGAGGTGTAGTGCGTGGCGATACAGCGTTTATAGCAAAAGGTGATAGCGAAATTAAGCCTTACGATAGGGTAGTTGTATTTGCATTGCCATCGGCTATCAATAAAATTGGCAAATTCTTCAACTAAGAGCCTTTTTTGTTCTTAATTACGAATTGGTAAAGTAAAAGAGAAGGTACTACCTTTTCCAACCTCACTCTTAACCATTAACTTTCCACCTATCTTCGTAATTAATTCTCTGCAAATAACCAAACCCAATCCACTACCCTTCTCGTTTGAAGTCCCAAGGGTTGATTGAATATTCACAGAGTGCAAAAGCGATTCCTTTATATTATCGGACATTCCAACGCCATTATCCTTTATAGAAACCTCAACAAAATCAACTATCAAATCAACACTTACAAGTATTTCCGCATTAGAGTAAGAGTACTTAATTGCATTGGCAATTAGATTCCGGAGAACAGTACTTACTATATTATAATCGGATTGAACAGAAACATCTGTATTGACGGAATAACTTATGGATATATTTTTTACACCAGCAATAGGTTGCTGATTATTTACAACTCTCTCAACCAACTCCCTTAGATTAATCTCCTGAGATTCAACAACCACCTGATTTGCCTGTATTTGCGACCAACTTAAAACCTCATCAAGGATTCTGTTGCTCGACAAGCCAACTTCGTGTAGGTTTGATAACAACTGTGACCTTTTGGACTCCGACAAACTAACACTTTCATCCTTCAACAGTTCAGCTAAGCCAATTACGGATGATATTGGATTCTTTAAATCGTGGGCAAGGATGGAAAACAATTTGTCCTTTGTAGAGTTTAACTCGTCAATCTCATGCTTCTGTTCAGTTAGCACCTTTATAATTCTATTTTTTTGCCGATAGTAGTAAACAAAAACGAATACAAGAACAACCAGAAGGAATACTATAAAAATGTAGAACTTAATAATAGAGCGTTGATATTTAATTTGATTATTAAGCGATTTTTCTTTCTCTTTTCGGAACAGTTCTTCCTCCTGTTTTTTTAATTCAAACTTATAATTCTCGGTCAAGTGGGTAATCTTTTCAACAAAAAGATTTGTAGTTATACTATCGCCTATACTTGAAGCCAAATTTTTATAGTAATATGCTTTATGCATATCGCCAATCTGAGCATAAGAATAGCTCAATCCGTCATTGGCATCCTTTATAATCTGCAAATCGGCAAAACTCTCATTAAGCGCAAGGCACTTATTGAAAGAGTGGATAGCCTTCCTGTAATCTTTAGTTCGGTTATAGTATAATCCTAGGTGCTTGTATGCTCCAACCAATCCAGTTTGATCATTCTTATCGGTATAAATCTCAATGGCTTTCGAAATATTGGAGTAACAACTATCGCACTGCCCTTTTAAGAACTGGATGTTTCCTATATTCAATAGTGATGTTGCAATACCAGCAGTGTAGTTGATTTTCTTCCGAAGATTTAATGAGTGATTAAAGTACAACAACGATGAATCCAAATCCTTTTTATTCCGATAAATTCCACCTAAAATATTGTAAACATAGCTAAGCGTATATTCATCATTTAGGCTGAGTGATAATTTGAGACTATACTTTCCAAATTCTAAAGCCTTGTCGTAAATTTCGAGCCTATTGTAGATATCAGCAACATTATTGTACGCAAACGCCAGTAATTTCTGATAGTTATTCTGTTTTGATATCTCAATACCCTTAAAGTAGTTGTCCAACGCATGGGCATAATTGCCCTGATTCCTTCTTACAACCCCTACTCTATTGTAAATATCGGCCAATTCATAATTCAGGTCTAGTTTCTTAGCAATTCCTATGGCCTGATAACCATACTTAAGAGCACTGGCTGTATCGGTATTCCTGTATTCCCAGCAAAGCAACTTTAACGCTACAACCTTGGAAGAATCGTCGGGTCTTTCAATTAACTTTAGCAAACCGTCAACGGATGCTCCTTGTTGCGAGTAAAGATTCCCTTTTTGAAATAAAACTAGAACTAAAACAATGACGAACTTCCCAGTTCTCATCCAATTCACTAATGGCATCACATTTTTAAGTATCAGAAATTCAGCACAAAATTAGCATTCTCCGAGTAAACGAAGGGTTATCTACAAAAAAATAAAATATTATTCAACACATTCCACCCTTACGGCAGAAAGTTTGAACGGAGCAATTTTACTATACGGGTCAAGTTCATCGCGTGTAAGCCTATTTACTTGAGCTTCGGTAAAATGCCAAGGCATAAACACCTCTCCTTCCAGCACTTCGTCGCTAATAATAAGTTTGGTAATTAAGTCACCTCGCTTCGACGTTACCCTCACTTTAGAGTTGTTCTTTAGGCTAGCCTTAATAGCATCAACGGGATTCATTAAAACATAGGATTCATTGGCAAAATCGCGCAACACCTTATTCTTTCGGCTCATTGTGCTTGTATGGTAATGATAAAGAATTCTGCCTGAGTTAAGCATAAATGGGTATTCATCGGAAACCTTCTCGTTTTGCTCTGCATATTCTACAGGGAAAAGTTTTGCTTTACCAGAGGGAGTATTGAATGTTTCAGTATAAAGGGTTGATGTTCCAGGATGCTCAGAGTCTGGGCATGGCCACTGAATCCCTTGGGCTTCCAGTCTTCTATGAGAAATACCTTCCATTATTGGGGTTACTCGTGCCAATTCGTCAAATACCTCAGACTCATCGCGATAGTTAGGCATTGGATGCCCCATACGTGCTGCTATTTCATGAATTATCCTCCAGTCCTCCCTAGCATCTCCTGGGCAAGCAACAGCCTTTCGTACCCTTAGAACACGTCTATCGCTATTCACGAAAGTTCCATTCTTTTCGGCCCATGCCGAGGCTGGCAGAATAACATCTGCCAAGGCTGTGGTTTCAGTATGGAATATATCCTGCACAACCAAGAATTCTAGTTTTTTCAATCCCTCCTCGGTATGATTTAGGTTGGGGTCGCTAATCATTGGGTTTTCACCCATAATAAACAGCCCCTTTATTTTACCATCGTGAGCGGCCTTTACTATTTCCACCGTAGTTAAACCTGGCTTGTCCGACAGATTCTCGAAAGGAACGCCCCAAACCCCAGCCACTTTTTTTCTATTATCGGCATTTGTTACTGGGATATAGCCTGGGTACATATTTGGATGACACCCAACGTCAGTAGCCCCTTGAACGTTATTCTGACCACGAGGCGGGTCAATTCCGCAACGCTCTTTACCAATATGGCCAGTAATAAGCATCATGTTGAGTAAACTGAACACATTATGCGTTCCTGTTACCTGCTGGCTCATGCCCATGCCAGTAGCAATCATAGCGGTAGCAGATTCGCCATATATTTTTGCAGCAAGTTCAATCTTTTCGGCAGGGACTCCAGTAATCTCCTCAACCTTTTGCGGAGTGTAAGGCTGCACAATCCGCATTAGTTCTTCAAAAGCCTGCATACCACCCTCTACTCGCTTCTCAATAAATGCTTGCTTTATTAACCCATTTTGAATTATAACATTAATCATCCCGTTGAGTAGGGCCACATCGGTTCCTAGTTTTGGCTGCAGCCATACCGTGGAGTACTTAACTAGTGGAGTCCACTTGGGGTCAATCACAATAATTTTCATCCCCTTTGCAGCACCACGCTTAACATATGTTGCAGTAATTGGGTGTGTTTCAACAATATTATTCCCCGTAACCAACAGGCAATCGGTAGTTTCGAAATCCTCTATGGAATTGCTTCCAGCACCGTCGCCAATGGACTTAAGCATAGCTGTTACGGTTGATGCATGGCATAACCGCGTACAGTAATCGATATTGTTGGTTCCAAATGCAGTTCTGACAAAACGTTGAAAGATGTAATTGTCCTCGTTAGTACACTTTGCCGATGCATAACCAGCTAACGAGTCCGAGCCATACTTCTGCTTTAACTCGTTGAATTTGTTTACCACTAAGGTAAGAGCCTCATCCCAAGTTGACTCCTCAAACTTTCCGTTTCGCTTTATTAACGGTTTAGTGAGGCGTTCGGGACTATGAACAAACTCATACCCAAATCGACCCTTTACGCATAGCCTTCCATCGTTTGGCGATACACCCTCCACGCCATTGCTCCGCATAATTTTCCCATCCTGCACTAACAGTTCAATCTGGCAACCCACACCACAATACGGGCAAGTGGTTCTAACTCGCTTCTCAATGCTATTTAGTTTGATAGTTTGCCTATTCGGTCTCTCTACAATGGCACCAGTTGGGCATAGCTGAATACATTCGCCACATCCATCGCACTCACTCTTACCCCACACTCCTAGTCCTGCAATTATGTAGGAATCCATCCCTCGCTCATTAAACGATAGGACATTCTTACCCTGTACCTCATCGCAAGCCTTAATACACCTGAAGCATTTAATACACTTAGAGGGGTCGTAACTTAATACTGGGGAACTATCATCAATACTAAAATTTGGATTTGGTTTTATGGGTTTAAAAAATCGATTCTCCTTATTGTCTAACCCATATCTAAACATCAAATCCCTAAGCTCATCGTTATAGGTAAAATCGTAATCGTCGTTTTGCTCGCTTAGCAGGTAGTCGAGAAGAAACCTGCGAGTGTCCTCAAGTTCGGCATCGAAAGCGGTTACTTTCATCCCATCCTGAACAGCAATAGTGCAGGAGGCTACCAAGCCTCGCATTCCATCAACCTTAACTAGACAAAGACGGCAGGCTCCAGTGGGCGTAAGTTTATGGTGATAGCAAAGCCCTGGAATGTTAAAACCATTCAGCCGTGCTGTTTTTAGGAGATTATCCCCTGCGTTCACTTTTAATTCCTTACCATCAATATAAATAGTGATATAATTATCCATAAACTTCTATTTACTTAAGGGTTAGCAACTCATCAGAAAAATTTTGCCATATACTTCTTAGCGGTAGTATTGGCGATTGCCCTAAAGGACAAAGCGATGTTTTGGCCATTAAATCAGCCTGCTTTAGAATAGATTTAAAGAAGTCCTCACGTTTCTGAACAGGAATCTCACTGAATCCACAAATACTTTGGTATATCTGAGCCGTACC
Organism: Bacteroidota bacterium; assembly: GCA_029560875.1. Classification (GTDB taxonomy): domain Bacteria; phylum Bacteroidota; class Bacteroidia; order Bacteroidales; family Tenuifilaceae; genus SB25. The sequence goes on along the minus strand of JAKQKB010000089.1, from coordinate 158,100 downwards.
AAGCCTACAGGGGATACATTTTCCACAACTCTCATGCTTAAAAAATTTCATTATCGTCTCAAGGCTTTTTACTAAATCTCTAGTCTCATCCATAACAATAACAGCACCAGACCCCAATGTTAAGCCATGCTCCTTTAACTTATCGTAGCCCATTTGAACATCGAGCAACTGTGCTGATGCAAAAGTGCCAGCCGCTCCACCCAAAAGCGCAGCCTTAAACGTTCTACCATTCTTAATACCTCCACCAAAATCGAATATCAACTCACGGAGAGTTAAGCCAGTTGGGGTTTCGTAATAACCGGGATTATTTACATCGCCACTAACTGTAAAAATCTTTGTTCCAGGCGATTTTTCGGTACCGATTGAGCGGTACCACACTGCACCATTAAGTATTATTGGGGCAAAATTGGCCAATGTTTCCACGTTATTTATAAGAGTTGGCTTGCCCCAAAGACCTCTTTCGGCAGGGTAAGGTGGTTTTATACGCGGGTAACCTCTTTTCCCTTCAAGCGATTCCAAAAGGGTTAACTCCTCGCCACACAAATAGGAGCCAGCCCCACGCCTAATCTCAATATCGAAACTATAACCGCTTCCTAAAATATTTTCTCCTAAAAACTTTTTTTCTCTTGCTTGGTCTATCGCCTTTTGAACCCTAGAAATACTTAGCGAATACTCTCCCCTTATATAGATATACCCATAACTTGCATTTATGCTGAAACCTGCAATAATCATCCCCTCTACGAGTGAATGTGGGTCGGTTTCCATAATCACTCTATCCTTAAAAGTCCCAGGCTCTCCCTCGTCGGCATTGCAAACAACATATTTTTCGCAATCGGCACAGATAAGCGCCGTTGTTTTCTCCTTAGTTCCAGTTGGGAATCCTGCTCCTCCTCTTCCTCGAAGCCCAGAGTCGATTATTTCGTCGTAAATGCCACTAGGTGTACTACGCAGCGCTTTGCGTAAGGCTTGATATCCATCGGCATTAATGTATTCATCAATACTCTCAGGATTTATTTTTCCTGAATTGCGCAAGGCTATTCTTACCTCTTTAACCATTAGCGTATTGTTTTTTGATTAAATGAGTTTACTTCAATTCAGCCAAAATTTTGTCGATTAACTCAGGTGTAAGATTACCATACAGTTTTTCGTTTACCATAATGGAAGGTGCCGCAGCACAGTTACCCAAGCACTCACACTCCTCCAATGTAAAAAGACCATCAGGTGTAGATTCGCCTAATTCTATCTTCAACTTTCTGCTTATATATTCAATAGTGTGTTCACCTCCTAACATGTTGCATATAGGAGAGTTGCAAACTCTAATTAGATATTTACTCCTTGCCTTATTGCTAAGCATGGAGTAATAGCCTATTACGCCCAAGACCTGTGACTGAGTAATATTCAGGTGTTTGGCAATTTCAACAATATTTTCCGATGATATATTCTGATTAGGACTACTATTCTGCAAATCGTGCAGTATTTCCAAAAGGTAATCTTTACTTCTTGGATATTTCTGAAGAATTTCGGACACCATAAGAGTCTACTTTTGCCCATAAGTTAACAAAAAAAACAAACCACATCAAGAATGATGATAAATATCCATTATAAATAAAAATATCCAAAAGCTCATCATAATTAAACAATGAACTTTTGGACAATAAGTATATTAGCTATTTAGTAGCTAAGAAATAAAATATCAGAATAAAACTAAGCCTTATTCGAAATTTCAGTTTGGTTAACCTGGCTGTATGCAGGACATGTTTTCTTTGAACATGAACTAAAAGCAATGGCTAATACAACCAACAGCAAAAGGGCTTTTACAGATAATTTCATATTTTTCATAGTGTGTAAAATTATGTTTTCAACCTAATTAACTTACTCAATGTTCTTAGCAAAATCCGTGCCTGCATATGCAGGGCATGGAATAGTATTATTGCACGAACTTAAGAACCCAACTCCCAAAGTTACTAATAAAATTAGTAATAATTTCTTTCTCTTCATAAAACAAGATAAATTAAAAATTGTTTCGCATTCCTTTGTATAATACGTGCAATAAAGAAAGAATATGCAATTTATTAAAATTTATTTGACTAGTGCAAAACAACACTTGATTTATATCATTAATCAAAAACGCAAAACACTGATTATTAAAATAAACCACAACATCTTCCTTAATTGTTTTTTTGACGAACAGCCAACGGTTCTACATAAAAGTTCACTTTAAGTAAACAAAAGTAACAATTAGTAACCTAACACCTTCCCTTTTTTCTCAGCGGGAATCCCCTCATTCAACCATTTCGGTTGTGGTGCATCCTTCAGGTAGTAGTCAAAGAATTGCATCATTCTTATTGTCCAGTCTATTCTATTTGCTCTACGAACTAAGTTGTGGGGCTCGTCGTTGTAATTTATCATCCAAACTGGTTTTCCAAGTCTGCGAAGTGCAAGAAAATACTCTATCCCTTGATACCATGGTACAGCCTCATCGGCATCGTCGTGCCTTATTAACAATGGGGTGTTTACTCTTGGAGCATAGAAAAGTGGCGAATTCTCGATGTAGTTCAGCGGCTTCTCCCAAAGCGTTCCGCCAATTCGACTTTGTGTGTGTTCATACTGAAACATTCGAGCCATGCCTGAACCCCAACGTATTCCGCCATAAGCGCTGGTCATATTTGACACAGGGGCACCTGCCGATGCGGCTTTAAATAAATCGGTTTGAGTTACAAGGTATGCGATTTGGTAGCCGCCCCAACTCTGCCCCTGAACACCAACCCTATCCTTATCAACAAAACCCTAATTTATCATTGCTACTGTACCACTAATTATGGCATCGTATGCGCTTTTACCAGGAAGGCCTGTTTTGTATTTAATATCAGGAAAAAAAACCACGTAGCCATTGCTTGTGTAAAGAGTTGGACAAATTACCGAGCGACCTGGTTTAGGTTCGTAATGACTATGTAGTTCATCCGTATGGGTTTCGTAAAAGTAAACTAGCATTGGGTACTTTTTGTTGGGGTCGAAATTTTCGGGTTTGTAAAGCAAACCCTGAACGCTATCGCGATTAAAATCGAACCAACTTACCAACTCAACACTACCCCAAAGGTAATTGTCCATTTGAGGGTTTGCACAACTCAATTTTGTTGAATTTGCGAATTGCAAGTTGCTAGTCCAAACATCCCTGTACTTGTTGAACGACTCTCTTTGCCATACAATTTGCTCAGAGTTTTTAGCCTTTGCAATAAAGTTAATTCTATAATCGCCATTTACCAAACTAGTTATTGCGCCAGGCTTACCAATGCTTATCTGACAATATCCATCCTGCTTATTTATCTTATTAAAAGTAGATAGTAATAAAGGAGAGCTTAGTTTGATATACTCCTCATCAACATCAACTTTTTGATACCGGTAAACCGTAGAAGACTTTCTGCCAATACCGCCAGTTATGCAAATTGGTTGACTTTTGCCTGTTGGGTCCAGTGCCCACAAGTCAAAGCGGTCGTAAATAACCATATACTTATCGCCCTCAACCCAACCTGCAAAACCATATGGATATGGAATTTGAGGCATATCGTTATCCTCATCGAATAAATTTACACCAATGCTTGCCGTTAGGCATACTGCCTTTTTATCCTTTGCTGACCAAGAATACCATGAATTATCAGTATCCTGATAATATGCTGCATAGTTTCCGCTTGGCGATAGATAAACTCTAAATGGGTTACCAGCAACAATTAATGTACGTTTGCCAGTTTTTATATCAATCTGATAAAAATCGCCGCGAGTTGGTGTTTCCCAAGTCATTGTGTACTCGTATGGTTTACTATTCTCGCCAACTGTATACGGCGCATCGCCATTATTTCCAATCCTTAAATTTGGAGTATTTTTATCGGCTAATTGCACAAAAGCCTTCTCTTTGATATGATAAACTGCAAGGAATGACTTTTTTTCATTGTTTTTGAGTTCCACCAATTGCTGTGTTTGAAGCAAAGTATCCGTCCAGCTCCATAGGTCGAAAACTACTTTCTCATCATCAGTTATGGTGTCCTTAGGTTCCTCAATAGGCCTCGGCATTGTACCAACAAATAAACGATTTCCCTTATCGGAAAAATAAGGAGTGTAGTTCTGACTCAAAACCCAATCCTTTGGCATTCCGACAGTTTGTGAGGTTATTGCTTTTTGCACACCGTCTTTTAGCCCTAGATAGTACAAATCGTATATTTTAACCTTCCCAGTATCGGCAGTAAAAAGGAATGCAAGTTGATTTCCAGAATAATCCAGTGTCAAACCAGAAATCTCTCCCTTTTGAGTAAATATTACTTGATTTAAAGCAGTTTTAGTGCTGAACCTCTGAACTATGCAATTCTTTAAGGTATCATTGGATATTGAGGCAATTAGGAACTGAGAACCATCCTTGGAAATGCTGTAATCAGTTACTTTGTTGTATTCAAATTTTTGGCTGGTAATTGGGTTTAAAACAATCAACTTTCCAGTTTTATCATCGCCATTGGTCTTGGAACTCTTTTTGGGCGCTTTGGGCTCATCGGTTTTTACAGAGTCTTTGGCAACTTTGTCCTTTTTCTTTTCCTCCTCAAGGAAAATGGCTACCCAATCGCCACCTTTTTCTGCTACCTTGTAGGACTTAACTTGCCCAAAAACATAACTGCTGTCGGAATTAAATACTCTAATGGCAATGGAATCCTTGGGCATTTCATCCTTTTTCTTTTTATCCAACTTAGCCTTTCGGGTAATACTTTTAAGTGGTTTTACATGGTAAACCAAGAAGTTGCTATTGGGAGATATTGATGCTCTATATCCACGGGCAAAACTATTCTGCACACTTTTATCTGTTCTGGACAGCCAAAGATTCCCATCGCCATCCTGAGGGTTTATCTCATAGACAACCCAATTACCATCGTTAGAAATGTTGGGATTTGCAATGTCGTTCCAACTGTCGTAAACGCTATGCGTTAAAGGCACCTTAGTGGATTGAGCAAAAATAGAGGATGATAGTCCGTAGAGCAGGACGAGGAGTGCAAGTTTTCTCATTATCAAAAAATGATTAGTTCCTAATTATTGTTTCACTACTTAAAAATAGGACAATAATTAACAACCATAGTTTAATTGAGCAGATTTAATCCAACTTCACTTTAAGTATATACCCAACCCCACGAATGGTTTCAATGCTTATGCTTGTATCGTGTTGCAGAAATTTCCGTAGGCGGCTTATAAATACATCCATGCTGCGGCCAAGAAAGTAATCGTTTTCGCCCCAAATTTCAACAAGAATATCCTCGCGTTTAATTAGTTTATTTTGATTTCGGATGAAGTATTTCAGCAGTTTAGCCTCCTTTGTTGTTAATGCCAATTCGGTATTTGCACCTTTCAAGCGCAAGTCATTATAATGTAATGTGAACTCTCCCAGCTCAAACTTGTCGGAATCGTCAATTCCAGTTCGTTTTAGTATATTCTGAATCCGAAGTACCAGCTCGTCCACATCAAAAGGCTTGCAGATATAATCATCGGCACCCAACTTTAAGCCTTTAATCTTATCATCCTTTAAACCCTTTGCAGTTAAGAATATGAACGGTGTTTTGGGCGATTTATGGTGAATCTGCTCTGCAAGTTCAAAGCCATCCTTATAGGGCATCATCACATCGAGAATACAAAGTTCGAACTCTGACACCTCAAACACACTCCAACCCTCATTGCCATCGCGCACAAGCGTTACATCATAACCTTGAAGTTGAAGGTACTGAGCAAGTACATTGCCCAAATCTTTATCATCCTCAGCCAGTAAAATTCTAGTTTTTGCCATCGATTGGAAGTTTTATGGTAAAAATACTGCCCTGCCCTAGTTTGCTTGTAACACTTATGGTTCCTTTGTGCGCCTCTACTATTTGCTTTACATAGAAGAGCCCAAGTCCTAAACCTTTAACATTATGAATATTACCAGTAGAAACCCTGTAGAACTTATCAAAAATATGCACAATTTCATCCTTAGCAATACCAATTCCGTTATCGGCAATGGATATGCACAAATCATTATCGGCCCAAACCTTGATTGATATTGTGGGATTATCTTGATTATACTTAACAGCATTGGTAAGTATGTTGAATATTGCTGAGGTTATCATTGTTTCGTCAATACTAGTTTTTGCGATTTCCCCAGCATACTCCTCAATTATTTCCAAGGATTTATCCTTGTTATCCCAACGGAACGACTCAACTATACCTTTCACCAAATCGTTAATATCAACCCTTTTCCTATCCAACTCAAACTGTCCGCGCTCCCACTTGCTAATTTCGAGCAGGTGATTTATCTGCTTTGATAGATGTGCATTTTGACGTGATATAACCTTTGCCGTTTCAACCACTTTCCCAGGGTTGCTTAGTATGTCTTGATTTTCAAGCGAACGCGATGCTATTGAGATTGTTGACAGTGGAGTTTTCAACTCATGAGTCATGTTATTGATAAAATCAGTTTTCATCTGCGAAAGTTTTTTCTCCCTCAACAGATTTCGCAGGGTTAATAGGAACACTAGGGTTACAACAAAGAGAGAAATAGTTGCAAGCGCAGCCGAAAGCGCAACTTTGCTTAGCACCTCTTTCCTCTTGTTAGTAAAATCGATATAGTAATCGACCCGCATGTTGAAATGGTTACCCACAAACTGATACTGGTACACTAAAACAGCATTCTCGCTGGGTGCGCTTGTGTCAATTCCAAATACATCTTCCACAGTTTTAATTGGCAGAATTTGGTCGAAATCGATAAGTTTCAACTCCCGAATTATCAGAGTGGATTTGAATGGAACGTTATAATTTTGAACTTTTAGAAAGCCAACAAGGTTTGAATCTACATTCTGGTAACTGTCTAGTATTTTAGTGAATTGCTTATAGATAGTCTCCTTAAACTCTGCCGTATCAATAATTTTATTCTGGTTAATAAAATCAACAAAATTCTGCGATACTCCATCGAGTATATAGTTTGCCTTCTCAAACCCATTGCCTTTGTTATTGGCCAACATCCATTCCACCGATTTATCCACAATCTCGCGGTACTTAAAGTTGAATTTTTCGGTTTCCTGATTGTATATTTTAACGAGTAGGAACGACAGCACTCCAATGTATATTAGCATTGAAAGTACCGATGCACCTATTAATATCCTTTTATTGTTCATTGCCTCAATTATTCTGAATTCCAAAAGCTAATTTAAACGATTAATAATTCAAATTCAGCCATTAACTCATCATTAACATTTCGTTAACTCAGATTAGGGTTTTGACAATGTAATTTTGTTTCGTAATCAAAAAAAACAACGCACCATGAAGACTCTAATATCAAAACTAGTCATCCTTGTTCTTGTTGGCTCACTTAGCATTAGCAATGTGTATGCACAGGAAAAACAAAAACAGGATGAATCAAAAAAGAAGAAGGAAAAAGAAATTCAAAAAAAGGAACTCGACAGCATTGCTGAGCAATCCAAGGCAGAGTATGAATTTGAACTTCAACGTCTGCTAGAGGAACAGTCCGAAGCAATGGAAGAACAATCGAAAGCATTCCAAGAACTTGAAAAACTGTCGGAGATGAGAGGTATTGAAGTTCTGCCACACAGAGACTTCTTCACAGGAAAGGATTTCAACATCACAATTCCAGATGTGCCAACTCCTCAAATTTACATGTTCGACGGCGATTTTTCAGCAGGACACTCACGAGGCGATAATACATCGTTCAACATAAGCAAAAGATTAAGGGAGGCCACAACATTTACGGGTGATTTTGAGTTTACCATACCCGAAAAAAGCAAAGGAATATTCTTGAATTTTTCAGGCTCATTGGAATCTGGCAGCATAAAAGTCACCTTCACTAAACCCGATAAAAAGGTTTACCAAGAACTTAAGGTCAGCCCAGTTGCCGATGTACGCTGGAGCAAAAGGCTCAAAGAGGAAGACATGAAAGAGTATGTTGGAACTTGGAAAATAACAATATCAACACAAGATGCTAAGGGTAATTACAGCATAAATATCTCTTCGTTTTAATCAGGTTTTTGTGGTTTTATTGCTCTCTAACAGCCGGTTCACAAAGGTGACCGGCTGTTGTTATTATTAAAAATTTGATAAATTTAACTCCATAATTAACATCGAACTCTTTATGCAACTTTATAAGTCTATAGAAATGATTGGGCTATTTGTGTTGATTCCAGTCCTTTTCTACCTTGACCTAATTCCAGGCCCTAAGGCTATCCCATTATTAATAGTATTTTTTATTGCTTTAGGTTATTTACTTCTATCGAAAAAATTTAACCGCAGGGAGTTGGGTTTTAATGGTTATTCAAAATGGGGACAGTTAGCACTAAGAATGACAATTGCAGTAATTGTGGTGTATGTATTAACAATAGTTTTTGTTCCAGAGCGACTATTCTACTTGCCAAAAAATAACCCACAACTTTGGATTGCCATTATGATATTTTACCCAATATGGTCGGCCTTTACACAAGAACTTATTTATAGGCCATTCTTCTTTAATCGATACAAAACGCTGTTTAGCAACGATAAAATCCTATTAGTGTTAAACGGATTTCTATTCGGCTTTCTTCATATTATATTCAAGAATTGGGTGGCCGTGCTGGGTTCTACATTAATTGGATTGTACTGGGCATACTCCTACACTAAGCACAAATCGCAAATGGTAGTTTTTATTGAGCACTCCTTCGTGGGCAATATGCTATACACCTTTGGACTAGGTTCATACTTTTACGTTCCAGATTTTTAAAACTTCATTTTTAATTATGCTCTAATGCACTTATCTTTGAGAGATATTTTGCACAAGATGGAAGAAGAAGTAAAAAAAGCATATCTAGACTATTTCGAAGAATATACCAAGCGCAACTGGGCTGGTATGCTTAATTACTTTTCCAATTCAATGACAATGATTGGTACTGGGGTTGATGAATACTCATACTCATCAGAAGAATCAATCGGTTTTTTTGAGAGGGAGTTTAAACAAGCTGCTGGACAAATGGGCTATAAGTTCAAGTCCATCAAGATTTTTCCTCTTTGCAACGACATTGCCTATTTAATGGCAATTGTAGATATGCATTTTGTAATGCCCAATGGTAATTACGAATACAGCAATAACAGAACTACAGCCATTCTGAAAAAAGAAAATAGTGAGTGGAGATTGGTTCATGGCCATTGGTCGCAGCCTGCCGTTGAACAAGTGGAGGGAGAAAGCGTACCTCTCAGCGCGTTAATTGCCCAGAACAAAGAGCTAAAGTTTGAAGTAATTAAGAAACAAAAGGAGTTGGAGGAGCAGAACAACCAACTTCACCACATGAACGATGTTAAAAACAAGCTATTCTCCATTGTTTCGCACGACCTTAAAAGCCCCTTCAATGCGTTTATGGGCATTACAGATTTAATGCTCAATAATTTTGAGGAAGATTTTAGCGATAAAGAGTATTTCCATATCCGACTTCAACTTTTGAATGAAATGGCTCACAACCTTTACGATTTAACCGAGAATTTGCTGAACTGGGCAAACTTAAACGTGAGCGATATAAAACCCAAACTGCGGCTTGTTCCTATCGACGCCATCATTCAGAAGCAAATGAATGTTCTTAGGCCAATATGGATGAAGAAAAATATTCGGATAAACGAGAATGTTCCACACGAACTAATGGTGGAAACCGACCCCGATATTATTGCCATAGTAGTACGGAACATCATTTCCAACGCTATAAAATTCTCCTTTAAGAATGGATTGATTGATGTTAACTCAAACATCAACGATGGTTTTCTCGAGATATCAATTGTCGATTACGGCATAGGTATGAGCCCTCAACAGGTAGAGAATGTTTTTGCTGGCTATGTGTCTACAAGGGGTACTGATAATGAAAAGGGTGCAGGCATTGGACTCCTAACTTGCAAAGAATTTATTGAAAAACTTAAGGGTAGAATTCAGGTTAAGTCCGAACTAAATAAAGGTACTAAATTCACAATTACTATTCCTGTTTAACCTTGACAAGTTGGTCAAAATCCTTCTTGTAGGTATCGCCAATGGGTATTAGTTGCTTCCCAATTCTTATACGGCTTCGCTCAATGCTATCAATCTTATCAACAGCAATTACAAACGATTTGTGAACACGCATAAACTGATTCACAGGTAAAAGTTCGCATATGCTCTTAAAGTTCTGGAGTGTCATAAACTTATCGGTTCGTGTAACAACCCTAAGGTAATTCTTCATCCCTTCTATGTAAAGTATCTCCGATATTTCGACCCGTTGAACACGGTGCTCTGTTTTTATGAAGATAAAAGTATCCTTTGAACTAGTTTGTTCAACCTTATTAACCTCTACAGATTGCCCCCTTTCAATTCTCTTCCACGATTTTTCAATAGCCTTAAGGAACCTATCAAATTCAATGGGCTTTAGCAGATAGTCAACGGCATCCAACTCGTAACTTTTTATGGCATAGTTATCGTAAGCAGTGGTAAAAATTACCTGGGGTGGATTGTCCAAAACCTTCATCAACTGTATCCCTGTAAGTTCGGGCATTTGAATATCCAAAAGCATCAAGTCAACCTTGTTCGACTTTAGGTACTGAAGCGCATCAATAGCATTGGAAAATTTCCCGGCCAATTCCACGTAAGGAATCTTTTCGATGTACGATTCTATAATCTCAATGGCGAGCGGCTCATCATCTATAACAATGCATCGAATTTTCATAAAAACTAAATTGACAACTGGAGTTTCACATTAAAAAAGTCGCCTGATTTATCAATCTCTAAACTATGCTTATTGGGATACTGAAGTAACAATCGTTTTTTCACGTTCTCCAACCCTATTCCACTGTGTACCGACGATTCAGCATCCTTGTATATGTTGCGACAAATAAAGTTAAGCGAATTATTGTAAATGAAAATTTTTATATCGATAAATGTTTCCTTTGACGAAACCACGCCGTGCTTAAAGGCATTTTCAATAAATGGAACTAATAAAAGCGGTGCTATGCTTTTATTCTCGGGATCTCCATCAACCACAAAATTCACATTCTCAGAATTGGCGAGTCTTAATTTTTGGAGTTCCACAAAGTTTCCGATGTAATCCAGTTCTTTTGACAAAGGCACAAAATCGCTATCCGATTCGTAGAGCATATAACGCATCAATCCAGAGAGTTTCATAACTGCGCTAGGAGCATCATCGGACTTTTTATAAACCAGCGTGTGTATGTTATTCAGCGTGTTAAACAGAAAGTGCGGATTAACCTGAAATCGGAGCATCTTTAGTTCGCTCTCAAGTTTCTCCCTCTCCAACTGCTGCTGATATTGCTGGGCAAAAAACCAACTCTCGGCCAAACTCAGAAAAACTGCAAATCCTGCAAATATTGTATTAACAATGGATTCTGTGAATATCCTCACGTACGTTACAGGAGCCTTACTTCCATTATCCAAAATATTTAACTTGAAAAGCCCATACTTAAACACGCCATACAGCAATACCACAAAAACACTAATGCCTAAAAACTGAACTAATTTTTTCTGATTTAAAAATCGAGGATTAATAAAACCATAGAAAATGTAGAATAGGGCAACGTTAAGGGCCACACCTTTATACCAATCTATAACAAAATTAGGCTGACTAAGTAAAGTCTTTGCGTTGAAATAGAATGGTAGCATCGATATAAGTACCCATGCTATAACATGACCAGCAATATAAAGTTTACGTCTCTTAATTTTTTGCATAGCGCCAAATTAGTAAGAAAATTATGATTTGCGGAAATCTAAATCATCAAAAAGTACACATTGGATAAATGGATGTACCAACAGGCAAATTTTATGTACCAACGGCTTTGTGATTTCCAATGAACAATTTGTACCCAATTGGAGCGCCGTGGTGTAATTAATTTGCAATGGGCATAACTAAAATAGAATTTTGGTGAAAATTCAAAAAACAATGGAAAATAATTCAATTATCGAAACTAGGCATCTATCCTTTGCAATTGGGTCGACACAAATTCTAAAAGACGTGAGTTTGAGTGTGCCCAAGGGGAGTTTATTCGGTTTCTTGGGTCCTAACGGGGCAGGAAAAACTACACTGATAAGGGTTTTACTTAATCTGTACCAAACAAAGCACGACTCAGTTTTTTTGTTTGGCGAGGATGTTACTAAAAATCGGCTTTCGGTTCTGAAACGCCTTGGGCGATTTGTTGAGCAACCAACACTTTACGGACACCTTACGGGCGAAGAAAACCTTAGAATAGCCCAAAGCTACTACGGAACCACCAAGAGCAGCATTGACGAGGTACTCGAAACCGTTGGAATGACTTACGCCCGCAAACGCCTTGTAAAAAAATACTCACTTGGCATGAAGCAAAGAATTGCTATTGCACAGGCATTAATACACAACCCCGAACTACTAATACTCGACGAACCTACAAATGGCTTAGATCCTAACGGGATTAAGGAAATCCGTGAACTTTTAATAAAACTCAACACCGAAAAAGGTATAACAATATTTGTATCAAGCCATATGCTTGCCGAAATTGAGCGGATGTGCTCCCATGTTGGACTAATTCATAATGGAGAGTTGGTTTTTCAGGGCACACTAAATCAGCTAACCCTTGCAAATTCCAAAAGACTCGAACTAAAGGTTGGCGATGTAACCCGCGCAAAACAACTACTCCAAACACAGGGAATTACTGCAATCCACAACAATAATTCGACACTAGAACTGGACATTGAGAATGAAAAGCAAACGGCATCAATCAACCGGTATCTAGTGGAACAAGGCGTCGACGTGTATAAACTAAACTACCATGAGCATAATCTGGAAGATGTATTTATGGCTTTAACTAATGTTAATAACTAAAAGTAAAATACCATGATAAAACAATATTTCACAAGCATAAAAATTGAAATTCTGAAGTATAAAAGAACCTATGCATTGGCACTTGCAGTTCTTGCACCGCTATTTATCTCAACGCTCTTTACCCTTATCTACTTTTTCAAAGGTGATAAACTAATTGCCCCAGGAACAAATGGCTTTGCAACATTGCTCGACAATAACCTAAGCACCGCAAGTAGTGTATTTTTCCCGTTCTATATCATTCTTTTGGCTGTTTTAATTCATAATGTGGAACACAAAGCATCATCGCTAAAAGATTTATTCTCGTTCCCTGTTAGCAGGTTTAACACCTACTTAAGTAAATGGGTTATTGCCGCACTACTAATTTCAACAAGTCTTATACTTTACTTTGGTTTTAGTGTATTTGGTGCATGGGTAGTAAGTTTAAAATTTCCGGAACTTGTTAGCCTAAACCTACCTGTTATGCTGTTTTTTGCAAAAAAAATTGCGATAGTGGCAATATCGAGTTTACTAATTACTGCAATACAGTTCTTAGTATCACTAAAATGGAGCAATGTTATCATTCCGTTTGGAATTGGAATGGTTGGGTTTATATCGGGAATGGTTTTAGTACGAGGTTGGAAATATGTACACTTTCATCCATATGTACAAGGCTATTTATCGTACGATGCTTTAATGGGACATGGAAAAATTTCACTGGAGCATTTCCTTATCTATAATTCAATTGGTTTTATAATACTATTTGTGGCAGGATATTTGCTTTGGTGTAAGCGTCGAATTGTATAAACCAGAAAGGTGGGAGAATTGTACATTAGATTATCTATAAAATTAAATCAAAACCAAATTAGTTTTTAGACCCTAAATACCAATATTGATTAAAAACTGTTAGAGCAATTCTTCCACTCTTCTTCCGAAAGCCCCAAAAGGGCTTTTTCTATTTCAAACCTCTGACAATCAAAAGATAAATAGATTTTTTCTAACTCAAAACCCATTTAGTAGCACATAAATCAAAATTAAAACAATAAAAAAGTGTAATAACCTGTCAATCAAATTATATATGGAATAATATGCCACGCATTTATTATTCAATCCAATAACTTTGCAAGTTCACATCTCACTATATAGTCATGAGGGTGCTAACAAAAACAAAGTGCCATGAAAAACCGCTTTTCCTCAATTCTTCTACTTGTCTCATTTATCTTAGTTATTCAATCTGGATGTAAAAAGGAAACCACAGAACCAACTATTGAGACCGCAAGTATTGAGAATATTGCAAGCAATTCAGCCTTAAGCGGAGGTATAATTAAGGACGATGGCGGCGAAGAAATCTACTCAAAAGGGATATGCTGGAGCACTCAGGAAAATCCTACAATAGCCGATAACAAAACCGACAACGGAAAAGGAAGCAGCGATTTTACAAGCCAAATAACAAATCTCAACCCTGGTACCACCTACCATGTTAGAGCTTACGCGACAAACTCGAACGGAATAGCTTACGGCGAAAACATTCCGTTTACTACCAGCGCAACTCTAGCAACAATATCAACCTCCTCTGTATCGTCCATTACAAAAAACACTGCCGTATGCGGGGGAAGCATAGCAATTGATGGTGGTTCAGCAATTACAGAAAGGGGTGTTTGCTGGGGTACAAGCCCAAACCCAACCATTGACGATTCTAAAACTAGCAATGGCACAGGATTAGGAAGCTTCACAAGTTCAGTTGGAGGATTAACTGCTGGCACTAAGTACTACATTAGAGCGTATGCCACAAACAGCGTGGGAACTAAGTATGGAAGCGAAACATCGTTCACAACATTAACGAACACCCCTGGCTATAACGATAACGATAATATGCTACTCGGAAATCCTAGCGATGCTGTTAACAACATTCTTAGCCCAAATAATTACCTTATGGTTAAGCCTCAGTATGTGCTCTCGTACAGCAACTCAAAGCGCACTATGAACTGGACCAGCTGGCATTTATACTCTGGCGATATTGGGAGCACCTCTAGACAAGATGATTTCAGACCTGATAACACACTCCCCGACACATGGTATAAGGTTACCCAATACGACTTTAATTATTCAACATACGGATTCGACAAAGGTCATATGTGTCCAAGTGCCGATAGAACATCTAGCACCACCAATAACTCTGCCACATTCCTTATGACCAATATGATTCCACAAGCGCCGAATAACAATCAGCAAACCTGGGCTAATCTGGAAAATTACTGTAGAAGTTTAATTAATAGTGGCAACGAACTGTATATTATTGGCGGACCCTACGGCGAAGGTGGCACCAGCGGAGAGGGAACATTTACTGTGCTTTCTTCAGGTGTAACGGTACCTAGCAAAACATGGAAGATTATTGTTGTGCTACCCAATGGAAACAACGACCTAAGCCGTATAAGCACCAACACCCGCGTAATTGCGGTAGTTATGCCAAACACTCAGGCCTGTTCAGCCAACGCATGGACGTACTACAAGGTAAGTGTCGATTCCATTGAATCATTAACTGGCTACAATTTCCTGTCAAATGTGCCCACAGAAATTCAGAATGTAATTGAGGCTAGGGTGGATAATTAATAAAAGTGAAATCCCATCCTAAGGTTCTACAAAAAGAATAAATGGTTTATTAAACTCGTTTTAAACCACAAAGGCACACTAAGAATGCACTAAGTTTACAAAGCTTTTGCCCTTTGTACTACTTCATCCCTTTTGTAAACGGTGGGTATTATTTCCTTACCCTCCCTATTTATGGCACCGTAATTCCCAGATATAGATTTCACTATCGCAACACCGCTAATTACTGTATCGAACTTTTCAATCCTAGCATATATTGTAGGGACAACCTCTTTCCCCTCCTTATTAATTAGCCCATACATCCCAGAGATAGTCTTTAACAAAACAAAATCCACCCCACACCCGCCAAACTTATAAATCTTAGCATAAATAGAGGGAACAACCTCCTGCCCTTCCCTATTTATAAAGCCATAGGTTCCTGAAATTGTTTTTACCATAGCCCAATTATCATTATACTCCCCATATTTATATACCTTTTTGTAGGTACCTTGGGAGTAAACCACAAGCGAATTCAATAGAATGATAAATATTACTATGCAATTTTTCATAAAGTTTGAGATTTTGGAATTGAATTTAACGGTCGAGTGTTGATTTTGTTTGGGAATTACCTCCAGTATTGTCATCCCCCGAAGTAAAATTAGTAAAAGGGATGAACTCTGTAAACGGAATCAACCCAAATAAAATTAACATTTTGTTAGCAGCTAGGTTTTATTGTCGTCGAAGAGTGACAATAAACTTTGGTATTGTTTTCATACCTTATGTTACTTTTTTCGAATTGTGTTGAACGAGAAAGTTTGTTTAGGGTTTTAATTTTTGAGGGTGGGCTTTTTTATCTTATCCTAAATATTAGACATTATAACCTATATAATGTCTAATATTTAATAAACAAATTCCTCTGTTCTTTTTCAGCTTTTTCCTTATAATGTTTCCATGTGTTTATATCTTCAAGTGAAAACATTATAACACTCCCATCCACATTATTATAGGTCATTTTTACAAAACCATAGTCTAAGTTAAATAAACCTAAAAAACTACTTTTTAACTTATTGTTTATCGAAGTTGCATGTATTTCATAACAGTCAATTTTTCCGAATTTCTTATTTAATAATATACTTTTAACACCTGTAACTTCGTATTTATAATTGCGTTCTTGGGGCGATAATTTTAATTTATTAGCCCAATGTTCGCCAATAGCAACTTTCCATTTCCATGATTTATTTTCTTTTAAAGGGAAATAGACAATGGGAAAAGGACTATACTCCAAAATGCCAAAAACTCCTTGTCGCATAGGATGTAAATAAATTGAATCTTTATCCTCTCCAACACCTGTATTCTCTCCAACTCCTATTTTAAAAGAACCATAAATAAAATCTTTTAACTCAGTTGTCCACATTATTAAATATTGTCCTTCTAAATATTCTTCTCCTTGAGTTTCAGAACAAGCTAAATAAGCGATTCCTTTTTGTGCATTTTTACTATTTTCAATAGAATAAGTAAATTCGAAAACTCTTTCTTTATCATAAATTTGAGCTAGTGTTACTTGAGCAAAAAACAAGGAACCTATTAAAATTAACGTTTGCCTTTTCATCATTTAATATTTGTTAAGTAAAGCAAAAACTTCATATTGTAAAAATAAGTAGTTGAAAATTTCATTTACGTATTCGAATTACAACTATTACCTCTATGAACTTCCTTTATTTTTTCTTTAAGAGACTAAAAAACTTTATTGATTAATAATTATTCCTTAAGTACTTCTCTGTTTCATAATTCATTGGATTATACTTGCAAAATTTAGGTTTGGAATATACATTTGATGGCATTTCTAAAAAAGCCCTACAATCAGAACACATAAATCTAAATTCACATATTTTACATCCGTCTATATCTTCTTTTTTAATCTTCCATTTTTTTTGAAAAATTGCGGTATTTACAATATCTAAAATTTTATGTTCGTTGATATTGCCAAAACATTCATCTATATATAAACAATTTTTAATATACCCTCTGCTATCAATAGCTATTTTTTGATTTAAACAATTATTAAAAAACAGGGATTCACAAAAAAAACTCATTTCAATAAAGAAATTATTAAAATTAATATTTCCACAAGAAACATCCTTCATGTCTTTTTTACTGTATATAACAGTTGCTAGATCAATATCTACTTTCTTTTCATCATTTGTTGAATTATAAAAAATCATTTTAGATACTCTTAAATTCTTTACAAGAAATTCTTTTAATAAACTTTTCTCTAAATTAATATATGGTAAATATATTTCAATATACTTTATTCTCTTGTCAATTGTGTAGTCTAATATCTCTTGAAGTTCAAATATTTTTATATCAAACATAATTTTAAGCTGAAGGTCAATATTCCCAATTGAATCAAATTGTTCAAATAAATTTTGAAAATCAAAATTAGAATTTTCATCCAATTCAATAATTGCATTTGTAACTATATATGGAGAATTATATTTAAAATTTAAACTCGGAAAGTTCTTTTTTTCTTTTTTATTACAATAAAATATATATTCGTTAGATAATAAAAAATCAAAATATTCATTAATAGTTTCTTTATTATTCTTACCATATCTTTTTACTATATCATCAATTTTTTTATTAGAATATTTTGTAAGAATAT
Organism: Bacteroidota bacterium; assembly: GCA_029560875.1. GTDB lineage: Bacteria > Bacteroidota > Bacteroidia > Bacteroidales > Tenuifilaceae > SB25. Next base: position 140,016 of record JAKQKB010000089.1, on the reverse strand, counting down.
TGTATAATTCATTTGGAATAAAACTAAATGAATTTCTAGTTAAGTCATAAATTACAGATCGTTGCACACCCTTTACAGGCACGCAATTTGCAAAAAGTTTAAAATATTTTCCGCTTTTCATTATATATTATATTTGGAAATAGGTTTTGAACAACCTTTTATTTCGAAAGAACCAGTTTGGTACAAACCAATTGAAACGGTTTTTATTGCTAAACCTTTTTCATGTGTATCATATTTTATTCTTGCATACTTATAAAATATGGGGAGTCCCTTACTTTTAAATTTAAACCATTTCATTCGTTTATTTTTTGTTATTAATCTCTTTCTACAATTTATTTGATTTTTTTTTTGTTGTTAAGTAATAAGTCATATAGAAAAAACCATATTTATATTTAATAAAACTCAATTTTGTGAAATGGTTCATTTATTTCTTATTAGTTCTTCGGCAATTATCTTGTCAAGATAATAATTGCATGGATAACTGACCATTCCGTATTGTCCGACAGGATTAATTTCTAAAAAATAATAATCATCATTTTCATCAACGAGTAAATCTAATGATCCTGTTTCAAGTTCGAGAACTTTCATTAGTTTATTTATCTTAACTTTCACTACTCGCGGTAGGCTATAAGGAACATTACGATTAGGTTTTTCAAAATTATAATTTCGAAAATCTGTTTTTGTTTGTGAATCATTTTGAGAAAAAATAGCCATAGAATAAAATTTCTTATTTAAATAAAATACTCGAAGTTCATATTTTTTTGAAATATTTTTTTGAAATAAAGAAGGGAAAAATTCATCTGGAAGAGATTCAATATCTTCTACCATAGATGTGTAGGTGTAAATAAAACCCTTTCTATTATAGTTAAATGCTTTAACATCAGAAATTGCCTTTGTTATAATATTTTTATGCTCTCTAAAAAATGTAACTAGGCTTTCTTTACTGGTTGTAATTAATGTAGGGGGAATCTTTAACCCAGTTTCTTTAGCTTTTTCAAGAACATTTAATTTATTTAAATCAATCGTTTTGTAAAAATCCCCTATACTTTTAGAATTAGATTTAATTTTTCTATAAACATACTCGGTAAGAATTCTTTTTTCATTAGTTAGTTGTTCTTTTAGATCCTTATCCAATTCTTCATCTTCAAAAACAACATAAGGATTCTTTAATTGTATTCGCCCTCTCCTAAACCATAAAATATCTTTCTTTTTTTTAATTTTAGAATTATCAATAATAATATCTTGGCATTTTAAAGAAACGTCTGCATTTATACGGTTAAAGGCATGATTATAATACAATAGCCAATCTATAACCTTATTTGTTGAACTATCTGCATATTCTGAAATAATATTAATCATATTTCAAGCATCTTGTAAAATTTCAGATAAGAGGGCGCTCTTATCTGAAATTTAGAATTATCAAATTTACCTACCACAGTCTATGATAATAGTACCAGTACCACCATTATCTTCATGTCCGATAATGTCTGTATTTACTGTAACGTAAGTATTTTCACCTTGAATAAATGTCAAACTTTTTGCTTCACCTCCATTCAACATGCCTAGGTTAACATTAGACAATTGTACAAATTTTTGAGCAGATAATTGCTCTAAAGTCTTGTTTTTTCTCATAATTTAAATTTTAATAGTTAATATTATGTGTTATTATCACGTTCAAATGTAATAAAAAAAATATATATCACACACAAATGTTAAATTATGTGAAAATAATTTAACATTTGTGTGTAAGCATCTTTAAATACTTTCCACCTTTAGACATTCAAATTAACTAGTCAAGCGTAGTTACATATGATAAAAGGAAGCAATTTATAGCAGTTCAGACAAGGTATACGGGACGAGTACTAACATAATTTATTTTGGGGGTGGGTTTCTTAATCCCAAATGCGACCGCAGGGCGCAAGGCGCGTGGGCAAAAAAATTAAAACCCTTTGTAAAAGGGTTTGTTTTCTTCTTCGTCTTTATTTTCCGTGAATTAAATTACGAATGAATATGAAGTATCATCGAAATGTTTTCAACCTTGCTGCTAACTCACTTATCCATATACTTTAATTATCCTTTTCCTCTTAAAGGTTTTTAAACAATAACCTTACTAAAAGTATATCAATATAACCCTCAGAAGTTGTATAAAAGTATAAAATAGTTAAACAACACCAATAAAAAGAGTAAAATTTTGTTTAAGAGATTTACTACCAATTAGGGCTTTACCTTTAGTAAATCGTTCCAGCGGGTGGTGTAGCAGGGCGAGAGTTTTTCGTGCTTTAGGTGCCAATCCTTGCTGCTGCCCTGCACAGCCAACTTTAGTTTATCGCGGCCGTACTTGGAGTTTAGGCTGTCGGATATTTGGGAGAGTTTGTTGAGTTTTTCCCTATCGGCAGTGCTAAAAATACTGGTTTGTATATAGTTCTCCGAGGAAATTCCGCTAACAATTACTCCTGTTTTTCGGTATGGCTGGTTTGGAATAAAAATTTTCTTTAATCCTAAAAGAGCGGCTTGCGCAACATTTTGGTTTGAGTTGCTTGGCTCATCTAGGGTAATTGTTACGCTTCGGTAAATGTACTTTTCGGTGGTGGAGAATGGGTCGGTGTGTATAAATATGGTTACGTAACTGGCCACGGAGTGCTGCCTGCGGAGTTTCTCGGCGCAGCGTACGGCGTGGGTAGCCACGGCCTCGGAAATAATTCCAACATCCGATATCTTTTTACCAAAACCACGGGTTGTTGCAATGTTTTTCTTTGCCTTTACAATGGTTTCAATGGATATGCAGGGCGTTCCGAGCAGTTCATCGAGGGTACGCTGCCCTACCACGGTCATTTTTTGGTTCACCCAACTAGCTGCAAGCCTTGTAAAGTCGTAGGCAGTATGAACGCCATACTGCTGAAGCATTTTGGAGTACTGCCAGCCAATTCCCCAAACATCGTCAATAGGAGTATTTTTAAGCGCCCAAATACGTTTCTCCTCCGAGTCAATCACAAAAAAACCGCTACTCTTCTTCCCTATTTTATTGGCAATTTTTGCCAATGTTTTGGTGTGGGCAATACCTACTCCCACGGGAATTCCAATATTTTTCTGAATGGTTGATTTTATCCGCTGGGCATACTCATCCAAATTCACCGTAATACCCTGAAGGTTAAGGAATGCCTCATCAATAGAGTACACCTCCACCTCGGGCGAGAAATCCATAAGAGTTTTCATCATCCTATTGGACATATCGCCATAAAGCGTATAGTTCGACGAGAATACCGCCACGTTATGCTTTTCAATAATATCCTTAGTTTGGTAAACTGGCTGTGCCATTTTAAAGCCGAGTGCTTTTGCCTCGTTGGAACGCGAAATAATACAACCATCGTTATTGGATAAAACAACTACAGGTTTGCCCTCAAGCGCAGGGTTAAAAACCCTCTCGCACGAAACATAGAAGTTGTTTCCATCCACCAACGCAAACATTGCTCTACTGAATTTTATGGATTACATAGGTAACAACACCCCAAAGCCTAAAATCGGCACCCTCCTCTATTTTAATAGGTTTGAATTCCTTGTTGGCAGGTATTAAAAAGAAATCCTTTCCAATTTTGCTTACCCTTTTTACAGTGAATTCCCCATCAATAAAGCACACCAGAATAGAATCCTTGCTGGGGTTTAAGGATTTATCCACAACAAGAATATCTCCATCAAAAATATTGGCATCCTGCATGGAGTTGCCTGTAACCTGAACAAAGAAAGTTGAACTCTCGTTCCTCACCAGCAACGCCTTCAGATTTAACTCATTATCGATATAATCGCCTGCCGGCGAAGGAAATCCCGCAGTAACAAAGCCCTCAACGGTTAGCCTTATACTATCGAACTCTTTATTATCGACTGACAGAGGAGTGACGCTATTTTTCTTCCTGGAATTCAACCGCTTGCAATATTAATTTGGTCTGTAAATACTGTATGCAAATTAGTCCAATAATAAATGATTGGCCAAACAAATTCGGTAAATTTTAGGAGTATGAAAACAAAAGACTCTAACCGTTTAAGTTAGAGTCTTTTGTGGAGCTGGAGGGGAATGAACTATATTTTTGAATAATAATGAATTCAATGGTTTTGTAGTTAAAAAATATTATAGGTAACCGATTAGTTCACTGAAAAAAAATTTTTGGTCGAACGACCTCACTTAAATTGAAAAAACTATTAATAAGGCTTACCCATGTTACCCAAATTCTTTCTCGACAACTGCTGTTCAATTCTATGTAGGTGAAAATTAGAATGTTTATATGTATTGTTGTTCTCCGGATTATGACATTGTTTAACGACTATCTTTATCTATCAAATTCATCTCTTAATATTTTAGCAATCTCATTTGTTTCTTTAAAATTTCGACCTGTAGTTTCTATAACCATACCATAGCCTGCATCTTCCCAATGCATAACAACTTCAATAATTCCGTTTTTATATACTGATTTTATAAAACGAGATGTTTTGCTATTAAAAGGCATAGAATTAATAATACCATTCACATAAATGTTTTTCACCATTCGCTCTGCTAATTTTTGGAGTTTATCTTTTCCGTGATCATCTCTTAGTGAGATATGCTTTTGATCTAAAGTTAAAAGTGATGGTTGAAGATTTACTGTTGATATCCGCTCGGAAAAGTTCCTAAATTCATCACTGTTTAAAAATTCATCCGTTGCTAGATTCGTCACCTCTAATTCTAAAGGAGAATGTTCACTTTCTTTAAATATGGTTAATCTGTTATTTAACCATATTTGATGATTAGACAAGCTAATTGATGGTATATCCATTATTTCAGCTGTAGCAAGACCATCGCAATACTCTTGTTTAATTTTCAATTCTTCCGAAACAAAATAATATGAAGCTAGAGACTCTCTTTTATCTCCTAAATAGTCGTCAGTAAATGGTCTTTTGAAGATAATCGGAAGAATCTTATTCCTTTTTGGTGTAGGAATATTATTTAGCCATTCACTGAAGTTCTTATTGTTACAAGCCTTAATTGCAGACAGATTTGAAGGGAAAAGCAAATGATTATACCCATAAAATCGGGATTTCTCGAATAGTTCCCCAAGCAATATAAAACTATTTATTAAGCCATAATCATCCTGATATTCTCGAAAAGACAATTCGTTAAACACTAATTCCATTTACAAAAGTTTTAAAAGTTGGTTACTCCATTCTTCCAATAGATTTTTTGGGTATTCACTTAATTCTCCTTTTTCATCAATTTCAATATTGATGATCCTCGAATACTGTTCAACATCTGCAAATACCTTATCAAAATAGAATAATATTGTTCTGTCTTTAAGAGAAATATTTTCTTTAACTCCTATACGAATTCCATTTAAAACATGATCGCTGTGCGTTTCAATAATTAATTGAACATTATTTTGAGCAACCAACGAAATTAACCGGCCTAACTCGGCTTGTCCCCTAGGGTGAACGTGGCTTTCAGGGTTTTCAATTATAATAAGATCCCCTCGTTTTGCTTTTAGTAATGCGACAACAATGTGAAGGGAGTATGAGATACCAAAGCCTACGTTTTCTGGCTTGTAAGGATTTGTCTTACCATATGTCTTCTGATCAAATTCATATTCAAGTTTCACTAAATCAGATGACACATTAGTTGTACTAATGCTAATTTCTGGAGAAATTTCACGCATCCATAGGTTTACCTGATTTATTAATCTTGCATCCCTTATTAACTCTCCTTGATTGTTTTGCGAACTTACAGTATTCGGATGAATTAAGTTTTCAAATTCAACTTCTTCATTACCTCTTGTCTCAAGATAGTCAACAGTGTATTGCCCTAATGCGCCAATATTTCCCAAAGTAACTACATTTGTATAACTTTTCTTATGAATAGACTGAGGTTCAATGCGGTTGGCATTCAAATACTGAAACTTATTGTTAAATAAAGGTTGATTAAAGTCTAATTTGTTTTTGGGTTCTCCATATACATTTTTCTCAGAGGCTAGTAAATTGAAAACATCAGAGCCAATCGTATAATCAAACTTCATTGAAACATTTGGTATATCATCAAAAATCAAATCAAAGGAAAGACTTTCGTTTTTCCCACAATACTGATATAAGGCGTCTTTTGTTGTGCCTATTTCTATTTCAGCTCCATTCAGTTTCAATGCACCTCGTCTAAGAGAGTCCGCGGATTGCCTAAGCAATAGAAGGGTTTGAATAAAGGATGATTTACCCTGTCCATTCAATCCAAGTAGAACATTTAAGTTGCGTAGTGGAAAATACTTAGCCTTGATTGACTTGAAGTTTTTTATATCAATACTCTTTATCATTTTCTAGTCCGTTATTGTTTTTAAAATGAGCTCATTAACCTTATTGTGACGTAATAAGGCTCTACCCTTATCACCAGTGGCACTTGTTACCGACATGAAAAATTCATTATTTGTCGCTAACTCCTTGCTAAGTAATTCTTTAAATAACTTACCGTTCAGCAATAATTTATTAGAACTATCAATGTCTAATAGTGCAAACTGCGTGGCGATTGCATCAAATAACGCCTTATTGATAGGCGGTAGTCTGTCGTAATATCCTCTAACCTTCCTGAAGGCTTCTCTACCAAATATTTTTTTCGACAAAACCATAGCTCTTTTAAAATCTGATGTAATCTTTTCCAGTTCAGTATCACTTTTGGTATATATGGCTGCCATAGCATTACTCATATAAGAATCTAGATCTAAACCAAATTCCTTTGAACCATAATTGTCTACACCCAATAAGTAAAAACTGAGAAATCTATTTACAAAATCTCTATCGAGCATTCTGTTGGTAGCAATTTTGTTATCAGTTGCACTTTTAAATTCTTCTGTATTAGCAAGCTCGTATATAAAAATTGCAGGTTTACCTTGAAATAATGCGTGACGAATCTCTTGTGGTTCAAGCACTAACCCCCCAGTGTTGATCCGTTTAAAGATATTGAACTTTACATCAGTAGGTGTTCCTGGCATAATTTTGTAAATAACTACTTGAGATTCTTCGATTAGCCTTTGTAAATTCTCTGGTAAATCATCCCAATAAGCACCATTCAAATGGGTTAAGAATTCTAAGTTAGAAAGTGGCTGCCTTTTATCAACAGCAAAATTTCTTATACTGCTTAATCTTTGCAATCCATCAACAACAAGCCAATTATTATCATCAGTTGCATCAAAGAAAAAAGCAGGCAAAGGAAATCTTATCAATATCGATTCTATTAGTCTACTTTGCTTTGTTTTATCCCACAAATCGTCTTTTCGTTGAAAATAAGTTTCCGTGTTCAATTGAACACTTTTACTCCTTATTCTCTTAATAAGAGTATCTAGTGACGGCGTTTTTGTTTCAATTTTTATTAAAGTCGGATCAAATGGCTTTTCCATAATTGAATTACCATTGACGTCTTCATATTCTACAACAGGTTCGTTGTTTAAGATATTTTCTTGTTCCTGCATTTCTTTTGTTTAATTTGCAAATTTACGTTTTAATTTTTGACCTTGTTTGTTATGATCTATAATGCCATAAAAATATACAATAAAATCATTACTTTGCATCATCCCTGAAATATGGGAGTCGGAGATTGCCTTAGGCAGTACGGATTAAAAATCTATTAACAAAAATCATCTATTGAATCTCCTCCAGACCAATCAAGGCCTTGTTCTAAACAAAATTGTTTTTCTGCTCCTTCTTGTGAAAAGTAGCTATTTAGGCTTGTATGTACAAACATTCCATTTTCGTAAGTAATCTTTGCGAGTGCCCAGGGTTTTACAGCATCTTTTCCTTCAGTTGATTCAGTCATCACAAAAAGCGATTGTTTATCTTCCGAAATAGCACTCTTTGAAACTAAAGAAGTATAATGATCGTTGTGACAAAACACTAAACCTACATTTAGTTTTTCAGCATATGCTAAAATTGGTTCTCCTGTGAATTCCTGAGGGCAGCATGGAAATTCTGATGGAATTTGCCAATTACGTTGTAAAGCATTTTTAGTTTTTGACGCAATATCTGGAAGCGATTCGTCTTGTTGATTCTGGGAGTTTGTTCTATTAAAAATCCATTCACCCAAAGAACCTCCAGAATGTCGCTTATTACTCTTTGACCAAGTAGTCATCCTTTCAAGACTTATTTGTGCATCATTTTTACTGACTGTGCACATCCATTGGTAATTGGGTTCTGGAAATTTATCTCGATATTTTGAAGGGTCGGAAAGAAACGCTTCTACACTTCCACAAATCATTTCAATACGTTTTGCTGTAATTGGATTAAGTAAAACGTTTTCCAACTTTGTAACCCATCTTAGGTTCTCTAGTCTGTTATTCCGTTTGTTAGTGTCTATATGGTCAACAACATATTCTTTATTTGGTGGTGGTCCAAGGAATGCAAATGCTACTATTCTATGAACTCGAACAGAGGCTATTTCCATATAGCCAGTTTTGTCATTTGGTATGCCAAAAGTCCATTGATTATCTGCTGAACGTAATCGCTTACCAATACGAGGATGTCTAAATATCGCTCCATTATCACGAACTGTGTATCGTTCATCTTTATAAGTATACTCAACTTCCCTTATATAGTCTGAATCTGGATTAATACTTGTCATTATGGCTTTATATTATTGAATTTAATCAACATGCTCAAACACTCTTAAATGTAGTTTATATCAAAATTAGTAAAACATATCGAATACAGGTACTCATTTTCATCCTGTTAAGCATCAAAAATCGGAAGTGGAGATTTTGTCAAGGGCGATGATACCAAAAAATATACAACTATATCATCGCTTTGTATTACCCTTGACAAAAGCGGAACGGAGATTACCTTTGCGGTTCAGGATGAAAATGTTAGCAAAAGCATCAAGTGCAGATGTAGTTCACGGAATCTGCTCTTGATACCTTATGGCTAGGCTTTTCTATCTGCTCATCTTTTCTGAGTAGATTGTAAAGCCTATTAAATTGAAAAAGGTCAGATTTCTCCGACCTTAAACTTTAATTAACTATAGATTATTTTACAATAGCCAAAATTGTTATTTAGAGATAATGTATACCTGCAATCGGGGCATTGTTTTTGACTGATTCTATTCCATTTTCCATAGAATCTTTCGTTTTATACATTTCACTTTTGCCTATAGGCTCACCATTTCCTGCTTTAAGAAGAAAGAAGTGCTGACCATCTTTTGCTACTTTGCGCTCATACTTCTTATCATCAGGAGCATTTTTCTTAACACTATCTACTCCTTTTTCGCAGCCATCTTTAGATTTATAGCCCTCACTGGATAAGATAACTTGGCCATTTTTTGCTGTAAGATTAAAATAAAACTGATTGTCCTTGCCAGTTTTAATTTGAAATTCTGGATGTGCCATAATTTAAATTTTTAGATTAATTAAATATTAAGTGATTGATATTTAAAAGAATGACAAACAGAAATGTTACTGAAATACTAAGTTAAATAAAAACAACATACAAGTCAATTAATTAAAAGCATCAAGTGCAGATGTAGTGCTCGGAGCCTGCTCTTGATACCTTATGGCTAGGCTTTTCTATCTACTCATCTTTTCTGAATAGATTGTAAAGCCTATTATATAGAAAAAGGTCAGATTTCTCTGACCTTTAACTTTATTTTCCTTTTGGACGTGGAGGATTGTTGCCACGACCGCCACCAGAAGGCTTACCGGTTGTACTTGGGCCATTTGGTGGTCTTACTCCGGACTTTGGCATATTTTGAACATTTAAAAAGTTTGTAAATGCCTTAATGCAAAACATATACCAAAAACTTTTAAGAAGATTTCTTAATAAGAAAATTGATATCTTATCCAAATAGTCAGGGAACTTAATATCTTACATAAACTGTTCAAACCTCTTGCCATGGCATCTAAAACATCGTCCATTCTCGACATGTAAATATTCTGGGAAATACCCTGCACCAAAGCATCTGAAACAAGGCGTTAAATTTCCTTTGATACTTCCATTCTCATCTAACCATGGTATTTTTGCTGTTTCATGCAATTTCTCATGACATTTCCAACACAATGTTATTAAATCATCGTCAGGGTATTCCCAAGCTAACTTATTATCCCTATAAACTAAATGATGAACATTTAAGAAGAAGGACAAACAAACTTTGTAATCTTTCTTAAGTTTCAATAATTCAGGTTTGTAAAGACGATTTCTAATAGGTGAATTAAAATCGACAACATTATTAGTAGATTCTATTTGTGGGGATTCAAAAATAAATCGTAAAAGTGAGTCTATATGATTATCATTAATTTGTCTAATTGTGTAAATATTTTGAACATTTAAATCATCAATCGCATATTCAACCCAAATTAATTTTGGGATGCTTTTAAATTCTCTTAATACTGTTTCTTTTTGGAGAGAAACTGGGTCGGAATACTGGGGGACGAAATCTTTATCAATGTTTCTTAATCTATATTTTATGAAATCTCTGTCAATATTATTTTGCAAATTATACGCTAGTCCATACTGTAAATTTTTCTCAAATTGATTATTACATGATTTACAAATAAAATCATCTCTTTGAAGAATTCTTCTTCTTTTATTTTTCCAGTCTGAGGTTTTCAGTTGATCACAATATTCCATTCCTATTATTTTTGTTTTATGTTAGCCATAAATACTCATACTCAAACTGGATATAATTTTTAGTAATAAAGTCTTTTGTATCGTATTCATACTGCTCTTGAACTGATGAGTCAGCATTTGAATAGTCCTTAATGAACTTGTTCGCATTCTGGATATCCTGAGGATTATTGGTAATAGATAAAGTAACCACTTGCTGATTCTTTAGATCGATCCCTTTAATACAACCATCCAATATTTCTACATTAAGAAGATATTTACATATTGGATTATTTATATTGTATTCATTAAACGATTTACTGAATTCTCTTAGCACTGGAGAGAAAATCCAGTAACTATAAGATTTATCACCATTAACGATCATCTTATATGGCTTTGCTCCGTTTATTAAAAATCTTTTGTTATCACATTCAAGAACAAAAACACCATTATAGAAGGATTCTGATTTTTCTGCAATTTCTTGGGTATGTTTATTTTGTATTTGAGCAAAATCCTCAGTAATAAATAACCTATTCAAATTATTTATTAGATGTTGAAATGCATAAAACCTATTAATTGGCCCCATGAACTTATGGGCATCTAAATGAGCTAGATTATTTCTTAAAACTTTAATCCTATTCCATTCCTCTGATAATGAGGGATAATGTGGTTTTAGTTTGTTAATGTATTGTTGTAATGGAATATGCCCTTTAGTAGAAAATTTTATTCCGAGTTGCTCACATCTAATTTTAACAGCCGTCTCAAAAATTCTTGTTGTCTTAGCAATTGCTTCATCAAAAAGAGGATAATAAAAGAAACTATATGCAATAATGCGTTCAACCACTTCATATGCTTTTACAACACTCTCAGGAACATTTTCATGAAACTTACCTTTTACTAAGAATTTTTCAATAAATTCTTCATGAGTTTTACAATGCCATAAAGACCACCTACTATCAGGTTCAAGATAATTAATTATAGACATTACGCCACTCCCTCTTGATACAAGTACTTTTGAAACTCAATGAATAACGCACTGATATTAGATACCTCACCAAGAACTTCCTTAGCATCTTCTAATGATTGATACTTGTTGGTTAGTAGTATTGGAAGTTTCTCCTGGTCGAGTTCTTCAACTCCTGTTTCTATGTATTTACTAAGAACAAACTCAATAAACTCTTTTTGTTTCTCGTTAAGCAAGGCAAATATTGTAGCCTGAGCTGCAGCAACTCTTGCCTCTCGTGTAATTGGTCTGAAATCGCTATTGAATACATACTCAAGCACGTCAAATATGTCGCTTTTTTCAGCATCAATTAACTGTTGAAGCGTCAATAGTTCTGCTTTGCCAAATCCAGCCTCATCTAGTTTCTCTAATAGCGTTTTCCTTGTTATAGGATTGCCCCATATTGCCCTAAGTTCACTTTCGCTTTTAAAGAGATTCGGCAGTTCTCCAAATAAGTTACTCAAAAACTCCTCTGCAGGGATTGGCTTGCCATCGGCACTCCAAAACGAGGTGGCTACCATATGCTGTATTTCTCGCTCTTTTCCATCCCTTAGTCTTACTTTAACCTTTTTCTTCCTATTACAAACACAGGGAGTTTCACCACAAACATAGCATGGTTGCGGTGGCTCTTTAATACAAATACAAGGTATTTGCCCACAGATAGGGCAAGGTTTGAGTGGCTTCTTTTCGCACACGCAAGGATTCTGTCCACACTTACTGCAGGGTTCTTCTGCAACAGGTTCTCCATCCCATTCTGGATCAGAGAAAAGATGGTATGCATCAACAAAATCATAGATTGTGAAATACTCTTTTCCTTCAAATAGGCGAGTTCCACGTCCTACAATTTGCTTAAACTCAATCATTGAGTTTATTGGGCGCATCAATATTATATTGCGAATATTGCGAGCATCAACACCAGTAGATAGTTTCTGCGATGTGGTAAGTATTGTGGGTATTAACTTTTCGTTATCCTGAAATTCTCGCAAGAATTGTTCGCCTATCTCTCCATCGTTGGCGGTTACCCTAACACAATAATTCGTGTCCTTGGATTTTTTGTACTGATTTACTAAATCCCGAACTGCTGCAGCGTGTTCTTGTGTTGCACAGAATATAATGGATTTCTCCCGTTGGTTTATCTCATCCATAAATATCCTTACACGCTTAGCCTCTCGTTCTTTTATCTCTATAATTCGGTTAAAATCGGTTTCAACATAAAGTTTACCCTCCTCAATTTCTCCCTCAATTATTTGGTCGTCGCTGGTGTAGATGTAATCATCTATGGTGGTTTTAATACGCCTTACCTTGAAAGGAGTTAGGTAACCATCGTTTATTCCTTCCTTAAGTGAGTAGATATAAACAGGCTCGCCAAAGTATCTATAAGTGTCAACATTATCTCTGCGCTTTGGAGTAGCTGTTAAGCCCAATTGAACTGCAGGCGAAAAGTATTCAAGTATATCACGCCAATTGCTTTCATCGTTTGCGCCTCCTCGGTGGCACTCATCAATTATAATAAAGTCGAAGTAATCGGGTGGGTATGAGCCAAAGTAGGGTGCGGGTTTCCCTTCCTTGTCTGTACCGCTCATAAAGGTTTGAAAAATGGTAAAGAATATACTTCCATTGGTAGGTACTACACCTTTCTTCTTTATCTCGTTTGGCTTGATGCGAACCAAAGCATCATCGGGGAAAGCAGAAAAAGCATTGTAGGCTTGGTCGGCCAAAATGTTTCTATCGGCAAGGAATAGGATTCGTGGTCTTCGGCTTCCATCACGCTTAAGATTCCATCGTGTTTGAAATAGTTTCCACGATATTTGAAAGGCAATGGCTGTTTTACCTGTACCTGTAGCCAGGGTTAAAAGGATTCTTGGCTTATCTTGCGCAACTGCCTCAAGTGTTCTATTTATGGCTATCTCCTGATAGTAACGTAATTGCCAAGTTCCACTCTTATCCTCAAAAGGAATGCTGGCGAATTTATCACGCCATTGATTTTGCTCCTCAAATGTTTTGTTCCAGAGTTCTTCAGGAGTAGGAAATGTATTTACAATTCCTTCCTTACCTGTTTTCAGGCAGATACTATAGATTTCTTTACCATTGCTGGCGAATGTATAGTCCAGATGTAACTTCTCTGCGTATAGTTTAGCCTGAGCAACACCTTCGCCAACTTCCAACTCATTGCTTTTGGCTTCAACCACAGCCAGTTTAATGCCTTTGTAAACCAGAACATAATCGGCAGTGAGCTTTTTGCCACGTACACCACCTGTTTGAATTCGCCCTTCTGTAATTGGGTATTCACGAAGGATTTTTGAACCCTCCACAACCCCCCAACCACATTCCTTAAGTTTGGGGTCGATAAGTTCTGCTCTGGTTTCGGCTTCGTTCATAATAAAAAAGTAAAAGAATATTTATTTATCAAATAACCATCAAATAAAAAAGTGCTGACTATTAATGTCTTGCTATTTAAATTGTATTAGCTATTGATTAATTATCAAATAAAAGGTTGAGTTTCTATTGAGTTTCTATTGAGTTTTTATTTGTTTTCTAGCAGTTTTTGCTCAATAGCATACCTCATCCATCTTTTTTCCCCTTTTGCAAATATTTTGCCTGCTTCTACCATATCTTTTAACAACCTGCGTACTTTATGCTTGTTGATCTCTTCTCCAATTCGTTTATGAATTTCGCCAAAGGCACTACAAGGATATGCTTTGATGTCTTTAAAAAGTAACTCTTCAAGTCTGTAATCTTCAATATTTTTAAGGGTTGTTTTGCCCGTGAAGTTTATTTTTCGAATGAATTCAGGATTTATAGCATATTGAGTGCCCTTTCCTATACCTGATTTTATTACTAATTCGTATTCTATTAAACGTCCTAACCAATTGCGCAAGCCTTGTTCCTCTTTTTGATTTAAAATCTTAGAAATTTCGATTGCACTATAGGATTGTTGTTGAGATATTAGACCGAGTGTGATTATTTCTTTTTGTTTTAGACTATAATCGGAACTTGCTTTATCCATAAGTCTTACAACTTCTTTGTTTATGAATTGCTTCTTAATAATAACAGTAACCCGTTCGTCTGTTTCTTCAACAATAGGAATAGGCTTGCCCGAGCCCAATAGTTTTGCATAAACCAAATCAAATCCACTTCCCTCTTTTTCCATTAATCCCAAATCGTAAAACACTTTCGATAGGTGCTCATTTCTCCTAATTGACTGGCTCAAAATATTGCTAGGAGTAACACCATAGGGCAGGCGACCTGGGCTGTGTATTTCCAATCTGTCGTTAAAAATGTTAATAAAAATATCGCCACGTGTTGTGTAAGTTCTATGAACTAATGCATTAACTACTAGTTCTCGCACAACTTCAATAGGGAAAAATGGTATGTTTTTCCTGAACATCCCCTCTGATATTTCAATACTTTCCTGCCAGTCTGGTACATCTGAGAGTACCCTTTCTAAAAGTTCTTTGGGATTTAGAAGATAATCGTCAAGTAAAAGTTTCCAAACCTTTTCGTCGTTCTTGTCGTATCGAATAACCTGTATTGCTGGCGGATATAGTAATGATGCTCGCTCATTTCTGCGACCAATCCATAGGATTCCTAGATTGGTTAGAAAATTCCCTTGTGTGAAAAAATAATGCTCAAGTATTTCTTCATCTGACATTTCTTTGATAAAGCCACTTACCCTTGAAGAGTTTCTTATCTCTTGGATAAACACTGACTTCTTTTTTGCATCAAAAAGCGACTTATCTATTCGTTTGGTTGTTTGGATTTCCCAAACAAAGGCATTCTTTTCAGCAGCAAGCCTTGCCATTTCATCAGGTGGAATTGGACGGCAAACATCTGAAATACGAATGTAATACTTACCATCGCTGGTTGATGCAATGGTTTGTGCATTTCTAAAAACTTGGATTTTAATGTATTCGGCCTTATTTGATGCTGTTTCAATAGTAACAGCAATAGCTACATTAATAGTCCTTTGAACAATATTCTTTTGAATTACATCTGGAAGGTTTTTGTCTGTAACCAGTTGCCCTGCTGGTGGAAGTTTCTCATTATCCTCTATTCCAATCACAATATCTCCACCCTGTGCGTTGGCAAATGCCACACAATCTTTAGATAGTTCATCCCAATCGGTTTGCTTACCTTTCAGGAAACGTAGCGATTTCTTATCAAGACTTTTGTTTTCTTCCATATTATAGTTCTCCCTTAAACGCCTTATCCAATATGCTATTTTTCAAATCCTCTAAGTTATTAATTTTCTGTTGGTAAATTGCTTCCAATCTTTTTGTTTCAATTGAAAGAGCATCAAGTTTTTGAACAATTGATTTTTGTTCTGAATAAGATATCGGAAAATTTACTTTGAGAATTTCCCATTTGCTTTTTATTAGCAGAGGTAGTGTTGCTTGCGATGAATTAATAATTACCTGATTATAAAAGCCTTTTGTTCTTAATGCATAATAAAAAAATTTAGGATGCAAACCAGTATTCACTGTTAGTGCATTTATTTGTTGATTTGATGAGACATCTCTATCTGTAAATCCAACCTTACCAATTGATGCTCCAATACAAACCATTAATATTGAACCTTGGAGAATCTTTCTCCCATTTGATAATCCTTCTTCACTCAAACCCTCATTGTCATATCTAATTTCACCATTACCAAAAATATCAATATCAGCAGGCTTTATGAAAGGAATAAAATCTCCATAATTATTTTTATTGGTTGTTTTTGGGGTTGTTCCAGTTTGAGTTATACCGATACTTTTAAGTGTTTTCTCTTCCCAACCATCCCCTTTCTTTTCAAACACCCCCTGCAAATAACTCTCAAAAAGTTCCTTAGTGTTTTTAAGGTTTTGCTCAGCATTGGCTTTGGCCTTGTCAATTGCAGCAAAGGCTTGGTCTAAAATGGAAACTATGCGTTGTTGTTCCGAGAGAGGAGGGGTTGGAATTACTAATTGGGCTAAATTAGTTTGTGATAAAGTTGGTATTGCTGTGCCACTGATAATTTCTGACGCCTGTAATTTAAAATCCTCCGTCAAAAGACCATAGTAAAGAAATTTATTAAAGCACTTAAGCTCTTTAAAAACGACAAATTGAGGATTTATTGTAGCCATCTCGGGCAAATACTCAACTAGTGCTAATTTACCAATAGACGCTGTTTTGCAATATATTATATCTCCAATATTTATTTTGATCTCTGGCGATTCATTGTATTTAAACCATGAAATATAAGTGCTATTATTAAATTGAAGTTTGCAATTAACAATATTTGATGGGCTTAAAGTAATTGCACCTTCTCCTTTTGAAACAAGATCTTGTTTGGTATAACCACGATACCCTATTCTGCCTTTTATAGTGCACAACTCTCCCAACTTCTTTATTTCCCAGCCTTGTTTCATAATAATTCAGAAATTGAGTTTAGGATTTCAACACTTTCTTTATCTAATGCATTTATTTCCTCTAAAATAGCCTTAGGAGAGCGTAAAGCAACCTCTTCCTTTTTGCATGGGTTCTTTAAGCTAAGGTCAAGTGTTGTTTGGTCAATATCCTTTATGTTAATTCTCCAAGAATTAGGGCTATCAGCAAATGTTTTTTGAAGGTTAACAAACTCAGCAAGGTCGTTTTCGTTTAAAGGGTTAGTTTTTCCAAGGTTACGGTCTAAATTAAGCTGGTAGTACCAAACCTTTTTGGTTGGCTCACCCTTCTCAAAGAAAAGTACAACGGTTTTTACCCCTGCGCCAGAGAATACTCCTCCTGGTAAATCTAAAACTGTGTGTAGGTTGCAACTCTCCAGTAATTGCTTGCGGATTGCAACGGTTGCGTTATCGGTATTGCTTAGGAATGTGTTTTTAATTACTACACCAGCCTTGCCTCCCGCTTTAAGAATCTTTATAAAGTGCTGTAAGAATAAACTTGCTGTTTCGCCTGTTTTAATTGGAAAGTTTTGCTGTACCTCGGCACGTTCCTTGCCTCCAAATGGTGGGTTGGCCAGTACAACATCGTAACGGTCTTTTTCCTGTATATCGGCAAGATTTTCTGCAAGTGTATTGGTATGTACAATGTTTGGTGCTTCAACTCCGTGCAGAATCATATTCATTGTGCCAATTATATAGGCCAATGATTTTTTCTCCTTACCGTAAAAGGTTTTCTTCTGTAATATTTCAACATCCTTAGTGGTTAGGCTTTTACTGTTCTTTAGATAATCAAATGCTTCGCAAAGGAAGCCTGCGCTACCAACTGCTCCATCGTAAATAGTATCGCCTATTTTGGGAGCAACTACTTTTACTATTGTTTTAATCAGTGGGCGTGGGGTGTAGTATTCGCCACCATTGCGCCCAGCATTTCCCATATTCTGTATTTTGGACTCGTACAGGTGGCTCATCTCGTGCTTCTCAGCGTGAGTTCTAAAGCGTAGTTCATCAATTCGGTTAATCACCTCACGCAAATTGTAACCACTCTGCAAGCGGTTTTTCAATTCGCTAAAAATCTCCCCAACTTTATACTCAATGGTGTTTGCACTTTCTGCCTGAACCTTAAATTTTTTAAGGTAAGGGAATAGTTTATGGTCAACAAAATCCTTTAAATCATCGCCAGTTAAGGCTTTGTGATGGTCAAGTTTGCCGTCACCGTTCTTTGGCATAGCCCAAACATTCCATTGAAATTCAGGTGCAATTATTGGGGTGTAGCTTTTTCCTGTTAACTCGGCTGCAGTCTTTTTATCTTTCTCAAAGTCATCGAGGTACTTAAGAAATAATATCCAAGAGGTCTGCTCCACATAATCTAACTCACTACTGCATCCCGCATCTTTGTGGAGTATGTCGTCAATATTCTTAAAGGTTTGTTCAAACATCTTAAAATCAGAATTATAGTATATGAACTTTGTAAGGTTTAAAAGTAGTAAAAAAGTTTATGTTTTAATATTTATAGTATTGCCAGTATTTATGTTATTGACAATATTCAAAATAATATGATATTAAAAATGCTTAACCGCTTAGGTTAAGCATTGAGTTCTGCCTGATTATCTGTTAATTGTTTATTCTGCGATTTAGTTCTTGAGCATCGGCTTTAGCTTTTCTAGCTTCAATCTCCTTCTGTTTTGCAATCTCGTTGGCCTCAAAAAGTTGTCTCAGTTCTTCTTCTCGCTTTATAACATAGTTTTGGATTTCATCCTTCTTCTTGGAGTAATGGTAGTCCATTGATTGTATCAACTCTGTTGTATTTCTAATTTCTTTCCGCAAATCGTTTAGTTCATAGCCTTTCAATTTCAAATATCTGTACTTGAAATCATTGGCATCCTTACTTTCAATTATTTCATTGAGGCCAATATTTTTTTGCACCAACCAAAAGCATATTACGAAACTCAGAATAAAGTAACTGGCTATACTAATAATCCACCAATGGGATTGTTTAATTTCTACTACACGATGTATGGTTTCCTTTTGTTTTCGTTCAATAAAACTGCCTATTTGAATCAAAATATCATCAATATGCCTTATTGCAGGATCATCCAAATACCCATTGTTTCTTATATCCTTGATGCTGTTTTCAATTTCAACCATTTTTC
The DNA here is from genome assembly GCA_029560875.1 of Bacteroidota bacterium. Lineage (GTDB taxonomy): Bacteria > Bacteroidota > Bacteroidia > Bacteroidales > Tenuifilaceae > SB25. The sequence continues at coordinate 120,874 of JAKQKB010000089.1, read as the reverse complement.
TGGCTATTGGTGTTAAATCTATTTCAACCTTTTCTTTAGGCTGATTTAACGTTTTCTTCAATTCATTAAGTTGATTTCCAATCTCCTCAATGGCAGCTAATGTTTTTTCCTCGTTTGTCATTTTGTTTAGGTTTTATAGTCCATGTGAAATTCCTTTACTTATAATTTTTGTAACTATTTTTAAAGTTGGACTTAGGTTACTATAAAGAGCCTTGTAAGCAAATTTCTTTCCTAGGTCAGAACCTTTATAGGCATTACCACCTATCTTGAAGTTTACCCCATACTCTTTACCCGTTTTGGAGTGTTTGAGTATTTCCATTTCAACACCTTTCTCCCTTAGTTTTAGAGATAGCTCTTCCAAAGAAGCAATGCCTTTGCTCTCTAGAGTTTTAGCGATAGTTTCCTTTAAGAATTCTTTATCAGGTATAAACTCTTTTGTTTTTTCAACCTTTCTGACTTTTGCTTTTTCCTGAACCGAAGTAAGTCCATATTCCTTTTCTAATTCCTTTGCCCATTGAACCGATTTTGATTTAAAGAAGGAGTCACTAACAGCCCTTCCATCAAATCCGACTCTATTGGCAACTATATGGCAATGAGTATGTCCTGCATCGTTGTGTTTAACAACAAAAAATTGGTTATTATCTTTAGTAAAGCCCGCTTTTTCCATAAATCGTTGGGCTATTTCAGCCATTTTATCGTTTGTAATATTGTCCTCCTTTGCAAAAGAAAGTGAAGTGTGCCATGCTGGTTTCGAAATGTTAGGGTTTTCGCTACGAATAGCCTCAAACTCCTGAATAAGACCTTGCGGTTCGCTACTAACGAGGCCGTTAGAAAATAGGATTTCAGAGTTTTTCTCCTTCTCGAAATTGTAGTATACAACCCTCTTAAATCCTGAACCAGTTCTAGTTTTACCTACCATTGCTAATTAATCTTTGAACTAAAATTTTAATTTCAACCAGAACTTTATCGAGTTCTATGTACATTCTATCACCAACATTATATCGCTTTGCGATTTGGTTAATGTTATTGGCCAACCCTACTAACGTTTTATAAAGTGCCTTTTCTTCCTCTGAAAAATGCTTAGGCTTTATCTCTACCCCTAAAGCAGCCTCTCTTACAAATCTGGACTGAGTTCTGCCTGCTTCTTTTGCTTTTCTCTTTATTAAAGCGTTTTCCGAAAAAGAAAGCCTTACCCTGAATATCTTAGTTCTTTTGACTACAGCCATTTCCTTAATTCTTTATTTGCGAACGAAGTGAGCAAATCCATTTTCAAGCGAAGCGAGAAAATCGAGAAAGGCTTACAAAGCCACTATCTCGCCGTAACCCTTCCGCTACCTTAAGAGGGATTTTTTTGTCTTAGCGTTGGTTAATGATATAACCATACACACTCCTTTGCTTAACTCTTTCATACCCCAACATTTTTAATGCTTTCCCTATATGAATATGGCTCAAACTGAACTGTCTATTTGTTAACTCATTTAATTTCAATACAATATCGGTTGCAGTGTAGAATCCTCTCTCAATTTTACCCAATTCAATGTACTTTTCAATTAGTTCACGCTCAATCGTTATCATTTGATATTCCTTGTTTCTTTTTTCATTTTCCTTGATTTCTTCTTTAGTCAAATTATAATTGAAGGTGTTACTCTTGAAAAGATAGTATGCTTGAGCATAGACCTTATTAATATCAATATTGGTCTTGTATTCCCAGTCTATAGCATTAATCTCGAAACATAACCATCGGACAGAACCTGTTTCGTCATTAAGGAATTCGTTCTGGTTGGTACTTCCAACAAAACTGCATCTTCTTGTAATAATCGATGCAGTTTTCCCCCAGGGTAATCTTTCATTAATCATTGTTTTGCTGAAGTAGGCCTTTAGTGAGTTCAAATCGCTTTTACCCATTAATGCAAGTTCATCAAGGTTAATGAGAAGGTTTTTTGCTAGAAGTATTCTTGAATCCTTATCTGTTGATATATTTTCAGCAATGTATTTATTCAAAGAAGGAGGACATAAGAAACGACACCAGGTTGATTTTCCAGTATTTTGTTGCTCGCCGATTAGAATTAAGGCTTGTTTGTTGTAAAAGTCGGATTGTAAAGCGCAAGCAACCACTCTAACAAGCCACTTTTTGAAATGGTTGTTAAACGATTTCTGATCTTTCGCTTTAATAGAACTTGCCAATTTCTCAATGTAATCAGTCCCATCCCATGGGCTTAAATGCTGAAAATATTCTTCAAATGGGTCATAGGTTCTAATAAAGTCCGATTTAAGTAGGGCATAAAAAGTGCTTGCACTAATATTGTACCCATTTTCTAAGAGTTCAATTAAGAGCGAGTTTTCATTAAGTGGCGAGTATATAAAGTCCTGTTTCCTTTTAAACTCTAGTTCAAGACTTACGCTATTGAATCTTGTATCATACTTACTTTGAATATACCTTTTAATTCTTGATATCTGAGATGGCTGTTTTGCCTCACTATTCTCAACAGGAACACCCCTTAATATAAAACCGTGTTTTTTTGCATAATGGAAAAATGTACTTCCTGTTATTCCCTGACTCGTCGAACTTAAACAAGCATTAATCTGCTTTTCTGTATCAAGATATGAGTAACCACTATAGTATGAACTTACTCTATGTATATATTCCTTGCATTCATTTCCAAAAATTTGAATTAATGAAAATATAATCTTAATCCAATCCTCGTAGTTTCCAGTAATGTCAGTTTTCTTTTTCTCAATCTCCTCTATTATAAAAACTGCATCTAACTGTTGTTGATTAAAGTTAATGGTTCTTGGTTGAGAAATAAGTGTTTTGTCAAAAACTACCGAGTCTGGATTGTAATACAGGTCTTTGTCATATGAAACATACATCATCCTCGTAATATCCTTACATGCCTTATCGATATTAACTTTATATCTTTCCTTGAAATAAGTTGCAGCAGATTCGGCCTGTAATGTCTGAAGTTTAATGTCTGGTACAATTCGAATTATACTTTTCAGTTTTTCGCTAGGGGATAGGAAGCATGAGTAGATGTACGGATCTTTGGCTAATTCCACTTTTAAGTTGAGAGCTTCGCTAGGATTCACTTCATCAATGTCAACTTGTAGCAATCCCGAATGCGTATTAACATCTGAAGCTTTATGTGAACCCTTTGTTGTGCAACTTATTGTTGACGCAGGTAGTTTTTTCTTTTGATTCTCTCTTTCTCGTTTATCCGACTCGGCTCTTATTTTGAATATTTGTTTTGCATATTTCCCGTTCTTAATATCAAATATTAGTGCTTCTATCGGGATGTCTGCTTCTTTCTGCTTTGAAAGGACAGACTCGAAAAATGAAACTAGATGCTCACTCATAACTAGATAGCGGATTTATTATCTTCCAGAATTCTTTCAATATCTTCAACGGAATAGTATATTGTTACTCCTATTTTAGTGAATGGAAGAACATTTTTATTTCGAAGATCCTGCTGTTTGCCTTTGGAGATTCCAAAAAGTTCCTCCAGATCCTTTGTTTTATACCATCTCCTTTGGTATTCAGAAGCCTTTCCTTTAATTAGTTGCTCAACCTTGTTGAGCAGATTTGACTCAAGTGATCTCAAATCATCCTTTGTCACTAACTCTACATTCATAGTTGAAATGATTTAATTTGATTTGAGATCAAATGTATGTTATGTAAAAAACACAATGGTTTCCGACAATTGCCGAAAACCATTGCAAGAAACAATAGGTGAGAGTGTTATTGAAGTAAACTTTTTAAAATATTTTTTAACTCTATTGAAGTGTTTGGATTTATTTCTTCTGGTATTAGTGGATTCAGATTCTTATCTCTTACCACCGCGAAGTATAAAATACATAGTAAAATAAACTGCTCATGTTTATCATCAGAAATCTGCAAGCACTTTGAAGCGTTAAATTCATTAAGAAGTTTGTTGGATATTTCCCTGTAATTCTTGTAATCATCTATTTCCCTTTTTTTATCCGATTTTAAAGATTCTATAATCATTTTGCAAGAATCATAGTATTTAGATTGACTTTTGACATTGTTAAAAGTAGTCTTTAAGGAATCTTTATCAAAACCATTTACTTTTGTAATTATCTTGAAAATATGATTTGATACTTTATCCTTAAATATTTTTCTATTTTTATCTAAAAACGCCTTGTCTATCAATATAAAAAGAGTAGCAATGATTGTTTTTTGGTCTGGCAAAAATAGTTCACCAAGAAATGCTTCGTTACTGGAGTCAATAATTTTAATGTTTTTTCTTTGTTCTAATGAATAGTTGTAATTCATAAGTTCTGAGACTATCTGATTATCTGGACTTTTTTTAGTAATGAAATAATGAAGTTCATTGCTGCAGATATACTCAAACGGTTGAGTCATTATTTTTCTTGAAGTGTCTTTGTAGAAGATGCTTTTGGTACTGATAATTAAATAGGTTGTTATCAATGAGTAAGCTAAAAGAAATAGAGAAGTTATAATAACTAAAAAGAGAATTATTGTATCATAATTTAAAAACAATCTTAGAGGAAACAGCAACAATAATAAAGAGACTGTTCCCAGTGTAATTAATTTCACAAAGTCTTCATACAGCTTTATGTCTTTTGCATCAAAAAGATTATCAATAGCTTTGGCTAGTTTGTAAGTGATAGGAAGTTTAAACAATATTCCTGACATCAAAAAGGCAGCTATGACAGTTAAAATTGTATAAAACCTCTTTATTGTTAGTAGTTCACTTTGTTGTATGCTAAAGACTATTATCGAAAAAACAACTAGATTCACTATCCTATAATTGACTTTCATATAGTTTTGTTTTAAGTTTTCTCATATCATTTCCAACTTTCTGGTCTACAATTTTTCCGTAAATCTGAGTTGTTCGAATGTTTTTATGTCCCATCATTTTCGATACGGATTCAATTGGTACATCGTTAAGCAATGTTACAGTTGTTGCAAAAGTGTGTCTTGCGATGTGTGTGGTTAATTTTTTGTTTATACCACAGATTGTCGCAATTTCTTTTAAGTAAGCATTCATTTTCTGGTTACTCCGAAACGGAAAAATTGTTTTTCTTATTTCTGAGTCAGGTCTAGTTTGATATTTTTCAATAAGTTGTAAAGGAATTGGGAGAAGAGGTATGTTTGAATCTGTTCCTGTTTTTTCTCTTTTTGAGATTATCCACTTTTCACCTTTTTCGTCAACTTGAATTTTACTTATATCGAGGTTCTTTATGTCTATATCAGACAGACTTGTAAAACATTGAAAAATAAATATATCTTTTACAATGGATAGTCGTTCGTTTGTAATTTCTTTGTTTATCAATAAATTAAGTTCCTCCTCTGTCAAGAATCCTCTCTCAACTTCTTTGAACTTCGCTTTATATTTTGCAAATGGGTCTTTAATCAACCAGTCATTCTTTACAGCAATATTCACAACCTTTCTTACCAGTTTAACATACTTCAATGCAGAGTTGTGATTGCAGTTCTTCTCCGTTTTTAAATATTGCTCGAAATCTTCTATGAAGTTATATTGTAGTTGGATTAACTCAATATCCTCTTTTTTGAATTTATATTTAAGAAACTCGTAAACATGGTTTAGGGTGGTTTCAAATCTTTTGGCCGTTGATTTTGCATAATCAATCCCAATTAAAGCATTAACCTTTTGATTGTGTTCATGGAAAATTTCACAAAGTTTTTTTCTCTCAACATTTTGCTTATTGAAATGCTCCTTTAACATCTCCGCGGTTACATACTGGTATCTATCCTGTAACTGCATATATATACTCCAGGCTTTGCTCCTGAGTGATTCTATTGTCTTGTTGATAGAGTCAGCATCAGATTTATTTCCTTTAACAGCACCTGCACTATTCCATCGTTCTGCTTCTATCCATTGCTTTGTGCTAATCTCTGAATGTTTACCATTAATTGTAATTCTCATATAGATAGGAACTTTCCCTTTGCTATTCTTCTTTTCCTTTCTAATGAAAAATAATACCGAGTAGGTGTCTGCTCTTTTCATAGTAAAAATATTAAGTTACCTTCTTATGATTCAGCCATTCAGTTACATAGATGTTTTTCGGGTAACATGGGTAATTAAAAATTTAAACACAATTACCCGCTTGAAACTCAATATAGATCAATGTTACATAAGGTATAGGTAAGAAGGGTAAGTACTTTCTTATATATGAGATTATTACATATATTTTAAGATTTCTCACAATAAACATTGTTTATGTTAATGATACAAAGAGTTTTATAATATAATTCGGTTACCTTTTCATGGTTAATATTCCGAGGTAACTGATTTGGACAATACAGAATGAACTATTTTGAATCATTTTGAAATCAAATATAAATAAAAAACCTCAATGTGTCAATACATTGAGGTTTTTTGAATTTAATTGTTTTTTAGGTCAGTGGAGCTGGAGGGGATCGAACCCTCGTCCAAACAAGGAACCAGCTTGCTTTCTACATGCTTAGCTTTTCTTAATTGTCGGGACTAGTCCGGTGAAAAGCAACCAAGCTAATCCTTATCCTTTGTTATTTCACCAGAACTTAAAGGCGTCGTTCTGGCTATCCCCGTTTAGTCGGTGCTCCGTATGCTGGAAACAATAGGGCGGAATTTCCAGCGGAACATCTCGTCCCCGCACACCTAGGCGCAGGGATTAAGCCATTTTGCTTAGCAAAATTAAGCAGCAAGAGCGTAATTAGATTCGCCGTTTAAAATTTTGTGTCCTGAGATTTACGAGCCAGCCTCACAACGCTCGACATGCTTACAAACCCATTCTACTCGCTGTCAAAACCACGTCAGCCCCGTAGAGATTGCAAAAGTAATATATTTTTGCATATCTATTGTTGGGTTACTAAGTTATTAGGTGATTAAGAAATTGAGTGATGTAATAACTTAATAACCTAGTAACTTAATAACCCAATAACTTAACTAAAAATCCGAGTTCATCGACCAAAGGAAATCCTCGTTGGTGGCTGTTTTTACAAGCCTATCCCTTAGGAATTCCATTGCTTCAACCGAGTTCATATCGGTTAGGTAGTTGCGTAGAATCCAAATCTTCTGAAGTTTCTCCTTATCAAGCAGCAAATCCTCGCGGCGTGTGCTCGATGCAGTAATATCCACCGAAGGGAAAATACGTTTGTTGGATAGTTTACGGTCCAACTGCAACTCCATATTACCTGTACCCTTGAATTCTTCAAAGATAACTTCGTCCATTTTACTACCAGTCTCAGTAAGTGCAGTTGCAAGAATAGTTAACGAACCACCATTCTCGATGTTACGGGCTGCACCAAAGAAACGTTTTGGCTTTTGCAATGCGTTAGCATCAACACCACCAGATAGAACTTTACCCGATGCTGGTTGTACAGTGTTAAACGCACGTGCCAGACGAGTAATTGAGTCGAGCAGAATAACCACATCGTGACCGCACTCCACAAGCCTTTTGGCTTTCTCCAGAACGATGTTTGCAACACGAACGTGACGCTCTGCAGGCTCGTCGAAGGTTGATGAAATAACCTCGGCATTTACGCTGCGTGCCATATCGGTAACCTCCTCGGGGCGTTCATCTATAAGAAGAACAATCATATAAACCTCAGGATGGTTAGCTGCAATTGAGTTGGCAATATCTTTTAGAAGTATTGTTTTACCTGTTTTAGGTTGAGCAACAATTAGTCCACGTTGACCTTTACCAATTGGTGCAAACATATCCACAATCCTAGCCGATAGTAAGTTTGTATTATTGCCAATCAACTTGAATTTCTCGTTAGGGAATAGTGGTGTTAAATAGTCGAATGGTACTCTATCCCTTATAAATTCTGGGTCGCGACCATTGATATGCATAACCTTAATTAAAGGGAAATATTTTTCGCCCTCCTTTGGTGGACGGATTGTTCCTGTAACAGTATCGCCTGTTTTAAGTCCAAATAGTTTGATTTGCGATTGCGAAACGTAAACATCATCGGGGGAACTTAAGTAGTTGTAATCCGATGAGCGAAGGAAACCGTAACCATCGGGCATAATCTCAAGTACACCTGTAGTCGATACAATGCCTTCGAACTCAAACCTGTCGTTATTGGTACGACGTTCAAATGTTTTACGTTGACCAAAATCTCTAGGGGTTTGCTGTTGTTCTACTTCAGGTGAAGTTTCCGCAGATTGCTGAGGTGCTTCGGTATTTGCAATGTTATCTTGTGTTTGCTCAATGGCAACTTCAGCTTTTACCTCAACCACTTCATCATGAACCTCGGAATAATTATCATCGGCAACAGAGGTTTGCTCAAAGCGTGAATCTAAGTCAACCTCGGGAAGTGGAACGGTTTTCTTATTGAAAGTAATTGAAGGTCCCTCTTTCCTTTGTTGTTGCGGCTGCGTTTGTTGAAGTTGAACAGGCTTATCTTGATTTTGTTCGTTTCGAAAGTTGCTGCTAGAGTACTCCTTTCGCACATCCTTCCCTCTTGTGAAACGTTGACGTTTGGACTTTTCGGAATTATCGAATCTTTCGGTAGGCGTTGGCTGAGGTTCTTTTGTTTCGACAGGCTTTTCTATACTTTTTTCGGGTTGACTTGGACGCTCTGCCTGAACGGGCTTTTCGATAGGTTTAGGAGTGAATTTCTCAGCGGGCTTTTGGATAATTTTCTCAGGTCGTTCCTTCTTTACCTCTGGTTTGCGCTCCTTACCTTTGCTTTTATCCTCAAGCGATGCGTTAATTGCTTGTTGGTCGAGAATCCTGTAAATAAGGTCTTGCTTCTTTAAGGTTTCGGCTTTCTTAATGTCTAGTTCTTTAGCTATCTCCTTAAGCTCAGGAAGTAGCTTTTTGTTGAGTTCGAGAATATCGTACATAAATTATCTAAATTGAAGTATGTTACTTGTTGATTTTAAAGACAAATGAAAAATGAGTTGATTGTTTTTGAATCGAAAAAGAGGTTGGAGAACTCTTCGAAAATCAATGCAAATATAGTTAAATATTATTTTTCAAGTAAAATTAATGAAAAAAACTATTGTATAAAAGTGTTTTACTCCTAATGGCTGTTTAGTTTCTATCTTTTTCAATGAAAAATCCTTTTTTTATCTTTTGTTTAGTTGAGTTTAGTCTCTTTATTTATGAGTTTTGTCAAATTGAATTTAAACACTTGTTGAAATGAATACCAATGAACAAAACCCTTTTAGAGACTTTTTTGTTTACTTGGTTTAATGGATTGTTAAAAAATATTAAAAAAAATATTTTTTTTTGATAAATGTATATATATTCAAGCCTTATTTAATAGCTGATTCTGACTTATGAGGCAATTAAAGATTATTAAGCAAGTAACTAATCGCGAGGCGGTTTCGCTCGATAAGTACTTGCACGAAATCGGCAAAGTTGATTTGCTCACAGCCGACGAGGAGGTTAACCTCGCTCGCAAGCTTAAGGAAGGCGACGAGGATGCTATGGCTAAGTTGGTGAAGGCAAATTTACGTTTTGTGGTATCGGTGGCCAAGCAGTATCAGAATCAGGGATTAAGTTTACCCGACCTCATTAACGAGGGTAACGTTGGATTAATTAAGGCTGCTCAGCGTTTCGACGAAACCCGTGGCTTCAAATTTATCTCCTATGCTGTGTGGTGGATTCGTCAATCTATCCTGCAAGCATTGGCAGAGCAAGCTCGTATAGTAAAACTTCCCCTTAATAAAATTGGCTCTATAAATAAGGTGAACCGCGCATTAACTGAACTTGAGCAGAAGTTTGAGCGCGAACCCACAATCGGTGAACTGTCCGAAACACTGGAACTCGCTCCCGATGATATTAAGGAGGCACTAAGAAGCAATAGCCGACACATTTCCATGGATGCACCGTTAACTCAGGATGAGGATGGGAATATGTACGATGTAATTCTTTCGCCTGATTCACCACAACCCGATAGAGGATTACTAAACGAGAGTTTGCGCCGCGAGATTGAACGCGCCCTTGCCACTTTAACACCACGCGAGGCCAATATTATTCGTTTGTATTTTGGGCTTAATGGCAAGCATCCTCACACCCTAGAAGAAATTGGGGAGGAGTTTGACTTGACCCGCGAGCGAGTTCGACAAATCAAGGAAAAAGCGTTAAAACGCTTAAAGCAGGCAACTCGCAGCAAGATTCTCAAGAGTTATTTAGGCTAGTTAAAAAAATATATAGTGACAAGTAACCAGTGATTGGTTACTTGTTTTTGTTTCGCAACACTCCAACACTCCATTCCTCCACAAATAATTTTAGAATTCTCTCAAATAACTTACCTTTACACCATCATTCTTTATAAACAACAATCAACAAAGCGTATGAATCATCTTGTAGCTCCATCAATGCTCTCAGCCGATTTTGCAAATCTTTCCTGCGATATCGAAATGATTAATAAGAGTCAGGCCGATTGGTTCCACCTCGATATTATGGATGGTGTTTTTGTTCCAAATATCTCGTTTGGATTTCCTGTGGTGGAGCGCATTAAAAGTTTGGCCAAAAAGCCCCTTGATGTTCATTTGATGATTGTTGACCCCGACCGTTACTTGGAGCGCTTCCGCGATGCTGGTGCCGATTGGCTTACCGTTCACTATGAGGCTTGCACTCATCTGCATAGAACATTAAGCCAAATTCGCAAACTTGGGATGAAGGCGGGTGTTTCGCTCAATCCTCATACACCAGTGGAGGTATTGTCCGACATTTTGGAGGAGACCGATATGGTTCTTTTGATGTCCGTTAATCCTGGATTTGGTGGACAAAAATTTATTCAGAATACATACAGTAAAATTGAACGCTTAAGGGCAATGATTGATGCTCGTAAACTAGATACCCTAATTCAGGTTGACGGTGGTGTTGATACACACAATGCAGGTCAATTATATAAAGCAGGTGCTAATGTTCTTGTAGCAGGTAATGCAGTGTTCAAGGCCGATAATCCTTTGTCGGTGATTGAACAGTTAAAGAAAGCCTAAAATCTAGATAGCCAGTTAAAAATCATCTGTTTTCCATTCGGAGTTAGGATTGATTCCGGGTGGAATTGCACGCCACATACATCCAGAACGTTATGGCATAGGGCCATTATTTGACCGCTTTCGTCCGTTGCGGTAATTCTTAAACATTCCGGAAGCGTTTCAGGATTTACAACCCAGGAGTGATACCTTCCAGCCTCAAACTGCTTGGGAATATTGCCAAAAAGGTAATGTACAGGTTCTAGCACTTCCATCTTTGTTGCTATTCCGTGGTAAACAGTGCTTAGGTTAAGTAGCGAACCACCAAAAACTTCTGCAATAGCCTGCTGTCCTAAGCAAACACCAAGTATTCGTTTTGTTTGAGAGTATTCCTTTATAATAGGTAATAGATTTCCGGCTTCGCAGGGAATTCCTGGCCCTGGAGAAAGAATTATGCCATCGTAACTTGCCACATCTTCAACCAGTATTTGGTCGTTGCGGAAAACATCAACCTGATGCATACAGAACTCTTCAACATAGTGCACTAGGTTGAAGGTGAACGAGTCGTAGTTGTCAAGTATAAGTATTCGAGCCATTTTTTGTGTGCGAATCGACTGCAAATGTCGTATTTTAATCAATATTAACAATTACATAGTTGATATTAAACTGCAATCTTTTAATGGGTTGAAAATCATTTTTTTACAATTTAATTTTGATGATTATTTGGATTTTTCGCATAAACCATTTAAAATTGTAAGTCGAAAAACAAGGAACAATGGCAAATTTTAGTTCATACTTTTACGCAGGCTTTTACTTCTACTTTAGCAAAGTGGGGGCTTGGTAATTGTGTGTATAATGAAGAACTAGAATAGCACAGAATAAATCAAGCCCCGAGAAATCGGGGCTTTTTGTTTTAACACATAACGGAAAACGGATAACCCAAAACAGACAACAGCAATGAGCAAATTCAGTCAATCATATTACTTTTTTTATTTCTATTTCCGCAGCAAATATGGGGACTGATAGCATTGTGCAGATAAAGAAGGTAAGATAAATGCAGAGGTCCCAGAGATGGGGCCTTTTTTGTTGAAATCAATTGGAATACATAATAATAGTATGAGAAAAAAAGTAGCAATACAAGGTGTGCGTGGGGCTTTCCACCAGGAGGCGGCAAGGAATTTTTTTGGTTCTGACATAGAAATTTTTGAGTGCTTAACCTTTAAAGAATTAGTTGAGTCCGTTGAGCGCGGCAAAACCAGTTACGGAATTATTGCAGTTGAAAACTCTTTGGTTGGAGGAATACTACCAAATTACGCACTAATACGAGAATCTGCATTAACTGTAATTGGCGAGGTTTACCTGAGGATTGTTCAGAATTTAATGGCCTTGCCCAATCAAACTATCGACTCAATTCTGGAGGTACAATCGCACCCAATGGCCTTGGCGCAATGCGACGATTTTCTTTTGCAAAGGAGGAATTTAAGGGTTGTTGCGTCGGACGATACTGCGCTTAGCGCAAAGTTGATTTCCGAAAACAATCTTGCTGGTGTTGCCGCAATTGGTAGCGTTGAGGCTGCAAAGGAGTACGGTTTGGAGATTATTGCTCCAAGCATTGAATCCAACAAGGCCAATTACACCCGCTTTATGGTGCTTTCGCCAGAACAAAACAACGACACTCAGATAAAAACAAACAAAGCCAGCATTGCATTTGCCTTGCCTCACAAATCGGGAAGTTTGCAGAATGCACTACAATCTTTTTCGCGTTACGGCATCAATTTAACGATGCTACACTCGTTACCTCAGGTAGGTCAATGCTGGGAGTACTACTTTCACGCCGATGTGGTATTCCGCCATATCGACGATTTCAACCTTGCTCTTAAATCGCTAAAAAATCATACCAATTACCTGAGAGTTATTGGAGTTTACAGCACAGGAAATTTTATCAATAAAAATTCAACCAATTAAAAATTAATACTATGGATTTAAGTAAAAAAAGTTTAGCAATTGTAGGAACTGGCCAAATGGGCTGTTCCATTGGACTAGGTCTTCACGGAAAAGTTGGACTAGTTGCTGGTGTCGATACCAATAAAAATAGTGTTGAACAGGCCATTCAGCAAGGAATGGTGGATGTTGAGTGGAGTTTGCACGATGCTATTGCGTACGCAAATATCATTGTTGTTGCCACTCCCGTTGATGTTGCAATCCCAATTATTACAGAGATTCTTGACTACGTCGACGAAAGGACAGTGGTTATAGATTTGGGCTCCACAAAGGCATCGATATGCAGCGCTCTCAAAAGCCATATCAACAGGAAAAACTTCGTTGCAGCGCATCCAATGGCTGGTTCATCGGTAAAGGGACTCGATGGTGCTGATGCCGACCTGTTTGCTGGTTGTAAAACCTACATATGTCAGCCGCAGCGTTCATCGAGCTACGCGCTTAAAGTTGCTCACGAACTATTTCATCAACTCAACTCAAAAGTTGAATACATAGAGCCACTGCAACACGATAGACTTGTGGGATTGGTTTCGCATTTACCTCAATTAGTTGCATACTCGTTGTGCAACGTTGTTAAATCGGTTAATCACGAAAATCCTGAATGGGAAAATATTGCGTCAACTGGATTTGATTCTGCCTCGCGTTTGGCAAAAAGTCCTGCCAGTATGTGGCTGCCAATAGTGAATCAGAACAAGCAAAATGTTCTTAGCAATCTTGGATTGATGATTGCCGAGCTACAGAGATTAGAGCAGAGTATTGCAGCAAATAATCAGTTGGCAGTTGCCGATTTTATTGATAGTGCAGTAGATATAAGGGAACAGTTCGAGGAGTCGCGTAAACAGTTAAAAGCAAGAGATAATGGAAAGAGAAAATCTTCCTCAATTGCAGCCGCTTAGCGGTTGGGGTAGTAAGGCTGATGGGCCTTTAATTATTGCTGGGCCTTGCAGTGCTGAGTCGCCAGAGCAGTTGCTGTGTGTTGCCAACAGTTTAAAAAGCGCAAACTCAGTTTCCTACATGCGGGCTGGGGTTTGGAAGCCACGAACGACTCCAAATTCCTTTCAGGGTTACGGAAACGAGGCTTTGGCTTGGTTACGCGATGTAAAACGCGAGTCAGGTTTACCTTTTTCTACCGAGGTTGGCAGTCATCAGCACGTTTACGAAGCACTGAAATTTGGGACAGATTTAATTTGGATTGGCGCTCGCACGGTTTCTAATCCCTTTGCAATGCAGGAAATTGCCGATGCTTTAAAGGGCGTTGATATTCCCGTCCTAGTTAAGAATCCGTTAAGTCCCGATATTGAACTTTGGGAGGGTGCAATCCGCAGGCTTTACAATGCGGGAATTTATAGGTTGGGAGCAATTCATCGAGGGTTTTCAATTTGGGGTAAATCGGTTTTCCGCAATCAACCTTTGTGGGATATTCCGCTTCAACTAAAAATGCGTTATCCAAATCTCCCAATTATATGTGACCCTAGTCACATAACTGGAAAAAGCGAATTAGTACCACTAGTTGCCCAACGGGCAATGGATTTGAACTTTGATGGTTTGATGGTGGAAGTGCATCCTTACCCCGAAATTGCGTTGAGCGATTCGGCCCAGCAGTTAACCCCAAAGCAATTCCACGATTTGTCGAAATTAATTTTAGCCGAAGAGGCTCCATCCCGTAAATTTTCATTGGAAATGCTTGATGAGCTAAGGGCAGAGATTGATATTATGGACGATTTGCTGGTATGGGTACTTTCTAACAGAATGGAGCTTGCTGGCAAAATTGCCGATGTAAAACGGAACGAGAAAATGCATGTGCTACAATCTACCCGTTGGAATCAGGTTTTGGAGCGAGTTACAAGTAAAGGTGTGGAATCGGGCTTGCGACCACAGTTCCTCGAAAAACTTTTTAGAAGTATCCACGAGGAATCGGTCGGAATGCAAAAGAATCTGATTGCTCACGAAAATAGAGTTATTTGAAAAAATCAACGTAACTTTGAGTATTAAAATTATTGTCATGCCGAACGAAGTGAGGTATCTGTGAATTGAGATTTAGATTTTTCGCTTCGCTCAAAATGACAAAAGGCAAGCATTGCAATGGAAATAATACAAGTAAAAGGCAAAATATCAGAATCGACAATAATTGTAGGGGAAAGCATTTCAAATCTATCGAAATACATTCCTGGCAAGGGTGTTTACATTATAACCGATGAGAATGTAGATAAACTCTATGGTGATAAATTCCCCAATTATCCAAAGATTGTTGTAAAAGCTGGTGAAGCATCAAAAAATTTACTTTCAGTTTCTGAGATTTACCGTTGGTTGCTTGATGCTGGAGCCGATAGAAGTTCCTTTATTGTTGGAATTGGTGGCGGAGTTGTTTGCGATATTGCAGGTTTTGTGGCATCTACATATATGCGTGGCGTGGAGTTTGGCTTTGTGGCTACAAGCCTACTTGCTCAGGTCGATGCCAGCGTGGGAGGCAAAAATGGAGTTGATTTGGATGGATACAAAAATATTATTGGAACATTCAATCAGCCAAAGTTTGTTATCTGCGATACATCGATGCTGAAAACTTTGCCTGTTGTTGAACTTTCCAATGGTTTTGCCGAAATGGTAAAGCATTGCTTAATTGCCGATGCTGCTGACTTTGCGTTTATGGAGAATAATATCGAGAAGTTAATGCAATGCGATGTTGAGGTAATAACTCCTTTGCTGGCAAAGTCGGTTCGAATTAAGGCAAACATTGTAACTGCGGATGAAAACGAGAAGGGTGAGCGTAAGAAGTTGAACCTCGGTCACACTTGGGGTCACGCCGTTGAAAAGGTGTCGGGTTTGCCTCACGGACAAAGCGTTAGCATTGGACTTGAGCTTTCGGCTCGTTTATCAACGGAAAAGGGCCTGCTCGAAAAACGCGACTATATGCGATTGATGAACTTGCTTCGAGAACTTCAGCTGCCAATCTGCACAAGCATTAATCCTTTGAAAATATTCGATGCTCTAACCAAGGACAAGAAAAAGGTTGACGATTCCATCGATTTTATTTTGATGAAAGGAATTGGGAATGTTGTAATTGAGAGGTTGCCGTTGAATGAGATTAAAAGTTATTTAGTTAAAGGTTGAAAAAAGTCACTTGTCACTAAAAAAAATGCATCCAAAGATTTGTTTAACCATAGGGAATGTTACTTTCGATGAGGCTTTAAAGCATCTCAGCAATGTTTCGTTAGCCGAAATCAGAATGGATTTATTGGACTTCTCCAACGAACAGTTTTCCTCAATTTTCAGCCAGAATAAATGTGCAATTGCTACATACCGTTCCGATAACCATTTCGACGTTTTGTTCTCAAAGTATAGTCAGGCAATTGAGTTTGGTTGCACTTGTGTTGATATCGATATTAATGTACCAGAGGTTTACCGCGATAAGATTGCCGATTTGGCTCATAGTAAGGGTTGTAAGGTTGTTTTATCATACCATAACTACGAGAAAACTCCAGGACACTGGGATTTATCGCGTTTAGTTGAAAAAATGGTTGGGTCGGGTGCCGATATCGTTAAAATTGCTTGTACTGCTCATAGTACAGAGGATTGCTCCAGAGTGCTTGGTTTATATGAGAAATACACAAAGTTAGTTGCCTTTTGTATGGGCGAAATTGGAAAAATCACCCGTTTGGCTGCCCCAATGCTTGGTGCACCGTTTACCTACGCATCAATTAAAGGGAAAGAGGTTGCTCCAGGTCAAATGAACTATGACGTGGTTGAGAGTATGTTAAAGATGATGGAAGCGGGATGTTAGAATTTTAGAAGTTAGTAGCATGATGTCACCAGTCACCAGTCACCAGTCACAAAGAAAATATTACGCCGTTTTTGGCAAACCAATCCTTCATAGCCGAAGCCCACAGCTTTTTAACTCAGTTTTTGAAAAGTCGGGAATGGATGCATTCTATACGCGAATCAGAGCATTAAGTGGTATGGATGTGATTGAGATAATAAAAAACCTGAATATTTCGGGGGCTAACATTACCACTCCATTTAAAGAGGAGGTGATTCCTTATCTGGATTTTATCTCCGATGATGCTAAACTAATTGGCGGAGTTAATACAATTGTTAATGCCGATGGTAAATTATCGGGTTACAATACTGACCATTTCGGTGTTACCCGTTCACTTATTGAGTCGGGCTTGAACTTGAATGGACTGAAATGTCTTATACTTGGTGCAGGCCCTGCGGCTAGGGCTGCCGTTTATGGCTTAGTGAAAAATGGGGCAGAGGTTACGGTTTCAAACCGTACTCACTCTAAAGCACAGCTCATTGCCGATGATTTTGGGTGTAGGGTTTTGGAAATTGATAAAATCAAATCTGAAATTGGCGGATTTGATGTTGTTGTATCTACCTTATTGCCCGATGCTAACCCAATTAGCGATGTTGATTTGCCCTCAAACTTAATTATTCTCGATGCAAACTACCGAATGTCGAATTTTGGCATTTATGCTGAGGCTTTCGATTGTAAAATAATATCGGGAAAACGCTGGCTCATCAATCAGGCTGTTGAGTCGTATAAGTACTATTTTGGCGTAGAACCAGATGTTAAGTTGATGGAGAAAGGACTTAATGTTGAGTTAGAGAAGAACTCGATTAATGCAATTCCATATTCATCGGGTGCTAGGTTTGTGAGTTTGATAAATGTAGATATTGTTATATCGCTTCCTGCAGCGCAGGTAGGATGTTTAAATACTTTTTTAGATGAAGAGGTTTGTAAGGTCTTCGGCAGTTAATGGTGTTGTGCAGGCTCCTGCATCTAAAAGCGTTGCACAAAGGGCAATTGCGCTTGCATCTATGGCCGAAGGACGTTCTGAGATTTTAAACGTGGGAAACAGTGACGATTGCCAAGCGGCAATTCGTGTTTGCAAGGATTTGGGAGCAACTATTGATGGAGATACTAATCATTTAATTGTTGATGGTGGATTAAAACTTCCTGCACGTCCGCTGAACTGTGGAGAATCTGGATTAAGCATTCGGATGTTCTCGCCAATTGCATCAACCCTTAATGGCGATATAACCTTGATTGGTGACGGTTCCCTGATGAATAGGCCAATGCAGATAATTACCGATGCGTTGAATCAGTTTGGTGTTGAGTGTTCTACTGCAAATGGTTTTCTGCCAATACAGGTAAAAGGGCCAATAAAAGGTGGGCGAATCAGCGTAGATGGCTCATTAAGTTCGCAAGTGCTTACGGGTTTGCTTATGGCTTCGCCAATGGCAAGTTCCAATGTGACAATATTGGTTGATAATCTCAAAAGCATTCCCTACGTGCAGTTAACTATAGATATGATGTGTAAGTTTGGTGTTGATGTTGAGAATATCAATAATTCGGAATTCAGAATTAAAGTGCCTCAGCGCTACAAGCCCTGCAAGTATAATGTTGAGGGCGATTGGAGTGGTGCTGCCTTTTTGCTTGTTGCTGGTGCAATTGCTGGAGAGGTAGAGGTGATGAATCTTAACCCACGCTCGCTTCAAGCCGATAGGGCAATTATCAATGCTTTAATGTGGTGTGGTGCATACGTTTCCATTCGTGAGAATAGTATTTTTGTGAAGAGAGAGAATTTAGCTGGCTTTGATTTCGACGCCACGCATTGTCCTGATTTGTTCCCTCCATTAGTAGCACTTGCTTCGCATTGTGTTGGGGAATCAAAAATTCTGGGCGTTGGCCGACTAAAAGTAAAGGAGAGCGATAGGGCTGCAACGCTTATGGAGGAATTCACTAAATTGGGAATCGATATTAAGGTGCAGAACGATTTAATGATAATTCAAGGAGGAAAGCCGAAATCGGCTAAAGTTCAATCGCACGGCGACCATCGCATTGCAATGGCTTGCGCAGTTGCCGCATTAAAGGGTAATTGCGAGGTTGAGATTGATGGCGCCGAAGCCGTATCCAAGAGTTATCCAGATTTTTTTAGTGACTTACTTCGAGTGACAGGTGAATAGTGACATATGACAATTTCTTTACGAACAACTAACAACGAAACAATGAACACATTCGGACGAATATTTAAAATATCAATCTTTGGTGAATCGCACGGCCCTGCTGTTGGGGTTACTATCGATGGCGTTAAACCAGGATTATCGTTGCAGTTAGATGATTTTACGCACGATATTTCTCGTCGTAAATCGGGCGCAAAAGGAACCACTCCGCGTATCGAGGATGATGTTCCCGAAATAATCTCTGGATGGTTCAATGGTTTTACCACAGGTGCACCGCTTACCATTATTTTCAGGAATGCCAACACCCAATCGGGCGATTACGAGCGCATAAAGGATTTACCCCGACCCGGACATGCCGATTTTGTTGCACATCAAAAATTTAACGGCTATAACGATTACCGTGGCGGTGGACATTTCTCTGGCCGTTTAACCCTTGCGCTAGTTGCTGCTGGTGTTATTGCAAAAAAGGTGATAGAGCCAATAAACGTAAGCGCTAATTTGATTTCGGTTGGCGGAAGTAGCGATATAGAAGGAAAAATCAGCAAGGCGCTTGAAAGTCGCGATTCTGTTGGAGGTATTGTGGAGTGCATTGCAAATAATCTGCCTGTTGGACTAGGCGAACCATTTTTCGATTCAGTGGAATCGTTAATTAGCCATATTGTTTTTGCTGTTCCAGCAATCAAGGGAATTGAGTTTGGCTCAGGCTTTTCTGCTGCTGCAATGACAGGCTCTCAGCATAACGATAAGTTTCTAGATGCCCAAGGAAGAACATCTACCAATAATGCTGGAGGAATATCTGGTGGTATTACCAATGGTAACGAATTGGTTTTCCGAGTGGCTGTGAAACCCACATCGAGCATCGGTATACCGCAGCAAACCGTAAATATGGTAAATGGCAAAACTGAAAACCTCGACATTAAAGGTCGTCACGATGCCTGCATTGCATTGCGCGTTCCTGTGGTAATTGAGGCTGTAACAGCAATAGTGCTTGCAGATTTATCAGAAGAATTGTAAAATATAAAGGGCTCTTGAACTCTTCGAAAGATAGAAATGAAAAAAGGGAACGTTTCCGTTCCCTTTTCTTTTGTCGGGGTAGCAGGATTCGAACCTGCGACCCTCTGGTCCCAAACCAGATGCGCTAACCGGGCTGCGCTACACCCCGAACTATAGCCCTTTTGCGGAGAGGGGGGGATTCGAACCCCCGGTACCCCTTGCGAAGTACGACGGTTTAGCAAACCGTTGGTTTCAGCCACTCACCCACCTCTCCGTGGGTCAACTGAAATTCTTCTCTCAACCGCTAACAGGTTTTCGAAAAGCCTGACAAAAGTATTAAAACATCTGTAATTTGCAAAATATAATTTAAAAAAAAGAGGAGAAAAATACTTCTCCTCTCATTTTTAGACTATTAAAATTTATTTTTTCTTGGAATCATTACCAGGTTTGGCAATATTTTCGCGCATATTGGTATCCGCCTCAATGTTTTTCAACCTTTGATAATCCATAATACCCATATTTCCACTACGGAATGCCTCTGCCATTGCCATTGGAATTTGTGCTTCTGCCTCAATAACCTTAGCACGTGCCTCCTGTGCTTTTGCTTTCATCTCCTGTTCGTAAGCAACCGCCATTGCACGACGCTCCTCGGCTTTTGCCTGAGCAATATTCTTATCGGCATTAGCTTGGTCCATTTGCAGCACTGCACCAATGTTACGTCCAATATCAATATCAGCAATATCAATTGAAAGAATCTCAAATGCTGTTCCAGCATCAAGACCTTTTTCTAACACAACTCTCGATATAAAATCAGGGTTCTCAAGTACTTTCTTATGAGAATCGGAAGAACCAATTGACGAAACAATACCTTCACCTACGCGAGCAAGAACAGTTTCCTCGCCTGCACCACCGACCAACTGTTTAATATTAGCTCTAACAGTTACGCGGGCTTTTGCTATAAGCTGAATACCATCCTTTGCAACGGCTGTTACAGGAGGAGTGTTAATTACCTTAGGGTTAACGGACATTTGAACAGCCTCAAACACATCGCGACCAGCAAGGTCGATAGCTGTGGCCATCTTGAAATCCAGAGGAATATTCGCTTTTTGTGCAGAAACTAATGCGTTAACTACTTTTCTAACCCTCCCACCAGCAAGGTAGTGAGCTTCAAGTTGATTGGGGTTAAGTTCCAATCCAGCTTTTGTACCTGTAATCATGGCATCAACAATTTCCCTTGGCGGAACCTTTCTCCAGCGCATCACTATTAACTGAATAAGCGACATGCGAACATTGGACACTAACGCTTGGAACCACAATCCTAGCGGCACAAAATAGAGGATAATCCATAAGCCAACAATACTTACAGCAATTATCACAAGCAAAACACTAAGTTCACTCATAAAATTATTATTTAAGTTTTACAATTATTTTATTCCCTTCAACCTTAACTACCTCAATGGTCGACTGCTGGTCAATCATCTCGCCAAGGGCTGTTACCTCAACAATATTATCGTTGATTACAGCTTTACCCATAGGCGCCAAACGACTAACGGTAATGCCCACATCGCCAGGCTTTATAATATGCTCGTACTCCTCGGTTGCCTTTGAGTCGATATTCGTACTCAAAGTGGCCCATCGCCAAGTTTTAGCCCTGAGTGATAGCGCAATTGTTGCCACAGAAGCGACAGCGGTAGATAACAAGATAATATGACCAGCGGTGGCCCCATACTGGCTATAGCCTAGGTATACTCCAAAAACAATAAGCACAAACCCAGCAATACCAGCAACAGTAATACCAGGAATAATCAGAAACTCTGCAACAAGAAAGATGAGTCCAATTACAATAAGAACAATGATTAAGGTCATTTTTGAGGATTAATTTAGATTGATTGTAGCACTTAACCCTCTTCGGTTTAACTCAACCATCATGCTCTCCAGCTCATCGCGCTCACCTCGGCGAACATCACACTTCCCCTTAAAGTGAGTAATAATAGCGCATTGCTCGGCTTGATTTGGCTCATGTCTGCACACATCAACAAGGGTTTCAATAACGAATTCAAATGTGTTCACCTCGTCATTATGCAGAAACAACGTGTAGTTTTCGTTTGTCTCCATATTCACCTCCTCTAAACTGAAAGTTTGTTCACGATGACTCATAGGTAACAATTTATTAAGATGCTAATATAGTTATTTTTTATCAAGTTCAATAGTTATAACCACAGCGTTTACAATTCCGCTTGCAATAAGGTTATCTTTCACTCGCTGAGCCTCATCCAAAGTGGAGTAGTTTCCAACTGAGAATTCCTTTTGTCCAAGGCCATTATCGGTTCTTGAAATTTCTTTCCCGGAGGCTATGGTTCTTATGGTTTTGGCTACATCGTCGGGTAATTCATTTTCGTAAACACCCACTTGTATTTTGTAAATTCTCCCGTTATCAACCTCGGTGGATTTTGCAACTGGAACAGCAGTACCCTCCAACGATTGCGCCCTTTGTGGAGTAATCTTTTTACCGTTATACCACGCAATGATAAATGCATCCTTAAAGCCTTTCGACTTAACAACACCCAATGCTTTTTCGGCGCTAGAGTATGTAGTTAAATTACCAATAAAATACTTGGTTAATGTTCCTGCTTTCTCGCCAAAAACAGGCACCATCCCTTTGAAGAACTGCGGTTCACGCAGGGTACTAAATGCTCCAATTTGAATACGGTACACAACACCATCGGGCAATGGAGAATCGATTGGTATTGGATTCTCTGCATTATATACAGGCTTTTCTACCACACCAAAATCCGAAGGGATTTCCTGCTTTATGGCAATGGTTTGAACTGGCATAACCTCTTCCTGCTTTTCAATTTTTGGTCCTTCGGGAACAACCTGAATTACCTCCTGTTTTTGAGCAACTTCTTTAACTGGCTCTGCCTGCTGTGATGTTCCAAAAATATTAGTTTCCAGTTTAATTATTCGACTTGTCAACTGCTGTTCGAATAGTTTCAAGCCCCAAATTTTTGAGAAGGCCAAATCTAACTTTAGCAATGCCAACTCACGCATAAGTGATGCCTCAAAAGTACTCTCCACCTTCCCTTCTTCACCAAGATTATTCATAATTGCCGAAGCAGTTCTTATATGAGCCTTTGATGCATTGATATCGTTCCGAATGGTTTCGTCCTTGGTTCCGCTCTTTACAAGTGCAACGTGAAGACAATCGTTGTAAATAGTATATTTTTTCTCAAAATACTTCTCCATTAAACTGCTATAACTACCCATAGCAGAAAGCATTACTTTAGTTTCTGCAATGCAAGCAGCAGGAGCAGTATCGGATGAATTACTTGTACAAGCCCTGTACTTATCCTTTGCGGCAAATGCATTTTCTCTAGTTTTCACCAATTGAGGGTATATTTGCTCAACCAGAGCAAGCCTATTAATCTCATCGTCCTGAAAAACAGTGGTGGCAAACTGCGCCTGATAGATGTAATCAGGATTATCAACAGCAAAAGTTGCATCGGCCTTACCTTGGGGTTTACGTTTACCTGTGAGGTACTCCTGCTCAATTTGGCTTGCACGAACAAACATCATATCGGCCTCCTTTTGCGCAGCAAGCATTTCGTCCTCAACCTTGGTAACTTTTTTCTCAAGTTTTATCCGCTCCTCCGCTGTATCGATATAATCGAAACCTTGACGCAACTTCTCAAGTCGGGTTATCAAAGAATCGGTTAGCATTTGTGCCGCAAAACCTTTGGCAATTACTCGGGCATACTCAGGGTCATTCTCAACCGAACTGAATGTTGCAGGCTTTTTTTTCTTCAAATCATCAACTTTCTTTTCCTCAACATTTTTCTTCACCTCAACCCTCTTCTGCTCTACAACAAGACTTGCCCCTTCCATATTTAACCTCGCCAACGAAACTAACTCCTTGTTCGATTTTGCAGAACGACGAATTGGATTCTCCTCATTCTTCATCAACACCAACTGAACAGTATCGGGCATAAAGTTGCGGTTGGTGGCAAAGCAAACCAAACTATCGGCATCACCTACCACGTAAAGGAAATCGTCGAAGGGTGAATTGTATGGAAATCCCAAATTTTCGGCAGTGCTCCACAATCGGGTTTTAGGATTATAAACGGATTTGTAAATATCGTACCCACCCATTCCGTAATGACCTTTTGACGAGAAGTAAAGCGTAACCCCATCGGGAGCCATGTACGGAAAATCGTCATCGAAAAAAGAGTTTACTACATCTCCAATAACCTCGGGTTTGCTCCAGTATCCATCGTCCTGAAACTTGATTCTGAAAATATCCTTTCCGAACGAGGTGGAGTTGCCATAGCTGGAATAGTAAACATAATCGCCAACCTGAGGGTTCTTAGGATAAAACATCACCGATTGGTGATTCAACTTTTTATCGGTAGGTGTTAGGAGATTCTCCGGAATACTGGTAAAACTACCAGTGCTTGGAGCAACTGAATAGTAGTTGTAAAAATCTTTAACGGATAAGCTCTTGGTGTCGAGAACTTGTGGAGTGAAAATATAGCGAGTAAGAAAACTTCCATTCTCGCACAGTGTTACCAAAGGTTCAACATCCTTTACTTTTATATCGCGCGAACCTCCGCTAATTGTAAATCGACGATAATAATCTATTGCCTCGTTAAACTGATAGTTTTGCCTCAACGCCTCGGCTAAGAAAAAATAAACCATATTAGGAACATTCGCGATAGATGCCTTTGTGAGATATTCAATGGCCTTATCGACATTGCGAGTTCCCATTAAGTAGCAAATTCCTAGTGGATACTGAATATTAGGGTCGCGAGGATACTCTTTAATCAGCTCATCATAAATACTGAGTGCCTGCGTAAATTGAAGTTTATTCAACAGAGAATCTGCCTTAACACGTTGCGGATTCGATTGCGAGGCAACCGCATCAACCTCCTGCGAGTTAGCCAACGCCGCAATCCCAAGTAATACTATCAGAAGAAATATTTTTTTATGATTCATAGCAAAATCAGTACTTGTTATGCAAAATCATTCAAAAATAGATAGAAATAATGGAGAATACAAAACGTTAACTGTGAATAGTTAAACATACAAGGATTGAACCTTTCATCACCTTGAACTTAAACACACTTAAGTTTTTCTTTTGCACGAACAACCATAAGCAACAAAACCAACACCTACAAACCTCACAATCATCTCATAATTAAATATAAAGATATCTGAGTAGGGTGTTTTAAAGTTGACTTGTATTAATAATAAAAGTAAATTGTATATCGGCCTAACATAAATATTAAACCAAAATAATATAGCAATGAAAATCAAAGAAAATATAGCAATAAGTGAAACGGGGTTTGTGTTCAACCCAACCACTGGCGACTCCTTTACACTAAACGAAACAGGCCGAAAGGTTATTGCACTTATCAACGAAGGCAAGACTATTGAACAAACCGCAAAAGTTCTAAAAGAGACCTTTGATGTGGACGACACCACCCTGGAGCGATACCTATTTGATTTTATTTACGACCTGCGGATAAACAAACTTTTGGAGGAGTAAGCAATGGCACGAACAAAAATAACCGTTGCTGTTACAGGACTCAACAATATCGATAGTCCAGGCCCAGGCATTCCTGTAATTAGGGGAATAAAAGAATCCGAAGAGTTCGATGCACGGATTATTGGGCTAGCCTATGAGCACTTGGAGCCGGGAATATATATGAGCGAATTGGTTGATAAAACCTACATGATTCCTTACCCCTCGAAAGGGAAAGAAGCGCTATACGACCGATTAATGGAAATCCACAAAAAAGAGAACATCGATGTTATTATACCAAACTTCGATGCGGAACTTTTCTCGTTCATCAAACTGGAAAATCAACTCAATAAAGTTGGAATTAAAACATTCCTTCCAACCCTGGAGCAATTCGAGGAACGTCACAAATCAAACCTACCTGCATACGGGAAAAAATACGGCGTGGATATTCCACAGGGAACAGAGGTATTCAGCATTGCCGACTTGAACAATGCGCTAAAATCGATGGAGTACCCAGTAATGGTAAAGGGCAAATACTACGATGCCTACAAGGCATACTCAGAGGAACAAGCCATTGCATACTTCCATAAAATGTCCGCAAAATGGGGTTTACCTGTAATCCTTCAGGAATTTATTGATGGTACCGAGGTTAACGTAATTGCACTGGGCGATGGAAAAGGGAATCTTACCGCCGCTGTTCCAATGCGCAAGCAGTATATCACCGACAAAGGTAAAGCTTGGGGAGGTATTACTATTGAAGACCAGAGTCTGCTCGATTTAGCGCATAAAATTGTATCGCAAAGCAAATGGCGCGGAGGAATGGAACTAGAACTAATCCGCTCGGCCAACGGTAAACTCTACATCTTAGAAATCAACCCTAGAATTCCCGCATGGGTTTACCTTGCAGTTGGCGCAGGACAAAACATCCCGGAGGCATTAATAAAGTTGGCACTTGGGAATGATGTAAAACCTTACACCCGTTACGATGTGGGTAAAATGTTTATCCGCTACTCGTACGATATGATTGTGGATATAGATAGATTTTCAACTCTAGCAACATCAGGGGAACTGTAGAGTGGTTCTAGTTATATCAAAGTAAAGAAATTCAAACAACTCAAAATTGAACTACAATGGAAAAGCAAATATTTGAACGCCCAACAATAACGAAGTTAAACCCTGGAGTACCATCGAAACACGGAGTAGGAACAGTTATTGCGCCTATGCCAATGGTTGATGGCGTTAAGGTTGACGAACTGCTCGAAAAATATGGCTCGCCACTATACATAATCTCCGAATCGACAATCCGCAGGAATATGGACGAGATTAAACGAGCATTCACGGTACGTTACCCTAAGGTACAAATGGCCTGGAGCTACAAAACCAACTACCTCGACGCTGTATGCAGAATTTTCCATCAGGAAGGCTCTTGGGCCGAGGTTGTTTCGGGATTTGAGTATGATAAAGCCATAAGAAACAATGTAAAAGGCGAACACATCCTATTTAACGGCCCTGGCAAATCGGCTGCGGAACTCGAAAAAGCCGCAAGAGATGGTGCATATATCCATATCGACCATTTTGATGAGCTTTTCCTTCTTGCGGGCATCTGTCAGAAAAAAAACATTGAGGCAAGAGTGGCTATAAGGGTTAATATGGATGTGGGCATTTACCCAAAATGGGATAGGTTTGGCTTCAACTTTGAGAATGGCGAAGCGTGGGATGCAATTAACCGAATTATGGCAAACCCAAAACTGAAACTAATGGGATTGCACACCCACATTGGCACATACATTATGACTAGCGATGCTTACCATATTGCAGCAACAAAACTTTCTGAATTGGCCTATAATATTGGCAATAAATTCAACCACTACATTTCGTATATAGATATGGGCGGAGGTTTTGCATCGCGCAACACGCTTCGTGGAGCTTACCTTTCGGCCGACGACACAACACCTTCGTTCGAGGAATATGCCGAATCTATAACATCGGCAATTATTAACTCGCAAATAAAGCCCGACAAACTTCCAACCATAATTCTAGAAACTGGACGTGCACTAATTGACGATGCTGGCTACATTGCAGGAACAGTAATCGCCAACAAGCGCCTATCCGATGGACGCAGGGCAACAATTATTGATGTTGGGGTTAACTTCCTATTCACAGCATTCTGGTACGACCACAAAATTCACCCAACCATCCAGCACTCTGGTGCTGTGGAGGAGACAACCATTTACGGCCCTCTCTGTATGAATATCGATGTAATTAGGCCATCGCTTATGTTCCCACCTATGAAACAAGGCGACAGGCTCCTAATTACCCGAACAGGAGCATACAACAACACCCAGTGGATGCAGTTTATTGCTACCCGTCCAAATATAGTTCTGATAGACAAAGACCGAAATGCTCATATAATCCGAAAAGCCGAAAGCGTTGAAGATGTAGCAAACAACGAGGTTGTACCAAAACATTTGGAGTAGACGATTTACCAATTGCACATTGACTTATTGTCCATTATCTAATTGACTAATTAACCTGCAATGAACAAAAACGCACTATCGGAATTTCTAAAAAGTTTGGCACGCAGCTATTCCCAAGTTTTCTTTTCCGAGAACTACTGGTTTGCCATACCCTTGATTGTGGTTTCGTTTATAGATTTTTCGGCTGGTTTTTCAGGATTGCTTGCAGCACTTTCGGCAAATATTGCCGCAAAACTGCTCCACTTCGACGAATCGACCACACAAAGAGGGCTTTACGGTTTCAACGCATTGCTTGTCGGCTTGGGATTAGGTTACTTCTACCAGCTAACATTGGCCATTATGCTTATTTCGATATTTGCAGGATTCTTCACTTTTCTTTTGACCATTGTGTTTCAGGGAGTGCTAGGCAAATACTACCTTCCATACTTATCGATACCATTTGTTTTGAGCGTTTGGCTTGTTTTAAGCGCTGGCTGGCAAGTTTCAGATGCCGAATCGAATCCAGCAGGACTTTATATTATCAACAAGATATTTGGAATTGGCGGGTTAAAGTTGGTTAGCATTCATGAGTGGTGGATTAACAATGTTAAATGGAACTACCTAAACAGCTATTTTACATCGTTAGGGGCGCTATTCTTCCAACTCAACATAGTATCGGGAGTGCTTGTTGCTGTTGCATTGCTATTCTACTCACGCATAGCGTTTATGCTATCTATAGTTGGTTATAGCGTTGCTTACTTTGCCTATGCGGCCATTGGAATGGATTTAAACTTACTGGGCTACAGCTACATTGGATTCAACTTTATACTTGGCGCAATTGCCATTGGAGGGTACTACTACATTCCTTCAAAACAATCGTTCTTTTGGGCGGTAGCATTCACACCAGTTATTGCCTTGGTAACAGCAGGGTTATTCGGAATATTTAAACAATTCGGATTACCAATTCTTTCGTTGCCATTCAATATTGTGCTGCTGATGCTTATCTACTCGTTCCGATTCAGAGTAAAGCAATCCGACTTTAAGGAGGTACTTGTTCAGGAGGGAACACCCGAAAAGAATCTTTACTCGTTCCAATCGTTCACAAACCGATTCCCCAACTATGGCTGGACCGAGATAAAATTACCATTCTTTGGCGAATGGTTTGTTAGCCAAGGACACAATGGAGATTACACGCATCAGGGAGAATGGTCGGCAGCTTGGGATTTTATCATTACTGACAAAAATCAAAATCAACATAAAAACAACGGAGATATTGTCACGGATTACTACTGCTACGGACAAAATGTTATTGCCCCTGCCGATGGAGTGGTTACTACTGTTGAGGATGGAGTTGACGACAACATTATTGGCGAAGTTAATACAACTAAAAACTGGGGAAACACAGTTATTATAAAGCATACCGAGGGGTTATACACAAAACTATCGCATTTGAAAAGTGGCTCAATCACCGTTAAAGAGGGCGATAATGTTCGCTACGGAACCGTGATTGGCAAAGTTGGCAATTCGGGTCGTTCCCCCTACCCTCACCTTCACTTTCAGATACAAACAACACCATACATCGGCTCAAAAACGCTAAAATACCCTTTGTTTGCTTACATCGAGAACGGAAAACACATAAAAACCTTCGATTACCCTGAAAAGGATAGCATAGTAGGTTCCATATCGGCTGAACCGCTTCTTAAATCGAAGTTGAACTTTAAACCAGGAACTAAGCTAAAATGGTCCATCACCCAAAATAGTTCAAAAAGAACTGAGGAATGGGAGGTTCACAACACTCCATACAACAAACTTTACATCCAATGTAAAACCACAAAATCAACCGCTTACTTTGTAAACGATGGCGTTAACTTCTACTTTACACATTTTGAGGGCGATAAAAAATCTCTTCTTTACTACTTCTACCTTGCCGCATTCCGCTTACCGCTTTTAATTATTGAGGGAAGCACAACCACCGATTACTTACCTGCCAACAAAACATTCTACGGATGGAGGCTATTCCTACACGATTTCGTTGCGCCATTCTACATCTACCTAAAAACAAAAATTGAGGTCAAAGCAACGCGTATTGGCTCTGAGTTTGACACTAAAGGCTTTGAGTACAACTCAATTATAACCGGATACTCATTCCAAAACCTTGTTTTCATTAAAAACTTCAAACTAACCATAAACGCTAATAGCACTATAAGTTTAGTTGATACAATTTCAGAAACGGAGGCCATATGCGAACCATACTAGTTTTTATACTTATATCGATATCGATTTTAGGCTATAGTCAAACCGATTTTATTAGCCTCGATAAGCAAAGCTACGACTACTACCTAAAAGGCGATTACAAAAACCTAAAACAAACGGCAAAGAAACAGTTTGACCTAGGAATGGACTACTACTACCTAAGAATGCGACTTGGAATATTGGCATACAATAATCACCATTATGCTAGCGCGTACAAACACTTCCAGAAAGCATTAACCTTCAACAATTACGACACAATTAGCCGGGAGTATATTTACTACAGTTATCTTTTTGCTGGACGCAAAGCAGATGCAGGGTTATACCTTAAAAACATAAACCTCAATCAAAAGAACATGCATCTTAAATCATTAGAATCAGGTGGATTCTCAAACTTTTACTCTGGCATAAACTACACATCTAACGATGCAAAGCTTTACACATCAAATCCATTAACCTATGAGGCTATCGAAAATTCGCTATCAGTATATGCTGGATTTGAAACCTACTTTGGCAGCAAAACTAAACTAAACTTGGGCTACACCAACTTCCGAAAAACAGGCACATTCTACTCAAGCACAAACACCACTGGCGAATATAGAACCTTTAAACAAAACCAAGTGTACGGAAAATTGTGCATACTCACCTACCCCGGATTTGAGTTTTTTGGATATGGGCACATTGCTTTTTACACCGAAGAATCGGCACAAACCACTTTTGGAGGACGACGCTCATCGGCGCAAATATTTACCGAATCGACCTTCGGGCTTGGATTAACAAAAAACCTCTGGAAACTTCGGTTTAGCGGAAATGGTTCATATAGCAAATTCGGAGGTTCAAACCAGTTCCGAGGCGAAGCAAGCATTACCTACCTACCATTTGGAAATCTAAATTTATATACCACTACCAACGGAATGTACCAGAACGACAAACATTGGGGAGCAACCTATCAATTTAGTCAGGATATCGGCTTTAAAACATTCAAATACCTTTGGATTGAAGCAGGAGTAATGACTGGAAATTCCTTTTTATACACTCGCAATCAAGGTGCAACAATTAACAACTCATTTTTAATCCCTGCATTATCGGTTTATGGAAATGCTATTGTTATGCTGGGGAATCATTTTAGCATAACACTAACTCCCTCGTTTAGCAAAAACACTCTCTACACGTGGGATACAATCAACTACACACAAAGCAACAAGGTAAACTCCAACTCAACAGGATTCTCATTCACATTAACCTATAAAAAGTAAAACTATGAAAAAGTTAATATCAACCTTTATTCTTGTGCTTGCAGCTGCAATTGCTTTTGCACAGGATTATGCAAAACTCACAGCAGCATTCAACGAAAGTTACGCCAAGGAAAAAAATGCGAAGTACGCAGAGGCTACATCTGCATTAAAGGCGCTTTATGATGAAAAATCGTACGAGATTAATCTACGCTTAGGTTGGCTCACATACCTTCAAGGGCAATTCTCCGAGTCGATGGGCTACTACAGCAAAGCAGTTGAGTTGATGCCTTATGCCATTGAGCCGCGATTGGGTATTGTTTTGCCTGCATCGGCAATGGGAAGCTGGGATTTAGTGTTATCGCACTACAATAAAATACTTAGCATCGACCCAAACAATACGCTTGTGCTTTACCGAATGGGATTAATTAACTACGAACGCAAGGATTACAAACAAGCTTACACTTACTTCGAGAAAGTTGTAAATCTATATCCTTGGGACCACGACAGCGTGCTGATGTTTGCCTGGACAAACTATATGCTTGGAAAAACCCGTGAAGCAAAAATTCTTTTCCATAAAGCACTACTATACAATCCTGACGATGCAAGTGCTAAGGAAGGACTTGGATTGATTAAGTAGGATTTTTTTGATTTGATTAATGGTTGTTGTTTATTGGGTTGCAACAACCATTATCTTTATTACTAGGAGAATCAAATTACTTCTTCATAGCCCTATCCATCTCTCGGCGAGCATCCTTGTGCTTTAAATCTTCACGTTTATCGTGTACCTGTTTGCCTCGGGCAAGGGCAATATCAACCTTGGCTAAACCACGTTCGTTCAGGAATAATTTCAGTGCGATTATTGTTAGCCCTTTCTCCTGCGAACGACGTTTCAACTTGCCAAGTTCCTTATGTGTTAGTAGTAATTTTCTATCCTGCTTTGGGTCGTGATTATTGTATGTACCCCACTCGTACTCGGCAATATGCAACCCTTTAACCCAAAGTTCATCGTTAATAAACTGGCAGTACGAATCCACAAAATTAGCCTTACCCATTCGGATTGCTTTAATTTCCGTACCCTTAAGCACAATACCCGCGGTGTACTTTTCAACAATCTCAAAGTTAAAGCTAGCCTTCTTATTTTTAACAACTATATCGTTTGCCATTGTGGTCTGTAAAAATTATTCTTTTCGTCTAAAAAACTTCACCCAGCTGTAAATATAAAATATCAGTCCGAGCAAAACTACAAAAATTAACCCTATGTTCGATTTTTTTAGAGGACTCTCGGTAAACATATTGGTCATTGCAGCAATCACCATCAATACCGATATCAGGAATACAAGCCCCATCCAAACAAGTCTATTTAACTGGTTTAGCTTACTACGCTGATTATTTCTTCGTAACTGTACCATTTAACTTTTAGCACCTCCATCCATTAAACAAAGGATTGCCAAAATTAACTAATTTTACCACGCAAACCGATATTTTAATTCGATGCCGAATAAAACTTACGATATAATTGCCATTGTTGGGCCAACTGCCAGCGGAAAAACCCAACTGGCAACCAATTTGGCTGCAAAACTGGGCGGAGAAATCATAAGTGCCGATTCACGCCAAATTTACCGTGGAATGAGCTTGGGAACTGGGAAGGATTTGGAGGATTACACCATTGATGGCAAAACCATTCCTTACCATTTAATTGATATTGCCGATGCTGGAACCAAGTACAATGTGTACGAGTACCAGTCCGATTTTTTGAAAGTATACAACGATATAAAAAGCCGAAACGTTCAGCCAATACTATGCGGTGGTAGCGGACTTTACATTGAGGCTGTTTTAAAAGGGTATAAGTTGATACCTGTCCCTGAGAATAAGGAGTTACGCCAACAACTAGAGCAAAAAAACGACGACGAGTTAGCCTCCATACTGGCATCTTACAAAAGTCTGCACAACACAACCGACCTCGATACTCGCAAGCGAACCATCAGGGCAATTGAGATTGAGGAGTACTACAGCAAAACGCCTGTAGACCCAAATCCATTCCCCCAGCTAACCAGCATCATATTTGGGGTGAAGTACGACCGTGCAACGGAAATGCAACGCATTAAAGCCCGCTTGGCTCAACGCTTAGATTCGGGGATGATTGACGAGGTGAAAACCCTTCTTAGCTCAGGCATCAACCCCGACGATTTGATTTACTACGGATTGGAGTACAAGTACCTAACCGAGTATATCATAGGCAAAATCAACTACGACGAGATGTTTGAGCACCTATACATTGCCATACGGCAATTTGCCAAACGCCAAATGACCTGGTTCCGAGGAATGGAACGCCGGGGGTTTACAATTAACTGGATAAGTGGAGATATACCGCTGGAAGATAAGATGGAGATGATTCTTTCCTCTTTGAAAAAACAGAAAATTTAAACGCAATGGCGCAAAAGCACAAAGAAAATAAGGTGTGTAATAAACTACACACCTTTTTTTAATATAAACGTCTTTGGATAAAATTATTTTTACACTCAACATTTGAATTCAAATCACTACTAACTCCCATTTCCTTTTTGAAGTTTTCCTGGCTCATTGCAACCCGTTTACGTTTATTCAACTCAATAACCTTATCTTTCACCTTTGTTTCATCAATATTTTTCTCAACACGAACCGCTTCAATAATCTCTGAAAACAAATAGTTACCCTGTTTGTCCTCATAAATTATTTCACAAACCAAAGGCATTCCTGCCAACTCCTTTGGGAAAAGAGCATTAAACCCATCCTGTGGAATATCCTTTGCTACAATATAGTTGCGTTTCAGATATGCACCTGTGGGCATCATTTTTTTAGTCATAATCTTTTTGCAAGCATAGCCCAAAACAGGCTTCACTGTTTCATTGCTTAGTATCTCTGTTGTTAAAACCTCGTTAGCAGAAGCAAACACAGTTTCCTTATTGTTACTATAACCGAATAATCTCTCGGTAGCATTAACAACCTCTATTTCAGGATATGACCACACAATATTACCAGTATAGAACCTTTCAATTAAAGACAAATCTTTTATGCTGCTTAAAACAGTAGAGTCTACAACAGGATACTCAGAAGATATAGTTAATATATGTTTATAAACTATTTTCCCAATAAATGGTTCTTGACCCATAGAGTTAATTCCTACTGCCAGTAGAAAAAGTAACGAAAGTATATTTATTCTTTTCATTGTAATTTGAATTAAAGTTTACAAACACTATCTTGTAACTACTACATCTTCTAATAGTATCGATGCAGAAACATTTTTTACTGAAGAATAACATGATATACGATTTGCAAATCTCATAGCATCCTCAGCGCTCTCAAAAAAAGCCATAAAATAACTTCCATCTGCGCCCTCTGATCGACCATAATCTTGCCAGCAAACACAATAAGAGCCTCCTTTAGTTTGTCTCATCTCTTCATTCGACAAAACTTTAAACTTTTCACTAATCAATTTTGATATCATTTTTAAAATAGTTAAGTTAATCTAAAACTACTCATAGGGAAAACCCCAGGCTTTTCGTTACCGCCCACCAAAATTCACATTGCTTTTTAATTTTAAGATTTAGTTGTACAAATTAAAAAAAAAAAAATGCATATATCCTAATTTTTAGTAAAAAAATCAAACAAATGCATCAAGATTTAATAAGAATATACTAAAATCGACGATGCAAAACCCCACTTAATTCAGGCATCAACCCCGACGATTTGATTTACTACGGATTGGAGTACAAATACCTAACCGAGTATATCATAGGCAAAATCAGCTACGACGAGATGTTTGAGCACCTATACATCGCCATAAGGCAATTTGCCAAACGCCAAATGACCTGGTTCCGAGGGATGGAACGCCGTGGGTTTACAATTAACTGGATAAGTGGGGATATTCCGCTGGATGATAAGATGGAGATGATCCTTTCCTCTTTGAAGAAATAGAAAAGTTAAACGCTAAGATGCTATGACGCTAAGAAAAAAAGGAGGGAGTCTAAAAAGTCCTAGACACCCTCTTTTTTCGTACTCCTCCTAGAAGTTTTTAAAATATTCAATTCTCAGAGGCATAAAAAAACTCTTTAGAAAGCCTCTTCACTATCCAAATATCAATAGCATCCTGCAATTTCATTGCATATACTTTCCGTTTTTATAAACAATTAATATTGGCACTACTTCACTATTTTTTTTAAGTTCTCACAAGCTTTTTTGCCGGCCGAGATGTATATAACTCTTGTTTCGTTGGGCTTCCAGTCTCCGTTGATGAGTTTATCCTCTTTTACAATCATGATATTGATATAATATCCTAAATACATAATGTGCAATGCTCGTGGCGAAGGGCAGTAGAACGCTTCATCACCTAATTCTGGGATAATCTCGGTATTAGAGAAATTCTGATATGCAAAATCGTAATGCTTTTGGGGTTCTTGCAGTCCACAATTACTAGGTATAAAGGCTTTTTGTATTAGGCTAACCTGAAACAGCCCGTCTTTAGAGTTTTCGTAATCGCATTGTTTTTGACCTATAGCGGCATTGTTTGTTGTTTTTTTTCCTGTATAGGTGTTGTTTGTTATGGCTGAGGCCTCCTGCATGCTTACAAGCTGTTCGGGCTCAATTAGTTTTGCTGAGTTGGGGGTTGATGTATCACTTTTGCTGCAACCGATTAGTAGCATTATGCTTACCAGAGGGAGCATAATGGAAACAGGTTTTACTCTCATTCGTGTGTAGTTTAAGTTATGCAAATTAATATTTTAAAAATCGAAGACTTTATTTTATATGCCAGATAATCAAATTATTAGACAACCGAAAAAATGTCTTAATCCTTAATACAACGTACAGATAGCCCATAACTTTTGGGGTAACCACCAAGAAAGGCATTGCACGACATATAACCTATACTAAGGCTCCAGCAACTATTGGTTTCCCCAGTTGCACACCACCAAGTACCGTAGGCTCCAAACTGACTGTATGTACCTTTGGGTTCGCATAGCCCAGCAGGAAGAGCGGTAAACCCGACTTCGTTTGTTGCACCCAAATTGGGAGTTGTCCAGTGTGTATTCCCTGTTTCTTTTAGTTTTCCCCCAGCTTCAGTTTCACCCCCAAGGTAGGTGATTAAGGCAGACAGTTCGTCAAAGGTGGGCACATGCCAACCCTTAGGTGCAAGTTTACCAGTATTCACGGCGTACCAGTTGTACAACCGACCATAGGTGGCGATTTCACCATTATTTTCAGTGTTTTTGCAATTGCAATATGCTCCTGTGCTTAATGCCGACCATTCATTGCTACTGTTTATTGCAACAATAGAAGTACCATCGTTATATTTGGTAGTGCGCAGGTTCTCTGCCATCCAGGTTTGGGTGCCTATGGTTACGGTCTTATACACGTTACCATCCTGATCTGTCATACTGCCATAGGTAATTTTAGGGTTAAATATGGCTGTTGTTTTGAAGTTGGTTGGATTACTCGGCTCATCGTTATCCTTACTACACGCCCCAAGTACCAAAGCCACTGAGACTATACATACTGTAATTTGTAAAAAATAATTTTTCATCCGTACAAAATTTTAATATTAATAATTGACAGTAAACTATGCTTTCACTTTTAACACTCACTTCCTCTGTTTTTGTTCTATGGTTGCATTACATTGTTATTGGCATATATAACCCAGTTCTTTCCATTGGCAATAACAATATCGGAAATGTTAGGCACTGCGTTCAAATCCGGCGCCATATACACAAATACATCCCCTTTTTTTGTGCTTAATCGTTGCGGCAACGATTTCATAATCGTTGTAAGTGCTGAAGCATTTATTAAGTTATTGCAGCATACCACAAACTCTAGAGCTGGATTTTGAGAAAAATCTAATGTTTTTATCTTATTCGATTGGCATTTTAATTCCCTCAATTCGATATTTTTAGAAATGTCTAAACTTTGCAACTGATTATCATCGCAGAGTAATTTTCCTATGGGTACCTGTCCTAAATTTAGGGCTGATAGTTTGTTTTTTCCACAAACTAAAGTTGTTAATTGATGGTTTTTGCTTACATCTAAAGTTAGTATATAATTCATATTACAGTTTAATACTTTTAACTGTGCGTTATTACTTACATCTAAGTTTTCTAATTGGTTATCTTCGCAATAAAACTCTACCAAATACGGATTTTTGCTTAAATCAATGGATACGATTTTGTTTGTTCCGCAGTAAAAACAATTTACCTTACCATGAATGGTTATTTTTTTATCTTTAACTACATATAATGCTGAACTGAAATCGGTTGAAAGAAATAGTGTATTCTCATTCCCATCCCTTGTTCCATTGTTGTTCAGATCTATCCACACGTCTGCCTGATCTTCTTTTTCTGCATCAATGCCTAAAACTATTGTTTCGCCCACGGATTTAGTGGTGGTAAATGTCATCATGAACTTCGGAAGTGACGGTTCGTTATTCCGTTCGCACGACACTATGCCGATTGTTAGAAAAATAAATGCAATTGGAATATGCAACGTTTTTTTAATTCTACTCATTATGGTGTGTTTTTTAGAATTGAATTGTTTATTTCACAAAAATTCCATTTGCATCACACGGATTAGCCCCGTCAGTTAGTAATGTTTCGATCTCGTTTTTCCACATTGCTGCTTTATACTTTTCACCTTCAGAATTAACACCCGACAGGTAGATGTCTCCGTCTTTTATGCTCATATCGTAAACGCTTCTATTGTTACCCAGGTTGATTGGTATATTGTTTTCCCAAAGTGTTGCATATTCTCCAACACGTCCAGCTATGTATACTTTACCATTACACACGCCTATACAACTTGTCCACGACGAAACAGCGCCGGCTTCGGTGAGTTCCGTAGCGATACCGTTCTTCCACATTTTAGCAATATATTTTCCGTTGTCTAATCTAAATCCGGCAACATACACATCGTTGCCCGATACAAAAATGGAATTTCCACCTTCGTTATAGTTCCCGTCGCTTAGCGTAACGGCTGTTCCATTTTTCCAATATTTAGCTATTTTACGGATTCCATTATTTTCATATCCGGTAACATACACATCGGTTCCCGATACAAAAACTGAGTTTGCTTGTCCGGTTTTTGTTTCATCGCTGTTAAGAACAGTAGCAACTCCGTTTTTCCAGCATTTGGCAAGGTAAACTCCACTTTTTGATTCAAAACCCGATATGTACACATCGTTGCCCAACACGTATATACCTGTGGCATAAGCATCTTTTTGCCCATCGGTGAGCATTGATGGACTCCCATTTTTCCAAAATTTTATTATATCCTTTCCATTCTGTGTTTCTTTCCCAATAACGTACACATCATTGTTTGATACAAAAAGCCGATTAGCCTTTCCTTTTCCCAGCAAGGTTTTTGTTCCATTTTTCCATATATACGACTGCTCAATTGGCGAATACTCAGTGATAATGGCATACACATCGGTTTGTTTTTTGGGTTCGGGGCTATCGTCCTTTTTGC
Organism: Bacteroidota bacterium; assembly: GCA_029560875.1. Taxonomy (GTDB): domain Bacteria; phylum Bacteroidota; class Bacteroidia; order Bacteroidales; family Tenuifilaceae; genus SB25. Next base: position 82,044 of record JAKQKB010000089.1, on the reverse strand, counting down.
TGCACGAAACAGCCGCAAGCGCGATTAAAATGATTGATAAGATTTTTTTCATTTAGAATTTTTTATAAAAAGGCCTACTTTCAGATTATTTAAAGTCGCTGTTTCGGATTGTCCGACTTGCAAAAGGTATAATTAACTTTGAGCAACTCGTATTTCTCAAAAAAACACTTTTGAGTAACACTCTATAAGTCAAGTGCTCGAATATTTTTTTTACAAAACTAGAAAACTAAAGAGGTGCTGTCAATCATAAAAACTTATGATTTTTAAGGGTTGAAAACCGACGGCACAGAACAGTTAAGGCACCTCGGTAAACGTTTCCGAGATGCCTTACTATTTTTTAGTGCAATAAAATTATACTAAGCCTTCTTTAATGGCTTTTATTACTGCCTCGGATTTGGAATTAACGTGAAGTTTTTTGTAAATGGCATTAATGTGTGTATATACGGTGCCTATACTAATACAGCAGGCGTCTGCCACCATTTTATGACTATTCCCTTTTACAAGGCATTCAAGAATTTCAACTTCGCGGCGCGATAGAGCATACGTGTTTTCCAGTTTGGCAAACTTGGGCGGTTTGGCGAAAAATTCAATTGTTTTACGGGCTATTTCGCTGGTCATTGGCGAACCGCCATGATGGAGTTCTTTAATGGCATCGACAATTTGCGTAGTGGATGATTTTTTGAGTAAATATCCAGTCGCTCCTGCACATAAGGCTTTGAAAATCAGATCTTCATTTTCGAATACGGTAAGCATCATCACTTCGATATCCGGAAACTCCTTTTTTAACATTCCGGTGGCTTCAATGCCGTTGATGCTTGGCATATCAATATCCATTAGTATTACATCGGGGGTGGTAGTCCGGCAGTTCTGAATAATATCGTTGCAATCGGGATAGGCACCGCAAAACTCAAAGGCATCGGTGCCCATTATCAGGTGCGATAGACCTTTGCGTAAGGCATCGTTATCTTCGCATATGGCTACTTTTATCTTCATTTCGAGTTTTTGTTCAAAGATACATTCCATAAAAAATATTGTCAATCATAAACTTATATGATTTTTACTGAGAGGACAACCCTTGTTCCGCGATTATTTTCTGACAAGATTTCGATGTTTCCTCCAATTTGCCTTGTCCTTTGTTGCATATTCCTTAATCCATTTTGCCGCGATGGCTGAGCAATGTCAAAGCCAATTCCGTTGTCGGCAATTTCCATCGTAAGTACTGAATGGGTATAGGTGAATATGATATTGGCCTGGTTGCACTGTGAGTATTTAACCAAGTTATTAACGGCCTCTTTTGCTATGAGAAACAGATTCCGGCGCATCTCCATGCTTAGCGGGAGGTTAGCCAGTTCTTCGGGTGCAACAAATTGGAATTGAATGTTTTTTGATTCAAAAAGCGGAATGGCATACTCCCGAATACGAACTTCGAAATTATGGAACTTGTCGTTGAAAGGTTTTACTACCCAAATAATATCGTCCATATTCTCAAGCATTAAGTGAGCATTGCTGCCTATTTCGTGGATTAATTCGCCCGACTGGGTGCTTTTATCTAATTGTTTCTGAATAATCTCGCTCATAATAGAGATGCTGCTTAGCGTTGAGCCAATGTCATCGTGCAAATCGGATGCAATTTTTGCACGGAGCCGTTCCATTTTAATAATGCTTCGAATACGTTGAATGTAAATTATGTACACTACGCCAGCAATCAATACTATAAGTGTTAAAACAAACCACCATGTGCGGTAAAATGGCGGTTGTATTCGGAATGAGTATTCTGCAATGGCTCCGTCTGTTTCGTTGTTAAGCATTTTTGCCCTGACTTGGAAAGTGTATTCACCCGGGGGAAGCGAGTTGTAACCGGCATAGCGCCGCATGGAATACTCCGACCACTCTTTGTCTACGCCTTCTAATTTATACTGATAATCAATACCTTCGTTATTCCTTAGTTTGACGGATCCGAACTCAAACGATATAGAATTTAGATTATAAGGTAAAATATAGGGTTTGTCCGATGAAGTCATTGCTACGGTATCGGTTTTGCCCATTACTGATATTTTCGATATAATTACGCGTAAAGGCTTATTGGTTTGGTAATTGTCTAATTTGTTGTTGACTGCAAAAAAACCTTCTTCGAAACAGATATATGTTACACTATCGTCGGGAAGGATGCTGTAAACAAGTCGTCCAAAACCATTCTTTTCGTTGTAATGAATGATTCTTTCCTTGCCGTTTTTATCGGCTACAAGCCTGTTTGCTCCGTTGGAGGTGGCAAACCACATAGTGCCGTCATTGCCTTCAATTATCTGCGTTACGTCATTGCTCGACATCCCGTTTTTTGTGGAGTAGAGTGTAGCTTTTTTCACACCCGATTCGTCAATTTTTAGTTTATAAACACCTGTGTACAATGATGATACCCACAGCTGCTGCTTTTGATCAAGCAGCATGCCCTGAACCCATGCTGTGGCAAAAGCCGAGTCGGGTTTAAGCGATCGGTATGACTGAATGTGCCTGAGAACGATGCCGCCGTCATTGTTCTCAGGTTTAAAATGGTGCAACCCGAATATAAAATCACCCAGCCAAAAGTTACCGTACTTATCTTTTAAAATATCATTGGGACGAAGAGTCAATTCGTCATTTGAAATGATTTTTGCTTTTTTTACTTTATTTGAACTATACAAATATGGGCCGTCAACGCACCCCATCCATAATGTTTTACTACTATCGAAATAGAAACATCGTAGTTCGTTCATATTGTTTTTAACAAAATCGATTTTCTTTGTCAGTTCGTATGAATTCATTTTTTTATGCAAAGGCATATTATATAGCGCCTTATCGGTAAATATATTACAGCTGTTCGGCATAAATTGTATTGACTTAAGAATACTATTTTCGAAGGCCGTTTTGCTAAAGTTGGCGGTATGCACGTTATCATCTTCAAGAAGATATAGCATTTCACCATCCGATAGCCATAACCTACAAAAGGGATCCTTGGCAACCAGCGAAATTCCGCTTAATGGTTGGCCATTATGCGCATAATAAAAATCGTCAAGGGAGTAGAGGCGGCAGATTCCGCTTTCGGTACCAAACCAGTAACTGCCTTCATTGTCTTGAAAAGCACACATGATACTGTTTGTAGGCAGTCCATTTTCCTTTGTGAAGTGTCGTTTTATTTTGCCGTTCTCAATCTGGTAAACTCCATCGGTTACGCACGAAATCCATGTGTTGTTTTGCAGGTCGCGGTATATGTGATTTATTTCCTTGCCTACAAGCTCGGGATATGGTTGTGCGATAGTATAATGTAAATTTCCTTTTTGAGCTGAAACAATAGTGATTTCATAATAACCGCTACGGGTACCAACAAGTAGTTTGTTTTTGTCTGCGAATAATACTTTTATAATAAGGATGTCTTTCAATTCAGGGAAGAAATAGGGCTCGTTGCCCGAAAGCATAACGCCCATGCCCAAAAATCCGCCAAACCAGATATTGCCCAGATGGTCGCAATCTAGGGTGATAAAAACGTTTTTATCGCTACCATAGTCGTACAGCTGATAAATTGAATCGTTTTCAATTATGTTGATATTGCGACTTTCGGAGGTAATAATCTTATGTTCAGAAACCCACTTCAGTGTCCGAACCACGTTTTTGCCCAATTGTTTCTTACGTCGCAAATGCTGTTTGAACGTCCCGTTATCTTGCTCAGTAATCACTCCCTGCATAAATGTACCGAAGGCCAACCTGCCAGAAGGGCTTTTGTCGATATATTGCGAGAACGCCTGTATTTTATTTACTTCGGGAATTAATGTGTTATCAAAGTATGCTCCATCGAAACGTGAAATGCCACCCCCGGTCGATATCCATAAATAGCCTTTGCTGTCCTGATTAATGCTATATATTACATTGTGAATCAATCCGTCTTTTACTGTATAGTTACGAAATAGATAGCATCTCTGCGCATAGGAATTGCCACTAACGAAAACGAATAAGCCCCAAAATAGAGATAATAATACGAGAGACGCTTTTTTCATCATCCTAATTTTTGATTGAAACCCCATTTAGCTGAGAATGTGTGCCTCGGTCGAATCTATTCATTCAAACTTTGACCAGTAAATATAGTCATTTTCTATGCTTCGCTGCCATGTGTGACAATCCTTGCTAAGCACAAGCGCACGAATTACAATCTACTGCAAATGAGGTTTGTTATTATTAGATAAGCGGAGATATATCGCTGGAGGATAAGATGGAGATGATTCTTTAGAAAATCAATGAATAGATAAAATAACCTAATTTTATTCTTTTTGTCATTTCGAGCAAAGCGAGAAAACTCTTATTAAACAAGATTCTTCGCTTCGCTCAGAACGACAATATAACTTTAGATTTTACAGTACTACTTCAACCACTGGTCTAACCAACCAAAGAACTCGCGCTGCCAAATTACAGCATCCTGAGGTTTGGTTACAAAGTGGGTTCCCTCCGTAAAGAATAACAACTTGCTTGGAATACCTCTTAGCTGTGCAGCATTGAATGCCTCCAAACTTTGTGTGTAAGGAATACGGTAATCGTGCTCGCCCACAACAATCATAATTGGGGTATCCCAGTTCTGAACAAACTTATGAGGAGAGTTTGCATAGCTCTTCTGTGCAATCTTATTATTGGCGTCCCAAGGTGCTCCACCCAAATCGAATGTTGGGAAGAATGTCTCCTCTGTTTGAGCGTAGAAAGACTCCAAGTTGTACATTCCGCAATGCGAAATAAACGTTTTGAAACGTTTTTGGTGATGTCCAGCCAAATAGTAAACTGAGTATCCACCGTAACTTGCACCAACACATCCAAGTTTATCCTTATTAACCCAAGGTTCCTTTGCAACATCATCAATTGCGCTTAAGTAATCCTTGATGTTTTGACCGCTGTAATCCTTTGATATTTGAAGATTCCACTCCTGACCGAACGAAGGAACTCCGCGACGGTTTGGTGCTACAATTACATAACCATTTGCAGCAATAATCTGAAAATTCCAACGGAAACTCCAAAACTGACTAACGGTGCTCTGTGGACCACCCTGACAGTATAGAAGTGTAGGGTATTTCTTGGTTTCGTCGAAGTTTGGAGGAAGAATTACCCAAGCCAACATCTCCTTACCATCAGTGGTTTTCACCCAACGCTCGCGCACCTCGCCCATCTTAATATTTTCGTAGATTGCCTTGTTGGTTAAAGTTAATTGGGTTGCCTCGCCTGTAGCCTCGTCAACCTTATATAACTCAGGAGCCATACTCATACTCATACGCTCGGCAACAATAACACCTTTGTTCTTTTGAACTGTCACATAATCGTGCATTCCTTTAGTTAACTGAGCAATCTGATTTGAGGTAACATCAATCTTGAAAAGTTGCTCGGTACCTTTAGTACCACTTACAAAATAGATAGTGTTGCCATCCTCGTCCCAATTGTAGGCTTCAATATTTTGGTCGAATCCTTGATTTGCGTAAGCCGCCTTACCTGTTTCGGTGTTGAACACAAATAAACGCTTTAAATCGGCCTCGTAAAGAGGTGTTTCCATGCTCCACCAGCTAATATATTTTCCGTTAGGAGAGAATTTTGGATAACGGTCGTAGCCTTTGTTCTCAGTAGTTAGGTTACTGGTTGCACCGCTTTCTATATCATATAAATAGATATCGGAGTTTGTGCTCATAGCGTACTCCTTACCGTAAAGTTTTTTGGAGTTGTAAACCAACTTCTTGCTATCGGGACTCCACTGCACCTCGGCCATATCAAAGTCGGTTGCCATAGGTGTATCCCACTTCTCGTCAGCATTGATATCCTTAGCATTGGCAATTGCACCGTTGGCAAAGTCGGCCACAAAAAGATGGCTGTACTTTCCATCCTCCCAGTAGTTCCAATGACGGTACATCAAATCGTTGATAATTCGCACCTTTGCTTTGGGCATATCCTTATGAATATCGGTTGCTTGGTCTTCGACCTTCACATCCATAGCATAAACCAACTTTGACTCATCTGGAGAGAATACAAAGCCATTAACATCGCCATCGATATTTGAAACTTGTTTCAAGCCCTGACCATCGGGTTGCACCTCCCAAATTTGTGATGAACCGCTTCGGGTTGAAAGGAAACGGATAACTTTTCCATCGGCGCTCCAAGCAGGAGCAGACTCAGAACCCATCTCGTCGGTCAACTTAACTGGTTCGCCACCATCGGTATTCACTAGGTATAAATTGGTAACACCCTTATTTTCCTGCAAATTGTAATAGGTGATGGTATAAACTACCATCTTTCCACAAGGCGATAAAACAGGCTCCCCTACCCTGCCAAACTTCCACAAAATTTCAGGAGTAAGCAAACCTGCAGATTTTTCGGCATCGGTAAGAGTAACGTCAATTTTTAACGGCTCTTTGGTTGGTGCCTTATCGGCCTCGCTACAGCCAACGCTGGCTAGTATTACTGCCATAATTGCAACATTGATTGGTTTAAATATTTTTCTCATTTTATTAGAATTAGATTTCACACGAATTTAGACGCTAAAAATACAAAAAAGTTTGATGACCGTGAGAGGTTAAACGCGAATCGGGAGGCATGAACAGAAAACGGAAAACAATTCAACCGACATTATTATACTTCAAAAGGAAATAATACTTTTGTTTATTAAAATTTTAACGATGAAAAGATTAATCCCAATTATTCTTGTAAGCCTTACTGCCTGTCAAAGCAACATCGACAAAGCATTAAAATCGGTAAGTAACGATGATTTAGCAAAGGATATAGCCACCATATCGGCCGACAGTATGCTAGGCCGAGCCCCATTTACCATTGGAGAGGAACGGGCTGTTGCCTACCTAGAAAAAAGGATGGCTGAATTGGGCTTAGAACCTGTGTTCGAAAACTCCTACATTCAGAATGTTCCTATGGTTTCCATCATTTCAAAAGTCCCTGATGTTATAAATTTATCGATTTCGAATAACCCATTTGAACTAAAGGCCAATGACGATTACTGCGCCTGGAGTCCAACAACTTCTCCATCTATCAAAATCAACAAGGCTGACCTAATTTTTGCTGGTTTTGGAATAAATGCACCCGAATATGATTGGAACGATTTCAATGGTATTGATGTAAAAGGCAAAATAATTGTTGTTCTGGTGAACGACCCCGGTTTCTACACTGGCGATACTGCCCTTTTCAAAGGAAACACGATGACCTACTATGGCCGCTGGCGCTACAAATTCGAGGAGGCGGAACGTCAAGGAGCTATTGGCTGCCTAATTGTTCACGAAGATGCCCCTGCTGGATACCCTTGGGATGTTGCAGGGAGCAAAAACAACACACCTCAACTTTACCTCGATACTCCAGACCTTGAAAACAAACAATGCCTTGTTAATGGTTGGATAACTCACAATGCCGCAATCAACCTATTTAAATCCTGCGGATTAGATTACGAAGCATCAAAAAGACAAGCAACCCAACGAGATTTCCAATCATTCAGTATGAGTGCCATGTTGAGTATGAATATCGAGAATAGCCACACCAAATCGGTATCGAAAAATGTTGCTGGAATAATTAAGGGTAGCGAAAAACCTGATGAAGTTATTGTTTACTCGGCGCATTGGGACCATCTGGGAGTTGGCCGTGTGGTTAATGGCGACTCAATTTATAACGGAGCATCAGACAATGCCGCGGCAATTGCTTGGATGTTCTCCATTGCAAAAGCGTTCAAAAGCACTGGTGTAGCACCAAAGCGCAGCGTACTATTCTTCTCGCCTACAGCAGAAGAATCGGGGCTTTACGGCTCGGCATACTTTGTGGCAAATCCACCTATCAACATAAATAAAACTATTGCCTGCATTAACAACGATGTGATTCTATTCCTAGGCAAATTCAAAGATGTTACTGTTACTGGACTTGGGCACTCATCGCTCGACGAACTGCTTGCTGAAGAAGCTACTAAGTTTGGTCGCTATATTGCTCCAGACCCAAACCCTGAGAATGGAATGTTTTTCCGTTCGGACCAACTTCCTTTCCTAAAGGCAGGCGTTCCATCAATATTTGCCAAAGGATATTCGCACCAGGAAGAATTAGGAAAGGGTAAAACGCAGGAATTAATCAACTCCTACTGGAAGAATATTTACCACAAGCCCCAGGATGAATTCGTTCCAGAGCGTGACAATTTGGATGGATTAGCAGAGGATGTCAAACTATTTTTCTGCTTTGGAAATAGGTTGGCCAACGAGGACATATATCCAACGTGGAAAAAGAATTCTGAGTTTTATAAAGAGAAATAATACTAGATGACAAAATCACCCGTTACAATCATTACTAAAAAATGAATTGGAGGAAGGTAGAAGAAATTAGAGGAATAAGCAGATTCGATTTCTGCACTCCTTTAATTTCTTCTAAATTCATTTAACTCCCTCTCATTCCTTAAAACATAACCAATGAACCAAACACTATCAATAATCATTCCTGCCTATAATGAGGAAAGAACAATAACAAAAATTCTCGAAAGAGTTTTAGCCGTTAATATAGAAGGAATAGATAAAGAACTTGTTATTGTTAACGACTGCTCAAAGGATAAAACTAAGGATGTACTGGAAAATTTCATCGCTCAAAATCAAAATCACAACATCAAACTATTCAATCATCCAGTAAACCAAGGCAAAGGAGCCGCACTACACTCAGGAATAAAGGAGGCAACAGGTGATTATATCATTATCCAAGATGCAGACCTAGAGTACGACCCACGCGAATACAAGGATTTACTTCGCCCCATTCTAGAAGGAAATGCCGATGTCGTATATGGCTCGCGCTTTATGGGTGGAAACCCACACCGAATCCTATTCTTCTGGCACTCAATTGGCAACAAATTCCTAACCTTTGTTTCCAACATTTTCACCAACCTCAACCTAACCGATATGGAAACCTGCTATAAGCTGTTCCGTTCCGATATTATTAAAGGTTTAAAACTGAAGGAAAAGCGATTTGGCTTTGAGCCAGAGGTAACGGCAAAAGTGTCGAGAGTTCCTGACGTGAGAATTTACGAAGTAGGCATTTCATATTATGGAAGAACCTATCCCGAAGGTAAAAAAATAAACTGGAAGGATGGGTTCCGTGCACTATGGTGTATATTGAAATACAATCTTTTATCAAAATGAAACTAATAAGACAACAAAAGTTCGAACAATTGCTTTTTTTCTCTCTGGTTTTAATTAGCATTGTTCCAGTACTAGTTTTCAAACATTTCCCCACACTAGATGGCCCTGCCCACCTTTACAACTCGAACCTACTTGGGCACTTAATAACTGGCGACAGTTTTTTGAAGCAATATTTCACTTTAAATAGTTTATCAACACCAAATTGGCTTGGTCATATTTTGATTCTTGGATTTCAAAGAGTTTTTGGAGCAATTGTAGCAGAGAAAATGATTGTAATAATATGCATTGCAGGATTAGCCTATTCCTACCGTTTTTTAATATCAACATTAAACGAGAATCACCTACAGTCGACTTTTATCATACTTCCTTTTACTTATAGTTTTTTTCTTTTCTTGGGGTTTTTCAATTTCATATTAAGTACCATATTTCTACTTATTACACTTAGCCTATTTATTAAATTGATAAATAACTATAACCCTTTCCTACATATTCTAACAGCATTAAGTCTTCTGCTAACATACTTTTCTCACCCATTCGGTTTTTTTGCGTTTGTACTCCTAGTTGGAATTTTTGGCATAAGTATTTTAATAAATGAAATTCCTAAAAAAAACTTTTCAAAAATCTTTTCTCTAGGCACCATAACCATTTCTCTTGTTACAATTCCTAGTATTCTATACATAATCTATGCGGGGAAAGGAATAGTGACGCTTTCCAATGAAAGAGTTCTTATTCTCGAATTAATTAGATGGCTATACAAACTTAGGTCACTAATAGTTTTCAACTTTGGAAGAGAGCAAATATATACTATCTCAATATTTGCTTCAATTATAATATTATCATTGCTAATAATCTTTAAGAAGTTTGTACACAAAAACCCAAACAATAGTTATCCAAAAAATTACATATGGTTAATTTCTGGCATAGTACTACTTCTATTATACTTTACCTTGCCAAATCAGATAAACTCAGGTGGTTTTGTTTCCGACAGGCTAAACTACCTATTCTTTATCTTTATTCTAATTTGGATTTCAACTTTTAATTGGGATAAAAAAATAATCGCCGCCTTTTGCACTGTTGCTATTATTTGTCATTTAGGACTAATGACCTATTATATTAAGCAAATATATTGGCTAAACAAACCCGCCAATAGCATTCATTCTCTTGCAAAGAGAGTACAACCGAATAGCGTTATACTCCCCATTGGAACTCATCCTAACTGGATGTTGGGGCACATATCAAACTACATTGGTGCAGACAAAAAAGTAGTGTTATTAGAAAATTACGAAGCATACACAGGTTATTTTCCAATTTTATGGAATTGGCAAAGCATTCCAAATATAACATTGGGAAACACGAATCTTAATGACGTTTGCCTAAGTTCATTTGAAACAGAGTTCAATAAAACGTTCTTCAGAAAAGTAGACTATATTGTTCTTTTCCGAAACCCAAATGCTCAAGACACATGTAAGGCAAAGGTTGACAGCATAATAAATTGCACATACAAGAAGATTTACACATCTGAAGACAATGCGTTTGAATTATTTGAACTAATAAACAATGATCTGCTTTAATGGCAAAATATATCAACTAGTATTCAAGAACATTCATCCATATTTTAAAGATGACGCTCAGCGGATGAAAATTATTTAGTATAATTGTCGGTTTAATAACCTTTTAAACACTCATCTCAACTCAACATCAAATATTGGAAACATGAACTTAACCAGCACATTAAGGCGTATTGATGATTTCTTCACCGAGAGAAGATTGCTGTACACATTGCTTAGCATAATACTTGTTATACTTATCGCAATTTTAGTTATTTCGGAAGGATTCTCTGGTGCAACGGAGAGTTTGATTAACTACAAATTCTCACGTTGGGCATTTAGCAACCCTGAATTCTTCTTGAACAACATATCGAAACCTTTATTTACAATTTTAAGTTCGCCTTTTGCCTTATTAGGATTTAAAAGTTTTCAACTTTTTAATATCCTTGTAGGAATGGCCACTGGCTATATATCCTACCTAGTTGCAAAAGAACTAAAAATTAAAAGTCCCATCCTTGCAATTGTAATTTGCTGTTTTACCCCAATATTTATGGTCAACCTGTTTTCGGGGATAACAGAGATTCTTTTTGCTTTTACCGCTATTTTAGCCACGTATTTTCTAGTTAAAGAAAGATATATTTCAGGCGCCATTATTGTTTCCTTTCTACCAATTATCAAAACAGAGGGATTTTTGCTTATTTTAATTTACATATACTACTTTGTACATAAAAAGCATTACAAGGAAATACTCTACACTTTAACAGCATTTATATTTTTCAGCGTTGTGGGGGCATTTTTTGGCAAGAGTTTTTTCTGGTTATTTGCAGATTTCTCTAAACTACTGGAATTTAACCCAAATACTCAAGGTAGTCTATTCCAGTTCGTGACAAGGAGTCCAGGTTTCTTCGGTATCCCCAATGAAATTTTCTTCGTAACAGGATTGATTGCGGGGTTATCGTTATACTTAAGGCAAAAAAGAGCGTATTCAAAGGAATTCCTTTTAATTGTATTACCTTTTCTTGTATATTTCATGGGTCACTCATTGTCTTTTTGGACAGGCATTGGCGGCTCTGAAGGTAGTAGTAAATACATGGCAGCAATTGTTCCTTTCATGGCGATAATGGCCACGAGGGGCTTATACATTTTCGCAAAAATGTTTCTAATAATATTTAAATTAGAGTGGATTAGAGTTGCTGCATTAGTAATTGGATTTGCATCGATTATCCATATACCCTTTGCTATCCAAAACTACCCAATAAACCTCGACTCCGAATCGTTTGCAGTTAACACCACTTCGGATTGGGTAAAAACAAACACTAGAAACGAGTCGAATATTTACTATAACCATCCTTCGTTCCCTTTCTTTTTGAATTCAAAATTTAATGATTCAAGAATCCAAAATATCGAAGGGAACTCTTTATTGGCTATGAAAGTAGGCGATTTATTCCTTTACGATGAGCATTACTCTAAAACATCAGGCGTTGAAATCAATGCACTTATTAACAATCCAGAATTTGAACTATTGCGAATTTTCGATCCAGAAATACCTTTCTCAGTTAAAGAAACTCCATTTAAAATTGGAGTATTTCGCAAAGTAGAAAGCAATCCCCAAGTGGTGGAAAACAACAAAAAAGTTATTTCTGACAAAGATAGAGTTTACATAGAAGTCATCAATTTTGATTTCGACAATACTATTTACGAGAAAGACTCTGAATTTATTGGTTTTTCCAAGATTAACCCCAGCAATTACCTCAGAGTAAAACGATCACAAAAATACTATTTGAATTCCACGTTTGCTATCAACAATAATGCTCAACTTGATTTCTTTGAATTACTGGTTGAAATGAAATTTTTCGCAAAAACTCCAGAGGACAAATTAAAGTTCGTAGTTAATGTATTTGATGGAAAGAAAAGACTGGAACATAAAAGAATTGACATTGGTACACCATTCAATAGCAATCCAGAAGAATGGTCAAATTTAAGATTCAAAGTATTATTGCCATCTATTTATAAAACTGAGAATATAAAAATTCAAACCTACATCTGGAATAAGAAGAATGGCGAGTACTTGATTGATGATTATAAAATTAGCTATAGAATAAAAAAAGGGGATTAAATCCCCTTTTTTACTTCAACCATTTATCAAGCCATCCCTTAAACTCTCTCTGCCAAAGAATTCCATTTTGGGGTTTTAACACCCAATGGTTCTCATCGGGGAAGTATAGAAAGCGACTAGGGACTCCCATCATTCGTGCTGAGTTAAATGCAGCCATGCCTTGCGTGTATGGAATCCTGAAATCCTTACCACCATGAATTACAAGGATTGGAGTATCCCAATTCTTTACAAACTTATGAGCACTATGCTCATAGCTCTTCATTGCAACTTTATTGTTGGTTTCCCAAGGTGCACCGCCCATTTCCCAATTGTCAAAAAACATCTCCTCTGTTGTCATATACTCCATCTCTGAATTGAAAACTCCGCAATGTGCTATGAATGCTTTAAAACGTTTGTTATGATTTCCTGCCAACCAAAAAACAGTGTAACCGCCATAACTGGCACCTACAGCTCCCAACCTATTCTCATCAATCCAAGGCTCCTTTTTCACCTCATCAATTGCAGACAGAAGATCTCGCATTTCCTGACCACCATGATCTTTGCTAATTTGATCAGTCCACTCTTGACCAAATGTCAACGTACCTCTTCTACTCGGAGCAACAACCACATACCCATTCGATGCCATTATGGAGAAATTCCAACGGTAACTCCAGAACTGACTAACAGCACTTTGCGGACCACCCTCGCAGTAAAGGAGTGCAGGATAAGTCTTTGTGCTATCGAAATTTGTCGGTAATATTACCCACGTATGCACCATTTTTCCATCGGTTGATTTTACCCAACGTTGCTTAACTTCGGGCATTTTCAGCTGCGAAAGAGTTTCCTTGTTGATAAATGTAAGTTCTGTCTCGGAACCTGTTTTCGAATCAACTAAATACAACTCTGCAGGTTTTACGATTGACACCTTACTTCCCACTATATTATCACCTAAAAATGCTATCGAATGATAATCATGCATTCCCTGAGTAATTGCAACAGGTTTCTCGTCTGTCAAAGCCATTTTGTAAACCTGATAAGTAGCCTCAACTCCTGAAATAAAGTACAACGACTTGCCATCGGAAGTCCATAGAACATTTCCTGCTGAATAGTCAAAGTTTTTGGTCAAGTATACTTTTTCACCAGTCTCTAAATCCAAAACAAACAAACGTTCCTTATCAGCCTCAAATCCTGCACGCTCCATCGATATCCAACTCATTTTCTTACCATCAGGCGAGAAAGTAGGCTGCTTATCATATCCCACCATACCTTCTGTGAGATTTTTGGTTTCCTCGGTATTAAGATTATACAAATAGATATCGGAGTTTGTGCTAAATGCATAATCCGTTCCTACTTGTTTTTTGCAAGTATAGGCCACTGCGCTACCGTCGGAATTCCAGGAAATCTCCTCCACTCCTCCAAATGGCTTTAATGGGCTATCGTATGGCTCGTTGGGCATTATGTCCTTAACATTTTGAATTTTTTCCAAAGAAAAATCAGCAACAAACACATGGCTAAAAACACTATCCTCCCAGGTATCCCAGTGCCTATACATCAAATCATCATAAATCATTGCGCTAGTTTTTGGTAAATCGGCATAAATATCCGTAACACTTTTACCAACCTTAACCTCTGCTATGAAAAGTAACTTCTTGCAATCGGGAGACAAGGAGAAGCCATTGATATCCTCGCTATATCCTTCAATCTTCTTCAAATTTGCACCATCTTTACGCATTGTCCATATTTGGGAAACACCTCCTTCGGTTGAAAGGAATGCAAGGGTATTGTCATCAACCCATTGGGGATTGAACTCATGAGCATTGGTAAAAGTTAACTGTTTCTTTTCTGAACCATCGGCATTCATAATAAAGAGTTCACCATTTCCTTTATTCTTGTCAACTGAATACCAAGTAACAGTGTAAGCAATTGATTTATTATCTGGTGAAACAGCAAACTCACCCAACCTTCCAAACGACCATAATACCTCTGGAGTTAAAATCCCATCTGTAACAATAGGCTTACTTGGCCCAATTATTTCTTCCTTTGCTGCTGGCTCGTTTTTACACGACACAAAAAACATCAAAGGTGCCATTAGCACAACTAGTGATTTTCTGATTTGCATAATTAGTATGATTTAAAAATTATTGTATTGTTATAGTCTTATTCCAAGCACGGTTATATCATCGCGTTGACGCTCATCGCCTTTAAATTCATCAAATTCTTTAACTAAGGCTCTCGAAATCTCATCCATAGGCTTATCTATGTTCGAAAGGAGATATGTGTGGAATCGGCAGGTAGTAAACTTACGCTTAAAAGCATTATTCTGGTCTGTAAACCCATCGGTACACATAAAAATCATATCGCCAGGTCTGAGCGTAATACGCCAATTAGTAAATTCTGCCTCGACATCCGGCAAAACGCTTCCAATTGATTTGCGATTACCCTTTAAAGTATGAATCCGTTCCTCTCCCTTGCTATAATAGAACAACGGACGATTAGCCCCAGCAAAAGTAACTATATATAAATCGTCTGATTTCCGCTCAATCATACAAAGGGATATATCCATTCCATCAAAACTCTCACTTACATCCTGCCTTAAAGCAAGGTTAATTGAACTACTTAACTCTGTAAGAATAGCGGCTGGATTATGGATTTTACGCTCATTTACAATTTCGCTCAGTAAACGACTACCTATTAATGACATAAAAGCACCAGGCACTCCATGTCCAGTACAATCCACCACTGCAATAAAAACCTTTTCGGATTTCTTCCCTTTTGTGCCAGATTGGGATACCCAATAAAAATCGCCAGAAACCAACTCCTTGGGTAAATAAATTAAGAAGTGCTCATACAAACCATCTAAGGAATTTGACAAATCGGGAAGTATTGCTTGTTGTATGGTTGTAGCATACTGAATACTGGCATTAATATGCTTATTCTGATCTTGCATCTCATCACGCTGAGCCAATATCTCTTCCTTTTGATGCTGAAGTTCTAGGTTTTTCTCCAACAATATTTGTTCGGATTTAACGAGTTCCTTTGTTCTTATATCAACCAACTGCTGAAGTTTCACATTGGACACTCTTAACATTCGAGTGTTCAAGTACACAACAAACCAAACAATTAATGTAATAATCAGAGAGTAAAAAACTAAAGCATACCACTTAAGATATAATGGCTTATCTATATAGAACGAGAACGATGCGGCAGGGCTCTCCACTTCAAAAAGATTTTTTGCTTTTACCATAAATCTATATGAACCAAAGGGGAGATTCGTATACTCCTTGGCTTGACTGTAAGTCCAATCGCTCCATTCTTCATCATACCCTTCCAGATAGTAACTATACTGCAAACGTTGTTGCTGTCCAAAGAAAGGCGAAGAGAAAGAAAACGATAATGAGTTATACTTATAAGGTAGCTCTGCAGTTTTGGGTTCCAGAATCTCAATCTCGCTTGGGAAAGCAACCTCACAACTTGGAAGGTATTGAACCCCATTATACACTTTAGTCGATTTAAAACTACTAACTTGCCTAATGAGAACTTTTATAAAAGTATTGTTTCTAACCCCAACACTACCATCATACCTATATAGGCCATCGGTTGAAGCAATCCAAGTAACATTGTCCTGCTCAGCATAAATATCAAAAAAGATAGTTTCTGGAATAGTCCTAAATTGAGCAGGCTCTCGCCGATAAACTCCATTAGGGTATTTTATTGCCCTTTCAAGCCATCTATTTGGGGCATACCTATAAGCCTCAAACCATATATTTCCCTTGTAATCCTGGTTAAAAATTCTCATACCAGTTGTTCCATCAGCAAATTCAACTCCCAGGGAAGAATCAGGAACAAACACATTTTTATTTGAGTCAAATCTGGCTAAACCTCCCTCCGACGAGGACTTTACAACTCCATCAATTAGCACAACCGACATATCGTCGTACTTCGGGTTATTTGGGAGGGTATACTTGACAGGCTTTTCGTGGAATAATTGATATGGATTAACTATATCTAAAAAACCGACTCCTTTGTATCGTTCAGAATACCATAAATCTCCATTGTTATCCTCCGCCAAAGTATACACTTCGCCATAGGTTCCATCCAATTTTCCAACAAACTTAAAATGCCCTTTGTAATTTCTTATAACACCAACACCATCACGAAGTCCAACATAAATAATATTGGGGTATACTTTGGATTGAATAAATGAGTATGCATGATGCAAACCATCCTCAATTAGCCAAGCCGTTTCGCCTTTTACATAATATATTCCACTCGACGATGCTACAAGAAGCGACTGGGAGCCATCTTCATTTGATATCACTTTTAACTTCCACGACAAATCGTTTATTCCTGCAACCTGAGCAAACCGCCCATTCTGTTTACGAAATACTCCAACGTTGGAGGTTAAGTAAATATCGTTATTAAAACGCACAACGGATTGTAAAACGCCCTTAAAACCGCTCTCCTCATCCCACTCCGTCAACTGTGAGTGAATAGATGTGTAAGATATTCCATTGTTAAGGGCCATCCAAAGATTATCTTGATTGTCTTTGTGCAAATGCCAAACTGCATCGTCCTGAAGGCCTACCTTTTGATTGATTCTCCGAATGAACTGACCCCGCTTATCAATAAAAACAACCCCTCCTCGGTATGTGCCAATTGCAAAAACATCACCGGTAACCTTTAATCCAGAATAAATCCAATTCTTCGACAAAAAATTATCGTCCTCTGTTTTAAATTTGATAATACAGGGTTTTTGTGCATCACTATTGCAATCGGAGTTTAATGACTCTCTGTTTATCAGAAAGAATCCATCGGATTGTGTTCCAACAATAAAATATTGTTCATCAAATGGAAGAATTGTATAAACCAGTTTTTTTGCAAAAATTTCGCCACCAGGCACTTGCTTAAGGGTGTCGTTAAAAAGGTAAGTTAAGCCAAAATCTTTTTGATTAGAAAAAATAATGTCGTCGACTAAATATGTTCTATGAAAAATAGTCTTGGGAGTCCAAACCTTT
Organism: Bacteroidota bacterium; assembly: GCA_029560875.1. Taxonomy (GTDB): domain Bacteria; phylum Bacteroidota; class Bacteroidia; order Bacteroidales; family Tenuifilaceae; genus SB25. The sequence continues at coordinate 64,232 of JAKQKB010000089.1, read as the reverse complement.
ACACTCAAATCGGGCTTTAACTGAATTAACAAATTATTTGCACTAAAAAAAACTCCATTGTTAGTATGATAAACCTGCCTAATAAGCCCAAAAGGTTTATATGTTTCAGGCAAATACTTACTTAGCGAATAGAATTTCAGGCTATTGCTTGAATCAGCCGCTAAATATCCAAAATCATCCTGTGCTCCAACCCAAACTCTGCCTGATACATCAACATCCAAGCAACGAGGAAGTGCCCCATTTATTGAAATGTGGCGCCATTCGCTACCATCATATTCAATAACTCCAACATTATTGGCAATATAAATTAATCCTCTTTTGTCCTGAACTATTGACCAACTCTGAGAATGTCCGCTGTACTCCCTATGATGAAAGTTAACAACAGGGTAACGACCAATGTCCTGAGAAGCAGATGATTGGCTTAAAAAGATAAATACAAAAAACAGTATGAAACAAGATTGAGTTCGCCTCACCAATTTATCGTATTAAAAACCCTTCAATTTATCAATAATTTGATATTTTCATCAATTTTTATCAAACTTTTTTGTGAAAATAAAAAAAGGAGAGATAAAACCCTCCCTTTTCATATCTAACTGAATATGCTAGTTAAATTTATATGTGTATTTATAAACAACCTTATAATTGTAGTCGGAGTAATATGCCTCAACCTCGTTAACGTTGCCCTTATTATCGAGCTTAAAGTTTCGCTTTGAGTATTCGCCAGGTTGCCCATCGAACCACTTCTCTTCAAGCATATTTCCTTTGTTATCGTATTTATATGCACTATAAAGAATTTTCTCTCCAGCTGCATTAGTCTGGTATACCTCAATTAGTTGTCCGGCATTATCGTATACATAGGAATAGTTTGCACGAAAATTTCCACCATAAAATTCAGACTTAACCTTTAATAGATTCTTAATATCATACTCGAAAGTAGTCCGACCTAACTCCTTTGCAGCGCCACTATAACTTGTTTCATCTACTAAATTTAAGTTTGAATCATACTTCCGAACAATTTTCTTGTCCAACTTACCCGCAGTTTTATAAACAAAAACAGTAGTTATATTCTCCTTGTGTTCAAACGTCCATTTCTCCTCAACGCTATTAGCTGCACTAAACTTTAGAATTTCTTTTTGCTTGCTGTCGTCAAAATAACTGTAAGTAATTCTGTAGGGATTTTTCCCATCAAACCCTTGTTCCGATTTTTTGTTTCCGTTAGTGTCGTAAGTGAAAACTTGCTTAAAACTCAATCGCAGCTCCTTGCCTCCCATTGGAACTTGATACTGGTTGTACTCAATTTTACGATTCTCTTTATCGTACTTATACTCATGCCTAGATGAGATTGTGCCATCAGATTTATAGTTTATTACCTCGACAGCATTCCCATTCTTATCGTAGTTGGTAACAACAGTTACAGTACCTTTTGGGTCCACCTTATTATTTGCGAACTTATGGGTCCATTGTGTAACCGAAGCAACTTTATTCTGAGCAATTTTTTCGCGACTCATTAATTCAGCCCGTGTTTGAGCCATTGAGTTAAAACAAACTATCGCTGATACCAATATTGCTATAAACTGTTTCATTTAATTACAATTAACCTTTACTAAAACAAACTACAACGCAAATGTAATAAATATACCTTAGTTAATATTATGTTGTTTCCAAATAATAACTTGGCATAATTATGCTGTCAAAAATAATACCAGATTTAATTTTATTTACTAGAAATCGGAACTCTCGTCATCCTCAGAGGTTATTGGGATAGTAATGGCCAAAATAAAAAAGTGCCTACTTGAATCGTATGGTACAAAATGATAGTATAACTTTCGTTTTGATTTACGAGCAATATCAATAAGACCCAATCCCGCTCCGCCTTTCTCATTCAACTCTCCATCAATCATTTGCTGTAAAAACATTTTCTTAAGCTGTGGTGGGGCTGCATTGTTGAGTTTTTCTAGTCTACTTTCCAGAACTATCATCTTGTCGTTTCGCACTAAATTGCCTGTTATCACATAAAACGAATCTCTATCCTTCCCCACTACAAAAAGTCCATTCCCAATCTGTTTTTCCTTCTCATCGTAATCATCGGAGTGCTTGGTTATATTCTGCAAACACTCAATCATAATATGAAAAACACGCTTACGGGTTGCGGTAGGAATTGGCATTTCCGAAATCTTTCTGTTGGCCATAAATGCGAATGCTCGCATTATCTGATGATTCATCTCCCCCTTGTAAATCAAGGGGAAACCACTCGATGCGATTTCGTTAGTTAGAGTAGATTTTATGAAATAAATTATATTATCCATTCAAACAAAATGAATGTTGAAGATAGGAAAAAAAGTAATTGTATATGTTTTAGTTTCAAAAAATCAATAAAGTTTTTATGAATGATTTAAAACATTCCATCAAATTACGCAATTTGAACGTAAACAAAAAATTATTTTACAAAAATTTCCAACAGTTGGCATTTAGCATTCGGTTTAAGAATAACATCTTTCAACTCTGAAGGAATTAGAACAGTTTCACCTTTGACTATTCGCTCAGACTTTTCCTTACCATATATTATAGAAGCCTCTCCTGCCAAACACATATATATAACGAAAGAATCAAGCAAATCGTAGTTACGTTTAATAGTGTCGGTAAACGTTAATCGGTTTACAGTAAAATAAGGACAACTGGCAAGTTCTGCGGTTTTGTTAACCGTATCAGGTTTTGTCCACTTGGCATTTGTCACCTCCTTAAAATCAATAACATCCAGTGCCAAATCGTTATGTAACTCGCGGGGCTTACCGTTTGAATCTACTCTATCCCAATCGTATATCCTATAGGTAATATCTGAGGTTTGTTGAATTTCAGCCAAAAGAACACCTTTACCAATTGCGTGTACCCTACCCGCTGGAATATAGTAAACATCACCAACCTTGGCCTTTTCAACATTCAAAAGTTTTTTCAAATTACCATTGGATAAACTTTGCAAATACTCCTCTCGGGTTACATCCTTTTTAAATCCAGTAATAATCTCAGAGTTTTCCTCGGCGGATATCACATACCACATTTCAGTTTTACCATATGCGTGATGATTTTTCTCTGCATATTCATCGTCGGGGTGCACCTGAATAGAAAGTACATCCTGCGCATCAATCAACTTAATTAGCAACGGAAATTCAACACCAAACTTTTCGTAAATGGAATCGCCAACCAAGTCGCCCATGTAAACCTCTATCAACTCCTCCAGCGTATTACCCGCAAGGTATCCATTCGCAACTTCCGACACACTATCCTCCACCGACGAAATCTCCCAGCTCTCGCCACATCTAGCCATATCGGCAGGCACATCTTTACCAAGAATCTTTTTCAAATTATCGCCACCCCAAATTCGCTCCTTGTATTGGGGTATAAACTTCAACGGATATAAACCTTCGCTCATCTATTCTAAATTTTAAATATCAACCTTGAGTTAAACTAAAATTTCTTACCTTAGTTTGATTATTTTTGCAAAGTTAAAACTATTACTAACAACAAAACTACATAAAATGCTCATTATTGGTATTGCAGGTGGCACCGGCTCAGGAAAAACGACAGTGGTAAATAGAATCATTGAATCACTTCCACAAGGCGAAGTAGTTGTAATTCCTCAGGATTCATACTACATGGACAACTCCCATTTACCGCTTGAACAAAGACAGGAGATGAACTTTGACCATCCGGAATCCATTGAATTCGAATTACTTGTTGAGCATATCAAAAAGTTAAAGAATGGTGAGCCCATTGAACAACCAATATACTCATACCTAACCTGTACCCGCGCTAAAGAGACAGTTCCTATCCAACCCCGACATGTAGTAATTGTGGAAGGAATTCTAATATTCTCGTGCGACGAACTCCGCAAACTAATGGATATTAAGGTTTTTGTTGATGCTGATGCTGACGATAGGCTTTCGCGTGTTATTGCCCGTGATATTGTAGAACGTGGACGTTCTGTGAATAAAGTTCTAGAACGATACGAGAAGACCGTTAAGCCTATGCACCTGCAATTCATTGAACCAACCAAGCGTTATGCCGATATTATTGTGCCCCAGGGAGGAAACAACTCTGTTGCCATAAACATTCTTACTTCTATCATTGAAAAAACTTTGCGTTCACACAATCTACTATAGGTATGCTAAACGACATCAAACCCGAAGACATCCTTTTCCTTGACATAGAAACTGTTCCTCAACTTCCTGAGTACGCACAACTATCAGAGGAACATAGAAAGTTGTGGGATAAAAAGGCTCAAACTCTTATTAAAGAATCTGATTCACCTGAATCAGTCTATAGCAGAGCTGGAATATACGCCGAATTCGGGAAGATAATTTGCATATCAGTAGGTTTTGTAGTAAACAAAGAAGGTATTCGCCACTTTAGGGTGAAATCGTTTTATGGCGATGATGAGAAAGTGCTGCTTGAGGATTTTGCTCAGATGCTAAACCGTTTCGCAAAGCGACCTGCGGCTAACCTTTGCGCCCACAACGGCAAGGAATTCGACTTCCCTTACATAGCCCGAAGAATGCTGATAACAGGAGTTGAAATTCCCGATATTTTAGATGTTGCAGGCAAAAAACCTTGGGAGGTTAAAACCCTCGACACAATGGAACTGTGGAAATTTGGCGACTACAAGCATTACACCTCGCTAAACCTGCTAACTTTTGTTTTCAACATCCCTTCGCCAAAAGACGATATTGATGGAAGTCAAGTTGCAGGGTGTTACTACAATGGGGAATTGGAAAGAATTGTAACCTACTGCGAAAAAGATGTTTTGGCAGTTGCTCAATTATTATTAAGGTATAAAGGATTACCAATTATTGAGCCCAGCAATATTGAGAAAGCCGATGCTTAAATAAGCGATAGAAATTTCAGAACCTCATCAACAAAAACCCGGGGTTGTTCTGCGTGCACCCAGTGGCCCGCATTTTTCACATTGACAAGTTTTGCCTTTGGGTAAATTTCGGATATATCTCCCTCACGGCTCGAATGAATATAGTTTGAAATATCACCTTTAATAAATAGCACATCAAGTTCCTGCACAACTCGCCTATCCACATCAACACCCAAAATCATCTCCTCAAGGCTCTTATCCAAAACATCCAAATTTATTGACCAGTAGAACTTCCCTTGGGAATCTCGGCGTAAATTTTTAAACAGGAATTGGCGCAACCTATCGGACGGAATTGAAACTGCAAGCAGTTTATCTGCCTCAATTCTGGATTCGATATTGCTTATTGGCAACAATTTCATCCCTTTAATTATAGCCCTATGCTCGTTGTAGCTATCCACAAACCACCTATCAGTGCCAGAATAACCCCAAGGAGCAACATCCACAACAATTAGCGACCTTACAAAATTTGGATAAAGGGTTTGGAATAGCATTGCAGCCCTTCCTCCCATTGAGTGACCTATTAAATGGAATTGCGCAAGACTTAACTTGCGCACCAATCCATACAAATCATTGGCCAAATCATTGTAAGTATGAGTTTGAGCGTGAGGGCTATTACCATGATTGCGCTGGTCCACAAGTATTACCCTATAGTGCTCGCCCAATTGCTTGGCAATGCTCAACCAATTATCGGACGAGCCATACAGCCCGTGCAAAACAACTACAGGAAAGCCAGTGCCCACCTCACGGTAAAACAAATCCATTAGAACTTCAACTGTTTAAGGTATAGCTGAATTGTGTTCTCCAATCCAAAGTAAAGCGCATCGCTAATTAAGGCGTGGCCAATCGATACTTCTAATAAATTTGGGATATTCTTAGCAAAGTAATTAAGGTTCTCCAAACTTAAATCGTGACCAGCATTCAAACCTAACCCAACGCGTTGAGCGGCGATGGCTGCAGAAACAAATGGCTCAATGGCCGTCTCTTTATTCAACGGATAGTTTGTGGCATATGGCTCTGTATAGAGTTCAACCCTATCTGTTTTAGTATCGGCAGCATGCTTAACCAACTCAACATCGGGGTTTACGAATATTGATGTTCTTATTCCATTGCTGTGGAAAATCGAAATTATCCTTTTCAGATACTCCTTATGCGTTATAGTATCCCAGCCGTTACTGGAGGTAATTGCCTCTGGTGGGTCAGGAACCAATGTTACCTGGTGGGGTTTTACGCTTAAAACCAAGTCGATAAACGAATCGGAAGGATACCCTTCTATATTAAACTCAGTGGTAATAATCGGCTTAATATCCCGAACATCCTGATAACGAATATGTCGCTCATCGGGACGTGGGTGTACAGTTATTCCCTCGGCCCCAAAACGCTGACAATCAATGGCTGCCTGTAAAACATTAGGAATATTTCCGCCTCTGGCGTTTCGTAATGTGGCAATTTTATTTATATTTACACTTAGATGAGTCATAACGCAACGAATTAAATTAACTTTGTACAAAAGTAACTATTTTTTATATCGTAGATTGCTATGGTAGCTAAGGAGATGATTTCGGATGTAATTCCTGCATTAAAAACCTCAGACACAGGCATAACTGCGCTTAACTGGATGGATATTTTCAAGGTTTCGCATTTGCCCATTGTGAACGATGAGGAATTTCTTGGGCTTATTTCCGAGAACGATATCTACGATTTAAATATGCCCGAGGAGCCACTTGGAAATCATCAACTATCGCTATTGAGACCTTACGTTACCGAAGAACAGCACGTTTTTGAAGTAATGGAAGTTTTATCGAGGCTCAAGCTATCACTCGTACCGGTTTTGGATAGTTCAAAAAACTACCTAGGAGTTATAACTCTTATGGAGTTACTCCAATATTTTGCAGAGATTTCGGCTATGCGCCACAAGGGAGGAATTGTTGTGCTGGAAATGAACAGCAACGATTTTTCAATGTCGCAAATTAGCCAGATAGTTGAAGGAAACGATGCAAAGATTCTCGCAGCCTTTATCACCACACACCCCAACTCCACTCAAATGGAACTCACCCTAAAACTCAATGTAACCGACCTTACCTCAATAAAGCAAACATTCAACCGTTACGACTATAACATTGTTGGAGCCTTTATGAAGCAGGATGATGAGGCTGACTTAATGAACGACAGGCTAAACTTCCTATTCCGCTTTCTTGACATCTAAAACTACAAAAATGATTATTGCTGTTTACGGTAAACATATAGAATCGGAATACAATATTATCCTCGGAGATTTATTCGCTCAATTAAAAAAATATAATGCCGAAATATGGGTATACGAGCCGTTGCTGAACTATCTTAAAAACAACTTATCGTTCAACATCAACAATATTAAAGGTTACAACAAACCCGAAGAAATAAAAGGCAAGGCCGACTATATGGTTAGCCTTGGCGGCGATGGCACGTTTCTTGATTCTGTGGCATTTGTTCAAGAATCGAACATTCCGATTATGGGGGTAAACTTTGGACGTTTGGGCTTCCTTGCGAACATTTCAATACCTGAAATGAATAACGCCATTGATTTGCTATTTGCAGGTAGATACAATGTTGAAAAACGAAGCATGCTAGAGGTTGTATCTGAAACAAACTTTTTCCAAAGTTTTCCATACGGACTAAACGATTTTACTATTCAAAAATCGGGAACGGCAATGCTAAACATCAACACCTACATCGACAATGAATACTTAAGCACCTATTGGGCTGATGGATTAATAATATCTACGCCTACAGGTTCAACTGCATACTCTCTAAGTGTTGGTGGGCCTATTGTCAACCCCAATTTATCAGCCTTTATACTTTCGGCTATTGCTCCACATCACTTAACTGTAAGGCCATTGGTAATTCCAGACACTAGCACGTTAAGACTTGAAGCATCAGGCAGAGATGGCAAAGTGCTGCTTTCGTTAGACTCAAGGAACATCATTTGCGAATCGCCCATAACAATTCAAATAAAGAAAGCACCTTTTTCCGCCAATGTAATTTGCTTGGAAGGCACAACTTTTTACAGAACCCTAAGGGAAAAATTACTTTGGGGAATAGATAAACGTAACTAAAAAACAATATTAACAATTTCAGGAACGTTTATTGGAACATGTATAAATTAAATTTGTTATATATTTGTACGATAAAGAATTTAGGATGAAAAGAATACTTACTCTATGCTTGATACTATCTATTGCTTATAGTAGTAGTTCTCAAACATGGAAAAGACATAGATTGGAAGTTTTTGTGGGGCTTCCCATATCTCATTATTTTGGAGATATTGGAGGTACTGCTAGTTCTAACAATCTGTTTGGACTAAAGGATGTAAGTTTTAGAGCCTTAAGGCCAGGTTTATCTGTTGGTGCAATCTATAGATTAAATCAATTATTGTACATACAAGCATCCTGCAACTTCGCATACCTTGGCAGTTCTGACAAAGGTTCAAGAAACGAGGCACGTAATTATGGGTTTTCGACTTATGGTTCGGAAATTACTGCTACAGCATTGTTCTATATTATACCCGAAAGTGACAGAAATTACTTTTATAGCGTCATGGATTTACGGGGAGGATTAAGGCATATCAACAAACCTTTAAGTCTTTACGTTTTCGCTGGTGCTGGAGGTTTGTTCTACAGTGTTTCTCCTAAATTTGACTTAATCGACTCAGACAGATTCGACAATTCCGAAAACTTTACGCCTATTATACCTTTTGGTATTGGCATGAAATACCAAATTATGCCAAGAATACTACTCGGAGCGGAATTTGGCGCAAGATACGTACTTTCTGACTACATAGATGGATTATCGCCTACCCAGTCTAAACACAATGACACCTATTACATTTTAAATTTTAAAGTCGCCTACCGCTTGCCCTACGATAAATTCTTACAAAAAATTAAAAGGAAGTTTTAGTTCTTTATGAACAAATATTTAGTCCTACCCATTATTATATTGCTTATATCTATAGATTCATTCTCGCAAGATAAGCGAGACATTGGGTTGACACTTGGAGGCAATTATTACTACGGAGACTTTAACGAATCCTTACCACTTCAATCACCAGCCCTAGGTATTGGAGTAATTTTTCGATATAATTTTGATAAACACTACTCCATTAGAGCATCTGCCCAATACGGATCAATTTCTGGATCCTATAATGGCAACTACTATTTGCCAGGCACTTTTCCATCAACTTTTAGCAAATCATACTTGGATGCTCAAATTATGGGGGAATTCAACTTCCTTAGTTTCAGCCCAATTGGAGAACGAAAGAAGAAAATTACACCATTTGTAAATTTAGGCATAGGTATATCTCAAGTTGGAGGTGCATTTATTCCAAACCTCCCTTTTGGAATTGGCGTAAAGTACACACCAATCCAGCGCCACACAGTTGCGATTGAATGGCGATTTCAAAAAACGATGGTTGACAACATTGACAATTACATGCCTCTTAACAGCAATGCAATAATACACAACAACGATTGGCTCGCTTTTGTTGGATTAACGTATACCTATCGACTATACAATAACAGCGAAATTTGCCCAGTATATAAGTAACAATATCGACATGAAACTCATCGACGAAATAGACAAAAGCAAAGTTCCTCAGCACGTTGCCATTATTATGGATGGTAATGGTCGTTGGGCAAAACAGCGCGGAAACCAAAGAATCTTTGGACACCAAAATGGAGTAAAAGCGGTTAGAGCGGCAACCGAAGCTGCTGGAGAAATTGGCGTTAAATACCTTACTTTGTATGCGTTCTCATCAGAAAATTGGAACAGACCTAAATCTGAGGTAGATGCCTTAATGGGGCTATTAGTTGAAACCATCAATTCAGAGATCGACACCTTGCTGAAAAATGACATCAGATTACTAACCATTGGAGATACCAGTGCATTACCAATTTCAGTTCAAGAAAAACTCAAGGATGTAATAAATAAGACTTCTAATTGTAAAACATTAACAACCATATTGGCTTTAAGTTATGGATCAAGATTCGAAATAGTTGAAGCGGCAAAAAAAATCGCCTATAACACAAAAATTGGCAAATTAAATTTGGACGACCTTAACCCTGAGTTATTCTCACAATATCTTGATACGGCAAACATACCCGACCCTGCATTAATGATTCGAACAAGTGGGGAAATTCGAATTAGCAACTTTCTCCTATGGCAATTGGCTTATGCTGAATTATACTTTACCCCAGTGCTATGGCCTGATTTCAACAAGGATGAATTTTATAAAGCAATTATTGAGTTTCAGAAAAGGGAACGCAGATTCGGGAAAACCAGCGAACAACTTTAGTCGATTTTGTAAATTTTAGCTTGCTACAAACACCCCTATTATTTATATTTGACCGTTTTTGATATAAAATCTAAAAGCAAAACGATTATGCTTTAGAAATTATACTATTTTTACGGCCTTGTTAATGAGCAACAAAAATTAAATATGTTGAAAAGAAAATTACTAGCATTTGTCTTTATTGCAGCAAGTTTTGCTGCCACAGCACAAGAAAATAACTTCAGTTACGAATCTCCAAAAAAATATTCCATTAAAGAAATTAATGTCTCTGGACTTAAATTCCTCGATTCGGGAGTTCTAATCTCTGTTTCAGGAATTGCTGTTGGCGACTCAATATTAATTCCTGGAGATGCTATCACAAATGCAATTAAGAAACTATGGAATCAAGGATTGTTTTCCGATGTGAGAATTTCCGCAAATAAAGTTGAGGATTCCGATATTTACCTTGATATATACTTACAGGAGCAGCCCAGAATATCCTCATTCTCTTTTAAGGGTGTTAGAAAGGGAGAGGTTGATGATCTTAAAGAGAAGATTAAGCTAAGGGCTGGCGGACAGATTACCGAAAGCATATTGGAAAATAGCATCACCATTATCAAGAAGCATTATAGAGCAAAAGGCTTTCTTAATATTGAGGTGGATGCAATCCAAGAAAATGACACTGTAATAGCAAATGGTGTCAAACTCACTTTTGACATACATAAAAATGGGAAAGTGAAAATTGGGAAAATAGACTTTGACGGAAACACTGCTTACGGCGATGCAAGGCTAAGGCGAGCTTTGAAAAAAATCCACAGAAGGGATCTTAACATATTTAAATCGGCAAAGTTTATTGAAGCAGACTACGAGGAAAGTAAAGAGAATCTTATAAGTTTTTATAACGAACACGGCTACCGTGATTCAAAAATTCTAAAAGATTCCATTTACACAATTAGCAGAAAACGAATTGGTATTAAGTTCTCTGTTCACGAGGGTCCACAATACCATATTCGAAATATCTCATGGATCGGAAATACAAAATTACCAGCAGAGGGTCTTTCTGCTGTATTGGGGATGAAGAAGGGCGACGTTTACGACAGATCATTACTTGAGAAAAGACTATTCATTGATGAAAACTCTATATCAACACTATACATGGATGATGGTTACTTGTTCTTCCAACTCGAACCTGTTGAAACCAACATTCAGAACGATTCAGTAGACCTTGAAATGAGAATATATGAGGGGGATCAGGCTACCATTAACAATGTTTTCATTGCTGGTAACACAAAAACAAACGAGCATGTTATTCGCCGCGAAGTTTGGACTAAGCCTGGTTATCTTTTTAGCAAATCTGAAATTACACGAACTATCAGAGAACTTGCCCAAATGGGACATTTCGACCCCGAAAAGATGGACTGTAAGCCTATTAACTTAAATCCTGCAGAAAAAAAGGTAGACTTAAAGTATATTCTTGAAGAAAAAGCTAACGACCAACTTGAAGTGTCTGGAGGTTGGGGAAATAGAATGTTTGTTGGAACCGTTGGTATACGTTTTTCAAACTTCTCCGTACGTAGAATATTCGAAAAGAAAGCATGGAGACCTGTTCCTTCAGGTGATAGTCAATCGTTAGCATTAAGAGCATCAACAAATGGAAGTTACTACAAATCTATAAGTTTATCATTCTCAGAGCCATGGCTTGGAGGCAGAAAACCCACAAACTTCTCATTCTCGATATACCATCAAATACAAAGCGGAAGTACTTACTTTTACCAAACTAGCGATAAATTTTTCAAAGTAACAGGAGCATCTGTTGGTCTTGGTACCCGTTTAAAATGGCCTGATGATTACTTCACAATAAATAATGAGGTTAGCTACCAAAACTATTATCTTAAAAATTGGACTGGGTACTTTTTATTTAGTGATGGGCAATCCAACAACCTCAGTTTCAAAACAACCTTTGCTCGAAACTCCACAGACCAGATTATCTATCCAAGAACGGGCTCTAACCTTTCCCTTTCATTACAACTTACCCCACCATACTCTGCTCTCAACGGTAAGGATTATAAATCGATGAGCGTAAATGATAAATACAAGTGGATTGAATACCACAAGTGGTCTGGAAGAATGCAATGGTACATGGCTCTTGTAGAAAACCTTGTTGTATACTCTAATTTTCAGTTGGGATTCTTAGGATACTATAACAATGATATTGGATATTCTCCGTTCGAAGGGTTTGATTTAGGCGGGGACGGAATGTCTGGCTATAATCTTTACGGAAAAGAAACCATTGGTTTAAGGGGATATCAAAATAGCACTCTTACACCTTACGAAGGTGGCATTGGAGCTGGTCATATTTACGATAAATATACTGTAGAGTTAAGGTACCCTATAACTCTTAAACCTCAAGCGGCTATATATGTTCTATCTTTTGTAGAAGCAGGTAACGCTTGGAAAACCTTCGACGAGTTTAATCCATTCAACGTACACCGTTCGGCAGGATTGGGCGCTAGAATGTTTTTACCAATGCTGGGTATGCTGGGTATTGATTGGGCTTATGGATTTGATGCGGTGCCAAACAGGCCAGGTGTTCATAAAGGACAATTTCACTTTGTAATTGGCATGCCATTTTAACAATAGTTAACCCAAAGATTTAATAACATTATAACTTTGGCAAGTAAATTGCAATTGAACCTAAAATCCATATTATAAAAACCATGAGAAAACTACTATTCACATTATTGGCTCTCATAATTGGAACAAGTTTATGGGCTCAAAAGTTTGCTTTTGTAGATACAGACTATATCCTTAAAAAGATACCCTCCTATAAAGCAGCTCAGGAGCAAATTGATAAACTTTCGGAACAATACCAGAAAGAAATCGAAGAAAAATACGCTGAGATTGACAAACTTTACAAAGATTACCAAGCTGAGAAAGTTCTCTTAACTGAAGATATGAAAAAAAAGAGAGAGGATGAGATTATTACAAAGGAACGCCAAACCAAGGAACTCCAAATGAAATACTTTGGCCGAGATGGTTTGCTCTTCAAAAAGCGGGAAGAACTTGTAAAGCCTATTCAAGATCAAGTTTTCAACACAGTAAAGGAAATTGCAGTAGAGGGCGGATATGCCGTAATATTTGACTCCGCAGCATCCCCCAATATGCTATACACCAACCCTAGACATGATAAAAGCGAGGAGGTGTTACAAAAACTGGGCTATAAATAATTAAATACTATATTTGCCAAAACTAAACAACTTAAAATATGAGAAACGTATTAACATTACTAATTGTTGGTGCAATTTTATCGATTGCTGGGATTAATGCAAAAGCACAAAATTTCAAGTTTGGACATATTAACAGCCAAGAGTTGTTATCGAAAATGCCCGACCGCGATAGCGCAGAAGTTAAATTGAAGAAATATACTCAAACCCTACAGGAACAAATTGAAGAACTACAAGTTGAGTTCAATAAGAAATATCAGGATTATATACAGAAACGTGCAACATTCTCCGATGCAATCCGCGAAATGAAGGAAAAAGAACTTCAAGAGATGCAACAACGCGCACAGGAGTTTCAACAAACCGCAGAACAAGATTACCAACGCTTCAATGCTGAAACTATGAAGCCAGTAATGGATAAAGCGGATGCTGCTATAAAAAAGGTTGCCAAAGCAAATGGATTTACTTACGTTTTCGACACAAGCTATGGGGTATTGCTGTACTTCTCTGAGCAAAGCACCGATATTTTGCCTTTAGTAATAAAAGAATTAGGGATAAACGACACTACAGTACCTCAGAAAAAATAGATTATTTACAGTTTTAAGCAAAACTTGGTTATTTCGGTAACCAAGTTTTTTTTATTTCTTACATTCAAAAAAAAATACTACGTTTATATTTCAAATCCATATCTCAATGAAAACTAAGATCATTATACTATTAATTGCGCTAATGCTAGGCTTCAACAGAGCACAATCTCAGGAAAGTTACCTAATAGGCTACTACAATCTTGAAGATATAATACAAGCGATGCCCGAGCGAAGTATTGCCGATGCAAAACTGGAAAAGCATGCTCAAAAATTAAAGGAACAAATAGATGCCCTTCAAGTTGAATTTAATAAAAAAATTGAAGATTATACTAAAAATAAGAATAGTTATACCGATGCTACCCGAGAACTAAAAGAAAAAGAAATTTTTGAATTCGAACAAAAAGCCCGAGAGTTTCAAGAAACTGCTCAACAAGATTATCTCCGTTTGTTGAACGAACTATACAGTCCAATTTACATGAAAGTAGATAATGCCACTAAGGCCGTTAAACAAAAGTATAATTTCATTTACGTATTTGACAAAAATAAGGTAACTGTAGTTAATGAAGAAACAACAAACGATTTAACAGAATTGATAAAATATGAACTGAAAATTGCTTCAACAAAACCTTCATTTAAAGCAAAATATTCTGTTGACAAGAAAATCAGAACGATTGGAAGCGATAATATAGTTAAAGTACAAGCAGAATATACCGAGGCATTAAGAAAACTTGATTCTAAAAAAAGCATGTTAATGAACCAGTTAGAAAAATCTCAAGCGGAATATGCCGAAAAATATAAGGAGTATGATAAAAATAAGTACAATTATTCCAATGCCATTCGTGAACAAAAAGAAAATGAACTTATGGATTTAAACCAAAGGATACAGGAGTCAATAAAAGCTGCTGATCTGGATTTCTTTACTCTTCGAGATGAATTGTTAAAACCAATTTATTTAAAAGTAAAAGACTTATTAGTTGAATATGCAGTAAGCAAAAGTTATCCATTAATCATTGACTCCGCAATTGTAAAGGACCATTTTAACTATTCTGAATTTAAAAACGACATTATTTTAATTGACGAAAACTTTATCGCGCACTTGAATTCATCGCCGAACTACTTCATTAAGAACTATGTTGAGCATGGAATAAACGAATGGCAACAGAAAGGGGAATTTGAAAAAATCACTGACTATCAGAAACGTGTAAATGAACAAACCCGAAAAATTAAAGTACAGCAACTAACGGATGAGGCACTAAAATCATTCAAACAAGAATACAGTAAAGGTATCGATTGGAAAGAATTGACATTAACCCCTTATGATTCCGAAAACGAAACATATTTAATTGTATCGCCTAAAGTTGGACAGTTTGCTGTAAGCGTACCAATTGCCGAGGCACAAATGTTGAAGCAAAATTGGGCTTCAGTAAAATTTGAAAATCAGGATTATTACATTAGCAATGATTCCTTAACATTAGCCAAAGTTACCATCAAAAATCCTGTGAATGGGAAATCATACACATATGATAGCAAACAGGCCACCACTTATATGGCAAATAATATTACCTATAACTTTTCACCCATAGAAGTAGACATCCCAAAAAACGAAAAGGTTGTTAGCAATACAAAAGTTGAAAGTAAAGATATAATAGTTGGGAAAGACCCTATTGATATAAATATACCATTAACAAAAGTGGTTAACGATAAAACCTTTGCACTAGTAATCGGAAACGAGAACTACAAAAATGAAATTCAAGTATCATTTGCACAAAACGATGCAAAAGTTTTTTCAGAGTACTGCAAGAAAACACTGGGAATACCCTCCAACAACGTTCATCTATTATTAAATGGTTCTTACGGAGAAATGCTGGGTGAGTTAAAATGGATTTATGATATAATTGAAGCATACAAGGGGCAAGCTAGAGTTATATTTTACTATGCAGGACATGGAATGCCTGATGAAAACGACAAGAGTGCATACATTTTACCTACAGACGGTAATTCTACTATGCCTCAAACGGCGCTTAAGGTCGATGACATTTACAAAAAGTTGAATGCAAATCCCTCGCAGGGCGTTTTTGTTTTTCTCGATGCCTGTTTTAGTGGTGCCGCTCGCGAAGGCTCTCTTGCTCAGGGTAGAGGTGTGAAAGTAAGACCAAAAACAAACATGCTAACAGGGAATTGTGTGGTTTTTAGTGCTACAAGCAATGAAGAAACAGCCCACCCTCTTAAAGAAAAGAATCATGGTTTGTTCACATATTACCTATTAAAAAAATTAAACGAATCGAAAGGCGATATCACACTATCTGAATTAAGCAACTACATTGTTGATGTTGTAAAAAAACAATCGCTAATTGTAAATGGTAAAGCCCAGAATCCTGTGGTTAACACAAGTCCTGATATTTCAAACTCATGGCAAAGTTTAAAGTTAAAATGAAATAATACCATTACTTATTAATGTCTAATTATCCAATTGGAATTTTCGATTCTGGTGCAGGAGGCATTTCGGTATTAAAAGAATTGGTAAAGATTCTACCAAACGAATCGTTTATCTACTTTGCCGATTCTGCAAATTGTCCGTATGGACCCAAGCAACCCGAAAGGATTATTGAACTCTCCAACTGCATCACAAAGTTTTTACTCGACAAAGGTTGCAGAACCATTGTGGTGGCTTGCAATACAGCAACCGCTGCTGCAATCGATTTTCTCCGAGGAAACTATAACGTGCCCTTTATTGGCATGGAACCAGCAATTAAACCTGCATCACTTAACACCAAAACTAAAAGCATTGGTGTTTTGGCAACGGCTGGCACATTTAAAGGTCGACTATATATTGAAACAAGTAGAAAGTTTGCATCCGATGTAAATGTTTGCTACCAAATAGGCGAAGGCTTGGTTGAGTTGGTAGAATCGGGTATGGCCAATTCTGAGGAATCCGAGAACCTTCTCCGAAAGTACATTGAACCAATGCTCGACTGCAATATCGACCATATTGTTTTAGGTTGCACCCACTACCCTTTCTTAAGACCAGTATTGGAGAAAATTATTCCTGAAAGTATTACAATAATTGACCCAGCCCCTGCAGTAGCACGCCAAACGGAAAAAGTACTTAAGGAAAATGGCCTTTTATCAACCACACAAAACTCGCCTAGCATTGAATTATACTCAAGTGGAAGCACAAAGATTCTCAAATTCCTCATGGAGGAAAACTTAAAGATAACAGCTACTACATCTATTAATTATGTTGATGGAATATCGGCTTGCAACGCTTAAAAACATCATCAAAATTCTTATTTTTATTATCTTTATTAAAAAATTGAACTTATGAGAAAAGAGGTTGAAATTGTAATTGAAAACACTAACCAAAAAGTACATATAACTCCAGGATTATCGCTTCATGACATTGCTCGCATATTCGAAATCAAACTAAAGCATCAAATACTTGGAGCAATGGTTAACAACCAGATTAAAGAACTGGATTACGAAGTCTTTACACCAAAAACAATTCGCTTCATCGACATTACTCACCAAGCAGGAATGAGAATGTACCAACGTTCGCTTTTCTTCGTGCTTCAAAAAGCAGTTCGCGATATAATTCCAAACTCCAAGGTAAGGATTGAGCACTCTGTATCCAAAGGCTTTTATTGCGAGATTGATGGATGCAACCAATCGCTTGAACTCCCACTAATTTTTACAATATGTGATAAAATGAGGGAAATTATAGCTGCCGACCTTCCTTTCCGTCGCGATAAAGTTTTGACCATTGATGCTGTAAAAATATTTCAAAACTCAGGCTATCACGATAGAGCAAGACTGTTCATTACCAGACCAAAACTATATACTTCGGTTTACTATTTAAGCGATATTTCTGACTATTTCTTTGGTAGCCTAGTACCATCTACTGGATATCTAAAAGTCTTCGATTTAGTGAAATACTATGATGGAATGCTTTTGAGAATCCCGAAACGTTTTAACCCGGAAGAAGTAGAGGATTTGGTTCTGCAAAACAAAATGTTTGATATCTTCCAAGAGTATAAAAATTGGGTAGAAATATTGGGTGTTGAAAGTGTTGCAGCAATTAACGATGAAGTAAAAAAAGGAAATTCAAGTGAACTCATAAAGATATCTGAAGCACTTCACGAAAAAAAGGTTGCTCGTATTGCCGATAAAATACACAACTCTCCAAACAATGTTAAAGTAGTACTCATATCAGGTCCTTCCTCATCAGGAAAAACAACATTTGCCAAAAGATTAGCAGTTCATCTAAAAGTGAACGGACTAAAACCCTATACAATTTCTTTAGATAATTACTTTGTAAACCGTGAAGACACACCACGCGACGAGCATGGCGAATATGATTTTGAAGCACTAGAGGCGCTTGACATTACCTATTTCAACAACGATTTGATTAAACTGCTAAACGGTGAGGAAGTTAATCTACCCAAATTCTCTTTTGAGCAGGGCAAACGATTTTTCGACAACACAAAACTCAAAATTGAAGATAACGGAATAATTGTGATAGAAGGGATTCATGCGTTAAATCCCAAGCTTACACCACTCATCCCAGCAGATAAAAAATTCAAAGTATACATTTCGGCTTTAACATCTCTTTCAATTGATGGCATAAACAGAATTCCAACTACCGACAATAGATTAATTCGACGTATAGTTAGAGATTTCAGATACAGAGGCTACAGCGCTTACGATACAATCAGCCGATGGGAAAGTGTTCGCCGAGGCGAGGATAAAAACATATTCCCATACCAAGAGGAGGCCGACGAAATGTTCAACTCCGCATTATTGCTCGAATTCGGAATCCTTAAAAGTTATGCAGAGCCCATTTTACAGGAAGTTCCTTCTAATAAACCAGAATACGATGAGGCTATGCGTTTACTTAAATTCTTAAGCTACTTTTCGCCAATTTCTGACAAAGAGGTTCCACCAACCTCAATTATCAGAGAATTCCTCGGAGGTAGCACATTCTCGTATAAGTAAAAAATACGCACTTACTTATCAACAGTATATTAATCTGTATATCTGATATTTAAATAGTTTTTGTTGAAATAAAATCAAATCATAAATACGACAAAAGCCAATATTTTAGGCTAATTCTGTACTAACTATTGTAATAATTTATTATTATTGTACTAAATTATACCTAAACCGAACCTAAACCAAGAACTTAGGCCGAATGCTAAGGTTACTATTTGTGCTATTTAACATGGTTGGAGTAATGCTTATGAACATTTTCATAAGTAGCGATGTAACTTTAACCATTAATGCACCCGCATCAATTAATGCAGGTACCGAATTCGATGTCGAAATAATCCTAAAAAAAGGTAATATCGATGGATTTGCTCGATTCCAACAACAACTACCACTTGGCTTAACGGCACAATTAGTAGAGTCATCCTATGGCGATTTCTCCTTTGAGGATCAAAAGGTTAAGTTCATTTGGCTAAAGATGCCTTCGGACAAGGAAATTAAATTTACTTACAGAGTTAAAGTTGACGAAAGGCTTAAAGGACAATTCAACCTAAAAGGAAACTTTGCATACATAATAGATAACGACAGAAAAACTACCGATGTTGAATCAAACTCAATATCAATAAATCCTTCCACCCGAATAGACCCCAATTTAATAGTCGATATTGGTGAATTTCAAAATATTATTCCAGTCCAAGCTCCAGTTACATTGCTAGCTAGCAATGTGCGCTGTATCCGCCAAACACCAATGCCAACGGGGGAGGCCAATGACTTGATGGTAAAACTTCTTGTAAACAAAGCTAATGCTGAAAAATTTGCAAAAATAGAGGAGGAAATACCAACTGGATTTACTGCTGAAGCAATAGAATCAAAGGATGCCATATTTACATTCAAGGATCAGAAAGTTAAATTCCTTTGGATGAATCTACCTGCCGATCCTAAGTTTGTTGTATCGTATCGATTAATCCCAGCCGATGGCTCAGGAGATGTTACCATTAAATTATCGGGGAAGTTCTCGTATATACTAAATGATGCTACAAGGGTTATTGACATCATTCAAAAAGATGTAAACCTCAACAACTTAGATCCAAAATATCTCGATGGAATTCTTGCATCAACACTTACAACTTACTCTGGAACCGAAGGTCAGAGCGTTAGTTCCAGTTTTACCCAATCAGAAACTGATGGTGGAGTTGAAATTCCAATTCGCTACCAAGAAATTAAGGACAAGCCTAAAAAAGTTGCGAAGAGTGAGCCCAATATGATGCCTTATATGCTAGAGCCTGAAAAAGGTGTCTACTATAGGGTACAGGTTGCTGCAGGTCACAAACCAATCAACATAAAAAAGTACTTCCTCAGGTACAATATAAACCACGAAGTTAGAACCGAAAAACATGACGGCTGGTATAAATACTCCATTGGATCTTTTGGAGAGTACCGCGAGGCAAGAGATTTTAGAATGATGATTTGGAATACAACCAAAGTTAATGATGCTTTTGTTGCAGCTTATAACAATGGTGCGAGAATAACCGTGCAGGAAGCTTTGATGATAACAAATCAGCAATGGTATAGATAACTGTAAATGGCAAAAACACATTTTATATATAAACTTCTTATTTGCACATCCTTATTGGTTGCAACAGTGCTTGTACCAAGCAAGCAAGGTTTTGCGCAAGATGACGAGGAGTATTATAAAAGTATCTTGGACACTGTAGTTGAAGTTGTAGATCCTGTTTATAAGCCCGTTATCTCATTAGGAACAGGGGTGATGAGTTTTTGGGGTGATGTACAGAATAGGGTAAATTCACCTTTAACAGGAAACTATGCATTTAAAGTAAATGGTTCCGCACTGTTTGGCAATAAACGAAATTTCAAGTTTAATGCTTTTGCTTTATACGGCAGTATAAGTGGACACAATTTCGAATTATCGAGGCAAATGCAACAACAGCCTTTACCTTTAGATGAAGATGGCAACCCAATATATCTCAACTCGTCATTTAAAACAGAAGTAATTCAAATTGGAACTAGCATTGAGTATGGCTTTGGACACCTTATCAAAGGGAAACGCTTTAGGCCTTTCATTGCAGTGGGAATATCCACCATGTTTTTCAGCCCAAAAGGGAATTTCGAACTAGACGGAAGTCCTAACCCTGGAAATTTCTACTATTTCTGGACCGATGGCACTATGCGCAATTACAGTGAAACTGGCCCAGATGCAGGAATTGCAGTGCCTGTTCGATTTGACAAAGAATACGAAACAGACCTATCAAACGCCAATCTTTTTGATTTAGGCTCATACAGCCAGCGGACGTTTACAATACCCGTCGATATTGGATTTGATTTTTACCTTTCGGACAGGGTAATTTTCAGAATTGGAACTTCAGTGAATTACACCTTTACTGATATGATTGATAATTATAGCAGCAAAGTAGCCAAGGCAATGAATTATCCGAAGAAGAACGACTATAACGACATATTTGCATTTAATTACATCAGCTTAAATCTAGACTTGTTCTCCGACCCAAAATCATTACTTGTTGAACGTCTCTTTGCCGATGCGGGAGAATTTGATTATGATGTATTTTTCGCAGATGAAGACCAAGATGGAATTTTTGACCGATTTGACCAATGCCCCAACACTCCTCCGGGCGTGGAAGTTAATGACTCAACTGGCTGTCCTTTCGACACTGACAATGATGGAATATACGACTATATGGACATCGAAGCAGGCACACCGGAAGGTGCAACTGTTGATGAGCAAGGGGCTCAATTATCAACTGACGCTCTTTCCGCAATGTTCGACAATGTTAATGCAGTTTCACGTAAAGAAATTAGATTAATTCCTTTGGCAAACATCTGGACAGCAACCAGAACGTTTACTCCAGGAATCATCCCAGATAAATTCAGAAAAGTTGATAGTGATGCAGATGGATACATATCGTTCCAGGAGTTGCTGAAAACAATTGACGATTACTTTGACGAAAAATCGACATTTAAACCCGAAGAGATTTACGAGTTGAACGATTACTTCTTTACTCAGTAAACCCAAAACAACTAACTATAACCTAAAATCTAAACCGTAAGCCCTGCCCACCCTAAGCAGGGCTTATTTATTGTGTTAAACTTTTCGCTAAAATGTTTGTTAGGTTTTAGAAGTTGAATTGTTGATAAATGTTTATTTCAATATTCTACTTCAATAATTGATTCTTTATAACTTTACAAAACTAACATACTATGAAAACAAAATTAAACATTGGCTATAAGGCTCCTGATTTCAAAGGAATTGATCAGGATGGAAAAAGTATTTCATTAACGGATTACAAGGGTAAAAACTTGGTGTTATACTTTTACCCAAAGGATAACACATCGGGATGCACAGCTGAAGCTTGTAGCCTTAGGGATGGCTATGAGGATTTACAAAAACTAGGGATGGAGGTTGTTGGCGTTAGTCCCGATAGCGCTAAATCGCACCAATCATTCATCCAAAAATATTCACTTCCATTCCGTTTAATTGCCGATACTGAAAAAGAAGTTGCCAATGCTTTCGGAGTTTGGGGCGAGAAAAAGATGTACGGCAAAGCCTATATGGGAATTCTCCGCACAACATTTATAATTGACAAGAATGGCATTATCACGCATATTTTTGACAAGGTTGACACTAAAGAGCATGTTACTCAAATATTAACAGAGTTAAAAAAGTAATAAACACACCCTAAATGGAAAAAACTGAAAGTAAAGATCGTAAAGAGGTCAGCAAAGAAAAACTAAAAGCGCTACAGGCCACTCTCGATAAAATTGAGAAGGACTTTGGCAAGGGTTCCATAATGAAAATGGGCGACAAGGCAGTTGCTGAGGTTTCGGCAATATCGTCGGGTTCACTTTCTTTGGATATTGCGCTTGGAGTTGGGGGTTACCCACGCGGACGCGTTGTGGAAATCTACGGACCTGAATCGTCAGGTAAAACCACACTGGCAATCCACGCTATTGCCGAAGCTCAAAAACAAGGAGGGATTGCTGCAATTATTGATGCTGAGCATGCATTCGACCGTACATACGCCGAAAAACTTGGCGTTGATGTTGAAACACTGCTTATTTCTCAACCCGATAATGGTGAGCAAGCTCTTGAAATTGCCGACAACCTAATTCGCTCTGGGGCAATTGATATTATTGTAATTGACTCGGTAGCAGCACTTACTCCAAAGGCAGAGATTGAAGGTGAAATGGGCGACAGCAAAATGGGACTACAGGCTCGTCTGATGTCGCAAGCTCTACGTAAATTAACAGGAACCATAAGCAAAACCAATACCTGCTGTATCTTCATCAACCAACTTCGCGATAAGATTGGCGTAATGTTCGGCAACCCCGAAACCACCACAGGTGGTAATGCGTTGAAATTCTACGCATCGGTTAGGGTTGATATCCGCAGGTTGAATCAGATTAAAGACGGCGACGACTCAACAGGTAACCGTGTTCGAGTTAAGATTGTGAAGAACAAGCTTGCACCGCCTTTCAAGAAAGCTGAGTTCGACATTATGTTTGGTGAGGGAATTTCGAAATCGGGCGAAATTATAGATTTGGCAACTGAACTAAATGTAGTTAAGAAAAGTGGTTCGTGGTTCAGCTACGGCGAAACCCGTTTGGGACAAGGTCGCGATGCTGTTCGACAGATAATTATGGATAACCCAGAACTCACTGCTGAGATTGAAGGAAAAATTAAAGATGCGCTAAAGGCTCAATAAGCCCAATAAACACCAAACATTATAGATTTTTAAGATTTGAAGAACGTGCAAGAATTTGCACGTTCTTCTTTTTAATTCCAGAGGGACTTCATAATTATAGAATAGCAGTCCCAACATAGTTCTTCGACCCAAGTTGAGGTCGAATTCAATAATGGGCAATATTTCTTATATCATATAAATTCATAAATCGTGTGTTTGTTTCAATTTCTTCTTATAATAGAAACAAATACTTTAGATACTTACCATTTATTTAAAACTAAAACATAAAAATATCCACAAAAAATAAAAAATAGTCTCACTATTTTTTATAAAAATTATTCAAACCAAAATCATATTAAACGAATATTTATTAAATTCACATTACGTTTAATCAAAAAAATAATCTTATGAAACCAAAATCAATTTTGAATTCTTTTTTAGTTGTTTTACTATAATTCAATTGCCTTCTACCCTTAAATTCATGTAAAAAAGTTGATGAGAATGCAAAACAGAATGAGAATGTTAAAAATTTTGAAAACCCATACAACAAGTTTGGAGTTTTACATAACGAATTGTTAAAGGAGTTATACCAAGAAATAGGAAGCGAAAAGGTGACTCATAAAGAGATTGTTAAAAAAGGGATAAAACTACTTCAAAGAAAAGGATGCCTATTAATAGATGGGAAACAACACGAAATTGATGAAAATTTAGTATTTGACATTGTTAGTTGCTTAGATGCAGATTTAAATGCATTCTTTATCGCACTTAATGAAAAAGGATATTTAAACGAAAAAGTAACTCAGGAGTTAAGAATATTTTCTAACGACTTGCAATCAAACACTTGCGATGTTTATCAACTAGAAAGACTTAATCAATTCGAATTAAACATAGCAAATAATTCCTCATTAGACATTGTAGATAAGGAACTACTTTTAGGTTATGTAGCAATAGATAGGAGTAGTACGGAATTTTGGAATGAACAATATAAATCACAAAAGGGGCCCTTTGCTAAGTGGGTTATTGCGGCGGCAGACGCAGCCAGTTTTGCCATAGGTATGGCTGGTGGAAATCCAGTGTTGGCTGGATATCTATCTTTTCTAGTATCTGCTTCTGCCGCACATAAAGAATAGGAATTATTACTATATTGCAGTAAATTCTATTCATAGTACCAATTCACATTATATTGTTTACCTTAATCTTAAATAAATGAAAACACGAGTTCTATTTACCCTCATCATATTATTACCATTAGTTACTTTTTCACAGCAAAAGAAAGAATATAAAAAAGATAACATCAGTATATTTGCTGGGATTGGAGTTTCTGAACTGGTAAATTCAGGAATTGAAGAATACTATAGACAAAATTTAAACCCAATGCTTCAAACAGTTTGCTCTCACGAATTAGATTTTAATGGAATTAACCATACGTTTATGGCAGAACTGGACATGAAGGTTATGTCTAGCGATTTCAAATTTGATGATTTGCATGAAGGCATCGTTTCACAGGGTACAATGGGATTAAATTTTCTTTTTAACATTAAAAATAAAACAAAGAATACGCCCTTTGATATATTTATTGGCCCAGGTATCTACACTGTATTAAGCCAAAAACGAATCCCCAAAAATCCCGTTGCAGGAGTTGCTGAAATAAATGATGATTATTGCTCATATAGCGGACTTAGCATTAACTCATCAGTATCATACTCTATTCCTATTGATAACAATAATGTTGGTGCTGCTCTAAGATTCTTTTACCACCCCGAAATTACATTCTTAAACAGGAACAACACTCCAGAATTTAATAGTATGGGTGTCTTAGTAGCCGTATTTCTAAGGTTTAACTAAGCAATTACAGAAATAAAACCTAAGTAATGCATCTTTCAAAGGAGCAAACAAGGTACATACAACTTATTGAATACAAAAATGTTTAATTTACAACCAAAGAGCGGTGTATTGCAATAATACACCGCTCTTCAATCAATTACACCAACAAAACACTTACCGTTCTAATTCTATATCAAAACATTTGTTATTGGGTTAATTCTGGCAAAAGCAACTCAATATAAGAAACCAATATGAATAGCGAATACCTATAAGTTTAATTCCAAATTCACTTCATATAGTTTTGCCCAACGATAATCTGTCGAAAAGTTATACTATTCAAAATTTTGCGTATTTTTATTTGTTATTTCAAAACTCATAGAAATGAAGAAAATAGTAATCTTCAGTATCCTAATAGCCACAATGCTAACCTCTTGCCAAAATTGGTTTAACCGCCATTTAATTGATGTTAAGGCAGAACGTATAGAGGTAAAAACAAAATTCAACGAAAGAATTAAGTTGATTCAGGAACACGACTCCAGTATCAACCAAATAATAAATAGTGAACTTTCACTAAAAGAGCGCGAAGGTTTTGAATTCCTTTACGCCTATATGCCTTTGAGCGATTTGGCTATGCATAACAGTAACTATGTGCTAAAGCAGGTAAAATCATCGCTTGAGGCTAAATCGTTCTTTAAGTGGGGCAAAAAGATTCCTTCGGATATTTTTCTTCATTTCGTCCTACCCTATCGTATCAATAATGAATATACCGACTCTGCCCGTCAGGTTTTCCTTGCAGAACTGAAAGGACGCCTCGAAGGATTGAGTATGTACGATGCCGCCCTAGAGGTTAACCACTGGTGCCACGAGAAGGTTATCTACAAATCGACCGACGAAAGGACATCGGGACCGTTAACCACCGTTCGTACTGCATTTGGACGCTGTGGCGAGGAATCTACATTTGCAGTTGCAGCGCTACGCTCAGTGGGTATTCCTGCCCGCCAAGTTTACACTCCACGCTGGGCGCATACCGACGATAACCACGCTTGGGTAGAAGTTTGGGTAGATGGCAAATGGTACTTCCTTGGCGCTTGTGAACCTGAGCCAGAACTAAATATGGGTTGGTTTGCTGGCCCTGCAAAAAGAGCTATGATGATGCGCACTTTTGTATTCGGCAAATACACAGGTAACGAAGAAAAACTAACCGATTCAGAATGGTTCACCGAAATCAACCTGCTTGGCAACTATGCTCCTACCAAAAACCTCAACATTAAAGTAATTGACGAAAATGGGAATGCTGTAAGCGAAGCTAAAATTGAGTTTCAACTTTACAATTATGCTGAGTTTTATCCAATAGGAACAAAACAAACCAACGAGGAGGGCGCATGCTCACTCACTACAGGATTTGGCGATTTAATTGTATGGGCATCGAAAGATAATAGGATTGGTTTTTCCAAAGCCGATAAAGATGCAACTGATATAACTATTAGCATTGCAGAAAATCCAAACTTTGCAGATTTGGATTTAACTTTAACGCCTCCAGCAGAGCAACCTGTAACCCAAGCAGACCAATCAAAAGCCGAAGCTAATAACGCTAGGTTAAAGGAAGAGGATGCCATTCGCAATAAGTACATTGCAACGTTTATTGACTCTGCATCGGCAGCAAATCTTGCAATGGAAAAGGGCGTAAACATTGATGAAACCTGGAGATACCTAAAACTGAGCCGCGGAAATTGGCAGGAGATTTACAACTTCATCAAGGAACTTGACGGAAAGGATTTAACAGTAGGATTGGCTATTCTTAATAGTATATCAGAGAAGGATTTGCACGATATTACAGCATCAACATTGCAGGACCACATTGCAACCGTTGATTCTTTCCCTTCGATAATTGATAGCCGAGACTTTAAGGATTTTGACAAGTACGTTCTTTCGCCTAGAATTGGCAGAGAGTTCGTTTCTCCTTGGAGAAGTTTCCTACAAAACTCATTCACATTCGACGAAATTGGCTTCTTTCGCAACAATCCATACAGCATTGCGAAGTGGATTAAAGAGAATATCACTATTGATAAGGAAAGCAACTACTACAAAGTTCCGATTAGCCCCGAAAGCGTATTTAAGTTGAGAGTTGCCGATGAATACTCACGTGACGTATTCTTTGTGGCCGCTTGCCGTAGTTTTGGAATCCCCGCTAGGCTTGAACCATCAACCAAGCGTCCACAATTCTTAATGCGCGACAAGTGGAACGATGTGGTTTTTGAAGAAACCGCTGAGCAGGTGTTCCCTAAGGGCACGTTGAATTTGAACCTTGGCAACAATCTTCCAATTCAGAAACCACAATACTACACACATTTCACCATTGGTAAATTGGAGAAAGGTAAATTCGTTTCGCTCGATTTTGAAACAGACCCCAACGTAAATAATCTACCTGCAAAAATTAGCCTAGATGCTGGATTTTACAGGTTAATCACCGGAAATCGGTTAAGCAATGGTACGGTACTTTGCAAGTTCAAGTATTTTGAGATTAAGGAAAATCAAACAACAACTGTATCCCTTGAGTTCAACGAGAATAACAGCCCGAGCCAGATTTCTGGAATGATTAATACCGAAACGGCAATCCCTAACCTAAATGGTGAAAACAGCGGAACAATTGGCGAGTTGGTTAAAGAAAAATCGGTTGTTGTGGCAATAGTTGAGCCCAACAAGGAGCCCACAAAGCATTTAATGGTCGATATGGCCGCTGTAAAATCCGATTTCGACAAATGGGGAGGCAATGTTGTTTTTGTGGTTGGAAAAGATAAAATGACCGAAGATTTCAACCCGAATAGCTTTAGCAATCTTCCAAACTCATCGAAATATGGATACGATAAGGAGCAAACACTTGCCAAGGCCATTGCCGAGGGATGTAATAAAGCTTTGTCGACAAACTATCCTATAGTAACAGTTATCAACCCAAAAGGCGAAGTTATTTTCTACTCCGAGGGTTATAGCATTGGTTTAGGCGAGCAAGTTTTAAAAGCATTGAAGTAGTGAAAGGATTCACCCTTGAGGTTTGCGCCAATTCGGTTCAAAGTGCTATAAACGCTCAAATAGCAGGAGCAAAAAGAATTGAACTCTGCGAAAATCTTTTTATTGGCGGAACAACTCCTTCGTATGGTTGCATAAAAACTACCCGTGAGAGAGTTGATATCGCTATAAATATACTTATCCGCCCAAGGATTGGCGATTTCCTTTACTCCGATATTGAATTTGAGCAAATCAAAAACGATATTCTCGTTGCAAAGCAACTTGGTGTTAATGGAATAGTTTGCGGCATTCTGCTACCAAACGGCGAAGTGGACACTGAAAGAACCGATGAACTGGTTGAACTGAGTAAGCCCTTAACATTTACATTCCATAGAGCATTCGACTTCACTCCTGACCCCTATAAAGCACTGGAGGATATCATTAAAACGGGAGCAACGCATATATTAACATCTGGTCAAAAGAATAAGGCTGCCGACTCCGTTGATTTACTGTATGAACTTGTTAAAAAAGCAGCAAATAGAGTTGTAATAATGCCTGGTAGCGGAATAAATGCTGATACTATTAAACGTATTGTAAATACTGGGGCAAATGAATTCCATATGAGTGGAGTTAAGGATGTTGAGAGCAAAATGATTTACCGAAAGGAGAACTTAACTCTTAATGGAAATTCACTACCCGATTATGTAAACCAAATTTCGGATGTTGAGTCTATAAAAATGGTTGTTGAGTACTTAAATTTGCATTTTTAATTTTAACAAAATGAGCAATTTGATTGATAAAGCAGAATTTGACAGAATCGTCCTTAAAGCACAACAAGAAGAGATTACTGGATTCCACATATACAAACGTTTAGCCGCCATTGAGAAGGACGAAGCCAACAAGAATGTTTTGGCCAGAATTGCTGGTGAAGAACTCGACCACTATAATTTTTTCAAAGGTATTTCTGGAAAAGAAGTAAAACCAAAAAGTTCAAGAGTAAATTTCTTTGTTCTTATGGCTAAGGTTTTAGGCTTAACATTTGCCATCAAACTAATGGAAAAGCAGGAAGTTAACGCCCAAAGCATCTACGAACAACTAATACCTCACCTTCCTCAAATAAAAGACATAATGGAATCGGAGGAAGCGCACGAGAAAGAACTTATAGATATGATTAAGGAGGAGCGTTTGGACTATATCGGCTCCATTGTTCTTGGCCTAAACGATGCCCTAGTAGAACTAACAGGGGCGCTTGCAGGTTTTAGCCTTGCATTGCAAAACACAAAACTAATTGCAATTGTAGGGCTTATTACAGGTATTGCTGCATCGCTTTCGATGGCAGCATCGCAGTACCTTTCCGTAAAAACAGATGGTGAGAAAAATGCAGGGAAATCTGCTTTATACACAGGTATTGCTTATGTATTGACCGTTGCGGTTCTTATTACTCCCTTCTTATTACTTACATCATATTTCGTAGCCCTAGGAGTTGCATTATTCTCGGCAGTATTGATAATATTCCTTTTCAACTACTACATATCAGTTGCCAAGGACTTGAACTTTAAGCACCGATTCCTTGAAATGACCATTATAAGTTTAGGAGTATCGGCGCTAACTTTTGGTATTGGGCTTTTAATTAGAAACTATTTTGGAATTGACATTTAGTATGAAAAAGATAGAGGAATTCAACACAATTTCACCATTTGAGTTAACTGAGAACCTTTTCAACTCGTTGGATAATGATTGGATGCTTATTACCGCTGGCGAAGAGAAGAAATTCAACACTATGACCGCATCGTGGGGTGGATTTGGGATACTATGGAATAAGCCAGTGGCTTTTATATTTATAAGACCTCAGCGCTACACCTTTGAGTTCACTGAGCACAACAACCATTTCACGCTCAGTTTCTTTGATGAGCAACACCGTGATGCTTTAAATTTTTGCGGAGCAAAATCGGGCAGAGATTTCGATAAAGCTAAGGAGACGGGACTTACACCAATAAAAACCAATAATGGTATTGCCTTTAAGGAGTCGAGATTGATTGTTGAATGCGAAAAACTATACGCAGATTTTCTTAAAGCAGAAAATTTCATTGACAAGGGAATAATTCAAAAAAACTATCCTAAGTCCGATTTTCACAGGATGTATATTGGAGAGATAAAGAGTGTTTGTAGAAAAGGTTAGTCCTTTGCCTTCTCGTCCTCATCGTCCCAGTCGAAACCCTCGAAACCATCCTCGAAAAGTTCGTCCAATGAGCGGCGGTCTTTTTTAGTGGGCCGACCAGTACCGCGTTCGCGGTAGATGTTAAAAGCCATAAATGCAGGGTCGAGTTTCTGCAACTCATCGGCAGGAGTTAAATTCTCAAGGTAATCCATAACAAGTTTTGCCCCTACCCTACTTTTGGGAAAACCCTTTACCTTAAAGGTATAATTAACAGGAGGTTTACGCACCACAACGGTATCGCCAATCTGAACTTCGCGGGCAGGCTTAACAATATTTCCGTTGATTGTTACCCTACCCTTTCTACAAAACTCAATGGCAATGCTGCGGGTTTTAAAAATCCGCACGCTCCAAAGCCACTTATCAATCCTTGTAGAAGTTTCGGTCACTCTACTTACTATTAAAAAAGTTCATTGTACGTTCAACGCCAATTGTACCAAAACTGACTATAGCCTCGCCAGCTTTCACAATTCTTTCAGGAAGAATTTTCTCCTCCTCTTCGGTCCATTCACCTAGCACATAGTCAACCTGGCGACCTTTAGAAAAATCGCTTCCAATCCCAAACCTCAACCTCGCGTAGGCATTCGTGCCAAGCACTTCGTTGATACTCTTCAGCCCATTATGACCACCATCGCTACCATTTTGGCGAATGCGAATTGCCCCTATGGGCAAGGCTAAATCATCAACAATAACAAAAACATTCTCAAGTGGTATATTTTCCTTTTGCATCCAGTAATTAACCGCCTTTCCGCTAAGGTTCATATAGGTTGATGGTTTAAGCAAAACGTAGATGCGCCCCTTATGTTTTAGTTCAGCAACTGCACCATAACGGGAATCTACAAAAGAAATATTGGACGCCTTTGCCAGTGCGTCCAATACCTTAAATCCTATGTTGTGACGGGTATTGGAATACTCAGCACCAATATTCCCCAATCCTACAATTAGATACTTCAAACTCTAAATAAATTATTTCTTAGTTTCAACAGCGGCATCCTTAGCTGCACGAGTTGTTTTAACAGTTGCAATCACAACACTCTTTGGCTCAGCAATAGAGTATTTTTTGAATTCTAAATCGCCAACCATGATGCTTTTACCTAAGCCTAGGTCAGTAACATCGATATTGATGCTCTCAGGAAGGTCTTTAGCTAAACCGTTTACACGTAACTTACGAACAACCTGAACAAGTTTACCCCCTTGTTTAGCACCTTCAGCCTGACCATCAAGAACGATTGGTAAGCCAATGGTTATTTTCTTCTTATCGGAGATTTGAAGAAAATCTACGTGAAGAACTTTGTCGGAAACTGGGTGAAATTGAGTCTCTTTAATAACAGTGCTATAAACTTTACCTTCAACAGTAAGATTTACGATGTAAACATTAGGAGTGTAAATGGCTTTCATTAACTCCTTCTCATCAACAGAAATCATTAAATTCTGGTCACCGCCATAGATGTTAGCAGGAATTAAAGCCGATTTACGCATGTTTTTTGCGAAAGTCTTTCCAGTTTCTTTACGAACTGATGCACTTAAATCAAGTGTTTTCATTGTTTTGTTATTTTTTTAGTTATTACTCTGGTATTACTCAGGACTACCCCTCATTTTTCCGTAGCCCCCCATTGTACCATTTTGAGGGAAATTTTGGGTTGCAAAGATAGCAAAGTGATTTTAAGAAACAAAATCGCTATATAATAAATCTGTCGCTGATTGATTGATAGTTATATACTTTATTGATAACATCGGCAAACAAATCGGCGACTGATAGCACTCTAATCTTAGATGTATCTTTATCGGTTCTCAACGGAATTGTATCGGTAACAACCAATTCGGTGATTCTAGAATCACGAATCCTTTCGTATGCAGAACCCGATAACACTCCATGTGTTGCAAAAGCACGAACAGAGGCTGCTCCTTTTTCCATCATTAAATCGGCAGCCATAGTTAGAGTCCCTGCGGTATCTACCATATCGTCTAGGATGATAACGTGTTTACCTTCAACCTCGCCAATAACGGTCATCTCTCCTACCTGATTTGCTTTCTCACGACTCTTGTGGCAAACCACCAACGATGAGTTCAGGAAGCGCGAGTAGGCATTTGCACGTTTTGCTCCGCCCATATCGGGAGCAGCAATGGCAATTGGGTCGAGGTTAAGACTTTTGATATAAGGAACAAAAATTGATGATGCGTACAAATGGTCAACTGGAACATCGAAGAAACCTTGTATTTGGTCTGCATGCAAATCCATGGTCATAACACGGTCAACACCCGCAGCACGGAGCATATTGGCAACCATCTTTGCACCAAT
The DNA here is from genome assembly GCA_029560875.1 of Bacteroidota bacterium. GTDB lineage: Bacteria > Bacteroidota > Bacteroidia > Bacteroidales > Tenuifilaceae > SB25. The sequence continues at coordinate 31,162 of JAKQKB010000089.1, read as the reverse complement.
AGCCACGCGTGGCTTATCCTTCCTATCCTGACGAGCCCATCCAAAGTATGGCAGCACAGCCACAACTTTATATGCCGATGCCCTATGCGCAGCATCAACCATCAAAAGGAGCTCAAAAAGATTATCTACAGGAGGAAACGTTGATTGGATAATAAAAACGGTGCAACCACGCACCGATTCATCATAGGATGGTTGAAACTCACCATCGCTGAAAACTGTAATATTCGATTTTCCTAGCGGAATGCCAAAACTCTGTGCAATTTTCTCAGAAAGATAGCGGGAACTCCGACCAGTAAAGAACTTTATTTGGTGTTTGCTGTGCATTTTGGGATATTTTTCCAGTTAATGCCCGCAAATTTACAAAAATTACCAAATCTTCTCAGCACTTTCGAGCTGGTTTATTTTAGTATTTTTATTTATCTCCTCTATATACCGTAGAATCTCCTCTCTGCCAGTTCTTGTTACAGCAGAACTAGTAAACATCTGAGGTAATTCCTCCCATGTATTCAACATCTCAGCAGAGAAGGCATCCATATTTGCCTGTAAAGCGCCACTTGAAACCTTATCGGTTTTGGTAAATACCAACGCAAATGGAATTTGATGCTCACCAAGCCAATTCACAAAATCGATATCGATTTGCTGAGGTTCAAGGCGTGAATCAATAAGTACAAATAAAAGGTAAAGATTTTCGCGCTTAAGAATGTAATTTGTGATGATATCGGAGAATGCCTTACGGTCGCTTTTTGAAACTTTTGCGTATCCGTATCCGGGTAAATCCACCAAGTTCCACTCCTCATTAATCAGGAAATGATTTATTAACTGAGTTTTTCCTGGCGTTTGCGAAACCTTTGCTAAAGCTTTAGTACAAGTAAGCATATTGATAAGCGAAGACTTACCCACATTTGAGCGACCTATAAAAGCGTACTCAGGCTTGTTGGAAATTGGAGCTTTCTCAACACGCGGATAACTAGCCACGAATTTCGCAGTACGAATTACCATAGCTTAAGGTTTAAATTAATAAATTATTTGTCCCAGAATTCGACTTCAAAGATACACCCGAAAAATAAAAAAAAGCAAACCTTTAGTCAATAAGTTCCTTTTTACCAATAATATCGACAAAAAAGAACTTACAGACTAAGGTTTACGTTTCAGCAATATAAATAGTTACACTTTTTTCTGAGAGTAGTTTACCGCTGCGTTAAACACGCGGAGAAAATTTTCGCCCCAAATCTTTTTGATATCGCTATCGGAATACCCCCGTCTCATCAGTTCAACAGTGATATTGTACATTTGCGAGGCATCCTTGCAACCCTCAACACCTCCGCCGCCATCAAAATCAGTTCCGATGCCAACATAATCAATACCCATAACCTTAACCATATGGTCGATATGGTTAACCACATCAACAACCGTTGCTAGGTTAACAGAGTACTTTTCCTCCAACTCGTACCAATCAGCAGTGGCCTGCTTGTCTTGTTCAGGGGTTAAATCGCGGAAATTGTTATATTTTTTGCGCAAAGCTCTATAAGCACTATCGCGCTCTGGGCTATCTGGAGTTTTTTTTACGTAATCGCTCAAAATGCACATCTGCACAACACCACCATTCTTAGCAATTGCGCGCAACATATCATCGTCTAAATTACGAGGATTGTCACAAACTGCCCTAGCACAGCTGTGCGAAGCAAATACAGGAACTTTTGATAGTGCTAGCACATCGTAAAACGATTTATCGGAAATGTGTGAAACGTCAATCATCATCCCCATTTTATTCATCTCTGTAACAACCTGCTTTCCAAACTCGCTCAGGCCATTATGCTGTGCGCCATTGGGGTCGGTAGATGAATCGCAGATTTGATTATTGCGGGTATGGCAAAGGGTAACATAACGTGCACCAAGGTCATAAAAAACTTTTAGTTGATTAATATCCTCGCCAATCGGGTATCCATTCTCAAGTCCAATGTATATGGCTCGTTTCCCTTCTTTCTTCAAGTTGTAAACATCGTTGGGCATGGTTGCAATTGCAGCACGATTTGGATACTGAACAATTACCTTGTTGATTGCATCAAAAATTTCAAGAGACTTTTTGTTTACCTCGACATATTTCTCTGGCGTACACTCACGTTGACCAATAAATACAGCAAAGAATGCTGCATCGAGTTTGCCTGTTTCCATTTTTTTTAAATCTACCCTACTGCCACGAGCGGTATTATTCCCACCGCTAAAATCGAAACCAGTACGAAGAAAATTCAAGGGAGTATCGGTATGTGTATCAATGGTCACCATTTCGGCATGCAGCTTTAATGCGCGGCTCAACAGTGCATCATCGGTATTCTTAGAATTGCCACAGGCAATAACTAGCAATGGAATTGCTATAAAGGGAAAAAATCTATTCATACTATCATTCTATTTCAGGTTCAGAAATAAGATGCCAATAATTGTAAAAAGTTTAATGCAAAAAAGGCCAGATTAACTCTGGCCTAAAATGCTATCCCTCTTGGTCCTCAAACGTATAATCGGTTATATTAAAACGTTCAAGGATTGACTTATCATTAATTTCCTTTGATAATGATGTAATGGTTTCGTATGGCACCTGAAATAAGTCCAGAATAAGCAGTCCATCCAAAGCATTATTGAACTTAGGGTCCACGTTAAAACCAATTATTTTTCCGTTCAATTTCACATATTTCTTCAACAAAACGGGCATACGATAATCGTATGGCTCAACCTCCTGTATAAACTTGTCGAGTTTAGCCAGGTCATCGGAATTATCAAAAATAATATTGAACTCTTCCTCCTTTATTGGTATTCTGAAACGATTCCGCGAACTGATATATCGAGCAAAATCGTGGTCGAAATAATTAGATTTCATAAAACTGATAATCACACCTTTAGAGTAATCTGAGAATCTGTTCGAAATACTCACAGGGCCAATTAAGTACCTATACTCAGGATTCTTGATTAAGAAGTATAGAATCCCTTTCCACAGCAAGAACAGCGGAAGAGGTTTGCGTTGATAGTCGGGAACAATAAACGAACGACCAAGTTCGATGCTTTGTTCAAGTACTGAAGAAAAGTTTTTATCAATCTTAAAAAGAGTTTGAATGTAGAAACCCTCTATTCCATACCTATCAACAATCTCCTTGCCTTTTCCTGCACGGTAAGCACCAACTATTTTCTTCTCGTCCTCATCCCAAATAAATAGCTGCCAGTAATAAAGGTCGAACTCATCCAAATCTATTTTACGATTTGTTCCTTCACCCACATCTCGAAATGTAATTTCACGCAAACGACCAATTTCCGTCATAAGGTTTGGCATTTCCGACGAAGGCGAACAGATTACAGCGTAATTCTTACTTTTAAAGAGAAGGTATTTCTCCATTAGAGTATTAACCTCTTGCTCCACTAGATTTGGCGCAACAGGAGGAATAATTTGCTCAGGTTCTGGCTCGGACTTTAACTTGTAGTTGAAAAACTTCTCAACCTCCATAGATGAACCTAAAGCATAAGTTTTCAACCTAAGAAAACGTCCATAGCGCTCAACATCGCAGTACGCCTTCTGCTCCTCTACACTAATGGGGTATCCAATTCTAACACGAATCTTCTGGTTTCTTTTATTTAAAAGTTCCGAAGGTATTTTTACTGTTCGAAGTAACGGATGAATTAGACCAAGGAGATGGAACAAACGACTATTCTCCCCTTGAAAATAAATTGGAACAACAGGAACCTCTGCCTTCTTAATAAACTTAATCATTGAAGTTTGCCAATGCTTATCAACAACGCCCGATTCATCTATATTATCATAGTAAGTTGAAACCTCGCCTGCGGGGAATAAGCCTAAAGCCCCACCCTCTTTCAAGTGGTTCATAGCGCCTTTAAGCCCAGTAACATTGGAATGGCGCATTGCACCACCCTCAAAGGGGTCAACGGCTAACACGTACTCCCCAATAGGAGGAATTCGCTTAAGCAAAAAATTCCCTAATAGTCGGATATCCTCCCTCTTTTGCTCCAATAATATTTTAAGCAGAATCATACCATCGGCACCACCAAATGGATGGTTTGACACCGTAATGAAAGGCCCCGACTTGGGCAATCGTTTTAGTTCCTCAGGGTTAACATCGAATTTAAGCTCAATTGAATCCAAGGCTGCATTTATAAAATCCAGCCCCTTCTTATCGGAAATTTTCGAATACTTCTCATTAATCTTATTGAACCGGAGAACCCACATCAATAAGTGAGCAAAGCCATCGCCAATAATTGGACCCAGATTTACAGCCTTTTTAATCTCCTTAGCATCAACAATTTTATCCTTTGTCATCTTCCAAAAATTTGTTTTAACTCACATACAAAACCGTATGCGCAAGACTTTCAATTCGTTAAAATAACCAGATGTTCCACCAATGCGAGCAAAGATATAAAAAATGCTTTATAGCATACATTCCCTGAAAAAGCATTTATGAACAAATCGACAAATAATTATTCGTAAATTTTTTATGAGGATATAACATTTCCGTAAAAACTGCTGGACCTACTATTATTATTAAAGTTAAAGAATAGTTTACTTTCACCCTTTTTATTAGTATTAACAATTTGTTTTACTTTTTTTAATAAAACAAGTGTAAATTTGTATTCCTTAGATATCGAAATATAATGTTGAACAAAAAAACATACTTTATGAAAAAACTTGCCGTTCTATTTTTGCTCGCAGCATCAGTTTATGGTGCAATGGCTCAGCGAAACCTTGTTAGACCCGAGGATGTTAAAGCATTTCTTGCGTCAAAAACATACGTGGTATTGGAAGATAATCCCACATCGGGTTATAACGTTGAAATTCGTGATGCAGTTGAAAGGTCATGGACAATAACCTCTTATGAATTTGTAACCGCTAAAGAATTCGAAAAGATTCGTAACGATATCGATAAGTCATTCCTAGTTTTAATACAAATTAAGTTTGACGGCGATAAATCAGTACCGATATACAATTTTCTAAGCGCATCGCTTGGTGCCGCTGTAAAGAAAATTACCGACATGCCTGATATTTGCTCCATCCCGCTTAGCTACAACGGACTTTCTGAAGACACTTACACCTTTAAACTTGAAGGAATAATAAGGTTCATGCAAACCTATATTAATGCAATAAACAACGACCCAAAACTAATAAAAAAGGATGCCTTTAAGTTCTTCAACAAGAACTCGAAGGAGATTAAGAATAAAGAATTGTGGGTTACAGAGAGCAGTTTAGGGAAAAACACTAGAGCGTTAAGTGATATTCGCAAAAACTACAAGCATAATATTAAGGTTGTGAAGCCCGAAGATATTCAAAAAGCAATAAAGGAGAAAAATCCTAACATTCTTTACCTCCACAAGGTTGGCCCCGAAGGCTCAAGAATGCAGTGGAGAGTTTGGAAAATGATTATTGGTGCTGGTGATGATTTGATGTACTACTACGACCTACATACCATATCCAAATCGGACGACGACGGTTTCCTTGCGAAAGACTTCAAGAGCATCAACTAAATCATAATTTATTTTACAAAACCGCTGGCAAAGTTTTTAAAATTCTTTGCCAGCGGTTACTTTTGTACCATAATTCAAATGAATAACTAGTAGATAAATGGCCGACGAGAAAATTATTTTTTCGATGGTGGGGGTTAGCAAAACCTTTCCACCACAAAAGAGAGTGTTGAACAACATTTACCTTTCATTCTTTTATGGTGCAAAAATAGGCATCATTGGTTTGAATGGCTCAGGTAAATCAACATTACTAAAGATTATTGCTGGAGTTGAGAAGGCTTTCGAGGGTGAAGTAGTTTTCTCGCCAGGCTATACAGTTGGATACCTTGAGCAGGAACCGCATCTCGACGAAACAAAAACAGTTAAGGAAATTGTTCAGGAAGGCGTTAAGGAAATTGTTGATTTACTCCAAGAGTACGAAGCAGTTAATGCCAAGTTTGCCGAGCCAATGAGCGACGACGAAATGAACAAACTCATTGAGCGCCAAGGCGAACTTACAGAGAAAATTGACCATCTTGATGCTTGGAACCTAGACTCAAAGCTCGAAAGAGCAATGGACGCCCTCCGTTGCCCAGATGGAGATGCCCCTGTTAAAGTGCTCTCAGGAGGAGAACGCCGCCGTGTTGCCCTTTGCCGATTACTCCTGCAAGAACCCGACGTTCTACTGCTCGATGAGCCAACAAACCACCTCGATGCCGAGTCGGTTCAATGGTTAGAGATGCACCTACAGCAGTACAAAGGAACAGTAATTGCAATCACCCACGACCGTTACTTCTTAGACAACGTTGCTGGTTGGATTCTTGAACTCGACCGTGGCGAAGGTATTCCTTGGAAAGGAAACTACTCATCGTGGTTGGAGCAAAAATCGAACAGACTAGCACAGGAGGAAAAGCAGGAAAGCAAACGCAGGAAAACACTTGAGCGCGAGTTGGATTGGGTTCGAATGTCACCCAAAGCCCGTCAGGCAAAATCCAAGGCTCGTCTTTCGGCCTACGACAAACTGCTTAACGAGGATGTAAAGCAAAAAGAGGAGAAATTAGAGATATTTATACCCAATGGTCCACGTCTTGGAAATACGGTAATTGAAGCCAATAATGTTTCCAAGGCATTTGGCGACAAGTTGCTTTTTGACAATCTTAACTTTAGTTTACCACCAAACGGCATTGTTGGGGTAATTGGACCAAACGGTGCTGGTAAAACAACCCTTTTCCGACTAATTATGGGATTGGAAAATGCCGATAAAGGTGATTTTAAGGTGGGCGAAACCGTAAAACTTGCCTACGTTGACCAGCAGCACAAAGCCATCGACCCCGAAAAAACTGTTTTTGAGGTTATTTCTGGCGGATTGGACAATATTATGCTTGGCAACCGCCAAATTAATGCCCGTGCATATGTTGCCCGTTTCAACTTTTCTGGCGGCGACCAGGAAAAGAAATGCCACATGCTATCTGGTGGCGAGCGCAATAGATTGCACTTAGCCCTAGCTCTTAAGGAAGAAGGCAACGTAATTCTCCTAGATGAGCCAACCAACGATATGGACGTTAACACACTCCGTGCGCTGGAAGAAGGTTTGGACGATTTTGCAGGTTGCGCTGTTGTTATATCACACGACCGTTGGTTCTTGGACAGAATTTGTACACATATTCTAGCCTTTGAAGGCGATTCACAAATCTACTTCTTTGAGGGTGGATTCTCCGATTACGAGGAGAACAGAAGAAAACGCCTTGGCGATGATGCTCCTCACAGAATCAAGTACCGCAAATTGATGGAATAAATAATTAATGTAATATTGATACAGCAAAACAGCAACTAAAAAAGTCTTTCTAATAAAATTTTGTATGGAAACAATCGAAAAAATCAACTACAGCTGCGAGGAGGAGAAAACATTCTCAATGCTTTGCCACCTATCTGCTCTATCAGGAATTATCATTCCTTTTGGACATATAATTGGGCCACTTATTATATGGTTAATGAAAAAAGACCAGTACTCGGAAGTTGACCGTCAGGGCAAAGAAGCATTGAACTTTCAAATTTCTGCAACAATCTACCTAATGATTGCAGGGATACTAGTACTCCTTTTAATCGGATTTCTTCTGCTAGCGGTAATTGGAGTTTTTGCATTGGTTTGTACAATTATAGCCTCGGTTAAATCGGCTAATTCAGAAAGATTCAACTATCCATTAAGTATCAATATCATTAACTAGAATAATTTTCGTTATCGAAAGGGGAGCCATTTTTGGCTCCTTTTTTGTTTACAAAGAAAAAACTCAACAAAAATGGAGTAATTTTACAAAGTCATTCAAACACTTTTTTATGAAAAAACTTCTTTTTACACTGCTTATATTCTCATGTATAAATGCATACTCTCAGCACCCTGAAAAGTACTTTAAGTTTATTGAACCAAACAAAGAATCCATAAACACTAAAATAACGAAACTTATATCGATAGACAAGGTTGTAAAGGACACCGTTTGGGCTTATGCAAACCTAAAAGAGTTTGAAAACTTCCAAAAACTGGGCTACAAGATTGAGCTACTCACACCCCCTTCACTAGTGGCAACTAAGGCTTTAAACATGGCAACTGATATTAGCCAAATGGCCAACTGGGACCGCTATCCAACCTATGCAGTTTACAGGGAGATGATGAAGAAGTTTGAAACAGACTACCCAAATCTTTGTAAACTCGATTCCATTGGAACTACTGTTGAAGGCAGGAAACTTTACGTGGTTAAAATATCAGACAATGTAAGCGACGACGAAGCTGAACAAGAATTCTTCTACACAAGTACAATGCACGGCGACGAAGTCACTGGTTATGTGCTAATGCTTCGTCTAATAGATTACTTGCTTAGCCAGTACAACACCAATACTCGCATAAAAGACATTGTGGATAATATGGCCATTTACATAAACCCAAACGCCAACCCCGATGGAACCTACTATGCGGGGAATAATACCGTTAGCGGCTCTAGGAGGTATAACGCCAATAGCGTAGATATTAACAGAAACTTCCCCGACCCAAGAGCAGGAAATCATCCTGACGGCTATAGTTGGCAAGCAGAAACCCAAGCAATGATGAACTTTGCCAGCCAGCATAGGTTTACAGCCTCGGCCAATTTCCACGGAGGGATTGAACTGGCCAACTACCCTTGGGACACTTGGGAGTCAATAGAGAGAAAGCACGCCGACCATAACTGGTATTACACCGTTAGCCGAGCGTATGCCGATACTGCGCAAAAGTATAGCCCTGCGGGCTATTTCACAGGCGAAGACAATGGCGTTACCCACGGTGGTGATTGGTATGTTGTAGAAGGAGGCCGACAGGATTATATGAACTACTGGCATCACTGCCGCGAGATTACTCTCGAAATTTCAGATATTAAATTATTGAGTTCGGATTTGCTCCCTGCACACTGGGACTATAACAAGGAGTCGATACTCAACTATATGGAAATCTGCAATGGTGGAATACAGGGCATTATTAAAGATGAAGACAACAACCCAATAAAAGCAAAAGTGTACATATCTGCGCATGACAAGGATAGTTCCGAGGTTTATTCCAATAGCTCAAACGGTTTTTATGCACGCCCCATTGAACCGGGAACTTGGGATGTAACCTACTCCGCCTTAGGGTACGAGTCAAAGAGCCAATCAATAACTGTAACCGATTTGAGAACCAAAATAATTCAAGATATTACCCTACCAAAATTGAAATATGAGGTTACATTTGAAGTCAAACACAACGGAAATGCACTTGCCAATGCAATCGTAACACTGAATGGAAGTGCTGCTTATACAAATAGTGAAGGTAAAGCTGTGTTTAGCAATTTCCCTTACGGTAAAGACTACAGTTACAATGTGAGCGCAACCAACTATGTAACCGTAGAAGGACAAACCGATGTAACAGCTAATAAAACAATCCCCATAAACATTTATATGGTAAATGTGGATGAACTGACCGATAACAAAACTATTTCTGTTTTCCCAAATCCTTTCTCCGAAAGTATAAATATTGCCCTCCAGCTTGACAAACCTGACTTTGTTGAAGTTTCTGTTTATTCTTTGGATGGTAAACAAATTTTCAGGACTCAAAAAACTAACTATAACTCAGGAGATGTTAGAATTTACTTACCAACATCTTCAATGAACACATCTTTAAATTCAGGAAATTATATCGTTAAAGTAAGTACATCTGAAAAAAATTACTCAAGAGTTATTCAGTACTTACCGTAGATACCTATTTTGATTATTTTTGAGCCAACAAAATTACCCTTTATTGTATGAAGAACGCTATTGTATTGTATTCGCTTATTGTATTGATTTCAACATCAGTTAATGCTCAGCAAAATAGGGCTATTCCATCCGAAAAGCCAAAATTAATTGTTGAAATTGTGGTTAGCCAAATGCGTTTCGACTATATAACCCGATACTGGGATAAATTTTCCGATGGAGGCTTTAAACTACTTGTGAACGAGGGAGCCAACTGTAAAAATGCACGATACAACTATCTTCTAACTCAGCCATACCCAGGAATCGCAACAATATCAACGGGTACAAACCCATCAATGCACGGAATTATATCTGACAAATGGTATTCCAGAACCAACGGACAGGAAGTTCTTGCTGTAAGTGATGAAAAAGTATCAACCGTTGGTGGTAGTTTTTTTAGCGGCAAGGTATCTGCAAAAAACCTAGTGACCAGTACTTTGGGCGACGAATTAATCCTCAATAATCCGAAATCCAAAGTTATAGGAATATCGCTCGATGCTGGCTCCGCAATACTCCTAACAGGCCACAATGCCTCTGGAGTTTACTGGTTCGACCAAGAAAAAGGGACTTTTGTTACCAGTAGTTACTTTGCAGAAAACATTCCAGTGTGGCTAGATACTTTCAACAACAAAGGTTTCTCTAAACTTTACATTGATAGAGAATGGAAAGCGCTAAACCCAATTAACACTTATGAGGAAGCTGATACTGCAAAGGTAAAGTCAGTGGAAACAAAGAAAAAACTATCGGATAAACTAAAATCGTTTGTTGAAGGTATCATTGGAAAGCCCCAGCCTACAACTAACTATTCGCGGCTAACAGAATCGCCTTTCGGAAATCTCCTAACTAAGGACATGGCCATTGCTACCGTTGTTGGCGAAGACTTAGGACGCGATGAACACACTGACCTACTATGCCTAACATTTAGTGCAAACAGAAATATTGGGCAAAAATATGGCCCCCACTCCATCGAGATGGAGGACACTTATCTTAAACTAGATAAAGAACTATCGCATTTTCTTGAATTTTTATCAATGAATATTGGAAAAGAGAATGTGCTTGTTATACTCACCTCCGACCAAGGAATTGCATCATCACCCGATTATTTGGAAAAATCCAAAATCCCTGGAGGATATTTTGACCCTAAAAAGGCAATGATATTACTGGGTAGCTACCTAAACGCCTCGTACGGACAGGGTGCATGGATTACAGCCTACCACGAAAAACAAATTTTCTTGAACCGAAGGTTAATAGAGGACTCCAATATCAAACTGGAGGATTTCCAGCAAAAAGTTGCCGATTTTATGCTCGAGTTCTCTGGCGTAGCAAATAGCACTACAGCACACACATTACAAACCGCAAACTTTGCAAATGGAATAATGGTCAAGTTTCAAAACAGTTTCAACCAACGCCGTTCTGGCGATGTTATTATTAACCTAGAACCAGGCTGGGTAGAGCGAAACGGGTCAGTATCCTCTGGCAATTCCGCTTACGATTACGACACTCACGTTCCATTAATTTGGTATGGCTGGAAGATGAAGCGCAAGTCTATTCTTTCGCCCGTAAATATGAACGACGTTGCACCAACACTATCAACCTTGCTTGGCACAACTTGGCCAAATGGAAGCATGGGAACTCCAATAAAGGAAATTGTGGAGTAATTTTTAGATTAATTTAAGCAAGTCTGGATTACCTTCAATCCCATTACCAATTACCACCATATCGGCACCAGCGTCGAAAGCAGATTTTATTTGCTCGGGACTTCGCAAACCACCGCCAACAATAAGTGGAATTGTGATGTCGGATTTCACCTTTTGAATCAATTCTATTGGAACAGTGTTGGTTGCTCCGCTCCCTGCCTCAAGGTAAATCAACTTTAAGCCCAGTTGTTCACCTGCCAAAGCTGTTGCTGCTGCAATTTCGGGCTTTGTGGAAGGGATTGGCAATGTATTACTCATATACTGAACCGAGGTTGTACCACCGCTCTCAATCAAAATATACCCAGTAGGTATTACCTCAATCCCGCTCTGTTTAAGTTTATACGACACCTGAACATGATTACCAATTAAAAACTCTGGGTTACGCCCCGATATAAGCGAAAGCAACAAAATACCATCGGCATTGGATGTGAACTGTAGTGCACTACCAGGAAAAAGGAGCACGGGTAAAGAGGTATTGCTTTTCACAGTTTTAACAAACTCATCGATGTTAGAGTTAACCAAACTCCCACCCACCATTACCAACGATACACTCGACTTATTTGCTAATTCAAGTACATGCTTTATATCGTATTTCGTTTCCTTATCGGGGTCGAGGAGTAAAGCAACCACTCGTTTTTTCGATTTAATTATATTTTGATAGATATTTCCCATTGCCTCAAATTTACAGGTTAACCCAAACCAAACAGTAATTATCGAAATACTCAAAATTTGCCCTCATATAATTCCACTCGCCGTTATGCTTCACCTTAACAGTACACCACCCTCTATGTAGCATATCAACCTCAACCAGAACATCAACCTCTGTACTAAAGCATTTTGAAACGCCCCAAGGTAGTTTATAAACAGCCTCCTTTACGCACCAAATCAACGAGAGTTCATTTGCGCCATAGTTTGTAACATGGCAAATCTCCCTTTGTGACATAAACTTTGGGGCAACACGCTTGTAGTTCCGTTCCGTTTGCTCAATATCTACTCCAATGGGTTTACTGGGATTAACGGCTACAACAACCTTGTTACCAGCATGGCTAATGGATATATGAGAATCGTTCGTTGGCAAGTAGGGCCTTCCATCAGGTTGATAGTGGTATTTATCGCCTAATCCCAATTGCTTAATAAGATTGAGTACAGCCAAACGTTCAAGCCTACGACGAGGGTTTACAGGTAAATCGACTAACAAACCGAATTCTCTCAGCAACACATCCTCGCTCTCATCAATCTGCCAAATGGCAATATGATTATCGTCGCTATGTATCTCCTTGAAAATCGGCATAGTGTATTACTTTATCTTCCACTCAAACGATTCTATGAACGCAACAACATCTTTTGTGAAGAAATCGACAGCAGGGGCCAAAGAGTCCTTGTTGGGTTCAACACGAAAATAAAGGGCACCTCGAATATAATGTTTCGATGAATCGGTAAGAAAAAATTGTATTGAACTAGCCGAGTTCCCTCTGATATCGTACAAAACACCGTACACTTTTTTTTCAGAATTTGAAAATATTCGCTCATCAATTGCATCGGCCTTAACGGTATGCTTGTAGGCTAATGAACGAGCATCCTCCATCATTGCATTCAGATTCCCCGAAACATCCTTGTAACTCAAATGAATTCGAGCCTTATACTGAGGGAAATCAACATTTAACCATTGTCCACCATCTTGACCTCTATTGCTCTCGGGATTAACCTTACCATAAACCGGATACCGAAACGTGAATGGATAAATTGAGTCAAAAACACGGTATTCCTTCTCAGGGAAATCGATTCGGAAATAGCCACGTGGTTTTGGTACCGATGCAGAGTCGCAACTCCAAATCAAAACAACAAAGAATATTGCTGAGAAAAAATATATTCGATTAAGCATTATCTGTAGGTTGAGAAGTTATTTGAACTTTAATTCGTTTTATTCGCTTATTATCAACTGCATCGATAGTAAAATTGAAATTCTTACATTTTACCATCTCATTTTTTGCAGGAATGTGCCCTGTTATTTCCAGTATAAGACCAGCCAAGGTTTCTGCTTCGCCACGAACATCGTCGAAGATATAATCATCGCAATTCACTATCTTACAAAAATCGTTCAACTGAACCTTGGCCTCAAACATATAATTCAGACTATCTATTTTTGTGTAGAGTTGAATATCCTCATCAGACTCGTCGGAAATCTCACCCACAATTTCCTCTAAAATATCCTCCAGGGTTATAATTCCACTTTTACCACCATACTCATCAACAACAATAGCCATATGTATTTGCTTAACCTGAAACTCGGCTAACAAGGCATTAATTTTTTTGCTTTCAGGAACAAAGTAAGGCGCACGAATAAGATTCTGCCAACGGAAAGAGTTATCCCTATCGATGTAAGGAATTAAGTCCTTAACGTAGAGAATTCCCTTAACACCATCGAACGAGGTATGGTAAACAGGTATTCTACTATAGCCCGAATCGACCACGACTTTTTTCAAATCCTCAAAAGGCGTATCATCCTCAACGGCAACAACATCAATCCGAGGCTTCATAATTTCGCTAACCATTATGTTACCAAAATTTACTATCCCATGAAGTATTTTCTTCTCCTCGGCAATCCCGTCGGTTGTAATATCTAAAGCATCGCTAAGTTCATCCATAGAGATGTTCTTTTTGGGAGCGAACCGTTTACCAATTCTATATGTTGAAGAAATTAATAGACTATTCAGAGGCCTTAGAACTTTTATCATCAAATAAATAGGATAAGCAACAAAACGTGAAAACTTTAAAGACTTATTGGTGGCCAAGACTTTGGGCATAATTTCACCAAAAAGTAGAAGTATAAAGGTTATTATAACAACCTGAAAAACAAACCCAGCCAAGGGTGCTTTGGAAAAATCAATGAGAGAATTGGTAATAAACGATGAAAGAATAACAATAGCCACATTCACAAGATTATTACCAATAAGTACCGTAGCCAATAATTTTTCGGAGTCCTCTATGTTCTTCAAAACATATTTGTCGGATTTATGTGTATTACGCTCAACTGCATCGATATCCGCAGGCGAAAGTGAGAAGTAAGCCGACTCAGTTCCGCTCATTAGCGCTGAACAAACAAGGAGTAAAAGCAGGATTAATAAACTTAATATAATTCCAAAAGTAATTGGGAAATAGCCAACCCCCTGTAAATAATCAACAATTTGGTTACCAAACATTTCCAAGCAAAATAGTTTTAGTTACAAAAATGGAATAAGTTGTAAAAATAACAAAAAAAGCGCACTAATGCTCAAATGTATTTTTAAACAAAAACCGACAACATTAGCAAATGCTGTCGGTTTATACTATTTAAAAATCTATCGACTAGAATGGTAAATCGTCACCTGGCTCAGGTATTGCACTTTCGGAGTCCGCTAAAGTAGATTTTGCACTTGCTGGCTCAGCATAACCTGATGATTCCTGTTGACCCTGATTAGGCCCTAGGAATCGGAAATTCTCACAAACAATCTCTGTACTATAACGCTTGTTGCCATCCTTATCGTCGTACGATGAGGTTCTGATTCTGCCTTCAACAAAAAGCAGTTTACCCGATTTAACGTACTTTTCAGCAATATCAGCTAAACCACGCCAAACCACGATATTATGCCACTCGGTTTGGGTAACTTTTTTACCCGATTTATCGGTGTAGGTTTCGTTTGTTGCCAAAGGGAAACGAGCGACGGTTGTTCCGCCTTCAAGGTGACGTACCTCAGGGTCTTTACCTACATTCCCAACAAGAATAACTTTGTTTACTGACATAGATTTATGTTTTAAGAGTTTGATTACTAAGTTAATAAAATTCGTTGAACATTAACCCAAATTAGTTAGATATTTTTCGAAATAGCTTTTTGAGCTTATGAACTATAAAGTTAATTTGTTAAACGTTACTTTTTTTAATTATTGCTTTCTTCGAAAATACTTTTCAGTAGGTTCGGCAGCCAAATATAGGTCAATTAATCGAGGGACCGATAGTTCATGCAAATTACTTATTGACACTTTCCTAAAATCGGTCTTAATTTTATAGGAAACCTTATCAACCTCAATAATTATAAATCGAGCATACAAGGTTAAATGACTTAGTTGATGTTTTATTGGTTCAGAGATACTCAAAATCCTAACATCGCCTTTACCAAGAAAATCTTTCCAGCCATCTAGTTGAATTAACTCCTCGGCTGAAACTTGAGTTTGAGTTTCAATAAGAGGAAACTCATAGAGCGAATGCCAGATATCCTTTCCTTCTCGCCTATTAACATAGGTAAACCCATTATGATTAATCATCAGATAGTTGAAAAACCTATCCTTAGGAACAATCCGCTTGCCCTTAACCGGAAAGCTATACACTATATTATTCCGGTAAGCATAACAGAATTCTTGCATTGGGCACTCATCGCACTTGGCTAGGCGTGGAGTACAAACCAAGGCGCCAAAATCAATTATAGCCTGATTAAATACGGCCGGATTTTGCTTATCAATCAGTTCTAGTCCTAAGTTGAAGAACTCCTTTTTAGCCTGACTGGTATCAACAGAGGTGAAAATACCAAATACCCTTGATAGTATTCGGTAAACATTCCCATCAATTGCAGGCACTGCCTCGTTAAACGCAAACGAAGCAACCGCTGCCGCAGAGTATGACCCTAAACCCTTTATTTTAAGAAGTTCTTTATACGTACTGGGTAACTCGCCATTATAATTCTCCATAACCTGTTTTGCGCCTGCCTGCAAATTGCGGGCGCGAGTATAGTAGCCTAAACCCTGCCATGCCTTCATAACATCATCGGCAGGAGCATTGGCTAAATCGCTAATTGTTGGAAATTGCTCTACAAACCTGAGATAATAGGACATTCCTTGGTTTACCCTAGTTTGCTGCAATATCACCTCCGAAACCCATATATAATAGGGGTTACTGGTTCTGCGCCAAGGCAAATCCCTGCCATTATTCCTATACCATTCTATAAGCAAATCTTTAAAATCCATAATATCAAATTAATCGCAAAAAAATAATCATCAAAATTAATGTTAACCGTTTCAATTATCCACATAAATCATTTATATTTGCAGTCCGAAAAATTAGAATATTGTATAACCAATTGATAATTAAAGATTTTTAAAAATGACCAAAGCTGATATCGTTAACGAGATTTCCAAAAACACAGGAATCGAGAAAGTAACAGTTCAAAAGACCGTTGAGGCCTTCATGGAAACTGTAAAAGACTCATTGGTAAAGGAGAAAAACGTTTACCTAAGAGGATTCGGTAGTTTTATCGTAAAGAAACGTGCAAAGAAAACTGCTCGTAACATTTCTAAAAACACTACCATTATTATCCCTGAGCACTTCATTCCATCGTTCAAGCCAGCTAAGACCTTTGTGAATAAGGTTAAGAACCATGTTAAGAAGTAATTGTTCTATTTTATAAACTAATTAATACTTAGGAATCATGCCAAGTGGAAAAAAGAGAAAAAGGCATAAAATGGCCACTCACAAACGTAAAAAACGTTTACGCAAGAATCGTCATAAAAAGAAAAAGTAGTATCCTTTTTCTTTTAACAGAATAGGCAACCTGTCAACCTAAAGTGCCGCATAAGCGCTTTAGGTTGCTGTGTTTGTATATACCTTACTAAAATATATTACAATGGTTAACACCGAGCTAGTAATTGATGTACGTGAAACTGAGATTGCTATAGCCCTTATTGAGAACAAACAGCTAGTTGAACTCAACAAGGAGAAAAGCAATGTGCAGTTTGCGGTTGGCGACATCTATCTCGGTAAGGTAAAGAAAATTATGCCCGGTCTGAATGCAGCCTTCGTAGATGTAGGGTACGAAAAGGATGCATTTCTCCACTACCTCGACCTTGGGCCTCAGTTCCAAACACACCACAAATACCTTCAGGCACATTACGCTCGAAAGGCAAAAACAATCCCCCTTTCAAAGGTAAAACTGGAGAAGGAGATTGATAAGGACGGCAAAATAAACCAAGTGCTCAGTTCGGGACAAGCAGTTTTGGTTCAGATTGCCAAAGAGCCAATTTCCACAAAAGGCCCACGCCTAACTTCGGAAATATCCATTGCAGGTCGCAATTTGGTTCTAATTCCTTTTGCCGACAAGGTTTCTATTTCGCAAAAAATCAGCTCGCAGGAAGAGCGGAAAAGGTTGAAAAGACTCCTTGAGAGCATTGTTCCAAAAAATTTTGGTGTAATTGTTCGCACCGCTGCCGAAGGGAAGAAGGTGGCTGTGCTGGACGCAGAGCTGCGAAGCTTAATTAAAAAATGGGATATGACGGTTGAAAAGATGAAAACCGCCACTCTCCCATGCCAATTGGCCAGTGAGTTGAAGCGCACTTCGGCCATACTTAGGGATATGTTGAATGGTTCATTCAACAGTATCCACGTAAACGACGAGAACGTTTACAACGACATCCGCGAGTATATTGAAACCATTGCTCCGGAGAAGGAAAAAATTGTAAAACTTTACGACGGTAATGTTCCTATTTTCGACCAGTTCGGGATAGAAAAGCAGCTAAAATCGCTTTTCGGGAAAACTGTGTCCATTAAAAGCGGGGCATACCTAATTATAGAGCATACTGAAGCGCTTCACGTAATTGATGTTAACAGCGGAAACCGTTCAAAGTCAGGAAACGACCAGGAGACCAATGCGCTAGAGGTAAATCTAGCAGCTGTTGACGAAATTGCACGCCAACTCCGACTACGCGATATGGGTGGGATTATCGTAGTAGACTTCATTGATATGCACCAGAACGAGAACAGACAAATGGTGTTTGAAAAAATGAGGGAGTTGATGGCCAAGGACAGAGCAAAGCACAACATCTTGCCACTGAGCAAGTTTGGACTTATGCAGATTACCCGCCAGCGTGTACGCCCCGAAATGCATATCGACACACTGGAGAAGTGTCCAACCTGCAAGGGTAGCGGCGAGGTTAGTCCTGTGGTAATTTTTGACGAGCAGATTGAGAATCAACTCTCGTTCCTTGCCTCCGAACGCAATTACAAAAGCATTACCATTAAGCTGCACCCCTACATTGCAGCGTTTTTAAACAAGGGATTTATTTCGAAGCGGATTAAGTGGATGCTAAAGTACAAAAGCCGTGTAAGGATTGTCCCAATTTCATCGTACCATTTTTTGGAGTACCATTTTTTCGACTCCGACGATATCGAGATAGAATTATAGCCAACCGTAACCCGCCTCTAGGAGGCGGGTTTTTTTTATTTTGTTAAGAACTATATATATTTCTTAATGCAGACAAAAATTAAAAAATTGTAAATTCGCAGAAACAATATAAGACTATGGAAACCTTGAAACAAAAAATACGAGATTTAGCAGAACTTTACTCTACAAATCTAAAGAAACAGATAAAGCAAAGGAAAGAAGAAATGTTATCTGATGACAATTCACATCATCTAATATATCGAGTTTTAGGGATATCGAATGAAGAAGGTAAAATTATTGACGAATACCAAAACACAGGTAGGTTTTTATATAAATATGCAGGTACTTTCTTAGAAGAAGCAGCTACAATGTGTTTAAAATATAAATACCCTAATGGCGAGAAAACAAAAGTTGTCAATAATATTGGACAAAAACCAAAAACTTTTGAAATTGACTTTTTGAATGGAAACGATGCTATCGAAGTAAAGTGGAGAGATGCAACAACTGACGGAGACCACATCACCAAAGAACACACAAGAGTGCAAGTAATTAGCAGTTATGATTACACTCCTGTTAGAATTATGTTTTATTATCCACAAAGAGAACAAGCCATTAAAATACAGCAAACACTCAAAACACTATATACTGGAGTTGGAGGCAAATATTATGGAGGAGATGAAGCTTGGGATTTTTTAAAAACATATACAGGCATTGACTTAAAAAACATTTTAACGGAAATTGCAAACAACAATAACAAAGTAAGTGGAAATTAATAGTATAATTCACGGAGACTGTGTTAAGGTAATGAAATATATAGAATCAGAAAAAATTGATTTAATATATTTTGATCCTCCTTTTTACACACAAAAAACACACTCTCTTTCAAATCGTGAAAACTCAAAAACCTATGAGTTTGATGACAAATTTGACTCATTAAACGATTATCTTAATCTAATTGAGAATGTATTAATTGAAAGCAAAAGAGTATTGAAAAATAGTGGAAGTATTTTTTTACATTGTGACAAAAATGCATCTCATTACATAAGAACATTGCTGGATAAGGTATTTGGGTATGATAATTTCCAAAACGAGATTATCTGGACTTATAAGCGTTGGTCAAATTCAAAAAAAGGATTACTAAACTCTCATCAAGTAATCTTTTTTTATTCTAAATCTCAAGATTTCACATTCAACACAATATATACAGATTATTCTGCCACGACAAACATAGACCAAATATTACAAGAAAGACAAAGGAATAACAAAGGTAAAACTTCATATAAAAAAGATGAAGATGGTAACATAATAATATGTAAAGAGAAAAAAGGAGTACCGCTCTCAGATGTTTGGGAAATACCTTTTCTAAACCCAAAAGCAAAAGAACGAGTAGGTTATCCAACTCAAAAACCAGTTTCATTACTAAATCAAATTATAAAGATTGCTTCAAATGAAGGTGATATTGTATTAGACCCTTTTTGTGGAAGCGGAACAACTTGTGTTTCGGCAAAACTGCTTGACAGAAAATTCATCGGAATCGATCGATCAATTGATGCTGTTAATTTAACAAAATCAAGATTAGAGAAAATGGTTATATCTGAGTCGTTTTTATTAAAAAAAGGGGTAGAAGAATATATTGAAAAAAGTGAAAAAGAATTATCAATCCTTTCAAGCATTGGTGCTTTTCCTGTGCAGAGAAACTCTGGAATTGATGGTTTCTTAAAAGAACATCATGAAGAAAGTCCTGTTCCGATAAAAATTCAAAGTCTTTATGAAACATTAGAAGACGCCATTGAAAAGATTGAAAGAGCAACAATTGGTAAAAATTTTAAAATGAAAATCGTCATTCAAACAAGAAATACGATTTCAAATCATCTGTTTCCTCTACCTTCCAACGTCAAAATAATCAAAATGCCCGAGATCCAATTAAATGAATTAATCAAGTCTCAAAAGGAATTCAAAAATTCTCAAAAAATTTAAAAAACATTTTATCTACCGTAACTTGCTAAAACAATATTATTACAGCATGATATATATCAAAATCTATATATCTAATATTGACTATATTTGCAACTATTAAACCTTTGTTTAATTCAATTTGTCTATTACAAAAAAACAAAAATAATATCACTATGAATAGAATTAAGCGTGCGTTATTATCCCTGTTGGTGCTTGCAGGCTTAACTGCAAACGCCCAAATGGATGACCCAATACAGTGGAGCGGTTCAGCAAAAAAAGTTGATGGTAACAAGTATGAAATCACTATTATCGCTAAAATTGATGAGGGTTGGCATTTGTATGCAACTAAACTTCCAGAGGGCGGTCCACTTCCAACAAGTTTCACTTTCAATGAGCCTAAAGGCTATAAGTTAATTGGCGAAGTTAAAGAACTTACTAAATCGACTACCGAGCACGATGAGGTATTTAACCTTGACCTATCGTACTTTGCGAAAGAGGCAAAATTCAGCCAAATTGTTGAGTTAACAGGCAGCGAGGCAACCGCTAGCATTGGTGTAGAATATCAAGCCTGCTATGCGGATAAGTGTATTTACCTTGAAAAAGATATCACCGTTGCGTTAAAAGCAGATGCCGATGTTGCGGCAACTACAGCTGAACAAAAAACAGAAGAAACTTCAACTATAGCAGCAGAGACAACAACAGAAGTTCCATCACCCAAAAAAACCGAAGAGAAAGATTCATCGCTTTGGGTGTTCTTCTTTATTGCTTTTGGAGCAGGGCTACTTGGCCTTTTAACACCTTGTGTATTCCCTATGATTCCTATGACTGTGTCGTTCTTTATGGGAAAACAGCAAAACAAGATGAATGCAATTATAAACGCATTGGTATTTGGAATTTCAATCATAGTTCTTTACACATCGTTAGGATTCATAGTTTCACTATTCAACCTTGGTTCTGATTTTGCCACTACACTAACATCGCACTGGATAACCAACACAATATTCTTTGTACTATTCATTGCATTTGCCGCATCATTCTTTGGATTATTTGAGATAGTGCTACCCGGCAGCCTTGCAAACAAAACCGATAGCAAAGCTGACAGAGGTGGTTTTATAGGTTCATTCTTTATGGCATTAACTACGGTAATTGTAAGTTTATCGTGCGTAGGTCCAATTGTAGGAGCATTGCTGGTTGAGGCAGCATCGGGACTTGGTGCAAAACCAATTATTGGTATGTTTGGTTTCTCATTGGCATTCTCTATTCCATTCACACTATTCGCAATATTCCCATCGTGGTTGAACTCACTACCACGCTCAGGCGGATGGATGAACTCCGTTAAGGTTGTCCTTGGGTTTATTGTTCTTGCATTCTCATTAAAATTCTTAACCACCATTGACCAATCGTATGGGTTAGATTTCTTAAGCCGCGATATTTTTATTGCAATTTGGATTGTAATTGCTGTACTACTTGGATTCTACCTACTGGGCAAGTTGAAGTTTGAACTCGACTCAGAGGTTAAGCACGTTAGTGTATTCCGACTATTCCTTGCTATTGCAAGTTTTACCTTTGCAGTTTACCTTATTCCTGGGCTTTTCGGAGCGCCCCTTCAAGCAATCTCTGGATTACTACCTCCACAATCGAGTCAAAAGTTTGATTTAACTAAGAACAGCAACCAAGTTATAATAACAGGCTCAAATGTTAGCGTTAACGACAACTCATCGCTTTGCGATGAACCTAAATACGCCGATTTTCTCCACCTACCGCACAACCTCCAAGGTTACTTTGACTATGACCAAGCATTGAAATGTGCTAGGGAAAAAGGCAAACCATTGTTCATTGATTTTGTTGGTCACACCTGCGCAAACTGCAAGGAGATGGAAGCAAAAGTATGGAGCGACCCACGAGTTCTTGAGCGTTTACGCAGAGACTACATAATTGTAGCACTTTATGTTGATGACAGAACTGAACTTCCCGAAAACGAATGGGTAACCTCAAAACGCGACGGTAAGGTAAAGAAGACTATTGGCAAAAAGAATGCTGATTTTCAGGCAACCCGTTTCAACATGAACGGACAACCATACTATGCATTATTCGACAAAAACGAACAAACCCTTGTTGAGCCAAGAGGCTACAACCTAGATATTGAAGAGTTCATTAAGTTCTTGGATAAGGGTGTAGAGGAATTCAAGAATAGACAATAGGATTTATAAGTCAACACCTATACGAAAGGCTGCAGAATTGCAGCCTTTTACTTTTATCCATCACATATAATGCTGTCAGGCTTTGAAACCCTTAAAGAGTTATTTTCAATTAATCAGAACCACCACCATCGCCTCCCCCAGAATCAGAGGAGCTATCGCTGCCAGAATCGCCACCCCAGGAGTCTCCTGCCCCGGAGCCACCGAATGAGCCCCCTCCGCCTCCATCAAAAGTATCGGACGAACTATCGGGCATAAACGAACTTCCTGAGTCGTAAAACCCGGAAGAACTGTCGCCAGTACCTCTCCTTCTACTTCTACTTCTGAAAAGAATTAGAAGAAAAACAATGACGACTGCTGCTATTACAATAAAACCAAACATATACGTTGCATTTAATTGATACAATTTACAACTATTTTGCTTTAGATTTATCTCTCCTAAAAAAACGTGAGAAGGCAACAGCAAAAGCAAGTAAGGCCATGAATGCTGATAAACGACCAATATAATCGCCATTCTTAGCGTAATAGGTTAACTTATTATTAGCATTTATTGTTCCTGAGATAGTTCCTCGCTTCCACCAACCGAGCGATTCAACCACATCGCCACGTTGGTTTATAATTGCTGATATACCTGTGTTGGCGGAACGCGCAATTGACCGACGCATCTCAATAGCCCTAATCCTAGAGAAAGTTAAGTGCTGAACGTAGCCCGGAGTATCGCCCCACCAGCCATCGTTTGTAATTACAAACAAAAGATTTGCGCCATTCTTAACATAATCCGATACATACTCGCCAAAAACTGATTCGTAGCAAATAATTGGGCCTACGCCATATTCTCCATTCGAGGATTTGAAAACACCTCTGTTGGGCTGAAAGCCTAAACTACCTGTAATGCCCCCTAAATCAACAGAATACTCTTCTAAAAATCTCATATACTGAGGATAGGGCATCATTTCAACACCAACCACAAGTTTCGATTTATGGTAAACTGGCAAATTGCTTGTGGAATCAATCTGAATAGCAGCATTAAACCTATCATAATAAAAACCTTCATCATAAGGATACTTGCGCGCGGTTGGAGGAATTACATCGGTTTGAGAGTATAACTTCAACGATGTCATACCTATAATCCACTTCAACCGAGGATTAGCATCAACAAAATATTTAATCCTTAGAATGCTAGGGTTAGTATGAAGTTGTTCCTCCCATAACCTATCGTCAATGGCTGTTTCGGGGCATACAACATAATCGGTGGTACTATCGACTGATTGTTTGGCGAGGTTCAAGATAATCTCCTGCTGCTGCTCATTGGTTAAGCCGCTAAACTTCTCGTTATATGGGTCAATATTGGGTTGTACAACAACCACATTTACAGGATTTGGTCTCTCCTCGTATTTATAAAAGATTGCCAATGAAATAATTGTAGGCACAAGCACTATAATTGCCAAATCGATGGAATACCAGTAGATTCGACCATAGTTTTTTTCGCGCCAAGCAGTGAAAAATCCTAACACAAAGAAATTTATCACTAAAATCCAAAGCGAACCACCCAGAATCCCAGTGTATTCGTACCACTGAATAAGCCAAGTATGGTTACCTATTCCATTCCCCAACGATAACCAAGGCCAGGCAATCTCGGAGTTATGAAAGAATTGCTCATAAGCAACCCACAATGTAACAAACCCAAACATCGCAACAGTTCTACCGGCGTGCTTTCTGATAAAGTAGTAACCAGCCATTACAAGGGTCATCATAAAAGCTGTTATAAGAAATGCTGCTATAGCACCAAAAAGTGTTGCATTATAAATCCACCATACCGACAATGCAGCCCAAGTGAAAAAAGTTACAAACGAAACAAATATCACCTTCCAGAAACCGCTATTGTTATCGAATAGCCTGTCGAGCGCTAACAAAAACGGAACAAATCCAAAAAACACAGTAATACTTGGCAAACTCTCGTACCACGAGAGGGCCAACAGCAGACCGCTAAGAATCCCAAGGAATATCGGACGATTAAAAAACTTCAACATACAACAAAATCGTTATTTTATGAATCTTGCAAAAATTTTAAAATTTGCATTTATGCAAAACTCCCGTAAAGATAAACTTTTTGCATATCGAGAAGTTATAGATAAATAGTATTTTTGGTTAATAATTACATACAAAAGGATAGCCAAACGAAACATACATTAAGCAATGAAAAAGTACACACCATACGTTGGAGGTGAATTCATTCCGACCAACACCTCATACCAAGTGATATGTCCTTGGGATAAGCAGGTTGTTGCTGATGTTGATTTAGCAGGAACAGAACAATTAGAATTGGCCATTGCAAAGGCTGAAAAAGCCAAAGAGTTAATGGCCAACCTGCCATCGTTCAAGAGGTATGAAATATTAATGGATATTGCCTTAAAAATCAAGGAAAGACGCAACGAACTGGCCAGTATTCTATCGTTAGAAGCAGGCAAACCCTTAAAATTAGCATTAGGTGAGGTTGATAGAGCCATTCAGGTTTTTGTAGTAGCCGCAGAAGAATCGAAACGTCTTCCTTCGGAAGTTATACAAATTGACTGGACACCAGCGGGTGAGGGCAAAGAGGGAATTGTAAAGTATTTCCCAATTGGACTAATCGCAGGGATATCGCCATTTAACTTTCCACTAAACTTAAGTGTTCACAAAATTGCACCTGCAATAGCATCGGGTTGTCCCATAATACTAAAGCCAGCCCGTTCTACACCTATATCAGCATTAATTCTTGCCGAAATAATTGATACCACAGCATTACCAAAGGGGGCTTTTAGCGTTCTGCCTATGGATAGAGTTGCCGGCAATCAACTTGTAACCGACGAGCGTTTTGCCATGTTATCGTTCACAGGGTCGCCACAAGTGGGCTGGAAAATGAAGAATCAGGCTGGACGAAAAAAGGTTGTACTAGAACTTGGTGGTAACGCAGGGGTTATTGTAACTCCCTCTGCCAACCTTGATATTGCTATTAGCAAATGCGTAACTGGGGCATTTGCCTACTCTGGTCAGGTATGCATTCATACCCAAAGAATTTTCGTTCATACAAGCATCTTCGATAAATTCATTGAAGGATTTGTAGTGAGTACTTCGAAGATGAAGCAAGGCCACCCCTCCGACAGCAACACCGATATCTCCGCAATGATTGACGAGGAAAATGCAATGAGAGTGGAGGAATGGATAAATGAATCGGTAGAGCAGGGCGCTAAAGTACTTTACGGAGGAAAACGCGATGGTTGTTTTGTACAGCCCACAATTATTACAAACACCAAGCAGAACATGAAGGTTTGTGCAATGGAGGTGTTTGGCCCAGTAGTTGTTATTGAACCATACGAGAATTTTGTGGACGCCATAGAGATGACAAACTCATCGGAGTTTGGATTGCAAGCGGGAGTGTTTACTAATCATATTGACGAAATGAACTATGCTTTCCTCAAACTTGAGGTAGGCGGAGTTATAATTAACGACGTACCAACCTTCCGGGTTGACCATATGCCGTACGGCGGAGTTAAAAACTCAGGTTTTGGCCGCGAAGGTGTTAAATATGCCATACACGAAATGCTAGAGCCCAAACTATTGGTTAAAAATTTTTTGTGATGATATAAAACAGTTTTATTAATTAGAGCTAACTATAATTTATGCCGATCCTCTTTTGGCGATAATTGTTATATTTGCGTTCTAAAAATCGATTTCAATAAAAAATAATGATATTATCCCTACTTATTAAAGGTATTATAATAGGTTTAGTTGCTTCGATTCCACTTGGTCCTATCGGTGTAATCTGTATTCAACGTACAATAAACAAGGGTAGAATTAGTGGTTTTATATCTGGTCTTGGTGCAGCATCGGCCGATACTATTTTTGCTGCAATAGCGGGCTTTAGCCTTACCTATATTATAAGTTTTATTGAAGAAAGACAACTAATCATTGAGTTTGTAGGAGGTATTATTGTAATTCTTCTAGGATTAAAAACTTTTTACACCAATCCTGTATCGCAACTAAAGCGTCACAAAAGAAAAAAGAACAAACTGATTGAAGATTTTATTTCTGTTTTATTACTTACCAGTACAAATCCTTTTGCAATATTCTTTTTCGTTGCACTGTTTGCTGCCGCGGGCATTGTACACCATAATCAAAGTTTTGGACAATCCTCAGTTGCACTTATTGGCGTTTTCCTAGGGGGCGCTCTCTGGTGGTACACCTTAACCTCCTTAGTAAATATGTTCCGACATAAATTTAGACTGAAACAACTATGGTGGATTAACAAAATTGCCGGAGCGGTAATCCTCTTACTAGGCGTTCTCGCAATTGTAAATGTTGTAAACAAAGTTTGGTTAGCATAATTGAACTCTAAAATAAGTTGCTAAACAACCTCGCTTCCCTCTTATTTTCCGCTATTTTTTATTACAAAAAAAAGGATATTAATTTTTTTGTGCTATCTTTGATTGTAATCTGCTTTTAATTTGTCAATCAATGAAAATAGCGAATTCCCTCATTGACTTTTGCTCTTTTAATTTAGGCAATAGCACATCGAAAGATACCGCCGATAAACTTGTTCAGTTTAGCATTGCGACTGTTGCCACTTTACTTTTTCTAGCAATCTTATCAGTTGTATCATTTGTAAATGCGGATATGATTACGGGAGGGGTTCTCTCTTCATCGTTTATCATAATAAGTCTATTTTTAATGATCTCCTTTTCAAAGAATCAAACAAAAACATATGCTCCTTCTGCAACTATAATTTCAGGAATTGCTTTCTTGGCAACTTTAATATTGGGTCAGAATGGTCATTTTGTTCTTTGGGCTATTCTTTTATTTCCAGTAATGGCTATTACATCGTTTGAATACTCTCGAGGCAATATCATTGCTGTAATATTTGGTGTAATACTCGTTTTTGTGCTATTCTTACCGATTGAAACAAACAAGGCAAGGCTTATTGAAACGCCCATCAAGTTGTTATTCTTAACATTATACCCAATTATTCTTTTTGCCATATCGCTACTCTACTTTTACAAAGTAAAAAGAATACAGGAAACCGAAAAACTACTTCTGGAACAAAAGAATGAAAGCAAACAAAGAGAAGAGTACCTTGCAAAACTCTCACACCAAATTCGGACTCCTCTTAACAACATAATGATTATATCAAATATACTTTCCAGCGCAAGTTTGGACGAAAAGTATAAAGATATGATTGATACTATTCAAGCATCTACCAACAATTTAGTTAATGTTTTGAATAGTATGGTTGAGATTTCGAGCGGAGACCTACAATCGCAAGCAGATTTCAACATAAGTTTCAACCTAAGCAACACCATTAACAATACCATAAAACTCTTTGCAACTCAATCGCAAATGGTTAGTTTCAGTTCTAAAATCGACGAGAATTTGCCTAAAACCTTGCTTGGCGACCCAGTTAAACTGAAACAGATATTCTTAAATATTATTGAGAACATCATCAAAAATAAAAGTAGCAATAAAATTAGCATAGAAATTAAGGTTAACAAGGTAAGCCAAACAGCTAACTCCATAGAACTATTCTTTGAGGTCAGGAGTAACACCCCTTTAATGCTTCGTCAAAACGAAGGATATACCCAATCTATTCTAAATGAAACCAGTTTATCATCGACAAGCAACCAACTCTATATCGACTTACTCGACTTAAATATCACAAAGAAACTTGTTCAAAGCAACGGGGGCAAAATAAACGTCAAATTAACATCCGACGATGCCACTATTAACTTTAACTATAAAATTCAGGTAGTTCCAACGGAACTTAACGAACAGTTCAAAGAAAAGAATGACGAGAAAAAAGATATCACAGACAATTCAACTCAAACTACAATAACTGCTGAAAAAATAACCCAAAAAACAAGTGTCGATTTGGGCAGTGCAAACGTACTCTTGGTTGAAGACAACCTTATCAACCAGAAAATTGTAATTCTTAGTCTAAAGAAAATTGTTAAAAACATTGAGGTTGCAAATAATGGTAAGGAAGCATTGGATAAGTTTGGCACTAGTAAGTACGACATCATTCTCATGGATATACAAATGCCAATTATGAATGGCTATGTTACAACCAAAAAAATACGAGAAATTGAATCGAGCACCAATTCCCATACTCCAATAATAGCTATTACAGCAAATGCTTTACTCGGGGATAGAGAAGAGTGTTTGGCAGCGGGAATGGACGACTATATTAGCAAACCATTCCAAATTGAGGTTCTAATTCAGAAAATGAGAAAACTCCTTCACTCGAACTAGTTAACCATAACTAATTATCAAAAACCCGAGGATTGAATATTGAGTAGCCAAACGATAGGCTAAAGTAAAACTCTTTGCCTCCATTTGAAGGGTAATATGCCGCAGAGGCTGCTATTGGCCCAATTGGAGAGTTGTAAACCAACGAAGCACTCCCAATCGTCCAACTATTAGCAAATTTTCCCCCATAAAAAGGCTTATTATCGGCATCAGCATTAATCACTCTATAAGGCTGGTAAATGTATGCCTCCAATCTAAAATGGATATTTTTAGTTATATCTATAACGGGCATTAAACCAATAGCAACATACTGATTCGCTCTATAATTGCTAAAATAGAGTGCATTGGAATGTGGTGTTGGACAAAACTGATTTAAGGACAAGATTGTTGCATGGTAGTTGTTGAAAAAATCTTGATTGGACCAATAAGCGTCAAAACGAAAGCCCATCCATAACCTACGTTTGAATATTCTATGATAACTCTCGTTATGAAGGTATGCTGTTGCGAAAAGATGATTATGCTCTGACTTTGCAAAGGTAGATGCCGTTGTACCTGGGGTATGCTTCTCTGTTCCTGAATAAACAGAGAGGCTCAACAACTGCTGACGTCCGCGAGTCGCAAACTGTTTTCTGTTCAAGGTCAATTTCTCCAACCTAAAATTACCTTTAATGAAAATAAAACGTGTTTTATCTGGTGTATCGTATGAAAAATAGTTCTCAACCTGGTAGTACTCATCTAACTTTTCGCCATATGATGCAGAAATTGCCGAGTTTACTGCACTAGAATGGCTTAAGCGTATACCAACACCCCCAAACAACTCTGACTGGATTATAAATGCAGGTTTAGTGTCCTCAAAAAAAGGAATTGGATTGCTTTTATGGTAATCCATTCTATTTGCAACAACCTGTGTAACAAACGAAATTGGCATACTGCTCGGCAAGGTATTGATAAATAGCAATCGGGCACTACTATACAATTTCCCAAAATAGATATTGCCATATAGGGTATTTGATGTTCTTGAAAGCCAAGAATAGTTCCCCGATAAAAAACCTTCATTTCCCATATCGGACGACAAACTTAAACCAGCACCAATATCAATGGAGCGTTTTAGCTTGGCATCAATAGTCATATCAAAAACACCATTTTCTGAATTATAACTTAAGGTTGGGAACAACCGAACAAACACCCTATCGGACATTAAACGGTAATAGGATTTTTTAAGATGATTAAAGTCCAACGTATCGTTTTTCTGCATCACCACACCATCTACATACCTCATTTGCTTCGCATTAAGTCCGTTAATCGTAATATTTTTAATCTGAAGTTTAGGAAGTTTGGAACGGAAAACACGCCTTGCCTGATTTAACTCAGATAATTCAATTTTTCTAGCGATTCTTGATTTCAAGTAGGGCACCTGTCTTAATGCGGATTCGTATCCGGCATTTACAATTTCATCTACCTTCTCAAAATCAAGCAAACTTATATCGTAAAAAGGAATATCAACCACATAGCCAATTGTGTCGGGAATACTAAAATCAGTGGCTCCCACAATCATCGATTCTAACTGCAACAAAGGATCCTCATCATTAGGCAAACGGGAGTTTGATGCCACTTTACTTCCAATAATAAAGTCGGATTTAAATTCAGTCACAGCCTCGCGCCATAAAAAGTTGTTATATATACCTCCATCAAACATTAAAACAGAATCGATATATATTGGTTTGAAAAACATAGGAAAAGTCATTGAGGCCCTAATGGCTTGCGATAGATTACCTCGCTTAAAGTATATCATCTTTTTCTCAACAATATCTGAAGCATTGCAACGAAATGGCACAAACAGACTATCAAAATTATTTCCGGCCAATGCATTTGCCTGAGCACAAAGTTCCTCAAAGGCTACATCCATACCCACTGTTGAAATATAGCTTGATATAATTTTAGGTTTAATTCCCCTTTTATCAGCTGCAAATCCTACACTCAAATTCTCTGCATCGGACTGCGAAAAATCATTGATATTATAGCGCAAAGCATCGTCAATCCGCCCATTGCTCCAGTTATTGAAATCAGC
>JAKQKB010000209.1 GCA_029560875.1 Bacteroidota bacterium | reverse complement strand
TAATACAAACTTAAAAGAAATATTTGAACCTTCAAATTAAAATGCAATCCAGCGGTTTTCGTTTGCACGCTGTTAGTATTAGTGCCCGCCACAATCAACATCAAAACACAATGCATGCCTTGCATACTTCTCCGGGCGGGGTTTGGTGGGGTAAGCAGCATGGACGTCATCAATTAAAATTCCGATCTTACACAATGATTGTCACACCATGGTCGTCACATTGTGGTCGTCTAAGCAGTAATCCATGCCATGCTGCGGGCGGGGTTTGGTGGGGTAAGCAGAATGGTTGTCACACAATGGTCGTCAAAAAATGGGTTAAGCAGTATGATTGTCTACCCATAAAAAATGCTGAAAACTGTAAAGTCTAATGCGGGGGTTTGGTGGGGTAAGCAGAATGGTTCAAATAGCAAAACACAAAGTGAGATTCATTGATTTAAACTTTAAAATTATAATGCGAATTGTAGTTGTTGAACTGCACTGCGGGCATTGATACTAACGATTTGCATGCAAGCGATGGGCGCGATACCGAAGCACTGAACTGCAAACCTATTACAAATTTATAAAAGAAATACGAACTTCCAAATTAGCACTGAACCAGCGGCTATCGCTTGCATGCTGTTATGCACAGTTATTTCTTCAATATTTTACTATGTTGAATCACTTGTCCATAGTCGTCTGTAAGTGTCACAAAATAAATTCCCGCTGGTTGGTCGACTAGGTCAAGTGCGCTTACTTTTTTCTTTGTAGCAACAATTTGTCCTGTTACGTTTGTTAGCATCACGTTTGTCAAAATAGAAAAATTAATTTGATTGTTTGTAGGGTTTGGGTAAATTCTGATTAATTGATTGCTTCTTTTCTCAAAGTTTGTAGTTAAATCAGAGTATTTAGCGAAAAAGATATCATATGATCCTACACTAGTTAAGTTGGCAGTCGCTAAACTAGGGTCAAAATCGATAATTCCAGTAAAATTACCAATTATATAAACATTACCTAATGAATCTAAAGCTATATAATTTACCCAATCAGAATATGTTCCTCCAAAGCTATTGGCCCAAAGAAAGTTGCCATCAGTATCGTATTTAGCAAAAAAAGCATCTACATCTCCCGCAGAAGTCAAATTAGCGGTGTTGGGACTCGGATCAAAATCGACCGTTGAAGAAAACCATCCCACTAAATAAATATTACCCAAAATATCTACTACTATTGATGAACCATAATCACTTCCATTACCGCCTGCACTTT
>JAKQKB010000087.1 GCA_029560875.1 Bacteroidota bacterium | reverse complement strand
ATTTGATTATCACGATGTTAAAACATTTGTAACAGGAAATACAACTCTCACTTCTGTAATTCCAAAAGGATATATGCTGAAAACTATTGTAATTGAAAATACAACTGCAAATGCTTTCACATTGAATGTTGGCTCAAGCACAAGTGGTGGAACTGATGTAGTAAATGGAGCTGTAATTAGTGCAAGCGGTTTAACCACAATAACAATTAATAAGACTTTCTCAATGAGTGCTGACCAAACATTATATTTGCAAAGTGCTAATTGGAATAGTTCAAGTAGTAACATATATTTAACAATGGAGAGAATATAATGGCTGAGTCAATATTATCGATTAATACACCTTTTTTATCTATAACAAGTAAATTAAGAAATTATTTAAAGACGCATGGATATAAATCTGACGATGATCTTTTAATTCCGCATAATTTTCTACCTAATAATTATGCAATTATTGATAAGAATGGCGAATGCCATGCGATGGTAGAGATACCACGTAAAAATTGGGACCCTACTAATCAATTTGCTAGTACAACAATACATCCTGCATTTATGGTAAACGGGGTACAAAAACGTGTTTTTATCGGGAAATATCAAGCAAGTTTAGACGGGAGTAATTATGTCACACGCCCGAATATGGCGGTAAAAACAGGGCTCACTTTTGATCAAGAGCTTGCAGCAGCAAGTGCCTTAAATAACGGGACAACTGTTACAGGTTTCCACTTGATGACTAATGCCGAATGGGCTCTTATTTCTCAACTTTGCAAAAACAATAGCACTATTCCATACGGGAACAATGCCTACGGTAGAGATACAGACAACAAGTCAATTACCGGAAGATTAGAAGATCCGACATTATTCGCCGGAAGTTCTGGAAATGCAAGGTGGTATGCCGGATCAGGCGGACATCTTACATCCCACAACTTACAGGAAAGTGGTATTTTCGACTTAAACGGTAACGTTTGGGAATGTGTTGGCGGGTTCAGAATTAACGAGGGGGAAATACAAATTCTTGAGAATAATAATGCAGCCGACTACACAAAATCGCAAGCAAGCGATTCTGCCGAATGGAAAGCAATATTAGAGGACGGAACACTTGTTGCTCCGGGAACTGCTAACACGCTAAAGCTTGACGGTACAAATCCCGTTGCGGTAGTTGATACTATTACAACGCAATTGGTTGATCCCAGTTCGGTTTCCCATGTTTTTGAAAATGTGACCACTGCCCTTAGCGGTGCAGGTATAAACTTACTAAAAACTCTTGGGATAATACCATATACAACCGAACTTGGTGGTGATTATGTGTATATGCGAAACTACGGAGAAAGAATACCACTTCGCGGTGGTGACTGGACCGGCGCCGGTAGTGCGGGCGTGTTTGCCCTGAACTTGAACAACACTCGGACGTATGCGGCATCGGACTTCGGCTTCCGTTTCGCTTTTATATTGTAATATAGGAGAAATACAATGGATATATATAAATTAATTAATAATAATTACGTATTAGTTGATTACATAAAATCTGATGACGAAATAGATAAAGAAACTCTTCAGAAAATACGC
>JAKQKB010000199.1 GCA_029560875.1 Bacteroidota bacterium | reverse complement strand
TTCACAATCGTGAAAGAAGGTATTTTTTCACATTTGCAGGGCTGGGTTGGAAATGTTCAGAAATAGCGACTTCGCAACAATTTTTTGTTTTAACTCTAAACCGAGCTTCAGCTTTGACAGTTTCGGACAAAAAATAAATTTCCTGTAACCTCTGCATATCGCTACAAACCACAGAAGAATCGGTTTAGAGTCAAAACTCCCCCGCTTTGACAGTATCGGACAAAAAATAAATTTCCTGTTACCTCTGCATCTCGTTGCAAACCACAGAAAGATCGGTTTAGAGTCAAAACCTCCCGCCGACTACAATGTCCTGATCGTTTAATTTGGTTGACCGGGAGGTCAACCTTCCGGATATTTTGGTTGACCGGGAGGTCAACCTTCCGGATATTTTGGTTGACCGGGAGGTCAACCTTCCGGTATTCTCAACCCTCTTTTATTCAGCAACTTACTCTTCCCTACTTGTAAAAATAGGAATAACAGAAGAAATTTTTCATTTTTTGCTTGACAAGGTATTCTATCCGATTATTTTGTTTAAAGGCATAGAAATTATGTCTTGTTAGGTTGTTATCGCCTTGCTGATATCTTCCAATAATAGTAAGGCAATAAAGTGAACTTTGGTCTCTACAAATGAGGAAGGGATATGAGCCCAAAAAACTTTAAAGTGGCTACTTATTCGGGGGTAAAAGTTAGTCAATGGAAGAAGAGTATCATTTTTCTAACTGGAAATGTATGTTTATTCATCATAATCTTATTCTCCTTTATATCAACTTCTATATATCCTTTTTCCCCTCTTCTAATGAAATGCTCCTGTATAACCAAAATCTTCTCTTTATATTCATACCTATTTCCAATATTAGTTATCCCTTTCCTGCTTTTAACTTTTTTTTCGTTTTTTTCGGTGGTCTCGGTGGTCTCGGTGGCTAAAAAATCAATCCTGTATATAAACGAAATGCAACCTTCTGTTTTTCTACCGGTGTATTTTAGTTATAATCATCGCACATTATACAGAACCACATCAGCAGAAACAGCACACTCATTTCACTTCCTCTATCACCTTTCAAAATCAATTAAGGCATTACTTTGCCAACCATTATGCAAGACCCAAACCTTAAGCTGTAAAGCAAAGGTAATGCCTATCGTTTAACAATAAACTAACTCTTCAAAAAAACATCTAAAACAAGGAGTTTTTATTATGAAGAAAATATTACTCATCCCCTTGCTCCTGCTAATTGTAGCTTTTGCCTTTGGTGCCGAATATACTATCGGAACCGGAACAGGCACACAAAGTTATGTCCCTTTTTACGGATTATACGGCTATAGCTGGAGTAAGACAATTTATACTAAAACGGAGATAAATGCTGCCGGTTTAACTACGGCTGGTAACATTGATGCCATTGCTTTCTATGTTGGCAACACTCCAGTTAATTATGAAATGTTAGACCAAAGGGTATATATCCGGCATACAACTTTAGCTACTTATGGAACAGCTTCCGATGAAACAGGAATCGCTTACCCTAATAATGCTAATTTTACCTATGTCTTTCAGGGTAATTTGGTCTATAATGGAAGTGGCTGGTTTGCCATTATCTTTTCTAATCCTTTTTACTGGGATAATGAAAACAACATAGAAATCCTATGTGAAAACTGGGATGGAGCTTGGGTAACCGGCTATCCTTCTTTTTGTTATACTACTGCTTCTAATACTTGTGTGTATAAATATCAGGATGGTTCCTTCCCTACAGTTAGCGGAACCAGATCCAGCAACAGACCAAATATACAGTTAATAAAAATTGATTCTGCTCCCAATCCTGCAGTATTGTCTTGGCCTCTTAATAATGGTTTTGCTTTTCTCAATGATAAGTTGCAATGGAAAAGCGGTGGTAATTATCCTACCGGATATGATGTCTATTTAGATACAGTAGATGGAACTACTTTAGTTAGTGATAACCAAACAGGAACTACTTACACTCCTGCTTTAGAACCTGGAACCACATATTACTGGAAAGTTATCCCTTACAATAGTTTTGGACCTGCTACAGGAGTCGTAACCTGGAGTTTCCAAACCCCAACTGCTACTCAGCTGGCAGAGAGTTTTGAAAATACAACTTTCCCACCACTTGGTTGGATTAGGACAACATCAAATACAACTTATTGGGGAAGGTCAACTGCCGCTTCTATTAATGGAACTGCCAGTATGTATGCTTTAACTTCTACAACTTCTGTATATGATATTTCAACACCTAAATGCACAATTACCACCGGTAGTACATTGAATTTCTTTACCAGGGCAACAAATGTAAGCCAAAAACTGCAAATCTTATATTCAACCGATAGGACCAACTGGACTCAAATCGGGTCTGATATTACTTACGCTGCTGCCAATATCTGGTATAATATATCTATAGATTTGAGCAACTACGCAGGGGAAAAATACCTTGCTTTTCGATCACCCACTCATACTACTACTGGTACTATTTATGTAGATGCTGTTTTTGGTCCGGAAATCTGTCCTGAGACACCTGGTCCCGTAACTTTAACAGCACCCACAAACGGAGCAATTTTGGTTAGTACCTTACCTACCTTCACTTGGACTGCTCCCACAACAGGTGGTATTCCTTCTCTTTATACTGTTCTCTGTGATGCATCTCCTACTCCCATTACTCCTACTACACCAATTGGAACTACAACAAGTTTAACTTTTACTCCTACTATCCCCTTACAAAATGGTACTATATATTACTGGACTGTAAAAGCTGAGAACAGTGCAGGTTTTTCCCTTGCTTCCGCTACTTTCAGCTTTACAACCATAGAAGCAGGGGCAGTAATAATTGGAACAGGAACTACTAATATGTATCTGCCAATTTATCCCTATATGGGATATTCCTATAGCCAGAGTATTTTTCAGCAGAGTGAAATTAATATGGCTGATCAGAGAATAGAAAAAATTTCATATTATTGGAATGGCTATACTGCTGATACAAATAGTAATATCTGGACTATCTATATGGGACACACTACCAATACTTCTTTTGCTACTACAAATTCCTGGATATCCATAGATGACCTTACTCAGGTCTTTAGTGGAGAAGTAGCTCTTCCTGCAGTAGCCGGTTGGATAGAAATACAATTACAACTTCCTTTCCTCTATAATAATTCCGATAATTTGGTAGTCGCTGTAGATGAAAATGAAAGTGGCTATGGCAGTTCCTCTACATATTTCTATGGAACTGCTACCACAGGAGTAAATCGCAGTATTCGTTATAATAACGATAATACAAATCCAGACCCAGCAAACCCTCCCGCTGGAACTTTAACTGCAGGTTATCCTAATGTAATACTCAAATTCGGAGAAATACCTCAAATACCTATTATAAGTGTTAGTCCTGCTAGTTGGGATTTTGGCCAGACCTTAATCCGCACTACTAAAACTAAGAATTTCACAATTACCAATACTGGTGCTGGAACTCTTAGCATAATTTCCATTGCTATAGAAGGAAATTATTATAGCTTACTTACAAATCCTGCTCCCATAGGCCTTACAGCTGGTCAAACTGCTATCTTTACGGTTCAGTACGCTCCTTTGGCAGTTGGAAATCACAATGGCACTGTTACTATTACTGATAACAGAGGCACAACCATTGTTGATTTGAGTGCTGTATGTTACGATCCCACTATTTATTCTTTACCTTGGATTGAAGATTTTGGAACTACAGGAACTACTTTTCCACCT
>JAKQKB010000170.1 GCA_029560875.1 Bacteroidota bacterium | reverse complement strand
TTAGGTCGTGGTTATAGACGTACACAAAAGTGTTTGTGTTCAAGTTTGCTGATTCTGGTGTCACTTGTCCCCAATCGAGTGTCTGCATAAATTGTTTGGGTGTTGATTTTGCATTACTGCTAACGTGCAGGTATTGCCGATGGTGGGGGATTAGAATTCCGTCCGCCCACAACCGCTGCCAATTGAAATTATTTTGATGAAGTTAAGATTAAATGTTCAGCGTGGTTTGTCCCGCCCGAACTGAAGCCTGGATTTTTACTGCTGCTGATTGTACTTCCGTCCAGCCCCACTATTGGCAATACCAATGTTACCTGCCGTTATTCTCGGTCGCATTTTTTGGTTGTTTGTTGATAAAAAGAAAAGTTTGAATAGTAAATAGCCCGACTAACAACCAAAAATTAATTACTGCTTTGTCTGAATGTTTTTTGTGAACAAGGCGAATTGTGTCAAGATAATCTTTTGCTCTTTGTTTTACTGCGTCAATATTCTGGATTGTGTCAACCTCCACTTTTTGCATTGAAGTAAAGGCTTCATTCTTTGAAGCTGCAAAGTTAAAGTGCATAAAACTGTCAGCAAGCAAATAAAGTAAAAGTCCAAAGGAAACTACTTGCAAAATTTTGTTGATTGCCATTTATTGAACTTTGCAACTAATTAATTCTGCTATAAAAAATAGAATTGTCAGGCTAATACCAAGAATAACAAGAGTTTTATTTTTTTTAATTGTCGCCCAAGCGGTCAACAACGAAGTGGTTGAAAACAAAAGACCACTTGTCAGATTATAATTTGCATAAACGGATGCGCTTTGATAATACCATTGACCTTCGTTGACTGGCCCAAATGGATATGCAGATTCTTCTCCGGCAATTTTTACATTGTAAAATTCAGATATCCCAACAAATACAAACAAAAGTCCAAGCGCAACTAGGACATAAGAGAGTGTCCAAAGACGCTTATTGTTATTATTGTTCGTCATTGCCTGTAAGGTGTCCAATGTAATGGCAGGTAACGGGCAGGGCTTGGGGCTGTACGGGAATTGTAGCTGTGTCCGCCCACCCGAAAATGATGATAAAGAAACGAAAATATTAAGGTAAACGAAACCTTGTTTTGAAATTCGTCACCCCGTGACCACTGCCCAATAAAGCCCTAATGCCTGGTTGATCTTCCTTCTGCCCGTATAGCGCCAAGCCCAATGTTAGTGGCTGGCTTGTTGTCTACTGTTAGTTAGTA
>JAKQKB010000150.1 GCA_029560875.1 Bacteroidota bacterium | reverse complement strand
CGGAAAAACGGCAGCTAACAAACAGTTTTGCAAAAGCAGGGCTGACGTTCTTAATCCGAGCAGTTTATTAATAATTTAACTTCATCAATCGTTTGAACATTTGCATTTCAATTGCCCTGCCTTCGCAAAGCCGCAAACGTTGTGCGGCATGGCTACCCGACACTACATAACGGACATTTTTCTTCCTTCGCCCCAAACCAATTATGCTTTTTGCAATGACTGTTTATCTCTGGTTCCACAACATCGTCTATTGTTTCATCAAGTGCCGACTGTGCGTAAACTTTCATAATTGGTTCCTTCGCTTCAAGTAAAATGGTCTGCAAAGCGCTTCTCATAACTCTAATTCTTCTTTTATCATCCATAGTATTTCAATTTACCCGCCACGACCGCACAACATTGCATTTACAATATGTGGGCTGACGGAAGTTATTAATCTGTTTGTTCTCTGTTCAACTGCATCTCAAATGTTGGGTTGACGTTTTTCAAAAACCCACACATCGTAAATGCTTCAACGTTGGTGGCAATTAAGACCCAGCGAGTGCAATAGCTTTGTTCAGACAATCCAAACAAATATTAGCAGTCGCACTTTCATAATCAGGTTCTTGACCAAGTTGCACAGTTGCATAAACATCTTTATCACATTCATCACATTTATTTCTTGTCCAGCTATCGTTGCCTAATATTTCTTTTGCTCTTTCTTCGGTTAAATCTTGTTCAGCTTCTAACTGTTTTATTATATCAAAAGTCCATTTACCATCAAATAATTGGTAGTTAGTTCTGTACTGCATTTTCCATCTTTCAGGCAAATCTGCAAGGATTGACTTTTTAGTTATAAGTTCCATTAGACTAAATTTAACTGCCACCAACAATACGTTTTGTGCAAGTGGGGCAGACGGTTATAGGCTCGTCATTTTATCTCTATTAAACTGTTGTGCAAGGGTTGGGCTGACGAGCCTTGAAACCCCACCATCGCAAAGCCGTAAACGTTAGGCAAAATGCCTCCCTTACCTCTATACCGTGAACCTTTGTATTATGGTTTATTGGTTACTTTGTTTTTTACCCCCGTCATTTAACGGGGGTGGTGATCAAATCATGTCAAATGAAAAATGATTTATTTCTTCCACAACTTTCTTGCAAGTTGCTCCTTCAATAAAAAATAATTCAGAACTCATGGTAAGCGTAGTAACCTTATCCCAATAGTCCATGTGTTTCTTCTTTACTGAATTAAATTGAACCCGGAATTGTTCAATAAGTTCCTTTACCTCCGGCTGATTAAGCAGGTCAGGATTTGTTGCGAATATTTCTGTTACTGTCTTCATTGTCTTTTGTTTTACCCCTCAACGGGGAGGGGCGGTTTTAAAACTGTTTAGGTAGGTTAGTTATTGGTTTGGTTGGGATATAAAGTGCAAGTGTTCACATATTTTCTTTTCGCACCACTTTATCATTTCTTCATAATTTTCTGTCTCAACATCTGTCATTTTATTTCGGTATTTACATAGGTTTTTTGCCGCCACCTGCCTTTGCTCCAAAATAGG
>JAKQKB010000143.1 GCA_029560875.1 Bacteroidota bacterium | reverse complement strand
ACAACTGCTTGTAAATGGGATACTATTATTCCTTTTGAACCTTTGTGGGAGCAATACAAGAGAATTATCAAGGATAATGGGGCGATAGTGTTGTTTGGGAGTGAGCCGTTTTCAAGCTATTTGAGAATGAGCAACATCAAGCAGTATAAATATGATTGGGTGTGGGACAAGCATATACCAAGGGGATTTCAGACAGCGAAATATCGCCCCATGAATAGACATGAAAATATAATGGTATTTGGAGATGGGGCAATTAAATACTATCCTATTATGATTTTAAGGGATAAGCCAGTTAAGGTTAAGAATTATTCAAAAAAAGATAAAACATCCTCAAATGATATAGGAAAGTATAATGACAGCTCAAGGGAATTTGTATATACACATAGAAATCCAGACACAATAATTGAAGGACTTTGGGAGGCAAATGCAGGAAAAGTTCATCCCACCCAAAAACCAGTTCCGCTTATGGAGTATTTGATAAAGACCTACACCAACGAGGGAGAGTTGGTACTGGATAATTGCATAGGCAGCGGTACAACTGCAATTGCTTGCATAAACACCAATCGCAACTATATAGGATTTGAACTTGATAAGGGATACTTTGAGATAGCACAAAATCGTATAATCAACCATAGTTCAGAGAAAAGATTATTTTAATGAATAACCCACTAATATAATAAATAATGGAAAATCAAAACAAAATCACAGGAATTGTAGAACAAATTGTAGACAAAAGCGGAGTAAGCAAACGTGACGGAAAGCCATACACGTTAAAGCAGATATTAATCCGCGAGGTGTCGGGTAATTACCCGCAAAGCGCCGTTTTTGATGTGTTCGGTGACAGGTCGGATGGCATTGCCGTCAGCGATGTTGTTGACTGTTTCTTCAACTTGGGCACGAGAGAGTATAATGGTTCATACTACAACAATGTTACGGCATGGAGGCTGAC
Organism: Bacteroidota bacterium; assembly: GCA_029560875.1. Classification (GTDB taxonomy): domain Bacteria; phylum Bacteroidota; class Bacteroidia; order Bacteroidales; family Tenuifilaceae; genus SB25. The sequence goes on along the minus strand of JAKQKB010000143.1, from coordinate 361 downwards.
AAAAATAGCCCCGTCAGAACAAAGTACAGACTACCAGACGCCAACTGCCACTGTACATACGGTCGCAGCAAGCCCAGCGCCTATACCTCCATCAGAACTTGAACCTAAAGAAGATGATCTGCCGTTTTAGTGTAATGTGAGTCCATTCGGGGCAGTAGGGGAACTTGCTGCCCCCTTTTTTATGCCAACTGCACCAGTAAAAACACGCCATGTGTACCACTTTTCGGTTCCGTTCGCAAAAATCAACCTTTTTTGATTATTTTCAACTATATAATCGAAAAATTCCCTATTATCATGTGCGTAAATTACGGGGCATCCTTATAAATCATTCCAAAAACTACACAAATTTGGAGATATTTGG
>JAKQKB010000079.1 GCA_029560875.1 Bacteroidota bacterium | reverse complement strand
TGTGTGTGCCCTGCATGAGCAGAGCCCACCTGTCGAAAGCTCTATAAAAATTTCAAAAATACAAATAATTTTTATAGAACCAAGTAAACAGGTGAATTTTCCTGAGGGTGCAAGTCCCTTATGCGAGGATTAACGACCCGAAGCATTAGCAAGTCGCAAGGTGGTTTGTTGCGAAGCAAGCACTGAAGGAAGTGAGACTGCAAAGTTCGGTACTGACGAACAGAAACGGCATATGAGGCTGTTAAGCAAGGATAAGTAACCACAGCTTTACGAAGTCCAAAGAACACCAAAATTGCTTTTCAGTAGATGTCGCAGGAATCGAATGAAGGAAAATGCTCTTACCGGGGGAGGTCTCATAAACTACGTGTTAGTTACAATGAGAAGTCAGCCGAGGTCATAGTATTTTGCAGTAACGAGCCACCTGAAACGTGAATAAAAGGGTGGAGGTCTCACAAGCGAAAGAAGGACTGAACTTTAGGTTGTTGCAAATCTTTATCGGATGTGTTCGTACCTAATCGAACCAAGCTCTAAGGAGGCGTAACGGGATGAAACATAAATAACTGTTTTATGAAGTTAGTAGATGAAATTTTAAGAGCTGGTAATTTAACCCAAGCCAGCAACGAAGTTATCCGCAACAAAGGGGCGGGCGGTATTGACGGTATGAACGTAGAATCCTTAAAAGACTATTTTACAAAAAATAGGCACTTACTTGAGGAACAAATACGCAACTGCACTTACTACCCACAACCTATTCGAGGAAAAGACATACCAAAAGGTAACGGAAAATTCCGCACACTTGGTATTCCAACCGTCGTTGACAGGATGCTTCAACAAGCTGTACTACGAATACTTATGCCCAAATATGAGTATGTGTTTTCGGTTTACAGCTATGGATTTCGACCCAAGAAAAACACTCATCAGGCACTTGGTAAATCTTTAGAGTACATAAACGAAGGCTATCAACATATTGTTGAAATAGACCTAAAGTCGTTCTTTGACGAAGTTGACCACGTGTTACTACTGCAAATACTCTATCGTAAGATTAAATGTAAAGCAACGATGACACTATTGCGCCGATGGTTACGAACACCTATTCTTCTTAATGGGAAACTCGTTAAACGCCGTAAAGGAGTTCCACAGGGCAGCCCAATTAGCCCATTATTCTCTAATATCATCCTTCATGAATTAGACGAATTTATGGAATTAAGAGGAATGAAATTTGTTCGATACGCAGACGATTTCAGCATTTATTGTAAAAGCAAATCAAAAGCAAAATTTCAAGGTAATGAAGTCTACAAATTTCTTAGAGACAAGCTTAAACTGCCAATTAACCGAGAGAAAAGCGGAATACGAAGACCTGTTAACTTCCAAATTTTGGGGTACGGTTTTGTGCCGACTTATCGCAAAGGGGATAAAGGCAAATATCAGCTTATAGTGTCTAAGAAACGCTGGGAAACACTTAAATTTAAACTGAAAGAGATTACGAGAAAAACAAGCCCACTAAGTTTTAACGAACGTATTACCAAATTAAATCAAGTAATGCGAGGATGGGTTAACTACTTCAAGTATGCAAGTATCAGCCAAAAACTCAAAGACATTGACAGTTGGGTAAGAAACCGACTTCGCTATTGTATTTGGCACGACTGGAAAAAGCCCGAGCGTAAACGTAAAAACCTTATTCGCTTGGGGGTTAAACCAGATTTGGCATACGCTTGGAGCAGAACTAGAATGGGCGGATGGGCAGTGGCTCAAAGTCCGATTCTAATCACTACCATTACGATTGCTCGTCTCAACAAAAGGGGGTACATTTCTTCTTATAGTTTCTATCAGAACATTTCCAACTCTTTCTACTATCCTTCGCTATTCCTATAACCTAGAGAACCGCCGTATACGTGACCCGTACGTACGGTGGTGTGAGAGGCTCTCCCCGTCAGTCTTTCTGGCGGGGCGGTCTACTCGATTA
>JAKQKB010000078.1 GCA_029560875.1 Bacteroidota bacterium | reverse complement strand
AAATCGGTAGTGGCATTATCGGCCACATAAAAAGGTTGGTCTTTAGGCAAAGATTGTTTACTCAATGACCAGCGCGTTTGATCTACTGCATCATTAGCAATTAAACCCCAATGCTGCACCGCCATAATTTTCTTTTGTTTTCCTTGCGGAAAATTTTCAGCTTTTGGAATTGATGTTTGGCAGCCTGCCAACATAAACGCTATTAGCATTACACCTAGAATTGATTTATTCATGTTCATTCCTTTCATCGTATTATATTTGTGCTTAGGCAAGGTTGATGTGTTTACCACTCTTGGTCCGAAAGTGGCTCTACCGCATCACGCGTTAAATCTTCTGCTTCTTGTGGTGTGGCTATAATATGTGGTGTGATTAACAACAAAAGCTCACGCTTACCTTTTGATTTTGCTTTGCGTTTAAATAACTCGCCTACTAAAGGAATGTCACCAAGTAAAGGTACTTTTTGTTCTTCTTCACTTTCCGTACTATCAATCAAGCCGCCAATGGCAACAGTTAAGCCATCTTTTGCAACCACAGTACCTTGAATGTTTGAGGTTTTTACAGAGTCTACATTAAATCGTTGCACAGTATTTCCAACCACAACAGGAATTGAGCTGGACGCGGGAAGAATTGAGGATGAATCTTGTTGAATCAATAAAGTAACGGTCCCATTCGCGTTAATTTTTGGTTTAATCTGTAAAGTATTTCCTACGTTTCTTATTTCTGTGACTGGTATTACCGCAGGCGCACCAACTGATACTGAATTTGCACCTCCAGCAACTGCATCGAACCCGGTGGTGATAACTTGTTCAGTACCCACAAAAACTCGAGCTGGCTTGTTATTTGTAGCTAATAATATTGGCGAACTTAGTGTTTTAATTTTATTGTCAGTTTGTAATAACTGAATGCGGGCCCGAATTTTATCGTTCATAAATTGGTAAACAAATGTGCCTCCTTCTAGCGCAAAATTACCTAACCCCAAAACATTCCTTACTCCTGAAGAAATAACGCCAGACTGGGTAATCGTTCGCGTTCCACCTGGTATTGGGATAGTTTGACTAGAGTTTGTATTTTCAGGTGCTGATGTAAATAATGGATTCTTATCTTGGTCTGTTGGTGGCCCATAAACTTTATCACTGTTCGGTACATAATCTAAATCAAAAGCTTGACGATATGCATCACCCACATCTAAGGATAGTATCTTCATTTCTAGCAATATTTGTTGCGTGGGTCTATCCATCTGTTTAATGAGCTCCTCTATATCCTTCATAGCCAATGTGTCGCTGGTGCGCACCACCACAAAACTATGCTCTTGATTTAGCGTCACAAAGATAGGTTGCTCTTGTGTTGATAAATCTCGGAGTGCTTCTGATGAAATTGTTGTATCTCCATTCTGCGATTTGATTTGCTCTTCTATTTTTGAAATTTTTTCAGATGAAAGTGTTTCTTTAATAACAACACGTTCACTTCCTGTTTCGTTGTCACCACCTCCCACTGTATTTGAGTTTTGGCGATTATTATTTTGGCGTGTCCTATTTAGGCTTGAATTGTTACCGCCAATATTTCTTGTGGTGGCAGTTGCTGCGCCAGCAGCACCAAAATTTCCCATAGTTGTATTATCTTCAACGCCAATTGACAGCCTTACTCTATTGCCATATAAATCTTTAATTGCGTTTGCAATTACCAATGGATTGGGATGCAAGATGTCATATACACGCGTCACATCATCACGATAAATCACTAAATCATTCTGATACTCTGAAGTAGTCATAATGCGGTAATTTTTAGCAGTTTTATCATAGCGATACCAAAGCCCGCTATTTTTAGAAATAATATCTAGGGCATTTTTTACTGAAATGTTCTGCAAATACACAGTCACATTTTTCTTTGCTGCTGCTTCAGTCGTCACTATATTTAGCCCAGACATATCTCCCAAAGCACGGGCAACATCTATCATATTGGCATTTTTAAACTCCAATTTACTAATCACAGCATTTTCACCTGTAGCTGGTTTTTTCGTATTTGCAGCTCGCTTGTTATTGACTAATTTATTTTTACTTGCTGCCAAAGGCTTCTTTTGTACTGGCTCTGCAAGTACCGAATCATTCACGAGTTCTTCATCATTCAGCAATAATATCTCATCGCCACGGGCGTTTTTAACTGTATTTAAATTGCTTAAATTAGGGTCTTCAGCAGCCACCTGATTGGTTGAAAAACCTAAAAATAAAGCAGACAACACCGCAAACCGCAATGTTTTACGCCGCCAAAGCTTGGTCGATTTTTGCATGTTATTTAATTTTTGAATTGATGTTGTGATATTGATTAGTTGAATTTTATGCATATTGATCATCCTTATCGCACAACGATTGGTTGGTTCATCATAGGTGCTTGCACTTTTACGCCCTGCTCGCTAACGCTGATAATTTTTAATACGCCGCCTTGTCCATAGCCAATTTCCTCACCAGCGGTGACGTAATAAACGCCAGCACCCTCCACTTCTAATAAAGCACCGGGCTTTTGATTTGGCTTACTCACCAAGCCTTTTAAGCGAAGATTAGGAATTGCCGCAGTCATCGGCATTGCACCCGTGCCAGCACCAATCGCAGATGGCTGATAATTGTAGTTATAGTTGAGTTGATTGGTTTGATTGGCTCTATTGACGGTTTGAATACCCACTTCGTTATACATTTTGTCGCTATTTGTAAATGGGTCACGTGTTGGCTTGTTTTCCTTAACTTTAGGTTGTTGCCCTGCACCGTAATAACCTGAAAAAGCGTCTGCCGCTTTGGCTGTGCTAAAAACTACTAGTGATAGCATGCTAATTGCACAGAATAATTGAATTTGCTTAACCATCTTAGTTCACCTTCGCGACCAATGAAAACATTGCCTGAAAAAATGCGTAATACACAAAACCTACAATGCTGCCGATTACCAGAATCATGGCAGGTTCAATCAAGGCACTCATACGCTTCACGCCCACTTCTAATAAATGCTCATAAAAAGCACCCACTTCTTTTAATACCAAATCTAACGTACCTGTTTTTTCACCCACGGCCATCATTTGAGTAACCAAATCAGGAATAGCAGAAGGGTGCTTCAAGCTGGACGCTAAATCTTTACCCGTTAAGATTTGTTCAGAAGCTTGGGTTAGTTTTGTTGAAATTAATCGATTTGCAATGACCTTACCGCATATTTTGAGAGACTCATATGCCGTCAGTCCACTATGCAGCATCATGGACAACGACCAATTAAACTCTGCCATTGCCCCGTGCGAAAGCAATTTTCCTATTACCGGTATTTTTAATAAAAATCCGTCAATTCTCAAACGTCCAGCTGGGGTTTTGTAGGCAAGAATAATAAAAATTATAAAAAGAATAAATGCAGCTACAAAATAAAGCCCATACTTTAATATAAAGTCCGAAGAATCAATTAAAAACTGTGTCGAATTAGGTAGCTTTTTACCTTTGCCCAATAAGAATTTGGCAAATTTTGGAATAATATAAACCACTAAAAAAATCACCACACCGATTGCCGCCACCATTACAACCGACGGATATATCATGGCATTGATGGTTTGCGATCTTAGCGCGGCTTTTTTCTCAAGATGTTCTGAAAGCCTTTCAGCCACATCATCCAATTGACCGGTACTCTCGCCGGCCATCATC
>JAKQKB010000069.1 GCA_029560875.1 Bacteroidota bacterium | reverse complement strand
CTTCACCAACCCCTCAAATTCCACAATCGTGAAAGAAAGTATTTTTTCACATCAGCAGGGTTCGGATGGAATTGTTCAGAAATAGTGACTTCGAGGCGAATTTTTGTTTTAACTCTAAACCGAGCTTCAGCTTTGACAGTTGAAGGCAACGAACAAAATTTCCTGTTGCCTCAAATTATAGTTGCAAACACAGAAGAATCGGTTTAGAGTCAAAACTTCACCGCGTCAAAATCCCGTTGCAAACACAAAAGAATCGGTTTAGAGTCAAAACTTCACCGCAAAACTTCCCGAAACTTTATTTCTTGCTTGACATAAATTCGGGAGCTATTAAGATGGATTTATAGGATGGTGAACACCTATTGAGGTTTAAGTAATATACTTAAAACTGGTAAGTTATGAAGAATGGCTTAACAAAAACAGCCATTTTTCAGCCAACTTGCCAGACGGAAAATTTGGATTATATTATCTTAAGATGAAGAAAAAATGGCTGAATACAAATTTCTTTGTTGTATTTAGCCGGTATAGATATAAGTTCTTTCTACCAAAAGGATAGTAAAAAAATACTGAGGTAGTGACGAACTATCAACCAATGAACGATAGTATATCGTTCTTCCGTATCAAAGGAGTTTAGATGTATTTGTGGATTTGCCCAAGGTCTAAAAAGCCGATGATGGTAACAAACCGGAAGTTAGAGAACTATGCACTTTGGTGTCTATCCAATTCTATATTTATTTTCTTTAAACCTTCAAAAACAAACAACCGGAAAAATAGGTTAATCTCTACCCGATATATAAGGAAGAACAACCAGGATAAAGCAGCTTTTACTCAAAAGTGCCACAACCGGATAACCTCTTCCTCAACCTATAATTATACTAATATATGCTATTTTTCCCGTAAAACCAATACGCTTGAAACAGGAAAACGCAATCTTAAAAACTTATTGCACTCTTTTTGTAACAATCATCGCACATTATTACTAAAGAACAGTGCAAAAGAAACAAGCCGCGTTCTTCCTTCAGAGCTTAAACCATCAAAATCAAACCTGGCATTACCTTACCTGCCATTGATTAAACCCCAAACTCTAAGCTTTAAAACCAAGGCAATGCCTATCGTTTAACTAATTAAAGAACTCTTCAAGAAAAACATCTAAACAAGGAGTTTTTAGTATGAAGAAATATTCGCTAATTATATTAGTGCTAACTATGTTAGCAATATGTGCTGTGAGTTTTGCCGATACTGTTCAAATAGGTACAGGAACAGCTACTACCAGTTATCTGCCCATTTATGGACTATATGGCTATAATTATACACAGCAAATATATACTCAAACCCAAATAAATAAAGCCGGCAACATTACTAAGCTAAGATTCTTCTATGTTTCCGGCACTATCACCAATTGCAAGGATTGGGTTATTTATATGGGGCATACTACTAAGACAACATTCAGTTCTACTACGGACTGGGAACCATTAGCTAACCTTACTCAGGTTTTTGCCGGAGATGTTAGCAGTTATGTTCCTTTAGCTAATAACTGGATGGAAATACCACTAACAACCCCATTCAACTATAATAACACTGATAATTTGATTATAGCCGTAGATGAAAATACTTCCAGCTATGCATCAATGAGCTGGGGTGCCTTTACCAGTGGTACTAATACTGGAATTTATTATTACAATGATTCTACTAATCCGGATCCAGCTTCTCCTCCAACTGCTTCTTCCAGAACTAACAGTATTGATAGAATTCAACTGGTTTTCCCTAATTCATCTGCACCTCTGGCGCCTACTTTATTATCACCTCTTAATGGTGGTTGGGCTATGATTGGAGATATTCTATCCTGGACTCCTACAAGCGGAGCTGGAGATACCAATGCTTATGATGTTTATTTTGGTACTGCTACCAATCCGCCTTTAGTAAGCAGCAATCAAGCAGCCACTACCTATACGCCAACTTTAGCAGCTGGAACTACCTATTACTGGAAAGTAGTTGCTAAAAATGAATTAGGTGATTCTCCCGCTTCTGATGTCTGGAGTTTCAAAACGCCAACTACAACTCAAGTAGCAGAGAGTTTTGAAAATACATCATTTCCGCCAGCGGGTTGGGCAAATCCAGGTACCTGGAGCCGCTCCACAAGTTATGCTAAACATGGAACTGCTTCAGCTTACAAATATGGCTCATCATCAAGCCAATATATACTTTCTACCCCTAAAGTTACTATAACCAGTACCAGTACTTTGAATTTCTGGTCATATTGCAGTGCCACGACAGGCACTTTGCAAATTCTCTATTCTCCAGATAGAACTACCTGGACTCAGATTGGCAGTAATATTACTTATGCTGCAGCAAGTACCTGGTATAATTCTGTTATTGATTTAAGTTCTCTTGCTGGAAATAACTATTACTTGGGAATTAGAACCGGGTTACAATCAGCAACCTTCTGTGTTGACCTGGTTATTGGTCCGGAAATTACTCCTGAGGCACCAGGTGCACCTACTCTTACAGCACCTGCTAATGGAGCTATTTTAGTTAGTACCTTACCCACCTTTACCTGGACAGCTCCTACAACCGGTGGAATTCCCACAGGGTATAAGGTCTATTGCGATACTTTTAACCCTCCTACTTCAGAGATTGCGAATGTAACC
>JAKQKB010000036.1 GCA_029560875.1 Bacteroidota bacterium | reverse complement strand
CTGAATTTTACTTTGTAATTCTCTGGTTCTGAATGCCAATAAACTATCGCGGGCTTGTAATTTGTTGGTAAGATTTAAGTACTCATTCTCCGATTGTTTAATGCTTATAGCTAGGCTATTTATTTTGGAATTCAACAGATTTATTTGAGTTTGGTACTCTTCCTTTTCCTTACTGATTCTTTCAAGTTCTTCTTTGTACTTTTGAATTTTCTCAGACTCCTGTCTTAACTGCTCGTAAGTTTGTATATAGAGTTCACGTAGATTTAAATAGCTACCTCCTAGTAAAAGTATTTTTGGGTTAACTATAAACTTCCCTGCATCTAAATTGTCTTTATTAATCTCAAACGAAAAGGTGTTTTTATCGGTTTTGTATAGAATGTTAATCATGGTTAGCACCCTATCGCGACCTCGGTCTGTAATAATTAGTACTCCTTCAATATTAATTTCTTGGTAAATATTGGTTAAAGTTTTATCTGTGTTTTCTCCAAAGTAGAGAATGTTGAACGGAGAGTGAATTGTCTGTTGGTCAACCATTACAATATTAAACGGTTTACCTTTTATTCGTTGAGTAGGAATGGCCGATTTAAGTTCTTGATAAACACTAGAATCCTTATCAACAAGTCCAATTAAGTAGGTAGATATTTTCGATTCATTTGGCCATTGAATATTTTGCGCAAAGTTAATTATGAGTGCAGCCTTAATTTTAGCCTCAGAAATTTGAGATTTTTGTTCCTCAGATGCAAATACTTTTACACAAACAAGAGTAACGAAAAATATGCCGAACCACTTTTTAACCATAAGCCAATAAATTCAACCTTACGCAATATACAAAAGATTATTTCAAAATCAATCGGTTGTGTAAATGTAAAACCAACATTATACTTTTGCTGGGTTAATTATTTGGCTTATTTTTGCTAACTCAAAAAATCTGAAACATTTAGAACGTAACAATATGACTCAGGAAGAACTATTCAAGAAGTTGATTGCTCACTGCAAGGAGTATGGCTTTGTTTTTCAATCTAGCGAAATTTATGATGGACTCAGCGCTGTTTACGATTACGGGCAAAACGGCGTAGAACTTAAAAATAACATTCGCCGATACTGGTGGGAGGCAATGACTCGCCTTAACGAGAACATTGTTGGAATAGATGCGGCCATCTTTATGCATCCACAAACATGGGTTGCTTCGGGTCACGTTGGTGCATTTAACGACCCTTTGATTGACAATAAGGATAGCAAAAAGCGTTATCGTGCCGATGTGCTAATTGAGGACTGGATTGCTAAAGTTGAGGATAAAATCAATAAAGAGGTTGAGAAAGCTGCCAAACGCTTTGGTGATACTTTCGATGAAAAAATGTTCCGCCAAACCAACCCTCGCGTTTTAGAAAATCAAGCAAAGATTGACGAGGTAAATAAGCGAATGGTTACTGCGCTTGAGGATAACGATTTGGCTGAGGTTAAGAAAATAATTGAGGATTGTGAAATTGTTTGCCCAATTTCTGGTTCACGCAATTGGACCGATGTTCGCCAGTTTAACCTAATGTTCGATACCAAGTTGGGCTCGGTTACCGATGAGGCCAATACCATTTACCTCCGTCCAGAAACAGCACAGGGTATCTTTGTAAATTACCTAAATGTTCAGAAAACTGGACGCATGAAAGTTCCTTTCGGAATTGCTCAGGTTGGAAAAGCTTTCCGTAACGAGATTGTGGCACGTCAGTTTATTTTCCGTATGCGTGAGTTTGAGCAAATGGAAATGCAATTCTTTGTTCGCCCTGGTGAGGAGATGAAGTGGTACGAATTCTGGATGGAAAAACGAATGCGCTGGCATAAGGCTATGGGTCTTGGTGACGAAAAGTACCGTTTCCACAAGCACGAGAAATTGGCTCACTATGCAAATGCAGCATCAGACATCGAGTTTCAGTTCCCATTCGGCTTTAAGGAAGTTGAGGGTATTCACTCCAGAACAGATTTCGACTTAAGTAATCATCAAAAATACTCTGGAAAGAAACTACAGTACTTTGACCCTGAAACCAACGAGAGTTATGTACCTTACGTTGTAGAGACCTCTATTGGCTTAGATAGAACATTCCTTCTTGTGCTTTCATCGGCATACAACGAGGAAAAACTAACCAAGGAAGACGGAACTGTTGACGAAAGAGTAGTTTTAAAAATACCTGCCGCGTTAGCGCCTGTTAAACTGGCAATATTCCCTCTTGTTAAGAAAGACGGCTTGCCCGAAATGGCTCGCAAAATTATGGATGACTTGAAGTTCGATTTCGCATGCCAATACGAGGAGAAGGATACCATCGGAAAGCGTTACCGTCGTCACGATGCAATTGGTACGCCATTCTGTATAACTATCGACCATCAAACCTTGGAGGACGAAACTGTAACCATTCGCTACCGCGATACAATGGAGCAGGAACGTGTTCCCGCATCGAAATTGCGTGAAATTATGGCCGATAAGGTTTCAATATCATCGCTACTGAAAAATATTTAATATCTGTCTTAAAAAATTTAAAAAGCAAGGATATAATCAATACCTTGCTTTTTTTGTTGGGCTTCCTATCTACTTTTTTAATATATTTGAAGTTTGATTTTTAAACAGTTTACTACAAAACAGAATCCTATGAACAAGGAAAAACTTCTTAAAATTCTCCCCCACATAGTTGCCGTTGTACTTTTCATGGCTATCTCATTGGCATTTTTCTCTCCACTACTGGAAGGGAAACGCCTTGCCCAACACGATATTGCCATGTGGAAGGGTGGTGCAAAAGAGGTTTTAGACCACAAGGAAAAAACTGGCGAGGTTAGCCTATGGACCAATAGTATGTTTGGAGGTATGCCAGCATACCTAGTTTCTGTTCCTTATACTAACAATTTGCTACGTTTTGTCGATAAGGCTTTAAATACTATTCCTGTTCCAGCAAGTTTTATTTTTATTACAATGCTTGGTTTTTATATACTAATGCTTGTAATGGGTGTAAATCCCTGGCTAAGCATTGTTGCCTCAATAGCGTATGGTCTTTCCACATACTTTATGATTGTTATTGGTGCTGGACATAATTCAAAAATTAGGGCAATGAGCTATGTGGCTCCAATGATTGCTGGAATGCTGCTAACTTTCCGAGGAAAACTTTTAAGTGGTTTTGCGTTATTTTCTTTGTTTCTAGGTCTCAACCTTTACACAGGACATCCACAAATCACTTACTATGCAGCATTTATTATGGCTGCACTATTTATTGTTTATCTGATTGATAATATTAAGTCTAAAACTTATAGCGCTATAGGTAAAACTGTTGGTGTTTTAGCCATTGCAGGTGTACTTGCAATTGGTGCAAACTTCAGCAATCTGTGGTTCACTTACGATTACGGAAAGGACTCCATCAGAGGTAAATCTGAGTTGACCGACGAACAACATAATAAAACAACAGGACTAGATAAAGATTATGCCACACAGTGGAGTTATGGTCCTGCGGAAACATTCAACTTACTAATACCAAACTTAATGGGTGGTGCA
>JAKQKB010000002.1 GCA_029560875.1 Bacteroidota bacterium | reverse complement strand
TATTTGTCTTGGCTATTTTTCAAGTTGGACAGGTGGGCAGGCTTTGGTTTTTGAAGAGTGACTTATGACTAATACCGCTCATTCAATGCTTTTCGTTTTCTTATTCGCTTTTCGTGGGACAGCGGAACACTTTTCAATTTCCAATAATCTTTGTTTGGGGTAAGAACGACTTCTTTTCAAGTTTAAATGTCCTGGTTTAGCTTGCAATGTGCTTACGGAATGACGGTAAATATTTTCGTTACCTTAAATATTTCAACTTTGGCCTGATGTATAACATGGGGTTTGCTGCTATGCTGGCAGAAGTACAAACTTTCAGCATTGGTTCGTTATCGGCAATCGTCACGGGCAGAACGCCAACTATGAAAAATCTCGTTACATTTATTCATTAAATTTTTTATCGGGCATTTGCAACCGGGCTGGAAGTTAGAAAATCCAGCACAGCAAGCAAGCCCTGTCCGTTAGCAGCAAATGCAATGAAGACCCTACTACTAATATCATCTTTTCTATTTGGACAGGTTGTATTTGGACAATACTCTAAAGACACAACTATTTCAAAGTGGACACTGGACAGCCTTAGGTCTGAACTTTGGCAAAGATCTGAAACTATAAACAGAATGAAATATGCATATCGGCTTAAAGGAAGTATAAACAAAGTCGACACAATATTTATACGACAAGATTCTATGGTAATTAACCATTGGACGAAAGAGAATAAACTGCTTTACCAAGAATCAATAAACCTTAGGAAAGTTTCATTTAAGCAGGATTATTGCAAAGGCTTAATTGTGAAACGTTTTTTCAATGACGAACAAAGACCTGTATTTATTGAATATTGGGACGGACTTTGTTATGACGAAACAGAAAAAGAGGAAGATGTAAAATATTTTGATTCCAAATTGAGAAAGATTGAACGAGTTATTTACGACAAGGCTGGACAGAAAACCAAGCGATTGACCTATGAGTATCAAAGTTATGGTCGACAGGCAGTATATCAATTTACTTATAGTTATGACAACGGCATGGAAAAGCAAACTATGAAAATAATGGACAAATACAGCTTTTGGGACTAAGCATCTGCTGCTAACATTGGTATTGCTGCAAGTGGGGCTGGACGTTGGAACTTCGGCTGTTTGCATCGCTGTACTTTAGTTACGGCAGACGAATATCTATTTGGCTTTTTGTTGTTAACTTCAACTTTATATTTTCAATTGGGCAGCGGTTCCGGGCTTGGACGTTATAAAATATCCCACCTGCAGCAATACCTGCTCGTTGGTAGCAATTGTAAACAGACTACATGACTCCGAAAAAAATTGAAAGAGTAAAAAAGAAAATAGCCGACATTAAGCGGACACTTGCTGCAGAGAAAAGAAAGTTTGGGTGTTACGACGACGGACGTGGACTTCGCTACTTGCCGACAAAATATTTTATGCAACTTGCTGACTATTCTGGAGGCTTGGCCTATACCAAGTGGTTTGACAAAAACTTTCCTGACGACAGCGGCTTTCCAGACTTTTTATTCGAGTGGACAATCATATTATTTAAAACTGGTAAGACGAAAGAAGCTGAGAAAAAAGCATTTCAAACTTTCTGTAGCAATACTTACCTATTCGACAAATACTTTGGAAGACAGATTACTCCAATCGACAAATGGGAAGGATCAAATCTAGAAATTCCAGCCTTTACAAAATACCTGGACTATTCAATCGAACAAAACGAGCTTTCTGACTTTAGTAAATGGCTGTACACACTCATTTCGACACAGAACTTTATCAATCGAAGCAACAAATTTATAGACATACAAAAACGGCTAAAGACTGAAGATGACGAGGAGACTCGCCATTATCTGGTTGAGACAGCAAGTCAATTAGAACAATTATCCTGACGTAAAACAACTGCTACCAACATTGGTATTGCCAATAGTGGGGCTGGAAGGAAGTACAATGAGCAGCAGTAAAAATCCAGTCTTCAGTTCGGGCGGGACAAACAACGCTGAGCATTTAATCTTAACTTCATCAAAGCAATTTTAATCAGCAGTTATTCCGGGCGGACAGAATTCTAATCCCCCACCATCGGCAATACCTGCCCGTTATGGGCAATTAGAAAATCGACACTTCAAAATGGGAATAGGTAGACGAGAATTTTTAAGATTAACAAGTTTAGCATTGACAGGGTTGATTTTTGACCCATTAAAGGCAGTTGCAGTCAATGACAATGCTTACGTAAATAAAAAGTTAGGCATCTTATTTTATAAACCACAAGACTGGGGTTTTATTGCCGTTAAGGATTTTGGCAAACTCAAATCCGAACAAATAATTGGAAAAGGATTAGACGAAACAACGGACGAAATATGGAACGAATTAGGCGACCCTGTTTGTGTTGTAACAAAATACTATCAAGACAAACCTGAACAAAAAGGAATTTTTTCACCTACTATAACTCTCAACATTACACCGAAAAACGAACTTGAGAACTTGGGTTATGAAACATTTGAAGAACTTATAGACATGTCACATTACGGGACTTCTCAAATTTTGAAAGACTTTAGAGTGACAAAGACTTACGAACCTTACAATATTAGCAATTGCAAATTTTACGAGTTTGACGCTGAATATTTGTTTGAGCATGTTGACATTGACGAACCTTTAAAAGTTGAGCTCAAAGTTTTAAAAGGAGAGCACAATGGATTTTATTACGACTTTAATTGCCATCAATCAAAGGCTCAACATCAGTTTGCAGACAAAGAATTTAGCGAATTTATACAGACGATAAAACTGATATAACTGCCCATAACAAAAGTATTGCTGCAATTGGGGCTTGACGGAAGAACAATCAGCAACAGTGCATATCCAAGCTTTGGTTTCAGCAGACGGAATTCTGCTCATCATTAGTTCTAAA
>JAKQKB010000229.1 GCA_029560875.1 Bacteroidota bacterium | reverse complement strand
GCTGCTGGTGCAAAAATCACCATACAAGGAAGAAACATTCACCCCGGCTACGCAAAGGATAAAATGCTCAATGCAATACTAATCGCTCAGGAATTCAACAGTTTACTTCCTGCACACGAGCGCCCAGAGCACACCGTTGGTTACGAGGGTTTTTATCACCTTATAAAAATGGATGGTTCTGTTGAGAATGCTACCTTCCAGTATATTATCCGCGACCACGACCGTAAAAAGTTTGAATCGCGCAAAGCGTATATGGAGCGTATTGCAGAATACATAAACACCAAATACGGTCAAGGAGTTGTTACTCTTGAGTTGAAGGACCAATACTACAACATGCGCGAAAAGGTTGAGCCTGTTTACCACGTTGTTTCCACGGCCATTGAAGCTATGGAAAAGGTTGGAGTTAAGCCAAAGGTTAAACCAATCCGTGGAGGTACCGATGGTGCTCGTTTATCCTATATGGGACTTCCCTGCCCTAATATCTTTGCAGGAGGTGAGAATTTTCATGGAAAACACGAGTATGTTCCTGTTGAAAGTATGGTTAAGGCAACTGAGGTTATTCTTAAAATTGTTGAACTGTACGAATTCAAGTAAAAACACACTAATAGCATAAAAGCCCCATTTTATGGGGCTTTTTTATATATAATCTATATTTGCAATAAAATATTTTAACACTTCAATTAAACTAACACTCTTAACTAGTAGTCTTTATTAAAAAGTGTTATATCCTATAGGGTTTTCTAAATTAAAAGTATCTATTTATAAAGAAATCCTTAAATTTAATTTTATTAATATTCCTCTAAAATATAAGGGATGAAAAAAACTATTTTATTTATCCAACTAGCATTGATTGGTCTATTCAGTTATGGCCAGAATTACAGAATCAATCACTACACAGTAAATCAAGGATTATCGCAAAGCGTTGTTTACACCACATTTCAGGATAGCAGAGGGTTTATCTGGATAGGAACACAGGATGGATTAAATAGGTTTGATGGTTATACCTTTGTTAAGTATCTACATAATCCAAACGATTCTACATCTATTTCTGATAGTTGGATTTATTCAATCACCGAAGACAAAGAAGGGAACCTTTGGATTGGAACACGCCGTGGTTTAAACAAGTTCGATTTTGCAAAAAACTCATTCAAACGATACATTCATACATCTGAAAATGGAAGCGACCCTTATCGCGATAATGTTTACGGATGTGTTGCTGGCAACGATGGTTTAATTTACACCAATACACCACCTCTTATTAATGCATTTGATCCCAAAACAGGCAAGTACAAACATTTCAAAAATAGCGTAGGCGAAAATCCTAACGTAGAGGAGCAAACACTTCCAATAATTCTCGATAAGGACGGAGATATTTGGGCTGCAACAACCTTTGGGTTAACAAAATTCAACCCTATTACTGGAAACTTTGCAAATTATCAGCATAATCCTGCAGATAATAACACTATTAACGACAACAATATTCTCTCGGTTTACGAAGATTTAGATGGAAAAATTTGGGTGGGTACCTCTCAGGGTTTTAGCATTTTAGACAAGGAAAGAGACACTTTCAGAAATTACTCCCTTTCGGTTAATGGGAACCCTGTTTTGATTAGAACAATTGTGCAAGATTTAAAGGGTAAGTTCTGGGTTGGAACCCAAGGCAATGGAATTTTTAGGCTTAGTTTCGATTCCAACAAAAAAGTAATAGTAGAAACACAGATTTCATCGGGTGTTGAGCAAAATGCAAGTCAAATTAACCACAGCACTGTCAATTCCTTAATAATTGATCGCTCGCATAATCTTTGGATTGGAACACTAAATGGCCTCGACAAAACGGACCTGAAAGACCCACGATTTAAGCTCTACCGAAAATCCAAGGAAACGAACTCAGTCAATCTGCTCGACAATGTTATTGCATCGATATACAAGCATAAGAATGGTGATATTTGGGTTGGAAACTGGACTGCAGGTTTGAACATTTTCAATAAAGAAACAAACAAGGTAACTCATTACTCATCGACACTTTCAGGAAAAAACTACATCCCTAACAATTCCGTTCACGTTATTTTCGAGTATAAGGATAATGAAATATGGATAGGAACACGCAATGGTATTTATGTTTATAAGGAGGATAGGTTTGTTTCACTAAATCAATTCTATAACACAAACAAACTGCCTAATTTCGAGAACAACAGGGTGTTCAGCATTGTAAAGGAACGTAACAATAACGTTTGGGTAGCAACACAAGGCGGACTTTACTTCATCGATATGAACAATTTCCGCTATGAAAACTACACTATAGATTCTCATATCGATAGAAAAATTAGCGACAACCTAGTTTATACCTTAACCTTCGATTGCGACAGTAACCTATGGATTGCTACTAAAAACGGACTCGATAAGTACGATAGAAAAAATAACAAAATCAGCCATATTCTCAGAGATGAGAAATCTCAAAACACGTTAACCGACAATTATTGCGTTTCTCTTTGCTACACTTCGGACTCAACGCTTTGGATTGGCACAAAAAGTGGAATTAATCGCCTTAATCTAAAAACAAACAAATTTACCTATTACACAGAGGCCGATGGCCTAGCATCAAACCTTGTATATGAGATTATTCAGGACGATTTTGGCGATATGTGGTTTGGTACTGGCAAAGGCTTATCACAACTACGAAAAGGACAAAAAAGAATCATAACCTATAGCGAAGAGGATGGATTACAAGGACTTGAGTTCAACCTTCGCGCAAGCCATAAGAGTCGTGATGGAGAAATCTTCTTTGGAGGTATGAACGGTTTTAACTCATTCAATCCAAAAGAACTATCGGATAATAAAAATATTCCTCCTTTAGAATTTACTTCATTTCAAAAACAAAACAAGAACGGAAACGAAAACATTCATATAACCAACAACAGTAAAGTTGTTCTGAACTATAGCGATTTCGCCTTTTATGTTGAGTTTGCAGCATTGGAGTTTACAAGTCCCAATAAAAACCAGTATGCATATAAGTTTGATGGTGATAATCAAGGATGGATAAACAATGGAAATAGAAGGTTTCTGACGTTCTCCAATATGACCCCTGGTCTATACAAACTCTGGATAAAAGGTAGCAACAACGACAATGTTTGGAACGAAAACGGAACATTTATAATAATACGAATCAGACCACCTTGGTATAGAAGCACTTTAGCGTATATTA
>JAKQKB010000212.1 GCA_029560875.1 Bacteroidota bacterium | reverse complement strand
AATATCATGCAAAAATCTACCAAACTTTGGCAGCGTAAAACATTGCAGTTTGTGGTGTTGTCTGCTTTATATTTAGGCTTTTCAACCAGTCAGGTGGCTGCTGAAGACCCCAATTTGATCAATGTAAATACAGTTAAAAATGCCCGTGGCGATGAAATTATATTGCTGGATGATGAGGAACTCGTGAATGAGCCATTGGTTACAAAGTCAGTACAAAAAAAATCTTTGGCAACAAGTAAAAATAAATTAGCCAATTACAAACGAACTGCTAATACAAAAAAACCGGCGACAGGTGAAAATGCTGTTATTAGTAAATTGGAGTTCAAAAATGCCAATATGATTGAGGTGGCAAGGGCTTTAGCAGACATGTCGGGGCTCAATGTAGTCGCCACTGAAGCGGCTTCTAAAAAAAGTGTGACGGTTTTTTTACAGAATATTTCAGTAAAAGATGCGCTAGATACGATTAGTAAAAATGCTGGTCTATGGTACCGCCAAGATAAATCGAGCAAAACCTTTCGCATTATGACGACGGAAGAATATCAGCGCGATATGGTGGTTTATCGTGAAGATACTACGCGGGTTTTTAATTTACTGCATCCAAACCCTGTAATGGTGGCGACAGCTGTGAGAGATTTGTATGGCTCACGCGTGAGGATGACTTATGGTGTTGAAGCAGAAACTTTTGGATTTGGTGGAACAAACCAAGGGATAGGTGGCAACACTCAGGGTGGAAATAGAAACCAAACAGGGTTAAATAACAATAGAAACCGGACGGGTGCCGGTAGCATGGGTGGCGGCCAAGCTAATATGCGCCGTACTACTGCAAACGGCAATCAAAATCGAAACAATATTAATTTAGGTGGTATGGCATTGGGGGCTAATGCTGGCCAAACAACCAATGCCATTACAGAAAATCTTTCTGCTGACCAGTTACAAAAATTGGATGAGGCCGTAAAGGTGGATGATGATGGCAATGTGATTTCTTCAGATGTGCTAAAGGACATTACGCGTTCAGAACAGCCGATTTTTATTACGCTTAACCGTGAACATAACTTAATGATTGTGCGCACCAGTGATGTTGCTGCATTAAAAGAAATTGAAAACTTAGTCAAAGAGATGGATAAGCCTACGCCGCAAGTATTGCTGGAAATGAAAGTGTTGGAGTTGACGGTAGGCGACTCATTTAGTCAACTGTTTTCGTTTAGCAGTGTTTCCAAAGATGGCAAACACTCCTTAGCAGCCCCCGTTTCTGACATACCCGTAGGTGGCTTAGGCAGCGGTAAATTAATCTATACCTTTGTTGATAATTTAATCGCCGCAAGAATCGAGTTGTTGAAGAAAGATAAAAAAATCAATACATTAAGTTCACCTGTGTTGATGGCGTCAAATAATCGCCCAGCAAGTTTGTTTGTGGGTGAAGAGCGCTTGTTAATTCGTGGAGTAACAGTAACAGACCCAGTATTGGGTGGTGTAAATAATAACGTTGTAACACCAGCAAAAATCACCTATGAAACCGAAATTCGGAATATCGGAAACACGCTAAATATTGTGCCGAAAATAAATGCAGATGGCACAGTTACGCTAGCAATTTTACAAGACTCTTCAACAGTTAACGTTGGCGGTATGCAGTTCCCCCCGATTACTGTAGGGAATACTACGCAAAGTTTTGCAATTGATTCAGTGAATACTGCCAACATCGAGGCGGTTGTGGTTGCAAAAGATGGCCTAACCGTAGCGATTGGCGGTTTAATAAAGGCTAAAAATGGTAAAGATGTGCGTAAGGTACCGATACTTGGCGATATTCCGATTATTGGCAATATCTTCCAAGATAAAGAAGAGTTTAATGATAAAACAGAACTTATTTTATTGATAACGCCGCACATTATCGCAAACCCAATTGATAGTGAAGATTTATCAAGAGATGCGGTAGAACCAATTTCCGAGCAAGAATGGTAAAAATAAACTTGGCTCTAGCACAATTATAAAATGATGAAGGAAATGAACATGAAAAAATCAACTTTAGGTGTTTTGCTTTTAGCGTTCGTTTTAGTTGGGTGCGCAACGTCTATACCGAAAGCAGAAAACTTTCCACAAAGTAAACAGAAAAAAGCCATGGCAGCCCAACATTGGGGTTTAATTGCCAATGATGCAGTAGCTCAAACGAAAATAGCATTAGACAGGCAAGGTTTTGCGAAAGAGCAACCGTTATACGTCACCGATAATTCAAATACTGATTTTGGCCGTGCGTTTCGCAAGTACATGATTGCAGGCTTGATAGACGAGGGTTTTGTAGTATCCACAGTAAAGGGTGGTGCAATTGAGCTAGGTTATGAAGCTCAGGTTATTAAGCACGCTGCTGCCTTTGATCCACAGGCGTTTGGTTATCAACCCGGCATGGCCTCGGCGGGTGTTGCTGGGTTTTGGGTATTGAGAGATGCACTACGCCCAGGTTCAACAAGTGGTGCAATTTTAGGAACCACTGCGTTGGCCTTAGGCGTTGATGCATATAACGCAGTAAATCCTGGCGAAACAGGTGTTGAATTGCTTATCAGCACGTCAATAACACATGAAGACCGTTACGTCATGCTTAACGCCGATGCCTATTACATCGAAAAAGGTGAAGCGTGGTTGTTTGAAGGTTGCAAAGGTAAAACGCGCCGTTATTGCCGTTAAGTCTATGAAATATGTTTTATAGTCCTTTTCACAAACAGCGCTAGTTTGTAGAAATGGTCATTATCCAGCGATTTAGATGAATAGTGACCATTTTTACAGCAAACAAATAACTTATCTCTTAACCGCCAATCATTTATTCATTTCAAAGTTTACCTTAAGTCGTCTCATGCAGACTTAAGATATATGCATTCCATCATATAAAGTCAATTACTAGGTTATCGGGAATTATTCCCAAGATATATATTACCTAAACCTTTAATATAGCCAAGTCTTAGAAAATGTGCCTCTATGAGTTTACAGCTTAAACTGAATCTGATTATTACTGGCTTGT
>JAKQKB010000185.1 GCA_029560875.1 Bacteroidota bacterium | reverse complement strand
TTAAAAGAACTGATGATGATGTAAAAGTAGTGTTAAAAACCGGAAATAACTTGGTAAAGTTATTCTGGTTTTTAACACTTTTTCTTTTTTGGCAACTTTTTTCTTTTGTTAACATCATCATCTTTTGTTAATAATCAGGCTGCTTGCGTGTATAGTTTAATCGGGGCTTTCCTTCCAATACCTTGATGCGACAGCTCATAGTTGTAATAATCAAAGTAGGTTTTAAGTCCGTCATAAAGCTCTTTACCATCGTTAGCCGGGTGTAAATAAACGTAATCGTATTTAACAGAACGCCACAAACGTTCAATAAAAATGTTGTCTGTTGCGCGTCCTTTCCCATCCATACTGATTTGGATGTTCTCTTTCTCGAGCAATTCTATCCAATCTTTACAGGTAAACTGGCTTCCCTGATCTGAATTAATAATCTCAGGTTTTCCATGTTTTGAAATGGCTGTATTTAAAACGTCCAGAACGCTTTCTGAATCAAGCGAGTTACTGATTCCCCAACCAACAACAAAACGACTGTAGATGTCTATAATCGCTGTTAAATACAGAAAGCCTTTAGCCATCGGAATATATGTTATGTCAATAGCCCATACATGATTTGGGTGGTTTATTTCCAAGCCTTTCAAAAGGTAGGGGTGTATGTATTTGGCTAAGCCTAATTTACTCAGGTTCCTCTTAGGGTAAATGGCCATTAAGCCCATCAGGCGTAGTAATCGACGAACCTTTTTGTGGTTGACGACAATACTTAATCCCAATAGAAAATCTTGCATCCGTAGCACCCCGTGCGTTGGATGTTTTAAATACTCTTCATCCAACAGTCGCATGATTTTCAGGTTCTCCTCTTTTTCTTCAACCGGATTGTAGTAAAACCCACTTCTGGGTATTTCCAACAACTCACACTGTTGTCGGATACTGAGCTCATGGTCTCTTTTTACCATCATTTTGCGCTCTTTCCCAGACCGGACATTAAGTAGGCTTTCTCTAAAAAATCCCGCTCAACCTCAAGCTTACCTATTTTTGAATAGAGCTTATCAATCTCTACCGAATTGCCAGAACCTTCATCTTTTTCGAAAACTCGAGACGAATTCTTAAGAAACTCTTGTTTCCATTTGCTAATTATGTTCGGATGAATGCCGAAACGTTCTGATAACTCAGCCAGTGTCTCTCTTTCTAAGAGTGCTGCAATGGCTACCTGTGCTTTAAAACTTGCACTGAATTTTCTTCTGCTTTTTTTCATAATACTGGTAAATTTAATTGTTTTTATTCAACTTAACCAGTGGTCCAATTTTCGGGGAGTATTATATA
>JAKQKB010000233.1 GCA_029560875.1 Bacteroidota bacterium | reverse complement strand
TATTAAATGCTTCCATAATCTTAATTTTGCAGAACCCGTACTAAAATAAACCCAGTTAGCTTCGCACTTGCACATTCTACAACCAAGCATAAAACACAAATGCGTATACAAATATCGGAATATGAAGAAAAAAAAAAAAAGAAAGGGTCTGCCAATATGGCAGACCCTTTCTTTTTTGACTTATTTAGAATCATTCTAAATAAGAAACAATACACTATACAACATTAAATACCTGGGCGCTTGTAGTATAAGATGTTAATGTACCATCAGCGCGGCGAGATACTACATATACGTACAATATATCACCTATTTCAGTACCGACAGGAACATCAACAGTCCATACCCCAGCCGAGTTAGGAACATTATCAACCGCATGCCCCGTCAATTGAATGCCATTAACTACAACAATACCGACCACGTCCGACGACAATCTCGTATTGTCTGTTAATGGATACGAAAATTCTACATCGACGTACCCATGCTCTGTTTGGGTAACCGCTGAAACAACAGGAGGTGTAATAGTTCCGTTCGAGACAATCACACTAGCCCAATCATACACAAGAGTAGCAGGATTATACACATTCTTATTGACGCTCATAAACATGTTAAACCCTGACATCGATTTTGCGAAACGATTCCAATACGTCCTAATAAAACTTATTGAAACAGCTTGTGCCAACGCCAAAATCGCAGTATTCCTATCACGATTATTAACTTGAGATGGAGTACGAGGATTTGCTACCGTAAGCGGCATAGCACGCATAGTTGCGATACCCTTCCAAGCCCCACCCACAACAGAGCCGACTTTCCCGCGGAAGCCCCCAAGGATTCCTTGTTTAATTATTCCCATAAAATTAAAGTATTAATTAATGATTATTAAGATTTACGATTATAACGCTTAGACGATTTGCGATAATTTACTACTCTACGTTTTATAAAATATGCCAGAAATCCAGCTACAAAATAACCAGCATTCGTTAATAGTTCATTTGATAACTGACTCATTTGCTCTTAGTTTTAATCCGCCCACGCTTGTCTATTATTATTGGCAAATTGTGAGAGTTTGATAGATTATTTTCTAATATATTATTAACTCTAATGTACGTTTTCGATTTTTTCATAATACTTACCATTATTATCAGATTTATGCCCTAGCAATTTACTTGTAGAGAATGAGGGATCAGTTAACGACTGGTTTGACAAGGCAAATTGATGACGAGCATAATGCGTTACCGACTTGTTTTTATTCTCTCCAAAAATTGCACTAAGCCCCGCCGACTTCATGACTCTATAAATATAAAACCTATTATAAGAACTAAATATAAGACCGCTGCAAAAACGCTTAGATATGAGAAAATCTTTAAACTCGCTAGCATTAACAAGTCTATCATTTGAATTTTTTTTTGCTCTAATCCGAATCATAAACGAATTTGAAACATCACGACCCGATACCGATAGCAATTCAGAAACACGTAAGCCATTATCAAATAAAATGCGTAGAAACACATACATTGAATAATCTATAGACTTGAACCTCTCGACGATTCTAATGTGGTCAGGTATTTCCGCAAACTGGCTGTTATACGTTACGTACATTGTATTAGACTGTGCAGATGGACAAGGTACGGACTTGATACCTGATTGAATTACATCTCTGCTATTATATTTCTTAAAACCTGCCATTTTGTCGCTGCCATTTTGTCAGGTCAAAAGTATGACATTTTGTCATATCATCAACACAATTACGGAAAAAAAATACTCGGAGTAGTAAACAGCACGATAAGAAGATGTTGCAAATCGTCGGAACGAAGCCATGACGGCGCGTCAGCACCGTCATGGCGGAGTGTAGCGATTGGAACATCTTCTTATGTGCATCGACGTTGAGGGGTCGAAACCCCTCATCGGATTGTTAAGGCAGACGGCCTTAACGATACACAAATAATTTGAGTCGGGGTCAGGGGGGGTTTGCCCCCCTGCGGGGGTATGGGGGCAGAGCCCCCTTGGTCGAATCAGCGGAAGGTGAATCGCGCGTGCGGGGAGCGACCCCGCTGGGGGGAGTCCGAGGGGGGCAAAGCCACCCTACGGCGGTAGAGTTGTCGGCGTAAGCTCCTAAAATGGCGGCTTCTGTTTTGCTAGGGGGCGTTTACGAACCAATGCCATAGTAACACCATTGCAATGCCCCTTAGCAATCAGAAACCGCCGTTTTTAATTTATTTTTCTATAATCTTAGATAATAGTACTATCAAGTTACATTAATTGCTTATTGTATAGGTCGCAATTTCAGTACATTTATCACTAATACGCATAATTTATGTAGATACTCCATTTTTAAGAATATCAAGAGCCGTTTGCTTAAGTTTTAATTCTTTCAATTTTTTATCAAGGTTAGCACGAACTGTTTCAGATTGAGGTATAGGAATAGAATTTAGAAGAATTTTGTTATGCTGTGTCATTACATCCGCCATCGCATCAAGCTTAGTATGCATATCCCTCAACGACTTGCGAACGTTTGCAAGGCTTATACACATCATAGTACGAGTATCTGCATTCATTGAAGACAAATTAACGTCCTCAATAAACGATACGTCGTTTATTTGGCATTGCAAAATCGACGCGTCAGTTTTGAGAGCCTCGTAATCGGTTTTGAAATAATAATCGTAATGCATAGATTTTATCCATTTAGCATCATCAGACTTTACTGCTTCCATTGTAATTATTCAATAAGAGGTGAGCTATACAATTGTCTATAATTTAATAAGTAAACATCTTCAATCTCTGTACGTAGCCAAGAATCTTCAAAACATTTATGTCTAAGAACTGACGCCATATGAAGTATAAATACATCCCGCTTCACTACTTCATACACATGTTTATCTTCAACTCTTATTATTTCCTCTGCAACCTCTTGAGTAAATGCAACAGCTGGAAAAACCAACTCACGAAGACCATCCGAACAACCCCAAATGCGACCGAATATTTTTCGACCGCCTTCATTTTTGGTCACGTACTTCGTAATATAACCCGCTACCGCTTCATTTCCTTGTATCGCTTCAATACGAGTTGAAGGCGAGTGATATTTTTCAATTTCAGTTGGCATAACGTCAGTAATACCCGATTTCCATTGATGCCAGTCCCATAAATAATTAACCTTAGATTTATCTATGAACGCATCTATCACTAAGTGAAAATGTATATTCCCATTTTTTTGAGCCTCCGCACGCCAAAAATAATGCTCCACGTGGAACAACCGTTTTAAATCCGAAATAAAGGGTATTAATAGCCTACGCTTAACGTCATTGTCAATCATTGATTGTCTAGCAGATAGTGTTAACGTTAAAAATCGCAATTTTCTATTTTTCCGCAATTCGTCGCTATTTTGGCATTTATCGTAAACATAAATTGATTCCGCCCAACAGTTTAACATTTTAACTATTTTAGAGCGAGTTGCTCTAGACAAATATCCATTATACTCATTACGCTTCCATGATTGACTTAATGCAACTATTTGTTTTTCGGTTGCGGTTTTGCCTGAATTATCACGATAAATAACGAAATGATTAGACGAGAACTGAACGCTCTGTTTGCTAGACATACTATAAATATAAAGAAATTAAAACAGCGCAACACAATTCTATACGGTCGAATATTTCCGCTTTCTCACAAAGGTCATAACCTATCTTATCAAAACCTCTTGCTCTCATTAAATAGTCAGATTTTAGATTCCGAATATGATTTATCAACTCATTCTCGAATGCTTTTATCAGCTGCTCATTATTAAATGCTTCCATAATCTTAATTTTGCAGAACCCGTACTAAAATAAACCCAGTTAGCTTCGCACTTGCACATTCTACAACCAAGCATAAAACACAAATGCGTATACAAATATCGGAATATGAAGAAAAAAAAAAAAAG
>JAKQKB010000216.1 GCA_029560875.1 Bacteroidota bacterium | reverse complement strand
TCCATAAACACCAGCGGCTAAAGTAGCATTAGACACATAACCTCTTTGGTTGACCGTAAAACCACCGTTGATAATACATTGATAGGCTAAAGAATTTGTAAAAACCAAGGTTGAATCTGCTATTGCTTTAGGAGTAACTATCTTTGCATCTTCTGTTCCTGTATTAATTTCTGCACCAGTGGCTTTTGGTAAAAAATCAAAATCTATTTTGCTTTGAACACGAGTACTTGTAATATTGGCATTAACTATTGTCGAAGCACCATTTGCGACCGCAACAGTAGCCAACACATAATGATTATCAGGTGTAGCAGGAGTTCCAGCACCAGGAGTACCAGCAACAGCAACCAACGTGGCTATATTACTAGCGTGTTCATCAGGGGTTACAGCAGTATCCATTTTGGCACAAATTAAATCAATTCTAGTTGAACCAGAAGTATTGGCTGTAATTGTTACAGCAGTTGAAACGGTAACTATTGCTTCCCAAAATTTAACTTGGTTACTATCTAATTCATCATAATCAGCGTTTGGGATATAAACAACACCGGGAGCGACTAAAACAGAAAGAGCAGCAGGGGAGTTTTCAGTAACAGCACAATGACCACCGGCTAAATCTTTAACACCGACTGAATCAATAATATCTGAGAATGAACCTCGAATATCACCCTCTGTTGCACCGCCTTCACCAGTTGTTGGATCAGGACACATTCCATTACGTACTCTAACATTAATTGTCATAATTTATTTTATCACATTAAGCGATTTTGTCTTTATACACAACTACTTTATAATTTGTAGTTAATGCACTCCCAGTATAAATTTTTAATTCCATATTGCTAGATGTTCTATCACCAACATCAATATTTAATAATGTTCCATTATTAACAGTTCCATTATCGTTAAATATAAAACCCATAGCATTGCCACTTGACCAACCACCCCTATCCACTATCTCTTGTACTAAAGATGTCCATGTATCACCAAAATTAAATTTACCACTAATTTGAGCTTGACTTTTAGTTGTTGATGCTGATGTTTTAGTCCTTCCCATTGGATTACCACCAAAATCAGCAGTATTATCTTCATCAATTCCATAACACTTAAAAAGAACATCACCAGTACCCGACGTATAAACATTTTTATATTCAAA
>JAKQKB010000207.1 GCA_029560875.1 Bacteroidota bacterium | reverse complement strand
CCATGATGCGCGAGTGAAATTTCTCCTGGCCTGGGTATTCCACCGCCACCCACCAGTGCAACACCTGATGCTGTGTGATGTGGCGCTCTAAATGGGCGGCGTTTCCAATTTTCTAACTTATAGTTACCGTTCAAAGACTGTAGTGCTGCGGCTTCTAGCGCCTCATCTTCTGCCATGCTCGGCAATATGCCAGCAAAGCGGCTTGCCAGCATGCTTTTACCTGTGCCTGGCGGTCCGCTCATAATAATAGTGTAAACTATTATTTTATTGATGCAATATAACAAAATCATGCGTAAGGCCTATTCCTACATTCGAATGTCTACTGAAAAACAACTCAGAGGTGACAGTTTACGCCGCCAACTTGAGTTTTCAAAAAAGTATGCTAAAGAAAACAATCTTGAATTGGTAGATACCATTGATGGTGTACCACTGAAAGATATAGGTATATCAGCTTTTAGAGGCGTAAATTCAACCAAAGGAGTTCTTTCATCTTTTTTGCAAGCGTTAGAAAACGGCAAAATTGCTGAGGGTAGTGTGTTATTAATTGAAAGTTTAGATCGCCTCTCAAGAGATGATGTAACAAACGCACTAACCCAGTTTCTTAACATAATTAATCTTAATATCGAAATTGTTACTCTAGTTGATAATCAAAAATACTCAAAGGAAACAATCAACAATAACCAAGCGCAACTCTTCATAAGTTTAGGTGTTATGCTCAGAGCCAATGAAGAGTCTGCGACAAAATCCAAACGCATAATAGCGGCTTGGAATAATAAAAGGAATCAAGCAACCTCCAAACCATTAACAAGATTAGCACCAGCTTGGTTAGTGTATTCTGAAAAAAACAATGCTTTCGAAATAAGGCAAGAGCGTGCTATTACGGTAACAAATATATTTAAAATGTGCGCAAATACCTGTGGTTTATGGGCAATAGCACGCCACCTTAATGAGACCAAAGTTCCAACTTTCGGCAAATCAGAACTTTGGAATAAATCGTACATAACAAAAATTATACATAACCGTGCTGTGTTAGGAGAGTTTCAGCCACATAAATTAATTTCGGGTAAACGAATACCTGAGGGAGAGCCAATAAAAAACTACTTTCCAATTGTGATTGAAGAGAGATTGTTTTATCTAGCCCATTCAGCCATAAACGAGCGCACAATTAATAAAAAAGGTCCTAAAGGTATTAGCTTCTCAAATATTTTTACTGGGCTATTGTATTGTGGTACTTGCGGCGCAAAGATGACACTAAGAAATCGAGGAAAATTGCCAAAGGGCGGTAAAACCTATATTTGTAATAACAAGTTTCTTGGTGTTGGTTGCACAATGCCTGATTGGAAGTATCAAGCCGTAGAGCAACAAATATTTCAACATTTGCATGAAGTAGAGTTTACCGAATTACTGGGTTCAACAAGTGAGGTTAAAGCAACACAGGATGAATTGAACAGCTTAAATGCCCAGATACAAGAAAAAACAATACAGATTGAAAGGGCAATAGAGTTATCAATTTCTCATAACTTAACTGATGAATTGAAAAATAATTTTATTTCAAGAGCTAACAACATGCAGATTGAACTTGATGAGCTTAAAAGCAAAAAAAATCAGTTTGAAGCTAAGTTGGAATCTTTGAACTCTGAGGAACAAATACTAAGGACTGATGAGATTAAAAAAACCATATCAAAGCTTGAGGAAAATAGTAACGATTATTACTTTAGGTCATCAGTTAATCAATTGCTATCAAAGGTAATCAACCGAGTTGAACTTTTTATAGACGATACGCTTTATGCGCCATATGAAATTGAGGAAACAGATAAGGTAGTAACTGAGTTTAGAGGGTTATACCCAGAATTTAAGGATATAGCACATAGCGAACTAATTGATAAAGAGCAATTTAAGAATTACGTCTTAATGCATGGAAAGCGAATTCGCCTTATATATAAGTCTGGTGCAGTAAGACATATTTTACTTGGGCATAACGTATCATTTCTTACAGCTAAGGCCAGCGTAAAAACTAAGTAGTTATTTCTTGCGCCATTGAGCCTGTAAATAATTCTGTGTAAATGCAGTATTGAGTGCATTAATTGAAGGGAGGCACTCGGTCACCCAATTCAATACTAAATCGATTTAGCGCAGCTTTCCAATCCCGTAATGGCATTGTCCATTTTTTGGAAGCTTG
>JAKQKB010000192.1 GCA_029560875.1 Bacteroidota bacterium | reverse complement strand
TGCAAAGCTGGCTACATGCTAATTTTGCAGACTCAAATCCATTAAACCTGACGGCGTCATTGGTGTTTGAGCAAGAATACAGCGGCGTGGATGGTGACTCTGCATCGTGCGCAGAGTTGTTTGCAGTATTGTCAGCTTTGGTCCAAGTGCCAATTAAACAAGGAATCGCCGTGACTGGCGCAATGAACCAGCATGGTGAAGTGTTACCTGTTGGCGGCTTAAATGAAAAAATTGAAGGCTATTTTAGAGTTTGCCAGGAGATTGGTTTAGATGGTCAACAAGGCGTGCTTATTCCCAAACGCAATTCACGACATTTAATACTGAGTGATGAAGTAATTAATGCGGTGGCAAATGGCAAGTTTCATATTGCCGTAATGGATGATATTGCCGAGGGTATCTCGCATCTCACTGGCAAAACCTTAGGGCAAATCAATCAACTGGCAACTAAAAAATTGGTTTCATTTAAGGCTACTTTAGAAGCTAATTCGCCGAAAATATTAACTAGATAGAAAATTAATTACCTTACTGTATGGTTTTTGCTTAAATAATTTACATGAAAGAACAGGACGATAAACAAGATGCAAAATGTAGGTTAGATAAATGGCTTTGGGCTGCTCGTTTTTTTAAAACGCGAAGCTTAGCCACTGCTGCAATAGAAACAGGCAAAGTGCACGTGGATGGCGACCGTGTTAAACCCGCCAAAGAACTGCATGTTGGCCAACTTGTTCATATTCGGAATAAAGATTTTGAAGTAGAAGTTACAGTGCAAGCGCTATCAAATATACGCAAAGGCGCCCCAGAAGCCCAGCTTTTATATACTGAAACAACAGCAAGTGTTACAAAGAGAGAAAACTTAAAAGTAACGGGTGTAAATGCCTATGCTTTACGTGATAGAGGTGCGGGTCGGCCCACTAAGCGGCAATTGAGAGACATAATAAAACTTACTGGAGGTTAAAGTGTAACTGTGCTATATAATTTTGCCTCAAATCGAGGACCAAATGCGCAACACTTTCTAATCTTTCCAGCTAGAAATAATTGATCCAGTACACTTTAAGATAATTGAAAAATGAAACTTTTTTTTATAACGAATTCAATACCCTTGGCTAAATTTGCTACAGATGCAGGAGTAGATAGAATTTTTGTAGATTTAGAAATTATTGGAAAAGAAGACCGACAGGGTCATCTTAGCACTGTTATAAGTAGGCATCGTATATCGGATGTAATCAAGTTACGTTCTGTAGTAGACATTGGTCAACTTTTAGTTAGAATAAATCCAATTCATAAAGACTCTGAGAATGAAATTAATCAAGTTGTAGATGCAGGTGCAGATGTAATTATGCTACCAATGTTTCACACTCCAGAAGAAGTAAAAACTTTTATAGACTTAGTAGCAGGGAGAGCGGAGACATCTATTCTTGTTGAGACTGTGGGTGCAATGAAGTTTCTTGAAGAGTGTATCTCTATCAAGGGAGTTGATGAGGTACATATAGGGTTAAATGATTTGCATCTTGAAATGAATAAGAAGTTTATGTTTGAACTTTTCTCAGATGGTCATATTGATGCCATGGCAAAAATTCTGAGGAAATACCATATACCCTTTGGTGTTGGTGGCATTGCCAGACTAGGTGAGGGCCTATTGCCTGCAGAAAGGCTGCTGGCAGAACATGTAAGAGTGGGGTCAACTGCAGCGATTTTGTCTAGAACCTTTCATAGGCAGTCGACAACGGTAGAAGATATTAAGCAGCACATGGATTTTGCAGATGAAGTAAAAAAGTTAAAAGACGAATATGAGTTTTATTTAAATTCTAGCGATGAAGTATTAAATCAACAACATCATGAAACTGTAAATAAAATTATACAAATATCTAATAGCTTGGTTAATAGATAAAGTTATTTAATAATGACAAGAAGTAAAACTGGAGTTTTATCGGCAGGGCTAGCGTTAAGTTTGGCACTATTTGCAGGAAGATTAGCTGGGTTACTAAGAGAAATTGAGCTAGCAAAGATTTTTGGTATTGGTGCCGATGCAGATATTGCTGTGCTGTTGTTATCCATTCCAGATTTGTTTGTCAACTTACTGATTTCTGGTGGCATAAGCGCAGCTCTAGTGCCTAGATTTCTTGAACTAAACATAAATCAGTCAGCCGCTTTGTTCCGCCAAGTTACATTTATGCTGGCTATGTTATTTATCCCGATAGGAATGTTGGTATTTATTCTGCCTGATTTTGTATTTAAATTTTTTGCGCCGGGAATTAACCTTCCATCTACTTTAACTTGGGTTTCAATTGCTGCAGTGGCGATTGCAATTCCATTAACTGGTTTTGCAGGTGTGTTTTCTGCGTACTTAAATTCAAAGGATTTTTATTTTATAGCCGGATGTGGTACGTTAATTTTCAACTTAATTATTATTTTAGCTTTGCAGTTTTACAATAATTCAGGCGTATTGCCACAGGCACAAAATAAGTTCTTGCTGTTAGGTTTAGGCATTGGTGTGGGTGCTTTTTTACGTTGGTTTTCTCTGTTTATTATCTTGCCAAAATATGAGATTTATAAACAAGGTTTGCTAATTGATAGGGCGCTGGTAAAGTCGTTCTCTTATGCTGCATTTTCAGCTTCTATTTTATTGATGGCACCTATCCTAATTAGGGCGTTGGCTTCGTTAACTGGTGAAGGTGCGATAGCAGCATTTAATTACACACAGAAATTAATTGAACTTCCAGTAGGCATTTTTTTTGCTCCATTTGCTACTGTTGCTTTAACTAAAATGAGCCAAGCATTCGCAGACAATAACGCAAAATATTGTTTGAATGTATTTAAGGTACAAACTCAGAATGGTATATGTTTTGCCATTGTAATATTGGTTATGGGTTTTTGGTTTTCTGAATCGATTGTTCAGATTGTTTATGCTAGAGGTGATTTTGATGAAGCAGCTACCCATCGAATTGCACTACTATTTAAAATCGGATTGTTGTCTTTACCAATGTTAGCCATCTGCATGATGGCAACGGCGTATTTAAATGCGTGTAAGAAAAACCTTAACGTCTTAAAGGTTAGTTTATTAAGTCTGCTTGTATTACCATTACTCGCTGCCCCAGGACTGTTAAATAATTCTGAAACCCAACTAATGTATGCAGTGGTTTCTTTTCACGGTCTAAACGCAATAGCATTATTAATTGTGATTAAACAGAAGATATTTGGTAGAAATGCATTAATAAGTTTTGATTTTATTGTTCGTATTGTACTTACATTAGCACCTGCGGCAATTGTAATACTAATAGATTATCTGTTTCATATTTACAATATATGGGCTAAATTTGCATTACTTTTTATTGGTTTTTTATTTAGTTCATATTTAATTTTAGGGTTATTTCGTGGCAAAGTTTAGTAAGGCTTATTTATTCTTAAAGCGAATTATTGATATAGTCATGTCGATAGTCGCATTGATATTGTTGTTACCAATATTGTTAATCACTGCCGCTTCAATATTTCTCTTTGACCGGCATTACATCGTTTTTATTCAAAATAGAGTGGGCCTAGCCGGAAAATTATTTAGACTGTATAAATTTAGAAGTATGGTTGTTAATGCTGAGAAATTAGGGGGACATTCAACATCAGACAATGATTCACGTATTACGCCAGTTGGCAAGTTTATTAGACGATCAAGTATTGATGAATTGCCACAACTTGTAAATGTGTTAAAGGGCGAAATGAGTATAGTAGGTCCCCGACCAGATGTACTAAAACAAAAAAGTGAATATAGTGATGAAGAGTGGTTAAAAAGGCTGAGCGTAAAACCAGGAATTACAGGTTTAGCGCAAGCAACTTTAAGGTCAACAGCTACCCCAGAACAAAGAAAGAGATTAGATTTGGAATACGTAGAGCATCAAAGTATGTGGTTAGATATAAAAATTATTCTTTTAACCTTTAAGCAAGTAATATTTAGAGGGGGTAACTAGTATGTGCGGTATTTTCGGGTATATGCATAGACTAGGAAATAATGTTTCCCTAAAAGCATTAAAAGAAATGGGTCAGTCAATTCTGCATAGAGGGCCAGATGATCAAGGTATCCATCAAGGGCAAGGTTTCGCACTGGGAAATCAAAGACTTTCAATTATAGATGTTAAAGGAGGGCATCAACCTTTTGTATCTGATGATGGAAATATCATTGTTGTGCAAAATGGTGAAATTTTCAATCATATTGAATTAGCCGCTGATTTATTGAAGTCTGGCAATCCGTGTCGTACTCACTCTGATACGGAAGTTTTATTAAGGCTATATGAACAAGAAGGAATTGGTTTTGTAAATAAATTGAATGGGATGTTTGCGATTGCTATATACGATATGCGAGAGCAGGCAATGTATCTCATAAGAGATCGCATAGGAGTTAAACCTTTATATATACATGATGATGGTTTACAGGTTACATTTGGATCGGAAATTAAGGCACTAATTCCTGCTTTGAAACAGATTCCTGAGATGAATGAAGAGGCACTGCACCATTTCCTATCCTTTAACTATGTGCCTGCTCCGTACACAATGTATCAAGGCATTAAACACTTAATGCCTGGACATCTTGTAAAGATTTCAAGGCGCGAAACAAAATTTACCCGCTGGTGGAATCTTGCAGATGTTGAACCTAATTACGGAAGAAGTGAATCTGACTGGATAGAGGAGTTCAACTTTATTTTAGATGATGCCGTTAGGTTGCGATTACGTTGCGATGTGCCTTTCGGCGCATTTTTATCTGGTGGGGTTGATTCAAGTACCGTTGTTGGGCTAATGTCTAAGCACATGTCAGAACCTGTTAAAACCTTCTGTATAGGTTTTGATGATCCAAAGTATGATGAATCAATTTTTGCACAAGCCGCAGCGAATCGTTTTGGAACTCTGCACGTCATGGAGAAAGTTAATCCAGATATGCTCGATTTATGGCCCTTGGCGACTTATCACTGTGATCAGCCACATGGAGATATATCATTTTTACCCACATATCGTGTTTCTCAATTAGCTGCTAAGAAAGTAAAAGTTGTTCTGACGGGGGATGGCGCAGATGAGTTGTTCGCCGGCTACGACAAATATAAATCATTTTTCTCAAATAGTGACGTGTTATCTATGGGGGATGATGCATTTCAACGTCATTATTACAGAAGTATTTCGTTGTTTTCGGATGAAAGAAAGCTTAGCCTATATTCCCCTGAGTTAAAAAATCGATTGGCAAAAATTGATTCTTTTGCAGTTGCCAAGCCATATTTTGAAGAAGTAAAACATCAAGACCGAATTAACCAAGCGTTATATTTAGATATGCAATTATTGTTATCTGGTAACAATTTAGTGAAACCAGATCGTATGGGAATGGCGGTTTCATTAGAAGCTCGGACACCTTTTCTAGATTATAGAATGATGGAGTTTGGTTTTCGTATGCCTGGCGAACTAAAGTTGAAGCATGGTGAAACAAAATATTTGTATAAAAAAGCGGTTACACCATTAATCGGTGAGGAGTTGGCTTACCGAAAAAAACAAATGTTTACTGTACCCGTGGGTGATTGGTTTAGAACAACTAAAAAGCAATATTGTTTAGAAGAAATACAGTTTCTCTTTAACAGTAGCTCATTATTCTTAAAAGATTCTGTACAGCAATTATTTGACTCACATATATCAGGGCAAGAAAATAATACTCGAGAGTTAAGATCTTTGATTGCTATTTCGCATTGGCTTAAGATCTAGTTTGCTTAAGCCGTTGGTGCAAATATTTACAGGTTCTAAAAAATTGCAGATCCGTCGCTTAAATAGTGTTTTTTTAATACTACTCGCTAGCTTAATGTTTTCCGTCTTGTTAATCACAGACGAATTAAGTTTTGATGTATGGGCTCAAGTTGAGTATATGAACGAAGCGGAACTTGATTTTTCATCAATTGAAATGATCGCGCATATTCCCCGTTACATTGTGGTTTTTCCCGCTTACTACATTTCGGAATTTCTGGAAGTAGAGTTGAGTTTTGTGTATGGATGGTATTTGTTAGGCGCGACAGTTCTGACAAGTATTTTGTGGGAGAAGTCACGTGAAATGCTTTTGCAGAATAACTATAAATCTTCATTAGTTTTGTTGTTGCCATTTGTTTTGCTATTTTTCGTAAATGGAAGATTCGTATTTGGATTACTAGGGCTATCTATGTTGTTATGTACATCAATCGCTCATGCAAACACTGAATTAACTTTGGGAAAAATAATTGGTATGTTGCTAGGGTTGCTTTTATGTACTGTTAGCTCAGGTGTATTCATAGTTGGATTGTTATACTGGCTATTTTCTTTTGTGGATGTTAATAAGCGTAAGCCAAAAATAAAAAGCATTTATGGCTGGTGTGTGTTTTTATTAGTATTGATACCCTCAACAATACTAGCTAGTGTTTTTCTTGTTAAGAACTTCTCATTTTTTATAGATGAAGGTTACGGATTGCTTGGAGTTTTAAGTCATGGTCTTGGAATGTTTATAAATCCTGCCCCTTTGCTAGATAACTGCTTAATAGAAGGTTTAGATGACAGCACCTGCCAAGTTGCATCAGTTTTCTCTGTACTAGGACCATTTTTTTCAGTGATATTTGTTTTTTTTGCATTGATTATGACAGTGC
The DNA here is from genome assembly GCA_029560875.1 of Bacteroidota bacterium. Classification (GTDB taxonomy): domain Bacteria; phylum Bacteroidota; class Bacteroidia; order Bacteroidales; family Tenuifilaceae; genus SB25. The sequence continues at coordinate 2,479 of JAKQKB010000192.1, read as the reverse complement.
GAGTCATACATAAACTTAACTTACCTAATCAAGCCAATAGAGGGTTAATTCTCTCGGCATTTGGCGGGGTATTTGGAATAACAACGCTAATGTCTTTTATTTTTGTACTTCCTATTTGCGTAAATAGGAAGTTATTACAATCAGAAAAAACATCTACTTTGAACGTGCATAATAGTTCTGAAAGCGAAGAGTTAAAAAGTGAGGGTGAATTGTGTAGAAGTTCTGAAATAACTGCAGGTCAACTTAATGAAAAAATTTAAGTGGATTTTTTTTGAACTAATGCTTGTTACGGTATTTGTTGGATTAACTATAAATTACTATTCACCAAGTCAAGTAGGCAATGGACTGGTTGTAGCTAGAAATTTAAAAGATGCGGTAGTTTACTCAGATGCATCACGCAAATGTGAGTATGTTGAGTTGTCTTTTGTACCACAATCAATTCGACCTGCAAACGCAAACTCTTTATGGGCGGAAGATTATCTAGGTAATAAATTTTTAGTATCACTCTTTAGTAAAGAAAAAAAATGCAAAGAAATCTCAGTTATACGCTCAGTTTTAACCAGATATAAAATTCCACTTACAGAAGGCCTTGAAGTAATCGGTGGGCATCAAATAAAACCTGAAGTCATTTCAGCAGCTTTAGCAGAAATCAATCAAGCAATAAGTTTCAAACCAAAATCAACCCAAGTTGGATACTCCTCAGATACGCCAGTCAAATATATTATGTATGGTAATGGGCAGATAGATGAATACACAGAAGCTAATTACGGTACATCCAGCCCTAAGATTTCATATCCAAGCAAAGGTGTGGGTTTTGATATTTTTACAGCTACGACGTTTGGACTAAGAGCATTTTACATAGATGCTATCGGTAATGTTTTATCAGAAGGGGGAGATTACAATACTGCATTTTATTCCGTGACCTCATATAAAAATAATACGTTATTAGTATCAGAACCAGGGCACGGCAAAATTTTTACTTATAACAAACTAACGGGTCAACTCAATGTATTAGTAGATGGATATTCTGCAACTGATATACATATCCTTATAGATAAGTTGTATTTTGTTGGCTATCCATTTGGAAAGGAATGGGATAAATCGTCTCTTTATGAATACAACTTTAATACTAAGAGAATCAAAATATTAACTAAACCTATCTTTGCTGATGTGAGGGGAATGACAATACATGGTGATAAGCTATATATTGCAGATGGCTCACGCCATCGGTTGGTAGTTTTAGATGCTAATACATTTCAAGTGCTATATTTTTGGTACGGCTTTAATTATCCCAACGGTTTAAGTATAACAAGCAATAACTCGCTTCTAGTTGCTGACGAGCATGCTGGTGTAATCAGGGAAATTGATTTACAAACTTCAATGGAAATACGTTCGGTTGGCTATGGTTTTATTCGTTCACCGTCACATGTCGAAGAGGTGCCTTTTGGACCCTATAAAGGAAAGTGGCTAATTGCCGATGCAGATAACAATCGCTTGCTTTTAATGAGCCCGGACAGTATGGAAATATTTGCTGAAATTGGTGGTTTAAGAAGTGTGTTCGATTTTCTAATGTTACCTTTAGCCTCATGAAGATATTTGTAGTTACATATGGTGGAGGACATGCCGCACTTGTTGCTCCAGTGATAAGAGAGTTGCTTGAAAATGGACATGCTGTGACTGTCTTAGGTTTAACTACAGCAGCTCAATATCTTAAAGAACAAGGAATTAAAACAATAGGTTATAGCGACCTAAATGGTACTAATGATGATGATGTGCAACGGTGGGGCAATATGCTGGCACAAGATGTACCCAATAATGGCACGGTAAATATAGTAGAGACCAAAGCATATCTAGGACTTAACTTTCGAGAGTTGGTTATTAAACACGGTGAATCAGAAGCATTTAATTTGTATGAAGAATATGGCAGACAGGCATTCTTACCTGTAGAGGTTATGAAGAGTGCTCTCAATTGCTATAAGCCAGATTTGTTGATTGCTACAAATTCACCGCGAACTGAACGCGCATCTATCATTGCTGCAGGTGAGTTAAATATCCCTTCGATTTGTATAGTGGATTTGTTTGCATTGCAAGAGGTGCAGTGGATTGGCCAACCCGGTTATGCGGATAAAATCTGCGTTTTGAATGAATCTGTAAGACAAATGTTTATTAATAGTGGTCGTGAACCACATGAAGTGGTTGTAACTGGCAACCCAGCATTTGATCGATTAATAAAGCATGAAACAAAACTAGCTGGCCTGAAACTAAAGCAAGATAAAAATTGGAATGATGGAAAAATTAATTTGTTGTGGGCATCTCAACCTGAACCGACAAAGCACCCTTTCAATGATAAAGTAGGAGATCCAACATTACCTAGAAGAATAGAACGTGAACTTAGAAGTTTTGTAGCCAAACATGACGGTTTTCGATTGATAGTGCGTTATCATCCAAGCGAGACTGAGAAGTTTGAGCCACAGGAAAG
>JAKQKB010000189.1 GCA_029560875.1 Bacteroidota bacterium | reverse complement strand
CTCATACTTTAACTTTGTTTCCATATTATTATTAGCTCTCCGTTCTTGATAATTTCAAGAAATCAGAGTTAGCTTTAATTATAAACTTTCAATAGCTGTAATCTTTTCCTCTATCTTTTCAATCTCATCTAAAAGGTTTTGCTTTTCTTGTTCTAATTGTGAGATAGAGTATTGTCCAATTGATTGTAAGACTGTTACTTTCTCACCATCTACTCCAGTCATCTCTACTGGGTTAAATAGTTCGTAATAGCCGTTCTCGTTTTGTGTCACTTCTTTTGCGATAATCATATTTTTATTATTAATTAAATATCTGTTGTGTTTGTCCAATCACTCTCAGCACCTTGAGCTGTGAGTAGTCCATTTGTAAAAGTTAATAATCTTGTCTTCTTTTGCATTTGTCCTGAATTATCTCTAACATCTGAAACAACTGTCTGCGTTGTTGTAATACCAGTTTCTGTTCCAGCTTTATAGCCAGTAGCTTTAACTGTTCCATTAACATCAAGTTTTTCAGCAGGAGCAGTGGTGCCGATGCCGAGGTTGCCATTTGGCACTAAAACATTACCAGTATTAACTCCTGTAGCTCTAATAATTAGGTGCTGCGTGGAATGGGGGTCAGCCCCATTCCACGCAGCACCAAAAACAATAGCTCCAACTTCTGAGCCAGCAGTTATGTCAGATAAAGCACCGCCAAACATACCGGCAAATGTTGACGCACCCTTACTGTTAGGATACTTAAAATAAAAGCCAACCCCTCCATTGTTAGCTGGATTCGTAGTTAATCTTTCTAATTTTGCTCCTCCATATATACTCGCGCCACCAGAACTTGTGTCTCTGATAATATCAACAACTGGGAACAATGTGTCCTGAAAACGCCCCCGTCCAGCAACATCTAATTTAGCTCCTGGGTTTGTGGTTCCAATCCCAACGTTGCCATTAGCTAATACTGTAACTCTCTCGGTGTTGTTGGTTATAAAGCCTATAGGTTGGTTAGATGTTGTTCCTATTAGCCCCTTAGACGCTCTATTATCGCCCCCCCACGTGATTTTAGAGCCTAATGCGGTATTAACTGCCCGTGTGGTGGGATAATCGCTGTCTGAGTCTGTTAGTGTCGTTTTCTTGCTTGCTACATTCTCAGGAGTAAACCCTAATGCATCTTGCTTGCCATTCCATACACCTTTCTCGGCTGTAGTGACAAACTTGTTAGTTGTCGTTGAGTCTGATATGTGATCAGCGTTTAATACTACCGCCCCTTGTTGTCCATTTACGCTAGTTACGTCGTCGCTGTTATCTGATTTTTCTAACACTCCGTCATCGTTATAAATAGCCCAGTCGCCAAGTTTCCAGTCAATACCAAATTGAGTTCCTGCTACTGAAACAGTATAAACCCAACCTTTCTTTGTTATGTCGGTTGCTAATAATGTCGGCGTATTAGTTGTAGCGTTCCATACTCCTTTATAAAGAAGAAGTGTCGCTGGTAGTTGTGATAAATTAACTTTACCGCCAGAGTCTAAAGTTGCAACCCCAAGACTAGCTCCTTTTTCACTTGTTGGAATATAAGAACCAAAATCAGAGATTTGACTTTCTGTTATACTAATTCCAGTTGATTTATCCCAAGCAGAGAAGACTGGGTCTGTTTCGCTATAAATTGGTGGAGTATTTAAAAGCCAAGATGTGAATACTGGGTCTGTTTCGCTTTGCAAGGCTGTTGCGATTAAACTATGGTCAAATGAACTAAGATGTCCTGATAGGGAGTTTGAAGCCGAATTGACAGGGTCGTAAAGTCCTGCGTGGTCGCCCCAACCATAGGCGGTATTCCAATTT
>JAKQKB010000163.1 GCA_029560875.1 Bacteroidota bacterium | reverse complement strand
TAGTGTTGGAGCGGAGAGAAAAAGAACCATTAGCAGTGTTGTAGTTTCCCGTAGTGTTGAAGTAGAGAGAAAGAGCACCATTAGCAGTGTTTCGGTATCCCGTAGTGTTGGAGGAGAGAGAATAAGCACCATTAGCAGTGTTTTGGTATCCCGTAGTGTTGAGGTAGAGAGATTGATAACCAATCCCCGTATTATATGAAGCCTCACCAGCACTAGTCGCCGTTGACCCCATCATAAAATTACCAGCATTTATACCAACAAAAGTATTTCCACCTGCCGTCGTTACAGTTCCATTATTACCATAATTAAAGTCGTGGATAAAGCTATTACCATCCTTATAAATAATACCGTAAGGAGTTGTCCCAGAAGTAGTAGGCAGGCGGAAGTTCTTAGTAATTTCCAATTGTTGGTTAGGAGCAGTAGTGCCGATGCCGACGTTGCCACCGTTTAAAATAGTCATTCTCACAACCGGTGTGCCTTGAGTAGTAAAGTATAACGGATTTCCATTTCTAGGTCCTAACCAAAAAGCACCCGGCAAAAAATTTGCTGCAGTTCCAGATAGTGCAAATGTGCCCCCCTTTACTCCGTTTGAGAAGAGGTCAAAGGCCGCATACCCAGTCGTACTATCATCACGGAACTCAACATTAGCGAGTGTACTACTTTTTCTAAAAATAGCCATCCCACCACTAACTTCTAGCTTCGCTCCGGGTGCAGTGGTCCCAATTCCCACATTACCACCCATAACTGCTAATTTAGCATTTGGCGTGCTTGTCCCAATTCCGACATTGCCAGATTTTAATACAGTCAACCTCTCTGAGTTATTAGTTATAATACCAAAGTCTTGGTTATCTATTGAGCCTATGGTTTTTTTAGAGCCTAAGGTGTTGCCACCAATAGACCATTTTAAATCTAGGGCGGATTGAGTTGCTGTTGAAATAGGTTTATCTAAATCAGCCACATTATCAACATTGCCTAAACCAATATCACTTTTATTTAAAACTACAACTCCTTGATAACCATTAACAGAAACAACAGCGTTTGAGTTTATAGATTTTTGCCAGACAGTTCCGCTATAAACTACCCAGTCGCCCTCTGCGAAAGTAATATCACCAGAGCCTAAG
>JAKQKB010000171.1 GCA_029560875.1 Bacteroidota bacterium | reverse complement strand
AATCGGCTGACCGACTAAATTTTTATTTGTACTTTCGCCCATGCTGAATAAATTGGTAGTTTATGCAGCTAAGATACAGGATTGGTTAACTTCGGTTGACCATCCTGTTGATTAAAATGTTTTGTCGGTTACTAATGTTTTAGAATATTAAATTGGTATGACACATAACAAAACGACCCCGCTTCCGCGGGGTCGTTTCTTTGTGGGAGCTACAGGGATCGAACCTGTGACCCTCCCGATTGCATCGGGATGCTCTGAGCCTGCCAGGCTAATTGCCTATGAGCTCCTCTATCTTCTTTCGGCTCTTCCAACTTTTTATTTGACGCTCTCGGGCATAGGCTGCCTCGAACGTGTCGAATGATTCAGAGTAGACTAGCGCCCAGTCTGAGATTTTTCCTGTAAAACCCTTATGGTGGGCATTGTGACGGCGTAGCCGCTCCGCCAACACGTCGCGGGTGGATCCAACGTAGTAGCGGTCTAGTGCTGCAGAGTATAAAATATAGGTATGGAACATAACAAAAAACCCCGCTTTCGCGGGGTCATTTCTTTGTGGGAGCTACAGGGATCGAACCTGTGACCCCCTGCTTGTAAGGCAGATTTATTTTATTTTTATCTATTTTCATTAATTTCATAACATTGTTTATAAACTCAGTAACAAAGGTACTTTTATTAAATTAATATGCAAATAAAATTTTAATAATTTTGATTAATTTCATATATTTGTTTGTAAATTGTTTGCAAACATCAATACAATGATAAGAAATAAAAAGAACATCAATACCACCATCAAGCCTTTTTCACACGGGAATGTAACTGGTGCAATATTCTTTGATTTACGAAGGGAGAAAAAAGGAGGCTATCCAGTTAAATACAGAGTTACATACCAACGAAAAGTAATGTATCGTGATTCAGGCTTTGCCCTATCTGAAAAAGACTGGCTTAGTATCGAACATACTAAAAGACAGGACTTAATTCAAACCCGAAGGATGATATTCAATGGGTTTCTAGCCATCGAGGAACAGGTGAAAGATTTAATTGAAAGCATTGGGTTCTCTTTTGATGCACTGGAAAAAAGGCTTAGCAGAGGCAACAAGGTAAGTGTTTATAGTGCCTTTACTGGTAAGATTCAGAAGTTAAAAACAAATGGCCAAATCGGAACCGCTATTGTGTATGAGTGTGCCTTGACTAGCCTAAAAAATTTCAACGATAATCAAAGCCTAAACTTCAACGAGATAACACCAAACTGGCTAAAGGAATACGAGACCTGGTTTATCAACAGAAAGCAGGAATTCAAGAACTCCACCAAGCAGGGTAATTCCTACAGCTCGCTATCCATGTATATCCGATGCCTGAGGAGTATATTCAATGAGGCAAAGCAGGATGGAATAATTACAGAGGCCATTTACCCTTTTGGACGGGGAAAGTATGAGATTCAAACAGGAACAGGGAGAAAAATGGCCTATAACCTAGAGCAAATTGGGAAGTTAATGACCTTTCAACTTCCGGAAGGAAGTGAGGCTCAGAAAATGAGAGATCTGTGGTTCTTCTCCTACCTAACCAACGGAATGAACGTAAAAGACTTAGTTCTACTTAAATGGAGCAGTATAAAGGATAAAGAAATTATTTACTACCGAGAAAAAACGAACAGAACCTCAAGGGAGAAAAAGCCAATAAACGCCCCAATCCTACCACAAATTGAGGCAATTTTGAACAAGTGGGGTACAAGTAGGCTGGGTGATAACTTTGTATTTGGCTATGTAAATGGCAACCCAACCCCTGAGGCTATTAAGAAGACTACCTACAACTTGACTAAGCAAATGAATAAGCACCTTAGGGCAATTGCGAGTCAAGTTGGGTTACCCGACATATCAACATATACAGCCCGACACTCATTTGCCACAGTACTACTTCGAAGTGGTGCAGGCGTTGAGTACATAAGCGAATCGCTTGGGCATAAGGATATAAAAACCACCCAGAATTACTTGGCAGGATTTGAGTTTGAAACTAAGTTGAAACTCAACTCTCATTTAACTAACTTTGAATAACTTATACCTTATATTAAAGTATGAAATTTTAATGAAAATAACCTCGAACTTTTAGTAATCCCTTGCAAGGCTATTGCTTTGTGCGATGTTCCCAACAATTAAAACCATCATATTTACCCCCTTTGTTCAATGGTTTACCTCTGCAATGTCGCTGCATATATACCCCCTAGTGTGGTAGCCATATAGTTTGGATCCGGTACTGTTCCAACTCTCGTAAGGTCCAAACGATCAGCATCGAAACAGATATTTACTATTTCATAATCGGATTTAAGTAGGTCGGTGTGATGCTGGCAGGCGTATTTAAGCAAGTCAACCTCGGTGTCGCTTATGCCAAAGTGATACTTATAAAACTCCCGGTGCAACTCAATGTGGTTAGCGGCTCTTAGCCCGTGTCCTGGGTCGGTTCCATCGTTAAGTCTGCAAAAATCATGGCTATATGCAAACGGGCGAACAATCCTACCATCAACACCCATAAGTTGACAAAGCATATACCCGTTTCTTTCAACCCTAATGCCGTGGGTTATGCCATGTATTTCCGTTGTTTCACCTCCGATTGCTGGGATTGCATTACACAAACGCCTTGTAACATCAACCGCTTGATAAAACTTCGCGCGGGTCGAATCCTGACTGTAGTTTGTGGCTAATACCTCATTGTAAGTGTCAATTACTTCCGTGTACGCTGGGAATAGCTTTTTTAACTCATCCCAAGTTAGCACACCTATAATATTAGCCTCAGTAAAAACAAACTCCATATCATCGGAATAGAACACCTTATTTTTATCAACCTCAAGCTGTAAAATTCTAATAGGACTTTTAAGTTGAACGCTATCAGAGAAAGCATTAAAAAAATAGTTGCACCTACCCAAACGAACCTGTTCGCCCGAAAAACCATAAACCCCCAACGGCGTTAAAGCTCTTACAGCTTTAGCGTCGTAATTCCACAACGTTCTATTTACATGGTGGAAAGGAGTTGTAAAATCATCGTTATACCGATAAACAGTAATTTTATTTTCGGGTGCTATGTTGAATGGTTCTGCAAAGAACTCTAGGCTATTTACTGTCGCTGTAGTTTCCATTTCTAAATCATTCTTTGTTTATTTTTTTTAAAGGGGTTTCCGTGCTAACTTTGATAAGGTCTGCACGGAAAGCCAGTTTTGAAAATAAACGGTTAACCATCTTTTATCGTCCTGTTATTCGTCTATCCTTAAAAGCTTCGTCGTAGCCCCTGTTATTCTTAATGGTTATACCTCCAGCCAGTATATTCTTCATCTCCTCAATGGAGGCCGTGTTCTGCACCACCTGTCTTAGGTAGTCGTTGGATTGAAGAATGGCGTTGTTAATGGCGTTCAAACCCAATCCGAACGACTGCTCCATATCTGCTGTGTCCAAGCGTAAATCGGAGTTAAAGCCTCCAGTTAGCCAACTGGCAATATCGGAAGTATTGATTCTTATTGCTCCGAGTTGGCCAGCCAGCAAATCGGCACTCTCCTGGCTCATCCCCTTAATTGCGCCCGATAGTCCGCCACGCTCCTCATCCTCCGCCTTGGATAGCGTTATCCCCGCCGCTTCCTCAAGCGACTTGGCGTACTCTCCCGCACTGTTAATTATGGCGGAGTAGGCCGCCTGTAGGCTGGCTATTTCACTTTCGGTTAACCCATCGGCGTTGGCCGCCGCAAACTGGTTGTACCAATCCTGCATTGGCTTTTGCAAGGCTTGAATCTCTAGGGAATTAAGCAGGGCTTTACGCATCAGTTCCTCGAAGCTATCGGCGAAGTCCTCTGCGCTAAATAACCCATCCGCAAAACCGTCGACTATGGATGAAACAATACTATCGTATGTAGTTCCTGTTAGCAGCTCATTCTGCTGATTGGCGTAGTCCTGTTGTGCTTCCTTTAGCGCAATCCACTCGGTGTAAAGCTTTTCCAACTGTTCCCTATAGTAGCCTGTTGCGCCAGATAGTGCCTTCAGCCAATCATCGTTTGCCCATTCGCTTATATTTTTGCTGATACCAATGGAATCAGCAAAGTCAAATTTTTCCTTTTCCGTTATTTTAAGTATATCACTAAGCGAGTAGCCAGACAACTTCAAGGCTAACTTACGACTAGCTAGCATTTGATTGTTGTATCGCTCTAGCCCTTTCTGACTTTGTTTTATCAGTTCGGACATCTGCTTATTTGTCGTCGCTATCAGCTTACTATACTCGCCTATCTTTTGCTTGTCTGAAAATAGGTTCAGCGACTTCTCCTGTAATTGGAGCAGTTTCTGCATCTTGCCAATCCATTCATCAAGCACTTCTGATTGAGATTTTTCATTTTTCTTAAACAGGCCAGTAACCGTGGAGACCATAGAGACTACGCTTGTAACGCCTTGCAGTGTATTTCCTCCAGGCTTAAAACCTTGAATTGCCCCCGCCAACCCTGTGGCTAAGTTTGCCGCTGTGTCCAGTGCCTTTCCCAAACCTTCGTCGAACTGACCCGCAAGCCCCGCCATTTCCTGCAGTAGCCCAGCACTCTCCCGAAGTTTGTCGGGGGTATACTCCGCCAATTTCTCGTCAGCATCCGCAAGTTTCTTTGTGAGCTCTAGCTTTACCTCCTCATTACCCTGAAAAGCGTCAATTTCCTTCTTGAGCCTAGCGATATAGTCCTTGAGGGCTTTGCGCCCCATCTTATCGATGTTGTCGTAAACCCATCGGTAGGATTCCGATTTTTTGAACTGGGCGGCGTCGAGTTCATCCAGTTCCTTCTGCATCTGTGCCGATGCCTCTGCGGCCTGCTCATCGTAACCCTGCTCCTGCAGCCTCTGTCTTGACTGGCTGTACTTTTCAATGATAGAGAGCCGCTTATCCTGGTATGTGGCAAAATCCTGTAAGTCCTTTTCTAGGGCAGCCTTTTCGTCCCATACGCCAACCTTGGCGGTGTTTTTTTTGTCATCCTTTTTCGTGCCGGTTATCCCCTCGCGTTCCTTGGCTAGTTTATCAATCTTGCGCTGGTAATCATCCCACTTCTTAGCGGTATCGGACAGGGCTTGCTGCTGTTGCTTTAATGCTTTTATCTCTTCATCAATAACCTCTACAGTTCTTGACTTCTTAGTTTTTTTGCCTCCCTCTCCGCTACCATCATCCTTACTGCCATTAACTAAACCTAACTTCTCCAGGTAGGCATTGTACACGTTGCTCAAATCCTCAATGGCCTTCTTCTCATCCCTCAATGAAGTTATGTAATTGTTAATACCAGAGAATAAGTTGTTGTACTGCATCAGCCCAACATCAATTCCAACAGAACCGAGGCTCTCCTTTATTTGCTGAATACCCACGTTGGCAGAGCCTGTTTTCTCTATTAATTGGTCTAGGGCTGCGACCGCTGCCCCCTGCTGTTGCGAACTATACTTGCTTCTGTTTCCAAATATGCTGGATAGTAGGTCAGCGTACTTATCGGCGGCTTCGGTTGTTGACTCCTTTAATGATGCTAGTTCCTTTTCCTGAGCCTTAAACGATAGCGATTTGGCCATGGCCTCAGTAACTGCGTTCTGAGCCTCCGCTATCTTGTCAAGCCCATCCTTTTCACTGAGCAAATTGGGAAGATATTCTTTGTATTTCTCGTTAATATCCTGTATAGCCTTACGCCTAGCCTCGGAGCCCTCAGCTGAAGTCTTTGCCGCCTCGAAATTCTTCTTTATCTCATCGACCTCTGATGTGAGGTTGTTCTTAAACTCCTCACTAACCTTTGAACTAGATGTAGCATACTTATTGTAGAGCATCAAACCACCTATAAGTGCGCTTATGGCTGTAGCTGCGGCAACGTATGGGTTTGCTTTTATGGTAGAATTTAAAAGTCTTTGAGCCGCGTTTAATTTATATATCACAGCGGTATGGATTATCTCCCAATTGGTCAAGGCTCTCTTAGCCAGGAAAGCCTGAACCTCCGATGCGGCCTTTGCCTTCTCCCAAGCCACTGTGGCCATTAATGCTGCCTTATAGGTCCCGTAGGTTGCCACTAAAACTTTCAAAATATCAGCCACCACCTTGTAGTTCTCAACCAAAGTGGTTAAACTACCTATTGTGTCGGATATCACTCCTTCACTGTTCTGACCAATCTCATTGAACATTTGGGCAAGGGCATCCTGAAGGTTGGATATTTGCCCAACAAATGTTCCCATAATTGCGGCACTTGAACCCGCAACTCCCTCTAGGTCTCCAAGCCCAACAATGTAGTTTTGAATTTCTTTGGCTGTAAATCCCACTTGGGTTTGAACACCCTTAAAGGTGAATGCAACCTTATCGCCCTCCTTGGACGCTCTTATACCGAATTCTTTTAGCCTTTCGAATTCTCCCGTTTGTGCATCAATGATAGCCTCTGATAGTTGGGTAATATTCTTACCAGTTGAAGAGGCTACATCTGACAGCTTTGTTAGCTCCTTACTTGAGGGCTTGAACCCTTGGTTCACCAACCTCACGTAGGCATCTGCCAGCTCCGAGAGCTGTGCTGGGGTTGTTGCCGCCTTCTCCGATAGCATTTGCATTGCTTCCGCGGCCTCCTTTTGTGAGCCAAGACTATTGGCCAGTACAGCCTCATATTTCTGAAACTGTCCGGTTACATTCAGAATCTGGCCCCCCAACTCTTTTACTGCTTGAAACGAAAGGTAAGCCCCCATAGCGGTGCCAAGAGTTTTAAACATCCTGGTCACGCCATCCCCCCGTTTTTCAATTCCAGAAAAAAATCCGTTCATTTTTCGATCCATAAGCGCAATGTCCTTATCGAGCTTACTGAAATCAACATTCGTTTCAAAGTGTAATTGACTCATAACATACTGTTTAAAATTCCCCCTGTATTACTCAACCTCTTACCACTAGACTCAGCGTAGCTTTTAAGCATTCTGCTTAAATCTACAAACACCATTTCGGACTGCGATGTAATAACATTATACCCCATCGATTCGACGTAGGAGGCATACTTCATCCCAGCCATTCCAACCAACCAGAGACCTTTAGCCTTGGGCAAACTACTAATCAAAAAGTTATAGTAAGACATGCCCTCAGGATTGTCTGGTTGTCTCGAGAAAAGAACTTTACCATCCAGAATCAAGATGTAACCTATGGATTGTCGAAGATTTCCAGTTCTATCGGTGTAGTCATTTTTTGGAAATATTCCAGAATCAATGCTCATTGCCTGCCTTGCTTCTTTTACAAATTTCTCCCCGACATAGTGGCATATATCAACAATACCATGAACAATCTCCTGCCTTTGCCGAAGTAGTTCTTTTCGTATAAAGTCCTTATTGAATTTAGGCCTGAACATAAGTCTATCATTTATTACTGTTCCTCTTCGGCAACATCCAAAAGGTAGCCTGCAGGAAACTGCATACTTTGCAAAGATTTTGGCAGACCTGTGGCCTTTGGCACTTCACCAACACCCTTGAATTTCTCCTTTAAGTAATCATTGAACTCCTTCTCTGCAAGGTTCTCTCCCTCTTTGGGCTCAAATGCTATCTTGAACTTTAACCACTCTATTGCTTCATCGGGGAGTTCTATAACTTCGTTATCCTTTGTATTAGGATCGTTAACCTTGCTATGAGCCTCTGGGTTAACACTCATGAACTGTTGAAGTTTCGTGGCAGACTCCATCATCTTTCTTAGGGCTCTAACTGTTGTTTTCATTGCTATGTTGTTATTTTACTATGTTAGTGAACTATGTTTTATCACAGGCTTGTTTGCTAATTATTTGCTAACAATTTTAAACAATTAATTATATTATTGATTTTCAGTTTATTAAAAACAAACTGCAACTGCTTACAAAGCAGGGGGTGAGCCCTGCTTATGCAATCATTGTTATGGCCGCTTTGTTATAAACAAGGTCAGTTCCTTCCAACTGCAAGCAACCATCGTAGTCAACAATTGGTACATTTCCTACAATCTCTCTGAGAGCCTGTAGCTCATTAAGTACTTTGTTAACTTGCTCAATAAACTGTTTTTGAGTTTTAGTCTTTGCCTCATAGGTGTGCTTCTCAATCAGCCTCTCCTCTCCAACGAAGGTTACATCAGTTCCCTTTAACCGCATCAATGATAAATCGGTGTTATTAATGCAGAAGCCCCTCCTGCTCTCCATGATAGTATTCACAAATGCCTTGAACTGTCCAAATTTCTCACTAAAGATTTCGGCAACCTGATTTTTTAAGAGAGCATTCTTCCCTGAAGTTGATAGCTGTCTTTGCAAGCAGGATTGCTCCAACTCATCCAAACCAGAAACAATCTTGGACAATACATCTTCTGATACCTCGCCCAAATCAAGTTCCTCAAATTTTTTTAACATGCTAGTTAGTCCTTCTGCAGCAGATCTATGATCTGACACATCATTTAAAAATTGGACCCTATCGAAATATTTTCCTTCTTCCATTTCCCGATTTATTTTTTGGGTTCAACATCGATTATTTTTTGGAGCGACTCAATCTCAGGCTTTACTGTATTCAAAGCCTTTAATAGCTCTTTTGATGGGAGTTTTGAGAGGTTGTCAACTATGCTCATTATGTTTTCTGTGATTCCCAATAGCATAACCAAAGACTCAGTTTGCATAACCACTCGCTCCGCGAGTAATTCTTCCAGCAACTTAGACTTCTCCTCTGGAGTTAAATTCATGTCCGACAATTTCATACTCTTGTATTTATTAATTAAAAATTATTCACCTGCAGTTGCCTCAATCATTAACTGGTAGAATGTGAATAGGCATAAAGAAAGCCTCTCTTCATCCTCCAAGACCATTTTAATGGCGGGGGTTTTACTCTTTAGCAACCAAATCTCTTCTTTGGTGTAAATTTGCCCATCAGCCTCGCGCTTAAACTTACCATCGGGGAGTTTTATAAAACCAATGCTTAGTTTTCCAACCTCCTCAATCGTAATAAATCCTAATTGAATAGCCTTCAGCAACTCAATCTTCTGTTTTCTGGTCATTTCCATGATTACCTTTTGAAATTATAGCATCCAGTATCTTGTCCAAATCCTCATTCGACATTTTGGTAAAATCCAACCCAACGGATAAATCCATAGTTTGAGGCTTAGGCAATGAGTAAGCCAGCAACTTTTCAAAGAGTCTAAACTTTTGTTCTGGGTTAAGCTTCTTCCAGTTCTTCTCCAAGTCTTCGGTTTTACCTTCCAAGAACTCCTGCAACCACAAGCGCAATTCTTTGTTTTTTTTGTTCTTGGTACCCTTTGGTTTTCCTGCGGGGTTATTAGTCCGGCCTTTCGTCAAACCCATTTCTTTTGAATTTTTTTGAATTTTTCAAAATCAACCCTACCACCTTTTAGATTCACCATCGAGTTTAACCAACTTACATAACCGCCGTAAACGATCCATAGTTCTCTCGCCGTAACGGTCAAGCAGTTGGTTTGGATTTAAGTTGGTGGTTACTATTAGCAGTTTGAACCGTGTTTCTGACTCATTAACAATCCTATTAAAACCCTCGTACTTCTCGCCAAAATCATTGACTTTTGATTCAGTTCCGATGTCGTCCAAACAGTAGAATGGCTGCTTTATAATCGTTTCTATTTTCAGGGGTATTTCCTCCGCTGGGATAGGCTTTAGTACTTTTCTCAGTCTATTGTGAAATATGGCCGGGATGACACCAGTGGCTATTACAGATTTACCAAGACCCGGTTTTCCCATTAGGAGTAACCCCTTGCCTTCATTGTCAACCAGCCATTTAACAACCTCCTCATACTCGGGCAAAAAATCGAATTTCTTTACTGATTTATCGCAGTATAGAAAAGCTCTCTCCAGCAAGGAGCGGCACTCATCATAATTCCCAAAAGAAAGCCTTGTTAGATTCCTCTGCACTTGAATTTTATGAGTGTTCTGCAGTAATTCTATTGATTCTTCAATTGATAGCATAATCTATATATTAACTTTATTACCAATCATTTACTAATTTTTGGCGGCGTTCATCCGTTGGTTCAAGAATCTGCCCAACGTGGCCTTCTGCCTTTTTAGGTTTCAAGCCCAAAAACAAATCGATATAGTAAGCTCCTGACCTATCCTTTTGGCGCAATTTCACTGGGCTCAAAAAGTTCTGATTCCAGAATTGGTCTTTTCGGGCATTTAAAATCGATGTTTTTATAAGTTCCGCCGTGTAATCTTTTAAAAGGAGGTCGAAGCATTGTGCTGATTTATCTCCTAAGTACTTAGGGTTAAAGAACTCTTTTGCCCATGAATTTAAATTTCTAGACGCTTCAGATATTTCTTTTTTTTCAGGGCGCATATTTGCGCTTTCCTTTAAGTTTTGTTTAGTTTCTTTTAGTTTATTGTTTGTATCAGAAACCGTATCAATAACCGTATCAGGAACTGTATCAGAAACCGTATCAGTAACTGTATCAAATTTTGATACGGTTTCAATTATTTTATATTGCATCTGTCCGTTCAAGGCCTTTGAGCCTTGCTCCGGGGAGGTAAAATCGATTAGATTCATTTGCTTAAGCCTTACCCTAGAATCTCTGACCGTATTTACTGACATCCCAAGGCGGGCAGCTAAATAACGGTCGGAATGCCCAAACGGGTTTTTCCAGCCTAACGAATTGCAGGTCTCCAATAGGTAGAAATAGAGCCTTGTATCGCTAGGGCTTATAGGACGCTCCATATCTATTTGCCAAAACCGCCGAATCAATGAAATGTAGTTCATCGCTTGGATACTCCTGCAATGCGTTCAGATGCTTCAAATTTTGAAATATCGGGCATACCCTGCTTTAGCCAAGTTTCAAGTTCCTTTCGGGAAAACCACAATTTCCGTTTGCCAACTTTCGTGCAAGGAATTTGACCCAAATGGGTCTTGTTGTACAAGGTTGATTTGGTAATAACCTGACCATTTGCATTCAAAACGCTAAGCGCAAAATCAATATTCCCAAACATCTGTATTGGCTTTTCGACATTTGAGCCCAAACGTTTTTCAATTGCCCTATCAACAGCCTCATCTACAATTCTCTGTAATTCAACATCCAACAATCCCATAACCCGCCTCCTAATCCTTCAATAAACCCTTCTTAATCCAAATATCAAGTTCCAAAACATCGAATAAATAAAATTCGGTTCCCAGCTTATTATAAGCTGGAATTAGCTTTTGCCTACAAAGCTCCTGGATAGTTGAAACTTCTAGCCCACACAGTTCAGCGGCTTTTTCTATCTCAATTAATGGGGCTCTGCATCCCTTGAAGCGATCAAGCTGCTCTCTTGTAAAAACCAAGCGTTTCCCTTGCTTTTTGAAATCGATCTTCTTCTCTGAAGTGAGGCGGTATAGATATTTTTTTGAAATGCCTAGATACCGTGAGGCCTCATCTAAATATATGGTACTCATAACTCAAAAATTTACTTTATTGCAAATTTTCATGTTTTAACTTTACTTTTTTAATAATTTGAGTTATCATTTATCACAGTTTGCAAACTGTGATAAAACTTATGTATCGAATTAATTTTCAATACCTTAAATTAATTGACGTATTTCTAAAAAGATAGCGGTCGGAATTTTCAGTTGGTCGGTGTAATAGGTTAGCCGAAAATTCGGCTGACCTACATTTACCCAATTTTGGGCAGGCCTATTCTTTGCTCAATAATTTTATTGAACAATCAGGAAGGGGAGGACATAATAAAATTGAGTACGCCTTAACCATAGATGCCGCTAAAGAGTTGGCTATGGTAGAGGATGTTAAATTGTTAGCGGATCAAAATTTCGATTCGCTTCGGGGGTATTAATTAAACTAATACCCAAAACCTACCTTTACCCTGAAGTAGTTTGTAAGGGTGTCGCGTTTCACTACAGCCTTTTCTTTAGCCGTATTTAGGCTTATTGCACAATCAACTAATGCTCTGCCCCCTCTGAGCGTTTCTCTATATTGCCTGATTTACAGCGCATTGATTTTGCTGTTTATCCATAGGTTTGCAAAAATGCAACTCTTGTGCTTTGTTCAATAATTTGAATAAAGTCTATTGGGTCAGCTTTATCATTATCTAACTGACAACCACGCCCTAAGTTAGACTTAGGGTGTCGAACTATTAGATGATGATGTAAGTATTACTTACCCCATCGTTGATTCATTCGGGAGGTCAAAACAATTGTTGCTAAAAGATTGGAAGAAGAAGTGACTAAGTTAGACTTAGGGTATCCATACTATGGGTACCCTTGGAGGAATTCACTGAGCGGAAAATTCCGTCCAATGACTTTTTGGTAATTATATAAAGAAAAGAGAATAAAAAAAGCCGTGATTTGCACGGCTGTATATTCATTTCAATTTCGATAATATATCCTCAAATTCTTTTTTAGAGATTCCAAGATTCTCTAATGAGGTATGAATATGAAGAGTTGGAACATCCTTATTCTTTGTTTGTAATGTAATTGGGCGCAATAAACTACCATCTTCCCTATCCCATATTTCGTGTCCTCCTTCAGTTCTGATATACACGCAACCAACTTGCTTTAAAAACTTCTTAAATAGTTTTGTAGGGATTGGTTTTATGCCCATAACTCTAGCAGGTTTGGAAAGACATTTTTGAATTGATTACCTTTTCAATCTTTTTATTAACCATGCTTCCAAACGATATGCTGTTAATAGGAGGCTGAGAGTATTCAATGGTAGGTTGTTGTCTCAAAGTCCACCCAAGTTTTAGCAAATACCTCTCGAAAGTACCTTTCCGCCTAGTCTCATCCATAAATATTTTCATATTTATTTCAAAAGCATCCTTTGCACCTTGAATTGTGCTGTCATACGCAGATAAGTTAAGAGCTGGACAAAAAGCTACATAGTTATCATCTTCCTTAAAAATAACAACTTCAACTGAAATTGTTGTAGTGCTTTTACTATGCTGAATTCTGTTCATTTTTAGTGCTTTATCTTAATTAGATAAACGATTTTTATGGAAAAATGTTTTATCAAATATAAACAAAAATGAAATCGCGAATACTACAAAAAGAATTTTTAAAAGAATTTAGTGTTCTGCTTCTGTGATACCAAACTCTTCATCTGTTATCCCATACCACTCAAGAGCCTCCTCCTTGGTCATATGGCCCGATTGTACCGATAGGTGGGCGAAAATGATAAGGTGTTCCCGCTCCGTCTCCTTAGACACGGCGAACTCATCATGCATCTCTCTGGTTAACTCCTCATTCATTGCCTATTATTCTTTGTTTTATTTTATCGGCCATGGTGTTCACCTCTTCCCGGAACCGTTTATTCACATCGTAGTAATCCTTGGTTGCTTTGTACTGGTGTGAAACAGCGGTGGGAATAATTCCAACAATTCTGGCCAGCTCATTCCTTACCCCTCTTCTCATCACGGAAACCCCAAGATATAGTGGTCTATCAACCAGAATTACCACAATCAGGATGAAAAGCCCCCTGTTCTTACCCTCAATCGCCCCTTGGGTCTCCACAAAGTAACGTTCAATATCTGGAATACAGGAAATATCAAGCCCCTCAAGTAAGGCATTTATCTCCTCATATACCTCTGGGTAGGCTTCCTTTAACCGGCTTTCTAATGACATGACAATTACCAATCGGTACTGTTGCTATTAATTCCCTTAACCATATCATCGATATACTTATTGAAAAAGGTCTCAAGTTCTATTTTTGCGCGTTCAGATACCAGTTTGCCTTTTTCGTTCCAAATACCCAGTCGCCTCCCATCCAAGGAATTATTGGCAACAATGTAAAGCGTCTGAAAATTTGAGTAAACTGTAGTTGTCAACTTTACTGCAGGCGCATTTACTCTTATTTTGCCTTGCTTGAACTGAATGTTTATTGAGTAGTTCAGGTCAAATACGTGCTGATTGTTTCTAGGTATGGCTCCTTTGCTTAAACCATTTATGGTAATTGAGGTTGAGTCCACTAGCGATAAAACGTCCTTAGGAGAAACATAAATGGTATTTAAGTATAGCAGTGCCCTATCAAACAATGCCTTCTGCCCTACAGAGTCAAAACTTACCACAATGTAGTTTTTTGAGGTATCGTTAGTACTGACGAATCCCTGAGGCGTAAGCACTAATTGGGCATTAACAAATAGGTAGCATAAAAACAGCACGCTTGTAAGTGTTATCCTTTTCATAATCAGAGAATAATGTTTCAACGAAAGTTAAAACAATATTATGGAAAATCAAAAAACAACTCAGTATGCCCTAATGTAACTTTTTACCTTATACAGCTTAACTCCTTCGGCATTCCTAATCAATTGCTCGCCCAAATCTTTATTCAAAGTCGATAGCACATACCCTTCAGGTGTTTTCTTAACGCTTCTGCATAAAGTACTATCACCGTTCATAACAATGCAGATTCGTTCAATTGAATCGCTAATGGTCATTGGTTCAGAATCAAACTCAACCACATCGCCCAAACAAATAGCCTTGGAGCTATTATCATCCATACTGCTATCAGGCATTGTAAATCTCAAAATACTCATAGTAAAATAGTTTAATTAGTAAATAGGTAGTTTATTTAAGCCCCCGATTAGGGGCGTTGATTTCTGATTAAATACTTGCTTTTGGGATAGTTACCTCCTTCGGGTCATGCCGCCTGATAGGAATCGGTAACGGTAATCATTGATTCTGTCCTTTTTAGGACTATTCCTATGTCGGAGGGGTTGAGGCTCCTCATACTTGGCGAGAAGCCCCTCTACCTCCCTCAGAGCGTTCCCCAACACCCCTTTAAGCTCATTCAAGCGTTTGATATCTTGGCTATCCATGGCAGTTAGTTTGAGTTCGTAAATCTGCCATACCTCAGAGTTGCTTGCAAATTGTTTGCAAACAAAAAACCACTTACTACGATTACTCGTTGCAAGTGGTTGATTTTTAGTGTGGGAGCTACAGGGATCGAACCTGTGACCCCCTGCTTGTAAGGCAGGTGCTCTGAACCAGCTGAGCTAAGCTCCCAATCTCTTTTTACTACTCATTTCCCTTTGGAAACGCGATGCAAAAGTAGCCCAAATTTTCATTTCCACAAATTTTTCGATGAAAATTTTTAAAATATTTTTCTGTTTTTTTCCCTTAAAAACCAATAAATATTGATTTACAGAAATTTACTTACTTTCCAAATACTCCCTTTTTATCTCGTTAAAAGTTTCCTTAACCGAGATTATCTTTTTTGCTAGGTATGCATTGGTTCCAGCAAAGGCATAGCCATTTTCAAGATTTCCTCTAAATGCATTAAAAAGAGCTGTAATAATGCAGTAAGGACTTGATGAAACATCGCAAGTTCTTATACACTTAAATGGACAACGAATAGGTTGCTTATAGCCAAGTCTAACTTTTTCAATGAAACTATTACCTATAGCCCGACCAGGCATTCCAACTGGGCTCTTTATTATTTCGATATCCTTTTCAGTTGCATCAATATAAGTCTGCTTGAAAGCATCGGACGCATCGCACTCGATAGTAGTAACAAAACGAGTTCCCATTTGAACTCCTGATGCACCAAGATTCATAATATTTTTAATATCTTGACCTGTATAAACACCGCCTGCCGCAATAACTGGTATTTTCACATTATAAGCGTCCTCAAACTGCTTTGCAACGGCAACAACCTCAGGGATTAATCGTTCCAGCGAGTAGTTTTCATCGTTAAGTTGTTCCGATTTAAATCCAAGATGACCTCCAGCCTTAGGTCCTTCAACAACAATTGCATCGGGCAAGTAATCATAATCCTTCTTCCACTTTTCACAAATAATCTTAGCGGCCCTACCCGACGAGACTA
Organism: Bacteroidota bacterium; assembly: GCA_029560875.1. Classification (GTDB taxonomy): domain Bacteria; phylum Bacteroidota; class Bacteroidia; order Bacteroidales; family Tenuifilaceae; genus SB25. The sequence goes on along the minus strand of JAKQKB010000171.1, from coordinate 59,285 downwards.
TAGGCACTAACTTAGTTGTACTATCGCTTTTCAAATAACTAGGCATATCCAAAGGCAATCCTGCTCCGCTGAAAATAATATCAGCCTTCTCTGCAATAGCGGTTTTTACCATGTCGGCAAAGTTTGACATTGCAACCATAACATTTACGCCAATAACACCGAGTGTTTTCTCCCGAGCTTTCATAAGCTCTTCCTTGAGACCTTGGATACTTGCTTCGATGTAATCTGCTCCAGACTTCCGATAAAGCAGACCTAATCCTGCACTTGAAATTACACCAATTCCTCCCTCGTTAGCCACAGCAGCAGCCATACCAGAAAGAGAAATTCCAACACCCATTCCACCTTGTACAACAGGAACAGCAACAACTAAGTTGCCAATACGTAAGGGGTTCATCATAAAATTCTAAATATAAAGTTAAACTACCAACCCCTTAAATGAAATGAAATAGGAGGTTTTGTCAAAGGTACTTTTAATTTCAGAAGAAAAAACTAAACGGACGTATAATTAAATAATTTAACACTTTTTTGTACATTAAGACCGTTCCATAAAAAACACAATAGGCACTACAACAACTCCATCAATTTTTCTAAACGAACTCCACGAGAGCCCTTAAGTAAAATTGTACAACCACTAATAGAATGATTTTTAAGGTAATCCATACATTCATCGGAATTAGAAAAGAAAAGATATTTGTCGTGAACACTTCTAAATCCATCTCCTACCAGAAATACATCCTGGAAACCAAGCGATACTAGTAATTCAACAATTCTTTTATGCTCAACTTCAGAGTATTCTCCCAACTCCAGCATCTCTCCTATTATTACCTTTTTATTAAAAGAGTTCAATGATGCGAAATTTCTGATTGCAGCATCCATACTTGATGGATTTGCATTATACGCATCCATTATTACGGTGTTTTTATCAGTCTTGAGGAACTGAGACCTATTGTTAGTTGGGGTGTAGCTCTCTATCGCATTTTTAATCGCAGTAATGTCCACATCGAAATATCGACCAACAGTTATTGCTGCCAATAAGTTTTCAGCATTATAGTCACCAACCAAATTCGATTGTACCAGAATAGTTTCGTCATCCAATTTAACTTTTAAAGCCAAAAATGGATTTCCCATCTCTCTGATAATATCATAACTAGAGCAAAAACTCGAGTACGCTACACTTCGTTTCTCTAAATGGTAACGAACTATTAAATCATTTATAATGGAATTTGTCTGGTTATAAAAAACCTTATCGCCACCTTTTTCAATAAAACCGTATAATTCTGCCTTTGTGCTAATTACCCCCTCAAAGGAGCCAAAACCACCTAAATGTGCTCTTCCAATATTAGTAATTAAACCGTAGTTTGGCTCGGCTATTTCTGCTAACTCCTTAATATCACCTGGGTGATTTGCCCCCATCTCAACAATAGCCAAGTCATTATTGCTTGTAAGCGACAATAAAGTTAATGGAACTCCAATATGATTATTTAAATTCCCTTTAGTAGCATAAACATTGTACTTCATGGAAAGAACTGCTGCCAGCAACTCTTTTGTTGTCGTCTTACCATTACTTCCTGTAATACCAATAATTTTAATTCCCAACTTCCGCCTATGATAATTTGCAAGACTCTGCAAAGTCCTAAGTACATTATCAACAAGAAAACATCCTTCTGACAAATACTCTGGGTTATCTATAACGGCCATAGACGCACCTAGTTCGAGCGCACTTTGGGCAAACTTATTACCGTCAAAGTTATCGCCCTTTAAAGCAAAGAAAATTGAACCCTGTGGAACATGCCTACTATCAGTTGTTACTATTGGATGTTTAATAAAATGTTGGTATAGATTCTCTAGCATAAAATCAAATTATTAAAAAACAAAAAACCTCATAAAAGTATGAGGTTTTTTTAAAATATCTTCTTTTAAAGAGTTATTCTCCTCTTTTTCTTGCAGATTGAGCACCAACAGCCTCCATTGCACAACGGAAACCAAGATCGTTGGTTGAAGATGCTTCGTCAAGGAATCTTCTAGTACCAGGGCTTAACCAATAAGTTCTATCGCGCCATGAACCACCTTTATAAACTCTAACACGGTCATTAACTAAAGTAGTCATTGCTTCATTCTTAGCCTCAGCTTTTCCTTGGTCATACATTGCATTGGAGTTTTTCTCCTTCAAAGTAGCACCCTCAATGTAATTTAGTGAAGAAGCAACATCACCATCTTTATAGTTGATATAGTAGGACTTATTGTAGTTTCTACGGTTAGCAGCCTCCTCTTCAGTAACCTCACGGAAAGGAATTCTTCCTAAACTATCCTTACGAGCAAAAACACCATTCTCGTCATAAGGAGTTTTAAATACGTTACCACGGTATGGTCTAATTTCATCTACATCCTCTGAGTTTTGTGGACGGTAAACATCTAACACCCATTCATTAACGTTTCCTGCCATACAGTACAAACCGTAATCATTAGGCCAATACGATTTAACAGGACCAGGGAATGTATTCTCATCGTTTAGATTACCTGCAAGACCCATATAGTCACCACGCCCCCTAACAAAGTTACCCATCATTTGACCACGATTCTTTGCAGCAGCATTACGAACGTTATGGCCATTCCAAGGATAAATTTTGCGTTCAACCATACGCTCATCGTAGGTATTACCAACTAGGCCAGATGCCGCAAATTCCCATTCTGCTTCTGTTGGGAGGCGATACTTTGGTAACAGTATACCATCCTCAAAACGAACGGGGCGACCTTCTGGTTGCTCGGGATTTAAGCTAGGCATATTTTCCTTTACTTTTCCAGTATATTGTCCAGCTAGGTAAGCATCGGTATTGAAATTATCCTCATTTTTTTGTCCAAGTTCAAGTTCAAGGATACCTTTTTGAACAAGAAGCATTTCGTTTACACGGTCACTTCTCCACTGACAATAATCGTTAGCCTGTAACCAGTTGATACCAACAACAGGATAATCGTTATAAGCAGGATGACGGAAATAATCTGTTACAAAAGGCTCATTGAATCCTAAAGGAGATCTCCATACTAAAGTATCGGGAAGAGCATTCTTTAGTACCTGGGGATAATCTACATAAACTCTTTTTAGCCAATGTAGGTATTCTCTCCAATCTACGTTCGAGGTTTCTGTTTCATCCATATAAAAAGATGTAACAGTAACGCGTCGTGGATTCGAATTCCAATCGTACATAACATCTTGCTCAACTCGTCCCATAATGAATGTACCACCCTCAATAAACACTAAACCAGGGCCAGCCTCAGGACGCCAATTTGTTACTACCTCAAAACCACCTTCCTCCATTGAGTTATAGCCCCATCCGGTTTTAGATGATTGGTTTGCACCACCACTCTTACCACCGCCAAGCATTCCACAGGAGGATAGCCCTACAATACCTGCAAGGGCTAGAATTAATGTATTATACTTTAAGCTCATAGCCATTATTTTTATCTCTTAAAACAATCTCAAATATATAAAGAATTTAAATCATATCCATATATGTAACGTAAAAAACTAAAATTTCGGACATTTTATATACCTATATTTTCGTTTTCCCTTTTTATACTCAAAATTCCACCCTAAGGTTACCTCATGCGACGAAGTTGGTAAACCTCTGAAACCATACTGGAAAATGCTAAAATCGTAGCTATATCCTATTCTAAAAACCTCATCGGCATAACCAGCAGTAATAATAAAGGAATGACTATTAAAACTTAGATTCTCACGTAACCAAAGACCAGCAACAACTCTAAAACGCGAAAAATAAAATCCTAAATTTAACTGATCAAAATCACCTTGATGAATATATATTACGTTGGGTGAAAAAATAAGTTCGTCTTTAAACCTATACCATTTATATAAATTGTAGTCGGCTCCAATATGAAGGGTATATTTTCGGGGGATGAATGCCTTGTACTCCATGTATGTTGCCTCAACCGGTTGTAGTATATGATGAACGGCTGCGCCCCCATAAAAATTGTCATAATCACCAGCTATTCCTAAACTAAAATCGTAGTTCCACGATGTAAACCCGGGGTACTCCTGTGTTCCAGTAACATTCCCCCCAATATCAAGCATATCGGGAAAAACCAATCCGGAATAGTTTCGGGTTCGCATAATAACACTAGTTTGAAGGCCAAACCGTAAATGGGTGTTATAGGATGGCTGAATGCCATAGGCATAGACAAAATCAAGAGAGGTTCTGGAAAAAATTCCCTTGCCCTCAACATCCGAAACAATATTAAACCCTATACCGCTCTTTATGGCCTGAATAGTTCTATCGTAACTAACACCGTAGGTTGTATAGGGCATATCGAGAACCGTCCATTGATTTCGGTATATCAACCCAAACCTAATATACTTACTAGCACCAGCATAAGCAGGGTTCAAGTTGAGTGGATTAAAAAAAAGTTGGGAAAACACAGGATCTTGTCCAAAACTTTTTGAACAAGAAAATGTTATAACAAATTGAACAAATATTATTAAAAGCTTTCTTATCATTTAGAATATCAAAGCAATAAAACCATACATAATAACAACTACGTTATTTCGTTTTTATTGTTATAGTTTTTGAATGGTAAAGGTAAAATAAAGTTTTGTTTCTTTGCAAAAGAAATCAATTTTCAACAATGCGGCAAACTGTACTCATATTGTTTTTATTTATTAATGCCTGGTTGTCATTTGGACAAATTACATTGGAAAGAACCATTGATTGGTCCACGAAAGATATTGACAATGATGTCTTTTTATGGTTCGAAAGAGCTGTATACCCAGATCCTGTAACTATGGTTCCATCCTATTACGAGCTAATTGGGTTAGATGATTTGAACATTAGCGGTATAGATGCATTAACCATTAACAATCAGAAATGGGAAAGCCTAAATGAATTGGAGAAAACAAAAATTAAGAATTTTGACTCATTCACGAACAGCACATTAAACCATTCAACCTCAACGGAGCGAGGCAAAAATTTCCTACAAATTACAATTCCTTCAATAAGACTAAATAATGGAGTTTTTGAAAAGTTAGTTTCATTTTCAATCTCAATAAATGAAAAATCTGGATTCGAAAAAATCATCAATAATAAAAGTGCTCCAAAAACTGCATCGGTACTTAGCTCTGGTAAATGGATTAAGGTAAGTGTTGAGAATAGCGGGATTCATAAAATAACCCACTCTGAACTACAAACTTTTGGGCTAACGAACCTCTCGAACATAAGCGTTTGGGGCAATGGAGGGAAAAGGCTTACGTACATGAATAATGAGCCGTCAGCGGATGATTTAAATCCTATACCTATATATATTGAAAAAGGAACAGATGGAGTATTCAACCAAGGTGACTATATTTTATTTTACGCTGAAGGGCCGAAAACTTTAAGTTACAACTCCGCTATGAGTATGTGGAGTTTAGAACAACATCCGTACACAAGCAAAATTTACTACTTTATTACAACAAGTCAGCCCCAACTGTTGATTGAAAATGCATCCACACCGCCAGAATCTGTAACAAACAATGTGAATACATACGATGCAATTGTAACTTTTGAGCAAAACGATACAAATTTGGTAAAATCAGGAAGAGAATGGTTTGGGGAATCGTTTGATATTACAACAACCCGTAGATATATTACAAATATGTCGAATCCAGAAGCAGGAAGCACCTTAAAGGTCTGGGTTAGAGCAGCGGCAAGGTCTTCTTCGTCTAGTAACTTTCAAGTTAAAGCAAACTCACAAGTTCTTGGTTACTTAAATTTAGGCAGTGTGATTATTGGTGATGAGTTAGCAGATGTTGCCTCCGTAAACAGTCAGGTTTACACCACAACTATACCCACAAATAGTTTATCCATTGAACTAACCTACAATAAACCAAACTCGGCCTCAACAGCTTGGCTTGATTTTATCACTATTAACGCTAAGCAAACCCTATCTTATAGCGGAAATCAACTAATGTTTAGGGATATTCAGAGCGTTGGTAGCGGAAAGGTGTCGCAATTTACAATTCAAAATGTCAATTCTAACACCAAAGTTTGGGATGTTACAAATATCAACGCTACCAAACAAGTTCAAACACTGCTAACAGGTAATGAGTTAACATTTAAACAAGAAACGGGAACCCTGAAGCAATTCATTGCTTATGAGCCAAGCAATACCTTAAGTGTAACCTTTGTTAATGAAGTTCCAAACCAAAACCTACATGGGTTAAACCAACCCGATATGGTTATTGTTACCCATCCTTTATTCTTAACGCATTCGAACGAAATAGCAACTCTTCATCAGGAGAACGATGGTTTAAACGTTGCCGTGGTGACTAATGAGCAGGTTTTCAATGAATTCTCATCCGGCAATCCCGATGTTAGTGCCATTAGAAACCTAATGCGAATGCTTTATAAGCGAGCCAGCGGAGAAAACGAAATGCCAAAATACTTACTTCTGTTCGGTGATGGATCATACAACAACTTATCAACTTCTAAAAGCAACACAAATTTAGTGTTAACATACCAATCTGATCGTTCCATCAACAAAACCAACTCTTTTGTTACCGACGATTTCTTTGGATTACTTGACGACGATGAAGGTGGGGCCGATGGGTTATTAGATATAGGCATTGGAAGACTCCCTGTTAAAAATATCGAGGAGGCAAATGTTGTTGTCAATAAAATTAAAAACTACATGAGCGGTAGCAATAATGGAATATGGCAAAGCCAACTTTGCTTTATTGGTGACGATGAAGACGGAAATGTACACATGCAAGATGCCAACACCCTTGCCGAATATATTGAAACAAACCACAAGGAGTACAATGTTCAAAAAATATTCTTCGATGCTTACAAGCAAACAACCTCGTCGGGCGGAGCAAGTTACCCCGATGTTACCAAGGCCGTAAATACAACAGTGAATAACGGATCATTGCTTGTAAATTACACAGGACATGGTAATGAACGATGGCTTTCGCACGAAAAAGCGATAATGCTTGATGATGTTCTATCGTGGCAGAATATCAATGCTCTTTCACTTTTTGTAACTGCCACCTGCGAATTTAGTCGTTTCGACGATTACCATATGACATCGACTGGAGAATGGATTTTACTTTCACCTAAAGGAGGTGGAGTAGCATTGCTTTCAACTACTCGTCTTGTTTACTCAAGCCCTAATTTTGTACTTAACTACAACTTTGTAAAAAATATCTTCAAAAGAAATGCAGATGGTTCCTACAATACTCTAGGCGATTTGGTCAGAATTACCAAAAACCTATCGGGCACAGGTTACAACAAACGTAACTTTTCACTGTTGGGCGACCCTGCCCTCAAACTTCAATATCCAAAAAAGCAATTGGAACTTCTAACCGTAAATAATGTTCCAATAACCAATCCCATTGACACATTAAAAGCACTTAGCGAAATAAATCTTACAGGGCAGGTTTCGCATTTCAATGGTACTCCCGATGCGAGTTTCAATGGAACGGCAACTATTACAGTATTTGATAAGGCAAAACAGGTAACAACCTTAGCAAACGATGGAGGAAGTACTATGACATTTTCATCGGTAGACAATATTATCTACAAAGGCAAGGCTACGGTTGAAAATGGTAATTTCGCCATCAACTTTACCATTCCTAAGGATATTAACTACCAATACGGTAGCGGCAGAATAAGCTTTTATGCCGAAGATGAAGTTGAAACAGCAATGGGATACAATGAAGCAATTACTGTTGGCGGAATAAACCCAAACCCTACCATAGATAATTACGGTCCTTTAATTAGTATTTTCTTAAACGATGAGAATTTTGTTAATGGAGGAATCTCCGACCCAAATCCTCGCTTTTTAATAAAACTTTCCGATGAAAACGGAATAAACACTACAGGAATTGGCATTGGTCACGATATTATTGCAACCTTAACTCCACTTAACCAGCAGGAGCAGAAATTTAACCTAAACAATCACTATCAATCGGTAATCAACGATTTTAAAAGCGGAATAATAGATTTCCAGATAAGCAACCTTTCGCAGGGCTTGCATAGGTTGAAAGTTAAGGCTTGGGATATTTACAACAACAGCTCCGAATCTGAAATTGCATTTAATGTTACATCAGGAAACCAGTTAAAAATTGAAAAATTCTATAACTATCCTAATCCAATTACAGATAACACCTCCTTTTACTTTGAGCATAACAAACCCGACGCAAACCTAGATATTGAGATTCAGATTTTTAACTTCTCCGGAATGCTTGTGGAACGATTACATTACTCTGAAAACAATCCTGGTAATTATAGAATTGGTCCAATTCCTTGGAGTGGCAATACTTACAATGGGGGTAGATTAGGCAAGGGTATTTATATTTGTAACCTAATTGTAAAATCATCTGACGGCGATAGTGCCAACAAACAACTGAAAATAGTTATTGCGAGATAATGCTAAAAAGTGGTCACGCTTCAATTGAAATACAATAATTTATTTAATTTTTCGTTTACGATTTGTTTTGTAACAAATCATTAAATTTGCCGCTTAAATTTATTTTTATGTTTAGAAGATTTTTCTCAATTTTTGGCTTAATAAGCTTAGTATTACTCTCAAATGTTTCAAAGGGACAATTTGATGAAGATATGTCGTTGACTGGTGGCTTAAATGCACTAAAAGTAGCGGTTCCCTTTCTAACTATTGCTCCCGACTCTAGGGCTGGAGCAATGGGCGATGTAGGAGTAGCAACGCAACCCGATGGTTATTCGCAACACTGGAATCCTGCAAAATATCCTTTTATGGATAAAAAATGGGGAGTAGCGTTCTCGTACACCCCATGGTTAAGGAAACTTATACCCGATATAAACCTATCCTACCTTTCAGGATACTACAAGATCGACGAGAATCAAACAATAAGTGGGTCATTGCTATATTTCTCGATGGGAGAAATATCATTTACAAATACAGAATCATCAGAAACGGTTATGTTTTTCAACCCTAACGAGTTCTCTTTGGACTTTGGTTACTCAAGAAAGTTTTCCGATTACATTTCGGGAGCATTGGCTTTTAGGTATATCCGTTCCGATTTAACTGGGGGATACTCGCAACAGGGACAATCCGCTTCAAAAGCGGGCACAGCATTTGCTGCCGATATTGCAATGTACTACCAACGGCCTGTTAGGCTTAGCGACAAAAACGGAGAAATGGCCTTTGGCCTTAATATTTCCAATATTGGTTCAAAGTTATCGTACACCGATGACGACGAAAACAAAAACTTTATTCCAATAAATATGCGCCTTGGCGGGCGTTTAACAATTGATATTGACCAGTATAACTCGTTCTCCGTAACGCTTGATGCTAATAAACTCCTAGTACCTACTCCTCCTGTTTATGGTACTGTTGGAGGGCAAAATGTAATTATTGCAGGAAAGGATCCAAATGTACCCATTGTTCAAGGTATGTTGCAATCGTTCAACGATGCACCAAATGGAATGAAGGAAGAGTTTCAGGAAATATCGTATTCTGGAGGTATTGAATATTGGTATGCCAAACAGTTTGCAATTCGTGGAGGATACTTTTATGAACACGAGAATAAAGGAAATAGAAAATACTTTACGCTTGGTGCAGGATTAAAATACAATATTTTCAACTTTGACTTTGCATACTTAATCCCTACGGGTGGTTTCAATAGTCCTATGGCCAACACAGTAAGATTCTCCCTATCATTCGATTTTACACCTACTCGTGGTAGAGGTAAAAAAGGATAGTTTTTGGCTTTAGTGAAAAAACGTTTAACTTTATCTTTAAATCATTAAGTGATGAAGATTAAGGTTGGTTTTGGTTACGATGTACATAGGCTAGAGGAAGGTTATGAGTTCTGGCTTGGCGGTATCAAAATAGCTCATTCAAAGGGTTCGGTTGGCCATTCCGATGGTGATACTCTTATACATGCAATTTGCGATGCAATGCTTGGCGCAGTCAATCTTAGGGATATTGGCAACCATTTTCCAGACAACGACCCTTCCTTAAGAGGAATTGACAGCAAAATACTTCTCAAGAAAACAAATGAAATAATAAAGAGTAAGGGCTATACTATCGGAAATATAGATTCTACCATTTGCCTGCAGCAACCAAAAATAAAGCCATTTATCGATGAAATGCAAGGTACTCTATCGAAAGTACTACAAATCTCAACCGAGGATATCTCGATAAAAGCCACAACAACTGAAAAATTAGGGTTTACAGGTCGTGAAGAGGGTGTTGCAGCCTATGCCGTTGTTCTTTTGCAAAAAGAATAAGCAAATATGAATGCTGTAAAGGATAATTATAGAACTCTTGTTGTTGGTGCTAGCAACAAACCAGGGAGATTCTCTTATCTGGCAATTAAAAGCCTAGTTAATCATAGTGTTGAAGTTTATGCTATTGGTGCAAGAATAGGTAATGTTGATGGAGTGGAAATTATCACTCAAAAAATTGACATCAATAATATTCATACAGTTACACTTTACCTCAATCCAAAGAATCAAGCATCATATATCGACTACATTATAGGCCTTAAACCCAAACGCGTAATATTTAATCCTGGAACAGAGAATCCTGAACTACTTTCTAAGGCACGAGAAAATAATATTGAAGTTGTTTTTGACTGTACACTGGTAATGCTTAAAAATGGAAGCTATTTCAAATGATTAAAGTGATTAAGAATTTTGCTGATTTTAATGAATCCATAAGTAAACCTGCAGCAGCAATTTACTTTCATTCGGAGGCCTGTGGAGTTTGCAAAGTTCTATTACCTCAACTCGAAGAGATGCTTAATAGCAATTTCCCAAAACTTCCTCTCTTTGTGATAAATGCAAATGAATCTATGGATTTATGTGGTAAGTTAACCGTATTCACATTCCCATCCTTGCTAATTTTCTTCGAAGGAAAAGAATCGTTCCGTTATGCTAGAAACATAAATCTTGCCGCGATGAAAGGAACAATTAATCGGCCATATTCATTATTGTTCGACTAAGGTTTTTCGAAATGCGCTTGCACATTCGGATCACCACTAATACTATATACCCAGTCTATTGAAAATGGTTTTTTATGAAATTTGCCAGTACCTTGAATATTATACTGTGAATAATTACTTGATAGAATAGTAAATGTAGAATCATCAAGGGAAATCAAAGTCTTGAAATCCATTCCAACATTATAGAAGTTAAATACCCAAAACCTTGTAGAATCATTTTTCCCATCGGGCTCAATACTAACATCGTAAACTTTGTAAATGCCATTAGAGGTTATTTCTTTACATTGCCAAATTCCTACAATAGTATTTGAACCATCGTATTTCTCACACCCAAATACGAAAATAGATATAGCCACAATGTAAAAAAAACTCTTTGCTTTCATCTTAATAGAATTAAATGGGTGAAGGATTACTCCTTCACCACATTATTAATTATACTATCGTCTGCAATATTTGGTATTGTAACTTTCAGTAAGGGAGTACGTTCCATTTCGCGCTGAATTGCAAACATTGCCTCCTTATTACGAGCCCAACTCCTGCGAGCAATACCGTTGTTAACATCCCAAAGTAACATCATTTTTAACCTACGGTCGGCTTCAGGGGAACCATCCAGTGTCATACCGAAACCACCATTGATTACTTCGCCCCAGCCAACTCCACCGCCATTGTGGATTGATACCCAAGTAGCACCACGGAAGGAGTCGCCAATAACATTATGTATTGCCATATCGGCAGTAAAGCGTGAACCATCGTAAATATTTGATGTTTCGCGGTATGGAGAGTCTGTTCCTGACACATCGTGGTGATCGCGACCAAGCACGATTGGTGCAGAAATCTTTTTATTGCGAATTGCATTGTTGAATGCCTCTGCAATTTTAATACGCCCTTCTGAATCGGCGTAAAGAATACGAGCCTGAGAACCAACCACTAGTTTATTTCGTCCAGCCTCACGTATCCAATGGATATTATCCTGTAGTTGACCTTGAATTTCGGCCGGTGCTGTTTTTGCAATATTCTCAAGAACCTCCAATGCTATTGCATCGGTTTTTGCCAAATCGTCAGGGTCTGACGATGTACAAACCCAGCGGAATGGACCAAATCCATAATCAAAAAACATTGGTCCCATTATATCCTGAACATACGATGGATAGATAAAATCTCCATTAGGCTTTAGTATATCTGCTCCTGCCCTACTACTTTCTAATAGGAATGCATTGCCATAATCAAAGAAATACATTCCCTTTGCGGCCATGGCATTAACTGCTTTTACATGACGGCGTAAGCTCTCATAAACCTTCTCCTTAAATAACTCTGGATTCTCTGCCATCATTTTGTTCGACTCCTCAAAAGTCAAACCTGCGGGATAGTAACCTCCTGCAAATGGGTTGTGAAGCGAGGTTTGGTCGCTACCCAAATCAATATGAACATTATCCTTAACTAAACGCTCCCACAAATCGACAATATTCCCAAGGTATGCCAACGAAACCGCCTCTTTATTAGCCGAAGCTTGGCGTATACGAGGAATCATCTCGTCTAAACTAGTAAACACCTCATCAACCCAACCTTGGCTATGGCGAACCTCCATGGCTTTTGGGTTAATTTCGGCAACTACACCAACAACACCTGCAATAACGGCAGCCTTTGGCTGAGCTCCTGACATACCGCCTAAACCAGACGATACAAATATTTTACCGCGCAAATCGGTTTCGCCAGGTTGTAAGCGTTTACGCCCTGCATTCATAACAGTGATGGTGGTTCCGTGCACAATCCCCTGTGGGCCAATGTACATAAACGACCCAGCGGTCATTTGCCCGTACTGTGTAACACCAAGCGCGTTAAAACGCTCCCAATCGTCCTTGCTAGAGTAATTAGGAATCATCATTCCATTGGTAACTACAACCCTTGGAGCATCCTTATGCGAAGGGAAAAGTCCCATTGGATGACCCGAGTAAAGCACAAGTGTTTGCTCATCGGTCATTTCGGCTAAATACTTCATGGTAAGTAAGTACTGAGCCCAGTTTTGGAATACAGCACCATTTCCTCCATAGGTAATCAATTCGTGGGGATGCTGAGCAACTGCATAGTCGAGATTATTACTCAACATCAGCATAATAGATGCAGCCTGAATAGATTTATGTGGAAAATCGTAAATATTTCGTGCGTAGATTTTATAATCGGGACGGTAGCGGTACATATAAATTCTACCAAACTCTTCGAGTTCCTTGGCAAAATCTCCTGCCAAAACGGCATGCTGTTTTGGCGGAAAATAGCGAAGGGCATTTTTAAGCGCCAACTTTTTTTCTTCGACAGTTAAAATTTTCTTGCGTTTTGGTGCATGGTTCACTGAATTATCCCATGATTTTGCAGCAGGGATTTCCGATGGAATCCCTTGTAGTATTTGCTTTTGAAACTCCTCGCGTGTCATATCGTTTATAGTGCTTTTATTTTTCGTTAGTGACACAAAATTACAATATTTAAATCGATTTCGGACAGCCAAAAAAGTTATTAAAAAACATAGAAAAAATAATTCAGCATACTTTTTGATTAGTAAGTAGGCATATGTTATCCTGTCAAATTTTAACTTAAATTTGAACGATTTGCTGGATAAAACTAAAAATTAAAAAATACGACTATGAAAATTAACAAAACATGGATTATTGTTGGGGTTATTGCCCTTTTGGTTATCATTCTTTACTCATCAATTAAAGGCTCATACAACAATATGGTTACTAAGGATGAGGCCGTAACATCGCAATGGGGAAATGTTGAAAACGTTTACCAACGCAGATTAGACCTTATTCCAAACTTAGTTAACACTGTGAAAGGATATGCTGCACACGAGCAAGAAACTTTCACAAAAGTAATTGAGGCTAGAGCCAAAGCGACTCAGGTTAATATCAACCCACAAAATTTGAATGCAGAAAGTTTAAAACAATTTCAGGCAGCACAAGGTGAGTTAAGCAGTGCATTATCTAAATTAATGGTAGTTGTGGAGCAATATCCTGACCTAAAAGCCAACCAAAACTTCCTTGATTTGCAAGCACAACTTGAAGGAACCGAAAATAGAATTGCTGTTGAAAGAAGAAAGTTCAACGAAGTTGCTCAAGATTACAATACTTACATCCGTAAATTCCCTAAAAACATTTGGGCAAGTATATTTGGTTTCGAAAAGAAAAACTATTTTGAAGCCGAAGCTGGAGCAGAAAAAGCTCCTGAGGTAAAATTCTAGAAAAAACGGATTATTAGGCTATTCGATTTTACAACAAAATCGGGTAGTCTAATTAATAAACAATAAAAATGAAGCCCAAAGACTACTTTACACCCGACCAACAAAAACAAATTGTTGATGCCATTGAGGAAGCAGAACTCAATACATCGGGCGAAATAAGGGTGCATATAGATTTAACCTGTAAAGGTGATGTGCTCGACCAAGCAGCCAAAACATTTGCTATGCTTAAAATGCATAAAACAAAACTGAGGAATGGAGTTCTGTTTTACCTATCAATCCAAGACCATAAGTTTGCTATTTTGGGAGATGCCGGAATAAATGCACAGGTTCCTGAGAATTTTTGGGAAAACACCAAGCAGGTGATGTTCGATAAGTTCAAGGAAAACAACCTTGCCGAAGGTCTTGTTACTGGAATTACTTTGGCTGGAGAACAGTTAAAAAAGTATTTTCCATACAAAGATGACGATATCAATGAACTTGACAACAACATCTCATTTGGATAGTGCAAATACTAAATATTCGAACCAAAACAACAGAAAACAATGAACAAAATATTTAGCAAAATACTTCTAGTTTTAGCACTATTCGTTAGCAGTCAGGTTCAAGGTCAGAATATTCCTGAACCAATGAATCCCCCGCGTTTAGTAAACGATTTTGCAGGATTGCTTTCGGAAAGCGAATGGACTGCACTGGAAGGAAAACTTAGGGCATACCACGACACAACATCAACACAGATTTATATTGTTATTGTAAACGACCTACTCGGTTACGATGTATCCGATTTTGCATTTAGAATTGGTGAAAAATGGGGTGTTGGACAAAAAGGCAAGAACAATGGCATTGTTATAGTTGTTAAACCCAAAGTAGGCAATGAACGAGGTCAGGCATTTATAGCAACTGGCTATGGACTGGAAGGGGTTGTACCCGATGCTATTACTAACAGGATTGTTGACCAAGAGATGATTCCTTACTTTAAGCAAAACAACTACCTAAAAGGTTTGGACAAAGCAACCGATGTAATTATAGATTTGGCACAAGGTCTATACACTGCCGATGAATATAAAAGTAAAGAATCGCCAATAGCAGGAATTATTTTTATCGTAATCTTTTTCTTAATAATAATCCTGTCGATGGGCAAGCACAACCGAACAAACTCAAGTTCTTTAGGAAAGAGCGTTCCATTCTGGATTGCTCTGAGCATGTTGGGCGGAAGTGGCAGAGGAAGTGGATTCGGAAATTTCTCATCAGGTTCTGGAAGTTTCGGAGGATTTAGCGGTGGCGGTGGCGGCAGCTTTGGCGGTGGCGGTGCTGGCGGAAGCTGGTGAGAAATATTAAATACAAAAAAGGAAAACCCAAAATTGTAGTTTTCCTTTTTTATCAGTACTTGTTGCACGATTGCAGCGTATAGCAATTATATCGTCCTATCTCTATTACAAAAACTCCATCTTAAACAGCAAAATTTATAAAAGGAACTCCTTTTTATGAAATTTAAAATTTCAACACATTTCACCTATTTTTTCAATACTCGCTATTTCATTAATACAAAAGACATTTCGTATGGTAATGGGGCATAAACTCTAGAGAATTTCTCCAATATTCCTATTGCTCACTTAAAGCCTTGCATTTCATCTCAATTAAAATAGAATCAATGTTAGATATAACAATAGATATAAAATCATTTTTGAATCTATTAATTTCCCAATCATTTAAGTCTTTTGGGAAAAGAGCTTTAGAATGCCAAGTACCCTTTTTTATCCAATCTAAAATAAGTATTGAATAATTTCCTCTATCAGCAACTGTATAAATATAGTAGCATTGCATACGTGCTGACCAGCAAACATAGTATGGCTTCATAATACTTGGCTCATATGGATAATATACCTTAGTGATTTGTAATGTTTTCATTTTCCGTCTATAAATAGAGTCTGTACTTTTATTTATAGCATCAAGTACAATACTATCGGGGATCTGGTACTCTAAGACTCTTTTGGAAAATATTTTACAAGCGCTATCAACGGTATTATATGAGAAATTGTAAATATTCTCATAATAGTACGATCCTGTATATTGAAGCATCTTACAACTATAAAGACATACAGCTATCGCAACTAAAACAATGACTCTAATAAATTGGATATTCTTTCTCATCTTATGGAAGCCATTGATTATATTGGAAATTTTTATAGCCATAATAGATTATTGTTTTATTAATCAGAAAAAAGAGGCGTTTTCGATGTAACTAGAACTTTTATGATTAAATCATTTTTTTTCTTTCCATTTTTCATATTCAAGACCATTACACCAAAGCCAACGCTCTTTGATTAACCAACATTTGTTATAGTCTGGAATGTCGGCTAACGGTAAAAACTTATATATTGAAATGTCGCCATTCTTTTTGCTTAAATGATTTTTCACTTCAATTTCAGTAATAGCATCATAGTATTTTATGTATAACAGTTGAATAGTTTGTTTATCTATAATTTCAAACCAGATCTCACCCTTGCTCCAAGACATACACCCTGGTGGTTCAATGAATTGCGCTTTTATAGTATCTCCATGAATAGAGAAAAGCCCCCATTCCCCACCTCCATTGTATTTTGTCTTATTCGAAAGGAAACAACTAATACATGCATCTTTTAGGAAAAATCCATTGCTGTAAAATATAAAGACATGCCCCATAGAATCAAAGGAACTAATTGTCGGTTCTTTGCTCCAACTCTTGCTATCGACGTACACACCATTAATATTAATCAAAGAATCAATTCCTATGCTTTTCTCACAATAACATTTAGTGAAACTATCTCTTGTTTGAACAGGTACATTAACAATACCACAACCAGCAAAAAAAATTACTAGCAATATAAAATATCTCATAATTATTTCCCCCATATAGAATACGGATTATAATATCCACCATCAACATACAGACCATATTGGAAAGATGAATAATCTTTATATAGATTCTGATAGCCAAATGGTAAGCCTAAGAATCCATGCCTATGTGTGAAGTTTTGAGTAATATTCTGAAAAATGGGGTGACTATATCCAATCCTACTGTATGAGTTTCCAAATCTATAACCAAGATATAAAGGACTAGAATAAGTTTTTCCGATTTTCCATGTTCCAAATATTCCTTTCCTTGTCCTGAATGCATTTGACAAATCGACGCAATCATTAATGTCTCCATTGCATTCACCCTTCGGATCATTGTTAAAAAGATGTGTTCCAATTGAAAAATTACCAACACTTACCTCTAAAGCATTTGATCTCCAGCGATCTTCTCCCTTGAATGCCAAGAAATCATTCTCAAGCCTTATGGAAACATTATTCAAATAAACGTTAATACCTCCAACTAATTGGCTATTTGCACCTCCGTATGCTGTTTGGTAATACCCTAATCCATAGCCATTATACTTTGCGCTTATTCCAAACGAGGTGGTATTGTTACCACCTCCCAAACCAAAGCCCAGTTGAGCATCGCCTAGTTCTATTACCATGCTGGTACTGTAGTAAAACCCAAAAGGATTAATGCCAAAACTGCTACTTGTTGAGAACATACCGTCCTCTTTGAACGTGTGATTTAATGATATTCCAAAATTTAAGGGATCCAGCCCTATGCTAAATGATGAACCCAAGGGGACACGAGCACAATTGCTAATAGCTGATGCTGTATTTGTTGCTGTATTAAACGACTTTATAGGATCAAAGCCATAACCGTTAATTGCATTGCTTAAGGTCTCTGTAATAGTTACCAATGCCATAAATGGAAGTGCAAGGAATTCCCCACTGGGGTCTGTAAATACCAACGGGTTATTCATTGCGTAACTATACCTATTAAAATTCTGAGCTAAACCTGAGGCCTGCACATGGTTGTCGGGGCTTAGCATACGCCCAAGTAACGGGTCGTATAGCCGTCCGTTCATATTTACAAGGCCAACGTTACTGAGGTGCTCATGGAATGTATACCCTCTGTTAGTATAAGTATTTAAAACTAGTCCGTTATAACTCCAATCGATTGGGTTCCGTGGTCTTCCCCAAGAATCGTAACTATACTCTTGTTCAATACCCCCCGATGTGTTAAGCAAGGCGGTTATGGAGCCTAAATGATCTTTTAGGATAAAATACGGGGTATAGTTCTCGCTATTTTTCTTCCTAAATAAGGCGACCTGGCCATTGGGGCTACTGATGTAGCAGTGCTGATAAATCTCACCACTAGGCAAGCGCTTTTCCTCAAAGCCTCCAAAATAAATCCAAGTCTCCTTTAAAGTTTCACCTTGATATTGCTTCATTTCCCTTCGATTTAAATCAGGACCATACTCAAAGATGGCCTTCCAATCTCCATTAATAATCTCTTTGGGCTGGTTGTATGGGGTGTAAGTGATTCCTTGCGCTTCAGGCTGAATGGTTGCCAATTCGCCAGTTACACCGGTAAGAGCATAAACATTCGCAGTATTGGTGTACTCATACTCACCTATGCCTGATTTTGTTGTTATATTGCCATTCTCCACGAATGTGTAATTACTTGCTATACCTGTATTTGATGGAGTCGATGATGTAAGCCTATTCAAACCATCGTAACCAAAACTTTCGGTCAAACCATGTTTTACATCCCTACGCCAAGATAGATTTCCCTTAGCAACATCAAAACCGTAGTCAAACTGTTGGACTAAACTACCCAAAGCAGTCGTTTTAATGGATGTCGGAAATCCATATTTGTCAAACGAATTTAACTGTGAAACATTTGTCCCATAAATAGATTCAGTGACCATGCCAGAGGAGTTCATGCTGCTGGCTTTCCATATAGCATCACCCGTTGCAGTTTTAATTTCCTCAAGGTAACCATTACGGTATGCTTGGTTTACGGTTAGCCCTCCAGGATACCTAATGTTTGTTGTGTTACCATAGGAATCGAACGTATACTTGTATGAGTAACTTCCAGTGCCCACTCCACTCATCATCACACTATCGAGACGTCCATAAGAATCGTATTCATAAGTCTCAATAATGTTTCCCGCAGCAATCTGTTTTACATTTCCAACTCCTCCTCCACTTGAATGGTATTGATATGTTAAACTGAAGCCAGGCCAACTTTTTGTAACTATTCTGCCAAAGTTATCATAAGTTATGCTACATTTTTCATTTTTTGCATTTGTCTCCTCCAATAGTTCTCCGAGTGCATTATATTGAAAAGTATTTGTACCTGCTGATGGATCAATAAGTTTTGTTTGAAAACCATTGTTATCGTATTCCATTTTTACTGAAGCTCCCCACTGAGGTCTAATTTCAATTACCTTACCCATAGCGTTGTAAGTATTGTAAACCAACTGCTCATTTACTTTCGATTCAATAACATTCCCTAAAGCATCAGTTTTCGTTACAGTCTCACCTTGAGGCGATTTAACAATGGTGGTGTTTCCATCATAGGTGTAATTTGTAACTAGTCCCTCTATTGTTTCCTTTACAACTCTTCCAAATGAGTCATACTCATAATTCGTTGTCTTGGTGCTCTCACCAGAATAGTAGGGTTTAGTAACACTCTGCTTTTGACCCTTGAAATTGTATGTGGTAGTTGTTAATAAATCACCATTAAATCCTGGGTTTTGAGTTTTTACAACCCTACCATAAGCATCAAACCACGTGGACGCCTCAGGCATTGTTCCTACTTTTACTTTACTCTTAGTTAGAGCCTTAGATGTGCTACTGTCCCACTCTAATCCATAGGTTGTTGTTACTCCAGTTGGAGAGATCTCTTTAATCAACCTTCCAAATCCATCATACTCGTATGAAATTGTTTTTGTGTTTGGTAACGTTTTTTTTAAGGTTAAACCTGTAATTGGATCAACAGTGTATCGTGTAACAGCATTAGCTTCATCGGAATATTCCTCAACATTTCTTCCTGTAGAGTTATACTTATACGATACTTTTCTCACACCAGTAACGCCTGTCCCTGAAGTGCTTTGGCAGGTTATATTCCCATAACTATCGTACGCGAAGGTTTTTGTTAATCCCATTCCGTTCTTACTCTGAAGCAATCCATTAGCATAATACGAATAAGTATAGTTGGCAGTATGCGAACTTGCAGGTTTAGTTCGCGTGCGTGTAATTGTTGCAGTCTGAAGTTTTGAATTGCACCAAGCCTCTACTTTAGTATAAGTGTTAACAACAGTTTCTTTCAGATCATTACCATACTGAGTTTCAATCTTGGTTATATTTCCGCAATTTTCGCTATCGTAAGTGTGAGTCACGGTATTGGTAATTCCTTTCAAAGCATCAGTTATTGATTGTTTCTCGATATATGTAAAGAACCGTTTATTGCCAAGATTTTTTATGATATTCGTATTTAGCGTACTACTCACACTCTGAGCGCCAAGGGTTACATCAACTTTCTTTACCATTGGTAAAAATACTGTAGGCATAATCTCTATTTCAGTGCTCGAACTTAATCCCGTCAGCTGATTGGTTTGGGTAAACTTTTTAAATCCCAAAAAACCTTTCCCTTGTCTATGAATAATTGCAGCGGTATACTTGTAATTAATGGATGTTGTTTCAAGTCCTGTATAACTACTGCTTGTGTTTGTAACAACATTTAACGCTCCATTGAAGTTCATTAATGGGAATGCTAGCCCTATTTCTGAAGTATAACTAGAACCTGAGATTTTGGGTAGGGTATTGTAGGTAATACTGAGTTTCCTTCCAAACCCATCCGTTATAGAGCTTACCAAATTTGTACTTTCTTCTTTATGGAAAAAAATAGTTTTAAAAGGTTCATTCAAAAAACCCTGTCGATCTAATAAATCAACGATTCCATCTCCATCTCTATCAAAAAAAGACACATTATTTTTATGACTTGAAAGTCCTGTAACAAGAGATTCTTTTGTAAAAAAGCCATTACCATTATTGATAAAATAATTATAAGTTGCTTCTGAGGCTATGCCATTTACAAAATTAGAATATACTTCAAGAATGTCATCTTTCCCATCATTATTCAAATCCTGTACATATACATTATTGTCTAAGTCATCTTTTTCAGGATCCTTTTTCAATAATGGTAGATCTTCAACATAGGGCCAAGCAAAGCCGGTGCCATTGGAAAAGCTAATTCTCCATGTCTTATCTCCAGTATAAGTATAAGAGAGTATATCTGTTTTAGCATCACCATTAAAATCGCCCAAAAATATACGATGCCATTTAGTAGGAAACCCCGATTCATAAATTACATCAAGTTTACGAGTTAGGTTGTTTACGGAAAGTATTTTACAATTACCATCCTTAATCAACATTATATCAGTAGCTCCATCGCCGTTAAAATCTAAAAAATCAACACTGTTGGGTGTATTAAAACTAGGAGGTGCTTGAACGTATGAACTCGAAAGTCTTAAACTTTTGTAATTCTTATTTTTATCTAGAATCAAATAATCAGACTTTCCATCACCATCAAAGTCTTGTCCAGTATACATTATAATATCAGTTGGAGAGTTTTCTAATACTATATCGTAACTTTGACTTCCCCTCACCATTGAGGTACCATTATAGGTGTAAAAGAAAAATGATTCCCTATTGTAGGAGCAGTATGCTTGACAGCAATTAGGATCTGGATCATCAGGAGGTAGTACAATCATCTTCTCTTCCGAAGAGGCGCGCTCTTCTAGTATTACTTCAACATCATTTCCTGACCCGATAGCTTGTTCTATAGGAAAAGTCCCTCCACTTTCACAGGGGATACAGCAATAAGTATATTTGACGGATTTACGCATAAGCGCATCCATCTTGCCATCATTGTTAACATCGGTAACATAAAACCCTTTAAAATCGGAATTTAAAGTTCCACCTGTTTGCTTTGTATAATAAGTTCCATCATAGTTTGCCAAGTATAAATCCCACTTATCGTGAGTAGCACCCACCTCACTCTTACCTGATGTTAATATAAAATCACACCTTCCATCTCCATTGAAATCACCAAAGTAATAACGCTTTGATCGTCCACTTTCAACTAAAAATGAATTACTTTCGGAGAAACTTGGCTTTACAGCACCCCAATCAATTATTGTAGGATTAAGCTGTTCTCCGTTCCTTCCAAATTCTGTAACTGAATACAACTTGCTTTTGTTGCCCTCTACATAGGTAAACTTATACTCTTTAAGTTTGGTACCCGCAACATTTATTTCTAATGAAATTAATCGTTGACTTTGTTTTAATTCACCTCCGGCAATAAAAAATTTGTTTTGGTCTGGTCTAGTTTCATAATTAAATCTAACCTGAATACCTGAATATTCTATCCTATCCAGAGAGGCTTCACCATAGCCATTGTTGTAATAAAAAAATATTTGATTGCCTCTTTTGTCATCTATACGAGATAATAACCAGTTAAATATTTTCCAAACACCATGAGTTCTCAACCTTGCATCTTCATTAATTCCATAGAAAAGATCACGCCCATCCTTTGTTTCGACTTTAAACCAATAAGGCTCAGGACTGCCGTATGATGTTATTCTTGAAAATGTTTCTAATTCAGTTCCATAGGTTGCTCCATCAGCTCCATAAGCAACCCCAGTAGAGGTAAGCATCAATCTGTTCCCGTCAAGTGAAAACCTATCGTTACTTGTTAAAGTAATTCCATAAGACAGGCCATCATGAACGTAGGTTTGAGGTGTTCTAGCAATAGATGAAGTTCCAGAAATACTCCAACCCACACCTAAAATACCATCCCCTCCTTGACTATTGTAAACTAGAGAGATTTGTGGAGTTAACCCACCTTTTCCTGCAGGTATTTCAATTGGAATAGAATAAGTAACTGCTCCGTTTTGATTTACAGAATAACTACCTGACAAACTGCCAACTGGTAAATTAGTATTTATTTGAGAGCGTAAATTGCTATTAAATAACAAAGTAATTAAACCCAACAATATGTATTGTAGAATATACTTCTTCATAGTGAATAATATTGAATAATTAGATTTGAGAGTTTCTTACTCTTTAATAATTTTCCATGAATAATTTTTTCTATCTCCAAATGCCTTGAGGATATATACACCTTGAGTTAAGTTTGAAACATCTATTTCTAACCTATTACTTTGACTCACGGCTCTATAAACCACCTTTCCCGTCAAATCAACTAGTAAGACATTCAATTTTATCCCATTACTATTTCCTTGAGGAACAAAAAACAAAGTTGTATGAACAGGATTTGGGTAAACACGAGGCTCTACTATAATATTCTCTACAGGTTGTTCATATTTATTAACTATCGAAGAGTCTAATTTACTACCAACCGCAGTATTTTGTGGTGTAGCCTTTAATGTTATAATCCTAGATTCCCTATTTCCGTTGTTATCATAAGAATAGTTTACTTTCTGCTGAGCAACACTAAACATAGAAATAGTTCCCAAAAAAACAAATAATAAACTTTTTATCATTTCTAATATATTTTAGATTAATCTATAATGTTAATTATATAAACAAAATTAATAATAATTCAAAACCCACCAAAAAATTCTTAAGTAAAGATTTTCCTTTTTATCCTCAACAAATTTGGCTCTTATTTTTAACAAAATGGTTGGGGTTAAATACTGTGGAAAAGTTTTTTAATCAGTTTATTGAATTTATGTTAAATTTGCTTTTAATAAGGAAGTTGTTCCTTTAGATGAATTATTTCAGAAAGCCTATTATACCTGAGTTACAATGCAAATCATCAATAAATCAATGAATAGAAGATTACCCATAAAATTTCTGATTACGATTCTAGTGTTTCTCTCATCGTTTAACTCACTGCTTGCCCAAAGTAATTTGTTCAAGCAAACGTTTACCGATGCCGAATACTACATTCTAATGCAGGATTACCGCGAAGCCCTTCCTCTGTACCAGAAATTGTATAGAATGGATTCAACCAATGCCAATGTAAACTATAGGCTTGGGCAATGTTACCTAAACATTCCAGGGCTAAAAAGTAAAGCAATACCCTACCTTGAAAATGCGACAAAAAGCATTAACCCAAAATATAATGAGGGTTCTTACAAAGAAACACAAGCCCCTCCTGTTTCACTTTTTAACCTAGGAGAAGCATACATGGTAAACCATATGCTTGATAAGGCACTAGAAGTTTTCTCTCAGTTTAAAGAAAGGCTCGATGTTAAGGATATTTACAATTTAGATTACGTTAATCAGCAAATAAAGGCCTGCGAAAACGCTAGGGAGTTTTTAAAAACTCCTATTAGAATTGAAACTGAAAAAGTAATTCCTTTTGCAGAACGAAACAAAAATTGCAACTACCCTACCCTTTCGGGCGATAGACAATCGATGATTTTTACAGTTAAGGAGAAGTTTTATAGCGGAATTTTTTACTGCACCAAAGAGCAAGATAAATGGAGTACCCCCAAAAACATTACACTTGAACTGGCCATTGAAGGTGAGGTTTATTCAACTGCACTTAACCAAAACGGAACACAACTTCTGCTATTCAAAAACGATGTAACAACTGGTAGTATTTACTACTCTAACTTGGTGAACGGTAAGTGGCAACCAGTAAAAAAACTCAACAACGGAATATCTTCAAAAGATTGGGAAACCTTTGCATCCTTTGCTGCTAAGGATAAAACATTGCTATTTACATCAAACAGGAAGGGCGGATTAGGCGGTATTGACATTTATATGGCCGATTTAATGCCCAACGGCTCCTGGGGTAACATTAGGAATCTTTCGGACATTAACACACCTTACAACGAAGAATCACCAATACTCTCCAGTGATGGAGAAACTCTTTACTTTGCTTCGCAGGGACATAACTCAATGGGAGGTTTTGATATTTTCTACTCCAAACTACTACCAAACGGCAAATGGTCCACTCCAATTAACATGGGCTACCCAATAAACACACCCGACGATGAATTCTACTACTTTCCGCTCGATAGCACATCGGGTTTAATGCCACTTGTAAGTAAGGATTTAATTACTTTTTATGAGATATACAAGGTTGATATCAAGCCTGCCATAGTTCAAAAGTATATCACTTTACTTGGCAAAACTGTACTTTCTGATAATGCCGAAATTAACTCAGATAGCATCCTTATAACCATAAAAAACATTAGCGATTCATCTGTTTTCGCACAAGTAAACCCTACAGGTTTATTGGGAGATTTTACAACTAAAATTATTCCAGGAAATTATGTGCTGGAAGCTACAAGCCGAAACTACACAATGGAACCTGTAAACTTATATATTCCAGAAACCCACTCGCAAAAAAACTTTAACATAGAACTTACCCTTGTATCCAAAATAGTCTCGCAAGGCCTTGCTTTAAAACTCAAGAATATTCTATTCGATTTCGATAGCTACACGCTTTCTCGCGACTCTAAATTTGAACTTGAGAAAGTTTATAGTTTGATGGAGGCAAATCCTCAACTTTATATAGAAGTGATTGGACATACCGATAGCAAGGGTTCTCCTACCTACAATCTAAAACTATCATCAAAACGTGCAAAATCTGTAGTGGAATATTTAGTAGCCAAAGGCATTGATGAACGAAGGTTTATTGTAAAAGGCTTAGGAGCATTGTCGAGCATTGCATCGAATATTAACCCCGATGGTAGCGATAATCCGGCTGGAAGATGTTTGAATCGCCGAGCAAGCATTAAAATTATAAGTGGGAACAAAAGCATACAGATAGATAATGTTGATGTTCCTGAGAATCTTAAACCTCAGAACTTAACCTATACCATTCTTATTGCTAGAACTGGTGATTCTATCAACAATCAAAGTATTAAGAACGTTGAGCGTGAGTTAGATATGTACTCAACCAGAACAGATATTGGTACTGCATTTTATCTAAACATTGGCAGTTTTGAGAACAAGTCCAAAGCTATTTCGACTCTTAACAAGGTGGTTGAGTTTTTCCCAAATGCAAGTTTGGTTAGCGAGGTTGAACTTCGCAGGTTAGTCAAGTATGAATTTAGTATTAGGGAAAATGCTAAGACTGTTTATACTATTCTGCTAATGACCAGCGAAACTCCTGTTGAAAAAAGTGCATTTAAAGGTGTTGTGCCAACTGAACAAAAGGGAACCGATGGAATTTACAGGTATTATTTTGGTACATATAGTTCAAAAGAACAGGCACAATCGAACCTAGAAAAGATAAACCCTCTGGGATACCCTAACGCAATGATTGTTAAATTCAAGTAATTCACAAAACAAACTGGATGACAGAGAATATTCTGGAAAATAGTGTTGTAAAACTGAGGGCTCCAGAACCAACTGATATTGAAACACTTTACAATTGGGAGAACAACATGGAGATATGGACTGTAAGCAACACCATTACTCCATTTTCACGTTTTGTTCTTAAAAAATATATAGAAACCGCACACCTTGATATATGGGAAACCAAGCAACTCAGGTTGATTATTGAGGCAAAAAATCAGAGTTCGTTAATGAACTTTCCTGTGGGTTTAATTGACCTTTTCGATTTTGACCCTTACCATCAACGTGCTGGGCTTGGAATTCTTATTTCCAACAAAGAACATAGGCAAAAAGGTTATGCCTCGGAGGCATTAAGCCTACTTATCCGATACAGTTTCGAAATTATTCAGCTAAACCAACTTTACTGTAATATCTCGGCAAACAATACAGTTAGTCTACAATTGTTCGAAAACAAAAGCTTCGAAAAGGTTGGAGTTAAAAAATCGTGGCTAAAAACAAGGGAAGGTTGGGAAGATGAAGTGATGCTCCAGCTCCTCAACCCAAAACCTCGGGTTCCTAAAAGCTAATCTAAATTGAAATGCTCCTGAACTGGGGTCCAGAATTTTCTGGCCTCAGGATTCTTATTGCAAAACTCGTTGGAGTGTTTGCAGTATGTATAGTCTTCCTTCCAAATACTAGCATTTTTAGCAATCTCCCTCAAAGCATTGGCAATATACTCAACCTCTGCATTGGTTGTGGTTGGATGAATTGACCAACGTACCCAACCTGGTTTTTCCGATAAATCGCCGTGATTAATCATATCGGTAATCTTGTGCGATTGCTCCTTGGTTACATTCAACAAGAAGTGACCATAAGTTCCGGCACAAACACATCCACCTCGCATTTGTATTCCGTAACGCTCACTAAGCAGAGTAACTACAAGGTTATAGTGAATATTCTCCATGTAGAAAGATATTGCCCCTATCCTATTCCTGCAATTATCGGCCAAAATGTGCAAACCAGGAATTCCTTTAGTTTTCTCGAATGCAAGTTCAACCAATTCCTCTTCACGCTTCTGAATATTATCAGTACCCATTTGCTCCTTAAGCCTAATTGCATAAGCAGTTCTGATTGCCTGAAGGAAACCAGGAGTTCCGCCATCCTCACGACGCTCGATGTCATCAATATACTTATACTCACCCCAAGGGTTTGTCCAGTCCACTGTACCACCGCCCGGATGGTCGGGAACACGATTTTTATAAAGCTGCGAGTTAAATATCAACACTCCCGAAGCACCAGGACCACCAAGAAATTTATGGGGCGAGAAGAAAATTGCATCGAGCTTCATCATTGGGTCAGCGGGATGCATGTTCATTTCCACATAGGGTGCCGATGCTGCAAAATCAACAAAACACAAACCACCCTCCTCGTGCATTACCTTGGCAAGCTCGTGGTAAGGAGTTTTAATACCTGTAACATTACTGCAAGCAGTAAACGAGCCAATTTTCATTGGTCTGTCGGCATATTTCTTAACAACCTTGCGGAGTTCGTCGGGCGAAACGGTTAAACGATTATCTGGCTCTACCACTACCACCTCAGCAATAGTTTCGTACCACGAGGTTTGGTTAGAGTGATGTTCCATGTGGGTTACAAACACTACAGGGCGCTCCTTTGGATTCTCGAATACAAAACTGCTATTCTTAAATCCCAGTATACGTTGAAATTTATTGATAGAGGAGGTCATTCCAAAACCTGAGGTAACAATAACATCCTCCTTGCCAGCATTTACATGACGTTTAATTTCCTTTAAGGCGAAATGGTAAGCGTCGGTCATAAACTTACCGGTATGACTACTCTCGGTATGAGTATTGGCTACCATTGGACCAAATACGTCGAGCATCTTATCCTCAATAGGACGATAAAGCCTGCCGCTGGCAATCCAATCGGCATAAATTAACTTTTGCTCACCATAAACGGTCTTATATGTTGCATCGATTCCGACAATATTGTTTCGGAATTTCTCAAAATATTTCTCCAAGTTGCTCATAATAAGTAGATATTGTGTTAACTAATCATTTCAATATAACTAGGAATGGTCGATAATGGCATAAACTGTTTATTCTCCCAATCCACTATTACGCTGTAATGTTTTAAACCATTTGTTATAAACAGATACTTTGCCTTAAAATGGACATTGTATCTTCCTATTTGCTCAATAACAGGGGCTTTTAATTCCACCTCAGGGGCCTTGCATTCAACAAGAGCAATAGGATTTCCCTGCTTACTATAGATTACAATATCGGCCCGATGGTTTACTGCGTTTAATTTCAGAGCGACCTCTACACCAATTAAACCTGCAGGTACACCACATTGCTCAACCAAATAATTGATAAAATGCTGACGAACCCACTCTTCGGGCGTTAGTTGCACATACTTTTTCCTTATAGGGTCAAATATTTGCAATCCCGATTCTACTACCCTTGTTTTACAGGAGTAACTAGGTAGATTTAGCGGTATCTTGACCATTTCGCTCATAGTGCAAAAATATATATAAGATTATTTGTAGCAACATATATAGATGTTTATACTATAAAACCTAGCCGAAGGTGATGTTTATTACATATTTACAATATTAAGATTATTTAAGCATTAAGAACTGAAAACATAAAACTCTGACAAGCAATACTATATCAAAATAAAGTTTGAATTCCACTTACTATGTTTAAAAACACTATTTTTGCTTTTAATGGGAAGAAGTATCTTTGCAAAATTTATTTTTTCAAAAAAAGATAGATATTGCAACTAAAATTTATTAAAAAAGTAGCATGTTTTATTGCAGAACACAATTTAACCAGTACAAGAATCTAAACTAAAACAACACATATGAAGACCAAAGAAGAAATTGTAGAGAATTGGCTTCCCCGGTATACCGGACAAAAGCTTGAGGATTTTGGCTCCCACATTTTGCTTACAAACTTTAGGGGTTATTTGGAGTTTTTTGCCAAATATCACAACGTTGAAATTGTAAACCCACTTGCCAATATGCCTTGCGCCACAGCAGATGGTATTACAATGATTGACTTTGGAATGGGAAGTCCTAATGCTGCAACAATTATGGACCTTTTAAGTGCCATAAAACCCAAAGCAGTTTTATTCCTTGGCAAATGCGGCGGATTAAAGAAGAAAAATGAGGTAGGCGATTTTATTATCCCAATTGCGGCAATTCGCCACGAAGGTACATCGAATGACTATATGCCCCCAGAAGTGCCTGCACTACCTGCATTTACACTTCAGCGCGTTGTTTCGTCAACCATTAAGAATCACCAACGCGACTACTGGACAGGAACTGTTGTAACTACCAACCGCAGAGTATGGGAATACGATGATAATTTTAAAGAATATCTACGATTAACCCGAGCTATGGCAATAGATATGGAAACAGCTACTATATTTACAGTTGGTTTCTATAACGAAATTCCAACGGGTGCTATGCTACTTGTTACCGACCAGCCTATGATTTCGGAAGGTGTAAAAACTACCGATAGCGATAAAAAGGTCGATAACCTGTTTGTGGAGGAACAAATTAAGATTGGAATTGAGTCGATGAAACGCTTAATAAACAATAGCGAATCGGTAAAGCATCTTCGATTCTAATTATAAATGGCAAAACAGAACTTAACACTCGACTCTTACGTCAATATTATAGATGAGCTTAAAAACAAGATTTTTAAGCCCATCTATTTTCTTACCGGCGACGAAACTTACTACATCGACAAAATATCGGACTACATTGACGATAATGTGCTAACAGCAGAAGAAAAAGCTTTCAACCAAACAATTATCTACGGAAAGGATATCTCCATTGCCGATGTAATTAACTCGGCTCGCCGCTTCCCAATGATGTCAAACTATCAGGTTATCATTGTAAAGGAGGCGCAAAACATAAAAAACCTTGCCGACCTCGAAATTTACCTTAAAACACCGCAACCCTCGACCATTCTGGTAATTTGCCACAAACCTAAATCGGACGGAAAAGGTAAGTCCGATAGGCTAACCAAGGTTACCAACCTTGCAAAACAAAAGGGTGTTTTCTTTGAATCGAAAAAACTCTACGATTACCAAATACCCGATTGGATTATAAATTACCTCAAACAAAAGAATATCAAGATTGACTTGGTTGCAGCAAATCTACTCAATGAGTACTTGGGTAACGATTTAAGCAAAATTTCGCACGAACTGGAGAAATTAATCATTACTCTTCCACCCGATAACAAACAAATTACAAGTCAAAACATAGAGCAAAATATTGGCATCAGCAAGGACTTCAACCGCTTTGAGCTAACAAAGGCATTGGGCGAGAAAAATGTGCTTAAAGCCAATAGAATTGTAGATTACTTTGCTCACAACGCTTCGGCAAATCCATTTGTGCTCACTGTATCGGCAATTCATCAGTACTTTGTAAAGATATTCCGGTTGCATTTTTTAAAGGATAAAAGCCGAGAGAATATTGCCCGCGAATTGGGCGTAAACCCATTTTTCACAGCCGAATACGAAACCGCCGCAAAAAAATATGATCCCAAAAAGTGTATTGATATTTTTGCGCTACTCCGCGATTACGATATGCGCTCGAAGGGAGTTAACAACAACTCCACCGACCACGGCGAGCTGCTCCGAGAATTAGTTTTCAAAATATTGCACTAAGTATGACCCTAATTATAATAGTTGTCACTGTTGCCATATCGCTATATGCCTTTGGCGAGAATAATCTTATGCAACGGCTGCTTTTAAGCCCATACCGTGTTTTCAAAAACAAGGAATGGTATAGGCTTATTACCCACGCCTTTGTTCACGCAGGGTTCATGCATCTCTTTATAAATATGTTTGTGCTATACTCGTTTGGGATGGCGGTTGAACATTGGCTTAAGCAACTTCAGGCAAGTGGCTACATTGATTATCCAATACTACACTTTTTTGTACTTTACTTTGGTGGAGTGGTAATTGCCACACTTACCACACTAAAAAAGCATAAGGATAACTACTACTACCAAAGTGTGGGAGCATCGGGAGCGGTATCGGGGTTTGTTTTCTTCTGTGTTTTCTTCGACCCACTCGAGAGTTTATACTTAATGGCGGTTATTCCAATCCCGGGGATTGTGTTTGCCGTGGCATACTTAGCATACTCACACTACATGAGCAAAAAGGAGGGCGACAACATTAACCACGATGCACACTTTATTGGAGCTGTATTTGGGTTTATATACCCACTGCTGATTAACCCAAAATTAATATTACACTTCTTGAGTAGCTTGAAGTTGATATAAAAAATGATGACCATAAAAGTAAACACATCTAATATCTCCGAGAATAACAATCATCAATACGTTGTAATCCTTGCAACTACAGCAGAAGGCTGGATATTTGTACGGAATAAACAACGAACCACCTGGGAATTGCCCGGAGGGCATATTGAACCAAACGAATCGGTTAATGATGCAGCCAAACGGGAACTATTTGAGGAAACAGGCGCATTGCAATTCAACCTTACTGAACTATTAGACTATTCGGTTGAGACTGATGTTGCCAAAAGTTCTGGAAGAGTTTTTATTGCACAAGAAATTACGTTAGGGCCACTTCCTGATAGTGAAATAGCCGAAATACACATCTCCAAAAATTTACCGGATAATTTAACCTATCCGCTTATTCAACCAATATTATTCGAAAAAGCAGTAAATTTAGCCGTTCAAAAAGGGTTAATTTAATGCCTACAAAAAACTTCATTTGGATTGATGGAAATATTTTGGATGGAAACAACCCAGCGCTGCTCCCTAGCAATAGGTCGTT
This sequence comes from Bacteroidota bacterium, assembly GCA_029560875.1. Taxonomy (GTDB): domain Bacteria; phylum Bacteroidota; class Bacteroidia; order Bacteroidales; family Tenuifilaceae; genus SB25. The sequence continues at coordinate 27,069 of JAKQKB010000171.1, read as the reverse complement.
TCTATATGGCGATGGAGTTTTTGAAACAATCTTAGCATACGGCACAGAGGCCAAACATCTCCCACTCCACCTTGCCCGACTTATTAAGGGCATGAAGGTTTTGGAGATAGATATTCCACCTTACTTGAACGAAACGTTTATCTCCGACACTATTACCCGTTTACTGAATAAGAATCGGTTTTTTGGAAACGCTCGCGTTAGAATAACGGTATTCCGAAATAGCGATGGTTTTTACACACCAACCAATAATAATGCAGGAGTTCTTATTCAAACCCAAGAACTAAGCACAACCTTTTACGAACTCAACAAGCAAGGATATTTACTTGATATTTACACCGATATCAAAAAGCCAATAAATAAACTCTCGTCAGTAAAAAGTTGTAACGCACTACTTTTTGTAAAGGCTGGTTTATACCGAAAAGCAAACGAACTGGACGATTGCATAATTCTGAACAATGAGGATAGAGTGTCCGAAACAATATCGTCAAATATATTTATTGTGAAAGGTAACACCATTTACACTCCATCTTTAGCAGAAGGTTGTATTCCTGGAATAATGCGCGAGGTTGTGTGTAAAATTGCCCCAACATTGGGATACGAAATCAACAATCAGGTTGCGTTTAGCATTAAAGCTCTTATGGATAGCGATGAGGTTTTCCTCACCAACTCGATTAACGGAATACGCTGGGTGCTAGGAATAAAGCAGAACCGTTACTTCTGCAATGCAAGCAAAAAAATTATTGATGCTTTAAATAGGTATACTTTCCCAAAATCAGTTTAAGGAAGGATTTTCGGGATAGATAGTCCAAGCTTTAAATCTTTTCCCTAGTTGCTGAACAGTAAAGTACCAGTTATCGTAAAGCCCTTTCATCATTTGAGCCGAATCCAAATTGGCAACTACCCACGAGTCCTCTTTTAACTCCTTATTCAGTTGCCGAGCACCCCAACCAGCGTAACCTATAAAAACTCTAAAATTCTCCTTATTCAGTTTGCCTGCAATTGCTAATCCTTTTATGGCGTCAATATCACCATTGAGGTAAAGCCCATTCCCAACATTAACGGAGTTTGGGACAACATCGCCAAAGGTGTGAAGGAAGTTTATTGTTTCGGAACTTACAGGACCGCCAACGGAAATATTTACATCGATATCAGGAAATCCACTAATTATATTACCTAAACTAAGATTTAGTTGACGGTTGATAATAAATCCCATGGAGCCATTCTTATCGTGGTCGATTAAGAATATCACCGTTCTTTTAAAGAATGGGTCGGACAGTTCGGGTTGAGCAATTAAAAGGCGTCCGCCTTTGGGTGGAATTTGCTCAAAATTGAACTTAAAAAAATCGAATCCTAGTTCTTTTGAAGTGGCCATTTTGTAAGATTTATGTGATAAACTTAAAAATGTCAGATTAAAACCCAAACTATACTAATCGAAAACTATGCCAAAATAAACATCTTATTTACAAATATTTGACGCCAGACAATGTAAAAGTTTAATGGAATTATGTTGATAAGTAGTATTAATCAACTAAATAACTATCTTCGACATGAAAAAAAACTTTAAAAAATGGCCAGAACAATTAAACAACCAAACTTGCTTCAAGGATTTATACCTATTATATTCCTTATTCTGTTCCTATCGTTAAATGTTATTTACTTTGGCAACGACACACTCTCAGGTGCAAACCAAATAGCACTGCTTTTAGCCTCTACCATTGGAGCGGTAATTGCAATTTACTTGGGTCATAGTTGGTATAGTGTCCGGGGTATAATAGTAAAAACCATTGGAGCCTCAATGCCTTCAATATTGATACTGATGCTAATAGGTGCTCTGGCCGGCACTTGGATGATAAGTGGTGTTGTTCCGACTATGATATACTATGGACTTCAAATTCTACATCCTAAAATTTTTCTTTTTGCAACTGTAGTAATCTGTGCTTTAGTCTCTTTAGCAACAGGCAGTTCTTGGTCGACGGTAGCAACCATTGGTGTTGCATTGCTAGGCATAGGAAATGCGCTGGGATTCAATCCTGCAATTGTTGCCGGCGCAATAATTTCGGGTGCTTACTTTGGCGACAAAATGTCACCGTTAAGCGACACAACAAACCTTGCCCCTGCAATGGCTGGTACAGATTTATTTACGCACGTAAGGTATATGGTTTACACAACCGCACCAACTCTAATAATCACTCTTATCATTTTTCTTGTGATTGGGTTTACATATAAATTTGATGGTACCGCCGATATTTCAAATACTCTTAGCACGTTGGATTCAACTTTCAACATATCTCCTTGGTTATTTTTAGTTCCGGTACTTTTAATAGTAGTCATCGTAAAAAAACTTCCACCATTACCCTCCATTATGTTTGGAGCATTACTTGGTGGAGTTTTTGCAATAATCCTTCAACCCCACATAATTGAGCAAATATCTGGAGTTACAGACAACTATGCTAAAGCATCGTATATAACTGTAATGAAAAGTATGTACGGACAAGTTTCGGTAGAAACATCCAACCCTCAAATTAGTGAATTACTAACAACAAGAGGAATGGCTGGAATGATGAATACTATTTGGTTAATTCTCACCGCAATGATTTTCGGGGGTGTTATGGAGTCGGCAGGTTTATTGGTTAAAATAACTGAAACCATTATTCGATTTGCAAAATCAACGGGCTCCCTTGTTGCTTCGGTTGTTGGAAGTTGCCTGTTCTTTAATGTTACAGCATCAGACCAATATATTTCAATTGTTGTACCAGGTCGGATGTTTGCAAAAACTTTCCGTAAGCGAGGATTAAAACCTGAACTTTTGAGTAGGACATTGGAGGACTCTGGAACCGTAACTTCAGCATTGATACCTTGGAATACTTGCGGTGCAACGCAAGCGGCTGTGCTGGGAGTTCCAACCTTAACGTATGCTCCTTATGCATTTTTCAATATTATTAGCCCATTCATGAGTGTATTTATGGCTACTTTCAACATTAAAATTAGAAAGTACACCGACGAAGAGATTAAGAAAATTGAGGCGGATGATGCAAAAATGGAGGAAGCTGAATTAAAGTTTGAGCAGTAACTTCAAATATAGTTAATACAAAAAAACAAAAACTCTGACAAGGTTTTTAGCCCTGTCAGAGTTATTGTTAAAATACTTCTAGTATAATTTTGGATATCGTTTTGGATTGGCCTCGTGCATTAGCTGATAGATTCCATCGAAAACATCCTCAGCATTTGGATTGGAGAAGTAATCGCCATCGGTTGAGAAAGCAGGACGGTGCTCCTTCGCAGTAATTGTTTTGGGAGCAGAATCTAAGTACTGATAACCATTGCGTTCCTCAAGCACCTTCTGCATCATAAATGCAGTTGCTCCTCCGGGAACATCCTCATCAAAGAATACAACACGATTTGTTTTCTTAATCGACTCCAAAACAATATTTGGTAAATCGAACGGAAGTAATGTTTGAACATCTATTAACTCCACCGAAATTCCAAATTCAGCGAGTTGGTCAACAGCATCCTGCGCAATTCGAACACAACTACCATAAGTTACAAGCGTAACATCGGTTCCTTCCTTTAAAATCTCTGGAATGCCCAGTGGCACTTTGTACTCCCCAACATTATCGGGTCTACGTTCCTTTAAACGATAACCATTTAGCGGTTCAATAACCAAAGCGGGGTCGTCGGATTCGAGCAGAGTATTGTAGAATCCTGCGGCTTGAGTCATATTGCGTGGAACGCAAACATATATTCCACGAATTGAGTTAATTACCATACTAAGAGGGGACCCAGAGTGCCAAACACCCTCTAACCTATGCCCGCGAGTGCTAATAATCATTGGAGCCATTTGTCCGCCTTTAGTTCTCCAGCGAGTTGTGGCCACATCATCGCTCATGGTTTGAAGCGCATAGAGCAGATAATCGAAATACTGAATTTCGGTTATTGGACGCATTCCACGTAAAGCAAGGCCTAATCCTTGACCAAGTATGGTGGCTTCTCGAATACCGGTATCGGTAATTCTATTTTTACCATACTTAGCCTGAATTCCCTCGTACGATTGGTTTACGCCACCAATACCACCAACATCTTCGCCAAATGCAACTACTAACGGATTTTTCTCAAATACTTTATCCCAATTATCACGAAGTATTTCTCTACCATTTACCATTGGTGAATTCTCAGAAAATACTGGTTTTACTTCCTTGATTTTCCATGCAGCACGGTCGGTTTCGCAGTACAAATCAGAACTATACCTATCATGTCCATCCTTTTGGTTACGGTCCAACCAAGCACTCAAATCGGCTTGAAGTTTACTACGCATTGTACAGTCTGTACAAACGTGACGTAGAATTTTCTTGGCTGCACTCATGTTATCCTTGCGGATAGGACTCTGAATAGCCTTTAGTTGATTCGTAATAATTCCTACTTTATCAACATGCTCACGTTTACACATACAGGAGCGATTATCGATAATCTTAATTAACTCGTCGCGCTCCTTTTTTACTGGTGATGTAAAAGCATCCCAAGCTTTATCGCGTGCAATCTTTGCATCATCAATAGCTTTTTGCTCAGTCTGAGCAAGCTCTTGCTCTGTGGCAATTTTCTCCTTTACAATCCAATCGTGGAATCGTCTATTACAATCAAACTCTTTTTCCCACTCAAGACGCTCTGCGGATTTGTAACGCTCGTGCGAACCCGATGTAGAGTGACCTTGAGGTTGAGTAATCTCTGTAACGTGAAAAACAACAGGTACATGCTCTTTACGAGCGCGCTCAACCCCTTCGGAGAAAGCAGCAATCATCCCTGCATAATCCCAACCTTTTACTTTGTATAAAATTATGCCTGTAGAATCCTTATCACCTTTCTCGAAACCTTTAAGTAACTCGGAGATACTTCCCTTGGTAGTTTGATACTCGCGAGGAACAGAAATTCCATAACCATCGTCCCAAACTGCTAAAGCCATTGGAACTTGCATAACAGCAGCGGCATTTATTGTTTCCCAAAAATGGCCCTCGGATGTACTGGCATCGCCAATGGTTCCAAATGCAACCTCGTTTCCACTGTTGCTAAACTTATTATACTTTGATAATTCCTTATTATCTCTAAACAACTTTGAAGCCCATGCAAGACCCAACAATCGTGGCATTTGACCTGCTGTAGGGGATATATCTGCAGTACTATTACGCTGCTTGGTTAAATCCTTCCAAGTACCATCCTCGTTCAAACTACGGGTAGCAAAGTGATTGTTAAAAGTACGGCCTGCATTGCCAGGATTCAACTTAACATCGGTTTGACCGTAAAGTTGTGCAAAAAATTCTTCGGCTGAAAAAGCCCCAACGGCCATCATAAAGGTTTGGTCACGATAGTAGCCTGAGCGCCAATCGCCTTCCTTATAAAATTTTGCCAAAGCAATTTGGGCTAACTCCTTACCATCACCAAAAATTCCAAATTTTGCCTTTCCGGTTAAAACCTCTTTACGCCCCATCAAACTAATTTGACGGCTAAGTGTAGCCAAATAGTAGTCGTTTAAAATTTCCTCTTTCGAAAATTGCGTAGTATTCTGTTTAGACATAATCAACTAAATTTATGTAATAACTTTTTGCATTACACAACAACAAAACTAAAAGATTGTTCTAAACAAGAACTAACAAATCAAGGTTGTATTTAATAATCAATCTTTCTCCAAGTAATCTGAAGGCAAATTATTAACTGGAATTTTAAAAGTTTTCTTGGAACCGTTAGATATCACTCCTCCTGGGACAATACATCCAGTAATGAACACATTTTCTTCATCTAAGGATATTATCCCATAAAGAAACACATCTGCAATTGTACCCGTATTTTTAAACAATTTTTCATTGATAGCTGAGTAAGACTTAAAACTATTAGCGTTCTCCAAGCTCCACCCTTGCTCTTCTAAAATATGATTAACACTATACTGCTCGATAACTTTAAAGTTATTGTAAGCCGCAATAGACTGATGTAACTCTTTTTGGATTAACTGATTGAGACGAGATACTTTATTTGAAGAGGTGCGAAATTCAAGGATAGCAACACTAACCTTAAAATTACTCGAGTATTTATTTGCTAACTCTTTGGTAAACTGGTTAACTGATTCCTCAATTGTTTCGTTGAGTATAGGTTGTGGTTGGTTTAAATTAAGTATAAGAAAAACTACATATGCTAAATAAATCATTTTACATAAAATTTATATTCCTCAACAAAATTAATAATATTTTTAAAATTTCCAAGAACAACAAGAACTTTCTGTTGTTAATACAGAATGATAAAACAAGATTTGGAGTTCTTATAAATCTTGACGGACACAAATTGATTAAAAAATCAATAATGTGAATTTCAAATTTTACTTTTGTGAAAAATTAAGTAATGGAAATATTAAAACTAATAGCGCTTGCTGCTGGTATTCTTTTCTTAGCCTTACTTGGTATGGCGATAAAAATACTTTTCCACAAAACCCATAAATTTCCAGAAACCTCTGCTGGTCACAATAAAGAACTCCGAAAAAGAGGTGTAAGCTGTCCTAGGCACGACGAGATTAAGTGCTGGGGAAAGAAAAAAAATAACGAATGTGCTACATGCTATGAGCATGCAAGAGATTAATATTTTTAATGTAAATAAAAATTATCATGGCAATTCTTAAACTTATAATACTAACTGTAGCCCTGATAGGGCTAGTTTTTATTGGACTCTCGTTAAAAGTAATATTAGGAAAAACAAAGAAAACAGACTGCCAAACGGATAATTCCGACGTAGGTTACTCCTGTGGATGTGGCGGAGGAAGTAACTGCAGTACCAATAGTGCTAAGAAAGGTTTTTAACTACTCCTTTATACTTTTCTTAAGATTCTCGCTAATCCACACTTTATATCCACCCGATTCGTCGGAGTAGATTAAGTATGCATCAATGTTAGTGTGTGTTTGAATATAGTTAACACTCCAATCTAAACCATTAACCATAAAGGCTGTGGCCAAAGCATCGGCTCTTGCACCAGAATTAGCAATAACTGTAGCGCTAAGCAATGAATTTAGAACAGGGAATCCTGTTTTGGGATTTACAGTATGTGAATACTTTTGGCCATTAACCTCAATAAATTTCCGATAATTACCTGAAGTTGCCAGGCCTTTTCCACCACTTAAATATATTTTTGTTTGTATATTCTCACCAGGCATAGCATTCTCCACGGGCTTATCTAAACCAACAACCCAACATGTATCCCTACTATTAACTCCTTGGGCTGTAATTTCGCCACCAACCTCAACCAAGTAATTATTTACACCTTTAGATAGAAGAAAACATCCAAAAACATCAACTGTATAACCCTGCGCAATGGCATTCACATCAATTTGGATTTTAGGATTAGACTTTGTAAGGTTAAATCCTTCTAGTTTGATTTTATTCATTCCTATTAAGGGTAATAGTGATTTTACCTTGGATGAATCAATCCCTTTTGCCTTATCTTTCCAAAAACCGAGTAATTTGATAACTGGCCCCACTGTAATATCGAATGCACCATCGGTTTCCCGATAAATTGAATCTGCAATAGTTATTACTTCTGCTAGCTGTGCGTCAACCACGGATATTCCGTTTCTATTAAATTTGGAGATAATTGAGCTATCGTTGTAAACCGACATAGAATTATCGATGACAGTAAACAACGAATCAAAACTTGAGGAAAAATCCCTATTCAACGAATCATAGTAAACAATACTATAAGTGGTTCCTTGCGCAAAACCTTCTATCGTTAAGTATTCTTTAGTTTGCTTTTTGCAGGATATGAGTAAAGGAAGGATTAGAAAAGCCAGTAAGAATTTTCTCATCTTTGATATCAATAATTAGAATGTTGGACATGGTATTGCTTTCCACTTCTTTTTAGTCAATACTTTGAACTCATAAATAAAAGAAATTTCGTGGGATCCACCAGAGTTCAAGCCTAATTTTGAAACAGTAAAATCATAACTATAGCCTAAACTAACCTGATCCCACTTATAACCTGCCATAAAAGCGAGTGCATCAACACGACGAGTAGTGCTATTCTTGGGCATACCACGCCACCACACACCAAAACTTAAAGGCTGTGTAAACCAATATAAACCTAAATCCAACTGTCTATAAATGTCCTGTACCCTGAAATTGAATGCAAATGTTATAGACTCCTCTATTCTACTCATTAGAAAACCCTTAGTAATATATCGGTATCCCCCAAAGACAGAAAATTTATAGGGGGTCCTCGAGTCCTCATCGTAAAAAGAGGCAACAGGCTTTAGCATGTGATCCCATGTTGCTCCAAACCACATATTATCGGAGTACGCCAACACAGAGGTAGCTACATCAATATCCCAAACTGCACTATTACCAGGGGGGGCAACAGAGGTTGGAGTTCCCGGATCCATAAGTTGATCACTAAATATCAATTTACTAAAATCAATTGATATCTGCTGCAGGTAAAATCCAAGTCCAGGACGTATATGCCATTCAGAAGTTGGAGTAAAATCATATGAATATAAAGTTCCAATCTTTGTGTTTCCAAGTTTTCCAGCTCCGGCCTGATCTCGTACAGCAACAAAACCTAACCCGCTTTTAAATGCAATAAAGTTATGATCCCATGACAAGCTAAAAGTATTATAAGAACCTGGAATTGATGTCCACTGATTCCTATAGTTAAGAACCGTGCGATATCCTAATATCCCTCCAGTGAATGATGGTGCCAAAAAGAGTGGACTCGCATAGAACTGAGTAAAATGAGGATCTTGAGCACGAACTGTGCCAAAACTCAAGACCAACAATACCGAAACAATATATTTTTTAAAATTGCTCAACCCTTTCAATATTAAAACAAAAATAGATAAATAAATTAAATTTACTATTCTAACTATCGTAACAATGTAACGCTTCCCTTCATATCGAATGATCTACCATTGGTGAATTTACCGATGGCTCTCCACATGTAAACACCTTGGTCAGCAAGTTTATCTTTCACATAACCATCCCACCCAATATTTACATTGTCCGAGGTGAAAATTTGTTCACCCCAACGAGAGAACACCATTAACTGATACTCAACCACCCCTTGATGGAATGGGTGAAAAACTTCATTTTTATAGTCAATGGCATCGTAAACTCCACCATTAGGTCCATTCTTGTTGGGTTTAAATGCATTAGGGAACTTAATAACGCCAGTACCCTCAACATAAACTGCAGGATTTTTTGAAATAGAATCTACACAAACATCATTACCATAATCCATATAAACCCAAAGCGAGACTTTAAAGTTACCTAAACCAGTGTAAGTGTGGACTGGATCTTTATCCGTAGTTACCGTTCCATCACCCATATCCCATAGGCTTCGACTGAAATCAGTGGATAAATTGTACCCATGAACTGTTGCATCGGGTAGCATTACCCTAAAAGGATGAATTGCAAAGGCCGCTGTTGGATTTTGGTATACCCTGAAAACTCTGTAGAAAAATCTATTTCCACCATCGCCTGTAACGGTAAGTTTAACAGTATAGTATCCAGGTTCGGTAAATGTATGTATAGGCTCTCTTTCTGTAGATGTTGTACCATCGCCAAATTCCCAAAGGTAAGAATCAGCCCAAAGCGAAGTATTTATAAAGTGCACCTCTAAAGGAGAACATGCAGAGTCGATATTACCTGCAAAACTTGCCTCTGGAACAGCGGGCAATAAATACAAAGTTGTCATAGTTGAATCTACACAATGTGGACTCTCAACCTTTAATTTAATATTGTATTTATAGTTATTCTCTTTAGGTCCCCAACGCAAATAAGTATGAGAGCCTGGGTCTCGAAGATTTGAGAAAGTGTTATCATTAAAATCCCAACTATAGGTCCAGCCTGCAGCTCCAGGGTTAGATTGATTGTAAATATCAAATGTAGCATCGGGGAAGACTTTTAGTGGTGGTTCAGCTGCAATATTTGCAATAGGCCTTGCCCAAACCGTTATTTGCTGAGTATCGTTATCAACACAGTTAAACTCTGACCATGCACGAAGACTAACGTTGAAAGTTGTATCGGTTTCTTTAAAATTCAAGAAAGTATGCGATGGGTCTGTGTATGACGATGTAATACCATCGCTATAATCCCATTTATAGAAACGAGAATTTACCGAAGTATTATTGAATTTCACCTCAAAAGGACTACATGCCTGATAGCCTGGTGTTGCAATATAATTTGCAAAAACATGTGGATAAACATAAATAGTCTGAGAAACAGAGTCATCGCAACCAAACTGACTCTCAGCCTTCAAATCAATTTGATATGGCTGAGTATCTGAAGTTAGGTTATCGAAAGTATGAATCATATTCGCAGAGTTTGTTGTGGTAGAATCTGCTCCATCCCCAAACTTATAGTAATATGTGAGATTAGTTCCAAGCGAATTATTTTCAATTTCCACATCAAAAGGAGGACATGATATATACTCGCTAGTAAGCTCCATTGCTGCAAAAGGTCTAGGATGAACTGTTATTGTCCTCCTTATAGAATCTACACACCCGTGCTCACTCACTGAACGTAAGCGAACTGAGAATGTTGTATCCTTTGTTTTAGATACATTATAGTATGTAATCAACGGATTTGCATCAATAGAACCAACTCCTGTTCCTAAATCCCAGTAATAAGTATCTGTAGAACTATTGAATGATACGGTTTGGTTATTAAATAGCACAGTATGTGGGTGACACCCCTCAAAATCAGTTATAAAATCAGGGTAAATATGAGGGAATACCTTTAGTGGCAACTTCAAAGAATCAATACATAGAGTATCGTTAACATAACTAGTTCTTAATGTTATTGTACGGTTTAATATAACAGGAGGAGCATTTGTTGTATTGGTATAGAGATGCGAACCGGGTTGTTCAACATACGTTTTTGCAGATCCATCGCCAAAGTCCCAACGATACTTGTAAAGTGGAGAAGTTGATGAGTTGTTCAAATTAATCGTTAATGGAGTACATCCTTCAAACTTGTTCCACTGGAAATCAGCTTTCACCAAAGGATTAACAGTAATCAAAGTATCTGCAAAACTCTTGCATCCATAGCTATTGGTTGCCGTTAACTTAATAGTATACGTTTGGTTTTGATCCTTATATGGGTGGCCATAGGTATGGTCTGCCGGAGTGAAATCAACAGAGGTACCTCCATCGCCAAACTCCCATAGATATGTTCCTAGACCAGAGGAGTTGTTGGTAAATTTCACCACTAGAGGATTACAACCAATTACCTTATCAATGTCAAATTCGGACACCACCCGAGGGTATACAGTTATTGGCTTTGCGATTGTATCTCTACAGCCTGTAATAGAATCCAGGGATATTAGTTGAATTTGATATGTTAGGATGCTATTAGGGGTAAAATTATCGAATATGTAGGCAAATGTATTCTTATTATTAACCACAGTGTCAAGTCCGCTGTAACCAAAATCCCAGAAGAATTTTGATCCATTTAACGAAGTATTGGACAAATCGAGGTAGAATGGAGTACACTGCGATTGCTGAGCAAAAACAAAGCCAGCCTCAACCTTTGGATGAACGGTTATTGGTAGTGTTAAACTATCGCGACATCCATTGGGATTGATTGTTTTTAACTTTACATTGTAAACACTATCAATACTTCCCCTATTTGTGAAGATGTGCGATACCGCTATCTTTGTGGCAGTTGTTGCACTTTGTCCATTTCCAAAATCCCAAAGGTACACCAAGTTTCCTCCTGTGGAGGTATTATTAAATGTTACTGGCAAATCTGAGCAACCAATATTAACTGAAGGCATAAACACCGCATCGACAACTGGATAAACCTCTATTTCTCTTGATTGGACAGATGGACAACCCTCGTCGTTCTCTACCGATAATGTAACAGTATATGTTGCTGGAATATCAGGATCAAGATTTGTAAAAGTGCGAGTAAATGAGTTGCCATTTGGGAAACTCTCCGCAGGTAACCCAGGTGCACCACCATAAGTCCAGTTATATACCGATGCACCTATAGCTGCAGGGAAAAAAGTAACATCAAATGGAGTACAGTTCGATGCGTATTCGAAAGTAAAATGGGATTCAACTCTGTTATAAACTTCGATGTTCTGTGAAATTGAGTCGCTACAACCATACTGGCTAACAACTTTTAACCATGTAGTATAAACAATGTCGTTAACCGGATCGTCGTTGCTATAGGTATGTATAGGGCTAGAGAGGTTAGACGAACCTCCATCGCCAAAATTCCAGAAATAGGTTGTATTAACTAAAGGCAGTGCCGTTCCAGTAAAATAACTGGTGTTACTTAACATTACATCAATTGGATTACAACCAGCAATATCGCTAGCAGTAAATGCAGCGGTAACCTCAGGGTAAATTATTAACGGAATAGACATAAAATCCTCACAACCTGCATGATTCCTCACTGTTAAACGAGGCGTAAAGTTTTGGACGGCGCCAGTTTGATTTACATACTGGTGAAATACTTTTGAAGGATCGGCCGGTAGAGTTGTTAAATCAGTTGTTCCACCTCCATCCCAGTCCCAACGGTAGTCTGTTATTCCTGGGTGTTTTGTGTAGTTAAACCAAATATCCAGTGGAGAACAACCATAGCTAGTGTCTATGACAAAGTTTGCATCAACGAAAGGATAAACGGTAATATTGGTGGATGCGGTAGCAATACATCCGTAATCGGTTTGAACATTTAAGGTAACTGTATAAACAGTGTCTTTTCCCGTGGGATTAACAAAGGTATGCGTTGGCGAATTCTCTACAGATGAATTACCGTTTCCAAAATTCCAATTAAATACTGTTGCGTTTGTTTTTGATGAATTGTTGAAGTTTACCGTTAATTCATTGCAACCAGCCGTTAAACTTGGCGTAAACGATGCTGTTACAGATGGATAAATAGTTACATCGCGTGAAAGAGTTGATGTACAATTTCCCTCATTGGTAACAGTAAGATTTATTGTCCGGGTAATTGGTACCAATCCATTGTTTGAATAGGGATGTGTATGATCCAGATTTGTTGGACTATTAGTTGCATCTCCATAATCCCAGTTATATGAAACAATTCCACCTCGTGAATTATTGTCAATATTAACTGTAACAGGAGAACATGCTTGAGTTGGAGTAACCGCAAAATCAGCATAAATCTGGCTATAAATCCTAACATTTCTGGTAGCAGTGCTTTGACAACCGAACTGATTCCGTGCGGTTAAAGTAATTGTGTAATCCTTAAAGTTGTTAGTTTGATTATCGTATATATGGGTTGGATTAACTATTGCAGAGTTAGCTCCATCACCAAAGTCCCAACTATAAACGTTAACAATACCGCCAGGGTTTGTAGAGGCAGGAGATGTGGTATTGGTAAAACCTATGCTTGATAAATTACAGTATGCAGGCTGGGGTACCAAAAATCCTGCCTGCAGCTGTGGATAAACTCTTACTGTACGATTAACTATTTGATTACACCTATTGCCCTGATTATATACCTGAAGTTGAATCACATAGTCAATATACGTGTCAGTTAAATTAGTCAATATTAAGGTAGTATCTTTTCCCGTAGTCTTAATTTGAGTTCCATTGAGCCTCCAAACATACTTTGCAGTATCGCCAACCGAAATATTATCAATATTAACCGTTAAAGGAGAGCACCCTGAAGCCACATTTAACTTAAAATCGGCATTGAAATAGGAGTAAACATTTACGGTTGAAATTGCAGTATCGCGACATCCATGGGGCGATGTAGCAATCATCCTCACAGTATATAAACTATCCCTTGGAACTAAATTATTGTAGGTATGCGTTAATGTTCCCACTGGATTGGCGGTTACCTGATTAAATCCATCGCCAAACTCCCATAGATAACTATCAGCGGTGTTGCTCGATGAAGCATTGGTAAATGTAACTGATAAAGGGTTACAACCCTCTATTGGATTGCGCGTAAAATTTGCATCAATACTAGGAAGAACCGTGATTATCTTTTCATAAACTAAAGCACAACCATCCTGATTCTTGGCAAGCAGCACTACCTTGTAATCGATAGTGTCGTTAGTATTATTGTTGAATGTATGAGAAAAAGTGAAAGGAACAGGGGGCGCAGGATCCGGCGTAGCACCATCATTATCCCACTTTCTATAAGCGGTACCATCACCCATATCATAACGCCAGTATTTTATACCTGTGGATTTATCCTCAAAGTTGACCGTGAGTGGAGCACAACCCGAAACCTTATCGGTTGTGAATGCTGCAGTTAAAGGAGTAGAAACTAAAACATCAATATAGGCGCTGTCCTTCATATTACAAGCACCTGATACCACTACCTTATACTTAGCATTGATTTTTGGTGAAGCCCAAGGAAGCTGAGCATGGGCATCATTCAGAGTACTATCGGGCGACCAAAGATAATTTGTACCACCAAACGCCCTAAGCTGAACTGGGTTGCCATAGCAAGTTTTTAGCACCGATGAGTTTGTTCCTGCAACTACAGCTTGAACTTTTAACTCGTTATAATCCGAAAAATAGCCATAGTAACAGCCAGAACTACCACCTCCATTAACAATCCCAAGGTGAAAAATATCCTTGGAGTTATTCATAAAGTTACTCACCCCAGCAGGTATTTGAGCCGTAGTGAAAGGTCCAAATCTAGCAACGCTCCAATTGAATCCAGCATAACTAACAAAACTGGCCGGAGGAAAAAGGTCGTTCCGAACAGCACCGTTAAAGGTAAATCCATCCTCCGCCCCTTTACGAACCATCATTATAATGTAGAAAGTTTCTGTTGATGTTCTGGCAAATGCAACCTGAGTTGTACCTGTGCAAATATCTATTGGAGGGAGTACTGCACCACCCTGCTCACAGCCAAATCCTCCAACGTGCCATACATAAACCGGTTTATCGGTTGTTACTCTGTAGAAAGTTTGACCCGTTGGTAACTGATAGTATAGCTGTTGACCAGCGTTAACTGTAGGTGTGGCAATAACTGTACCTGCAGTATTGTAGATTGTCACGTTAGTAGAGTTCTGAGTTCCCAGAATATATATATGATCGTGATTACTCAAGTCAGTCCTTATAATAGCGTATTCCTTGCCAATAATATTTGTAGGCACCAATTGATCGCCAGCCAAATCGAAACAACCACCGCTAGTATGGACAAAAGAATCGTCCTTAATAGAAATGGCTATTGGTCTTGTTGAGGTTACTCTTGTTCCTCGCAAACGGGTTGCAGTTGTTCTATCCTTGTTTAGAGGGAAAAGCGAAAATGTTTCTCCAGCCATCAAGGTTCTATTCAGAGTTCCTCCAGCAGGAACTGGCAGCATTGGATTTCCGTACGAAGCAGAAATTCCGACGGGGAGTTGAAATGTAACCACGGTGTTATCCTCGGTGGCCACCACATCAATGGCACTAGGTGTATCGGCAATAATATTCTGATTTGCTCCGTGAGTTTGGAAAGGGGTGTAGAAATCTGTACCTAATCCATTTCGCCCTTTTAATGCCCAAATCTCTTTATTATTCTGGCGCGATATTTCCCAGTATGCTGTAATAGGGTTAGTTGAGGTAATACGTATGCCAAATTTATTTATGCCCGAGGCATTCAGCGGTTTGTTCTCCAAACGGTTTACATCTACATAATCCCCCGCGGCATACGAAGCATTGAGGGGTATGGCATTACAGTCGGGTACAGCAGGATTAACTCGTCTTACAATCCAACAACTTAAATCCTGCTGGTGAAAACTATTTGCCGCCATATTAATAACTATATCCTGAAATCCGGTTGGATTAGTAGCAGGATCGTATTGATTTGCGGGCATACTTATTGTAATAGTGGCAGGAAGAAGACCTGTAGAGAATTTGAAGAAAGCATTAGCTCCACCAGGACGATAGTGATCTATTGTTACCTCGGGTACAACAAACCAGAACTCTGTATCGGTTTGTGCTTTAGCTGGAAGATTAAGTAGAAGAGTAAATAGGAGAATTACTAATCTATATGTAACCTTTAAATTGCTCATAGCTGTATTTTTGTCAACAAAATAAAAACATTCACACAAAGAATACGTACATTAGTCAAAAAAGGTTATAAAGTGAACGAATCTTTATGCGAAACACTAAACATCATTACAAAACTAAATATAGTTGAAAATAAACTTTAAAAATACTTTTTTTTTATAAATTGCCACTTATTATTGATAGAATAATGAAACATCCATGATAATAACCTTAAAACTTGAGCATGTGTATCCCTGATGGATGTTCCATCTGTACCTTTAAAAACAAAAAACAGACAGATGAAACTTACTGCTTAAAATTGTTGTATTATTAAATTTTAGTCAACATTTAGTTCGTTCATTCTTCGGTTGTTTCAATTTACGCTTATCAACAGTAATTTTAGTTACGATTTTTGATATTAATTAAACAAAATATAAGCCATGAAAAATATTAAGATTGCATTGTTAGCCATGCTGTGTATGTTAAGCCTAGGACTATATGCACAAAAACCACCTTTTTTTACTGAAGGTTTTGAAACAGGCAGCAAACCAACAGGTTGGAGTGAAGAATATGCTAATGGCAATGAACCTTGGAGATATAGAAAGGGTGGACATAGTCCCAACGATAACAACTGGACAATACCTGCATGGCAAACCGACATCACAAGAAACCCCCCTTCTGCTCATACAGGAACATACAATGCTATTTTCTTTAAACAGAGCACCAACAACGAAAGAACTAAGTTAATAACCAAGGCTATTGATCTAAGTGAAAAAGTTCTACCCGAGTTAAGTTTTTGGTTATGCCAAGTGCCATGGACTTTTGCGGGCAATACTAACTGGGATGTATTGAGAGTTTACTATAAAACATCATTTGCAGGCAGTTGGACTCTTCTGGCTGAATACCTTGACCCCATTGAGGATTGGACTCAGTTTAAAATTAACCTTCCCAACAAAAGTGCTACATACTACATTGCTTTTGAAGGGCAAACTAACTGGGGATACGGTACATGTATCGATGATGTTTCCATTGTAGATAAAGGCGAGCAAGCTCGATATGTTAATGAATTAACCGTTACACAAGCCGATTACACATTTATTCCTAGCGGATCATCGAACGAGCCTATACTTAGAATTGGACTTAAAGTTTTTGGTAATACAGGTGAGGCAAAGTTGAATTCGGTTACAATGAAATCGCTTAATACCAACGACGAGGACATTTCTCTTAATGGAGTTAAATTATACCAAACCCCCACAACCTTTTTCAATACTAGTACACCCGTTGGTGTAAATAGCAATTTCAGTAATGGATATGTTAATTTTAACGATCTAAACCTAGTTCTGCCCAACGGTCAATCGTACCTATGGCTAACTTATGATGTAAAAAGTACAGCGATGCACGGCAACTTGCTTGATGCAATGATTGAACTTGGTGGTATTCAGGTTGGCGATTCGCTTTACCCCAAAGTAAATGAATCGCCAATTGGCGAAAGGGTTATTTATGAAACTATATACGGCCAAAACTTTGATGGTACTCACGGCTGGACTTTGTCTGGCGAATTCGAAGTTGACTCGCCTAAAGGTAAAGGAGGATTACTAATTGGATATCCCGATCCAACCACTGCTTATAGCGGAAGTAAAGTATTGGGGACCGACCTAAATGGATTGGGTAGTACAGAAGGAGACTATGAGAATAGCATTACCGAAAGTCAGGCATACAAAGCCATATCTCCTTCAGTAAACGCCTTGTTCTATAAAGATCTAAAGGTAACTTATAGGCGTCACTTAAACATTGAGGTTTGGGACAAGGCCTTTGTTGACGCAAGCAAAAATAATGGAACTACCTGGAATAATGTATGGTTTAACAATAATTATTTTACAGATCAACTTTGGACCAAAACATCACACGATATTCCTAGTACGGTTTCTCGCTCTAACAACCTTAAATTTCGGTTTGTACTTGGCCCTACCGATGTTGGAACAACATACTCTGGATGGAACATTGACGATTTCATTGTTACTGGCGACTATATTACCAAGGATGTTGGCGTTGTTTCATTGGTTTATCCCCTTTCAGGATGTGGCCACTCTGCAACAGATAGTGTTATTGTTAGAATTGCTAACCTAGGAGCGGATGCATCGCCATCAAATTTCCCGGTTCAATATTCCTTTAACAATGGCACAACATGGACAACCAATTACGTTAACCAAAGTATACCTGCTGGCGATACTATTGAATTCAAATTCACCACCAAGGTAAACTTAACATCACCCGGAATTAAAAATTTTAGAGCGCGAACAAGATTAACCGGCGACGAGGATGTATCGAACGATGGCATCTTCAATCAAATTTATATTGTTCCAACATACTCAGCGCCTTACACCGAGAATTTTGAAAGTAACGATGGCTACTGGAGAGCATTCGGCACATCGCTTTGGCAGTGGGGCACCTCTGGTAAAGCCTCAATTAACGGAGGCTCAAAATCATGGATAACTAGCCTTACTCAAAATTACGGCGATGTACTAATAGGTGCTATTGATACAATTGTTACCGAGGACTTTGAAAGTACAATTGGATGGACATTAAATGGTGAATTCCAAATTGCAACACCAATGTTTAATTCTGATACAATTCCTTACTTTACATACAGCGGGATGAAATGCCTTGGAACGGACTTAACCCGCTTAGGCTCTCGCAAGGGAATGTACGAGAATGCAACAACAGTGGATGCCATTTCGCCATTCTTTAATGTTGCAAACTATACCAACCTAAAGCTTATTTACTACAGATGGCATAAAGTGGCCGCTGGCGATACTGCAAAAATTCAGGCAAGCAGCAATGGAACCAACTGGAAAACAATATGGACAAATGCTGGAGCCGCAATAACCGACGATATTTGGTACGAACAAACGGTAATTGTTCCGGATAGTTTAGCTAATGGAGGTAGCATTAAATTCCGTTTTGTAATAATTTCTAACTCCGATGGAGTTGTAGCCGAGGGTATGAACTTTGACGATATGGTTCTAACGGGTAAAGTTTTCACAAACAACTTTGCATACCTTCAAAGTCCATGCTTCGACTTAACAGGAATAAATATGCCAGTTTTTGATCTCTCTGTATTTAATCACACTGAAGTTGAGGTTGACGGGGCAACATTACAGTACTCTCTTAACAATGGCAGTACTTGGAGTTACGTTGAGAATACCGATTCGCACGATGACTACTGGAACTGGTACACCGATAGTACCGTTGCGGCAATAGGCAAAGATGGATGGACTGGAGTTGATACTCAATGGAAAGGATCAAAACATCTATTGCCAGCAACCTTAGCCAATAAAAACAATGTTATATTCCGTGTAGCATTCAAAGCCGATAAAGCCAACAACAATTTTGGAGGAATTGGACTTGACAACATTAAACTTTATAATGCACCACATGATGTTGGCGTAAATGCCATTACAAGTCCTTCAACAACTTGTAATCTCAGCAACCAAGAAACCATTAATCTTCAGATTAAAAACTTTGGTGTGAGAGATATGCTTGCAGGCGACTCTATTTCTGTTCAGGTTGATGTTGTTCACCCAGAGTTCACCGACAGTCAAACCGACAAAATTATTCTTTCATCGAACTTAGCTGCAGGTGGAAGCATTAGCCACCCAATAACCAAAAAATTTGATTTTTCTTTAAGCGGGCAGTATGATATTGAGGCAAAAACTACTATAGAAACTGATCCACTCTTCTACTCAGCAACCGATAATGATATTAAAACAAAAACGGTAATAGTTCAAAAACCTGATGTGAATTTAGGAGATGATATATACACCCTTAATCCAACATCAGTAATTCTTGATGCTACAAGCACGGGAACTTTAACTTACCAATGGTTTAAAGCGCCTGATTTTGTAACAGTGATAGCAATTTCGCCAAGCCTAGCTGTTACAGATCCAAATGGAGGCACATACGTTGTTAAAGTAACAAACACAATTCCTTGTACAAGCATCGATACGGTAACTGTACATAGACTTATTCGTGACGTTGGTGTTTTATCATTTAGCAGTCCAATTAGTTCCTGTGAACTATCAGACCAAACTCCATTTGAAGTTTACATTAAAAATTTCGGAACTGATACACTGGAAACTGGCTCAACCATTGATATAAGCTACATATTTAATGGTAATCCGAGAAAGGACTCAACCTGGACAATGGACAGAAATCTACTCCCCAATGATTCCTTACTATTCACCTTCAATAAAACGTTAAATCTACAGACCGTTGGCACATACAACCTTAAGGCTTGGGCTAAAGTTAGCTTGGATGAATTAACAACTAACGACACTACCTCAAAAACTATTGACGTTTGGGGCTATCCCGCTTTTGACCTAAAAACCGCCATGGGGCTTCCAAAGGATAGTGTTACTGTTTTAAATCCAACCTATATTGTTGATGCTGGTGCGGGATGGGATGCATACTTATGGTTGAACGATAATAGCACAAACCAAACTTACACTATGGCGAATACGGGCTGGGCAAAAGCAACAGTATTCGATACCCACTCCTGCCCTGCTACGGACTCAATTTATGTTGATTTAAGTTTTGCGGATGTTTCAGTAAGCGAAATTATTAACCCAGTTACCGCATGTGAAATTAGTGGTACAGTTTATCCACAAATAAAAATTAAAAATGCTGGTACAAACACAATTCCATCAGGAACAAATATTCAACTTAAGTACTACCTAAATTCAATATTGAAAGAATCGCCAGTATTAACTCTAAGTGCAGATTTATTGCCAAATGCTACCCGTAATGTTGTATTTGGAACAGGAGTAAATATATCGGCAGTTGGTACTTATAACTTCGATTTTGTGGCAACTTTTCCTTCGGACTCAAAATCGAGCAACGATAGTATAAGGCATACCGTTAATGTTTTTGGGTATCCTGCAATTAGTTTGCCCGATTCAGTATTTACTCGAAACTCATACTACACGATTGATGCAGGTTCTGGACGGGATAGCTACAGTTGGTCAACTGGAGAAACAACTCAACAGATAACTGTAAACCAAACTAATAAATACAAGGTAACAGTGGTTGAAAATGGAATGTGCTCAAGCCAAGACTCTGTTGTGGTAACATTCCTAAAGCATAATTATACTATCAACCAAATAATAAATCCTGTTACATCGTGTAGCACTCCTGCGCTGCAATCAGTAACATTGCGTTACAGCAATATTGGTAACGATACGCTAAAAGTTGGCCAGCAAGTAGTATTTGGCTATGCAATTGACGATGAGTTCTTTGCAGAAAAAACTCACACATTAACCTCTGCTCTAAAACCTGGTCAATTCATGCTATACACATTCAGCGAGCAACTTGACCTTTCAACGCCCAAAACCAGATACATCGAGGCCTATGGTAAATACAATGAAGATATCAACTCTACCGACGATACCATAATGGTTACTTTTGATATTAAAGCATCGCCTATTGTTAACCTTGGTGCGGATAGGGTCATTAGAACCGAAAACATTACTCTTGATGGAGGCGAAGGAACTGGCTATAACTACTTATGGCAAGACAACAGTACCAACCGTTTCTTTATTGTTGAAAACACAGGAAATTATTGGGTTACTACAACTGCACCGAATGGGTGTTTCGACAGAGATACTGTTACTATAACCGCACTTAAACCCGACTTAAGAGTATCGTCAATAATATCACCTTCATCGGCTTGTATTTTAAGTAGCACACAACAAGTACAGGTTGAGATTGAGAATGTTGGAACCGATACCATTTTTATAGGACAAACAATTAATGTCTCCTACGAAATAAACGATGTTCTGCAACAAACCCAAGGAATCACACTTACACAAAAATTCTTCCCTGGACAGAAATTGACACATACTTTCACAAAAACTTCCGATATGAGTGGAGTTGGAACCTATATCATTAAAAGTTACACTACCTACTCTGGCGACCTAAATCCGTTCAATAACACTGCAACAAAAACGGTTATCACTCTAGGTATCCCTACTGTTGATATAGGTCCAGATAGAGGAGTATGCTCGGGTTCGTCACTAACCCTTGATGCCGGAAACCTAGGAGCTACTTATCTATGGAGTACTTCTGCCACAACCCAAACAATAAATGTAAACTCTGCTGGTACATATTCGGTTCAGGTAACCGATGGTTATGGTTGCTCAAATACAGGTGCAGTTACAATACACGTGAACTCATTACCAACTGTTACTCACGCTCCACTTGATGATGTGTGTTTTAGTGAGCCTGCATTCAATTTAACAGGGGGAAATCCTTCCGGTGGAGATTATAGTGGTAGCGGAGTAACTAGTAACACTTTCACAGCATCAGCAGCTGGGGCTGGAACTCATTCCTTAACCTATACTTATACCGATGGGAATGGCTGCTCTAACTCTACTCCTGTAAGCATAACCGTTCAACCAAAGTTAAATGTCGATTTAGGCGCAGATAGGTCAATAACAGCACCCGAGGTTTTAGATGCAGGTGCAGGCTTTACTTCATATAAATGGCAAAATAACTCAACAGATCAAACCTACACTGTTGTTACTTCTGGATTCTACTACGTAACAGTTACCGACGCTAATGGTTGTGAAGGATATGACGAAGTTAATATCACCTTCCTTGAAACATCGGATATAATTGTTTCGAACCTAGTTTCTCCAGTTACCGGATGTTACCAGAGCACACCTACTCCTATTACGTTTGAAATTAAAAATAGGGGAACAAAAACCTTTATAGATGGTGAAAAAATAAACTTACGCTACCGTATTGGTTCAAGTGCATTTGTTACAGATGAATATACTTTCAAATCAAACTTTGCACAGAATAACACCTTAGAGTACACCTTTGCTAATGGAGTTAACTTGAGTTCAGGTAATTTCACATTTACCTGTTACACCATAATTAATGGAGAAAAAGGCGACTCTACAGATTACAATGTTACAATCCACCCATTGCCAGTATTCAGTTTCGCTTCCGATACAATAAGGGTAAGCGCAAGCAATATAAATGGATATAACCTTAATTCAGGTGTGAACTATCCTACCTACAATTGGAGCACAGGTGCGACAAGTCCAAACATAACTATTAATCAACATGGAAAATACTGGCTAAGGGTAACCGATGCAAACAACTGTAGCACTTCCGATACAGTTGTAGTTTGGTGGCCTGTAAACACTGAAATCATCTCAGATATTGATGCTACCATTAAACTATTCCCTAATCCAGTTAAGGATAAGTTAAACATATTGATAGAATCAGAGAAAGCGTACATTTACACTATTGAGGTTATGAATCCTCAAGGAATGCTAGTTCATAAACAAAAAACATTGCCTTCGAACAGTATCTCCGATACAATAGGTATGGAAGACTTAACACCAGGAATTTACTTAATAAAAGTTAGCAATGAGAAGGGAAGTGCAGTATTTAAAATAATTGTGACAAATAGCTAAACTCCTTTGTATTGTATCAAAAACGGAGTATTTCATAAGAAATACTCCGTTTTATTTTTCACAACTTAGATTCTTTCAAAATAAACAATTCTGACAATAATCATTAATTTGAACTTGAAAGGTTTATACATTCGAACTTCGTAAATTAAATTTTACTCACAGTTATTATTCGAATTCTTCATTAAAATATTTTGCTATGCATAAAATTGAGAAACACCCCATTCTTGAAGTACCCAAGGTGGAAAATGTTACATTTCTATTTGGAGGGAAACAGGTGAAGGGCGAAAAAGGTTTTACTATTGCCGCAGCCTTACACCAAGCTGGCTTCCCAGTTCACAGTCACAGTATTGAGCATCGCGAGCGAAGCCTCGAGTGTGGTATTGGCAAGTGCGGTGCCTGCGAAATGCTTGTGGATGGACAAATAAAGCGTATTTGTATAACTCCTGTTGATGGAGTTAAGGAGGTTTGCGAAATTCCACAGGAGCACACTCCCGATGTTAAACCAGCCAACAAGCAACATAGTACCAAGGTTTACAAAACCACCGTGGCTATTATTGGTGCTGGGCCTGCAGGTTTAGCAGCACGTGAGGTTCTTCTACAACATGGTGTGGAAAACATTGTAATTGACAATAATGCCACCATTGGCGGACAGTTTAACATGCAAACACACCAGTTCTTCTTCTTCGAAAAAGAGAAGAAATTTGGAGGAATGCGTGGTTTCGATATCGCAAAAACGCTTGCTGGCGATAACCATGAGGGAATTTTCCTAGATAGCACCGTTTGGGATGTTTTAGAAAACAAACGTATTGCCGTTAAAAACATCATTACGGAGGAAATTTACTTTGTGGAGGCCGACCATATGGTAATTGCCACTGGTGCCGTGCCTTTTATGCCTACCTTCGAGAACGACGACCTACCAGGAGTTTACACCGCGGCGGTAGTTCAAAAGATGATGAACCAAGAGTTTACGCTACTTGGCAAAAACGTTCTTACGGTTGGTGCAGGAAACATTGGCTACCTAACCAGCTACCAGCTAATGCAAGCTGGCGCTAACGTTAAGGCTATTATTGAAGCGATGCCTCACGAGGGAGGATTCCCTGTTCAGGCCAACCGTGTTCGCCGCCTTGGTATTCCTGTAATGCTTAGCAAAATTTTAGTTAAGGCTTTACCAAACGAAACCCGCACAGGTATTGTTGGGGCAATTATTGCCGACTCAAAAGATTTCAAGGCAATTCCCGGAACTGAGCAAATTATTGAGGGAATCGACGCTATAAACATCTGTACAGGACTTGTTCCCGATGACCAACTGTTAATTAAGGGGTACGAGATTTTTGGACGCAACTGCTACGGTGCTGGCGATGCCATTAAGATTGGCGAAGGAACAAGCGCAGTGCTTCGTGGAAAACAGGTTGCTTACGAAATTCTACACGAGATTGGCGCTCGTTTCAAGTACGACACCTACCTCAACATCAGCAAGGAGTATATCGATAGTCAGCAACATCCTATAAGAATAATTGAACAACCATACCTACCAACCGAAGAGCGTCGTAAAGCAAAACCTTTCGTGCAGATTGATTGCTTGTACGGCTTTGCTTGTAACCCCTGTACCTTTGCATGTCCTCACGGAGCAATTACCAAGAACTCAACCAGCACTGTACCCCAAATCGATTTCAACAAGTGTATAGGCTGTATGGATTGCGTTTACCAATGTCCAGGTTTGGCAATATTTGGCTACAGCTACGCTAAGGATTGGTTGTTCCTACCCATTGAGTACGAGGCACAGGAAGGCGCAGAGGTGTTCCTAGTTGATAATAATGGTAAAAAAATTGGCGAAGGTGTAATTGAGAAAATTCTTCGCAAACCAAATAAAACCAATGTTGCACGTGTTAAAGCGGCAAATCTTCACGGAGATGATTTACTAAATGCTCGTGGTTTTATTGTTAAGGAAAACTTCCCAAAACCACTTGAGATTAAGAAAACATCGTACAAGCCAGAGGAAAAAATCTACGTTTGCCACTGCGACGATGTTAGCCTCGATGAAATTATGGAGGTTATTGGCGATCGGAAGTTTATTTCCGCCGATGAAATTAAACATACTACTCGTCTAGGCATGGGTGCTTGTCGCGGTAAACGCTGTATTAAGCGTTTAAAAACCACGCTCGCTCCAAAGGGAATTCAAATTGTAGGCGATGCCACTCCACGCGGACCGCTTAGCAACCAAGTTTCCATGGGCGAACTTTACCCCAAGGATGTTCCAGAAACTTACATCACCGGAGTAAATGGTAAAAAAGCAAGAGTCGAAAAAATTCCTGTGCTTATTGCTGGTGGAGGTATGGCTGGTAGCTCACTTTTCCGCTATATGGCCGAGGCTGGTTTAAAACCAGTTTTGCTAAACTACGGACGTGGTGCTAGTTGGCGTAACATTGCCGGTGGTCGTACAGCTTTCTCGCTACCAGAGATTGCAGAGATTGCAGAGATGAACCATAAGCTATTCCAGGAACTTCATACAGTATCAAATATTGATTACAGACCAATCAACTATGTAAACTTTGCCCACGACGAGAATACCAGAAAGGCCCTTGAGGCTTCAATGGCATGGAGCAAAGCTTATATGATTGATCCAAAGGATTTCCAGAAGGAAATCTCTCCCTTTATGAATCCTAAGCTATCCACCTACAACGCAGCGTTAATTACCAAAGGATGCTGGCAAGCAACTCCTGGTAAAACAATTGATTTGCTTCGCAAAATTGGAATCGAGAAAGGTGGTGTTATTAAGGAGGATTGCGAGTTAATTAGCATTCACAAGAATGGCAATGGTTTTGTAGCCTTGGTTCGCGACCACGACAAGAGCTACGTTGAGTATCATGCCGATAATTTTGTTAACGCACTCGGACCAACAGGAGAAAAGTTTACCCGCCAACTTGGAATTTACACAGGAATTTACCCTGTAAAACACCAAGCATTCATTACCCGTCGCTTACCTTGGTTAGGAGTTAACGGCGATCCGCTAGGAATGCTTATCGACCGTAGAAACTATAAGGGTTTTGTGGCTGTTTACGGACAACAATTAGCCGAAACTGGTCAAATTATTGGCTGCGCATCGCCAGCGGTTGACCCACGCGAGGCTGATAAGAACCTAAAATATAACTCTCAGGATTTTATCGAAATAGCCTCCGAGGTATTCTCTGGCTGGATTCCTCAACTAAGTTCTGTTGGATTCCAAGCCGTTTGGGCTGGTTACTACGTGGAACCCCGAATGTTTATCGACACTAAGCACGGCCTATTCACCGGCCTACGTGGACAAGGATTTATGCTTAGCATGGGGCTTGCTAAAATGTACGTTGACGAACTAACTGGCAAACTAGTTCCTGAGTACTTTAAGCGCTTAAGACTTGAAGGTGATGGTCTTCCTGAGAAAGCCTTTAAATAGACAATTAGATAATACAAAAAGAAGCCAAGGTATTGAACTGCACCCCAAAAGTTAGACATAACATTTGGGGTGTTTTTTATGAAAAAGAAAACAAGAAACAAATTTTCAATTAAAGAAAAAGAACGCATAGTTCTTTCGTTTTTAGAGGAAGGTTCTGATTCGTACCACTCAA
>JAKQKB010000161.1 GCA_029560875.1 Bacteroidota bacterium | reverse complement strand
CAAAAGCATTAGATTATGCAAAATACAACGATTTGTATTGGTATAATTCAGAAGTTGTAGTGGTTGAGGTCGTTCTCAATCAATTTGGAGAAGTTTAAAATCAAAAAAGCCAGGTCTTGCGACTTGGCTTTCATTTTGTTTAACCCAAAGGTCACCACAACTAGGGCTAAACTTATTTTTTGTGCTTCTTATTTAGGCTTTTAAGCAGTAACGAAATCGTAAAACTTACAACAGCTCCAACAGTAGCTAAGATAACCGTTTTGGCAATATCATCAGAGGAAAGATTAGGTACAATACTTAAAAATGTGCCTCCAGCAGTTCCCATCAATGTGGGGTTATTTGCTGTCATCAGTTGTAGTAAGCTGACTTGCAGCTGACAAAACTCCTCCGGCTACTGCAACATAACCACCAATGGTAGTTATAATGGCAGGTAACGCGATTGGAGCTGCTAAAATAGTTCCACCAACGGCAGCTAATGCCAACCCAACAGTTCGAAGCACTTTGAAAAATTTTGGCGTGGGAGCTTTTGCTCTATCAATGATTTTTTTCATAATCTATTTTTAAGATTGGATAATTAATTCAACACTTTCTTTATTGTCCAAAGCTTTGTAAACAAAGACTTTTAGCTTCGTAAAAGCTTTTCTCGACATCAAACCTAAACCAGGTCCAGAAAGTTTAGTAACAGGAGCAATACAGCCGTGCAATTCTTTTTGAGCATTATTAGCAGGATGAAAAAGAATAAACTTTCTATTCGGCACATTCACCAATTCCAAATGCCATTTGTATTTTGCACTGTATCGCTTTCTAATAAAATATTTCCCTTCCGGAATGCAGGAAACCTTCGTTTCGTTCATCTTCCACGGCAATTCAATGGTGTTACAAATCAATTTGCCTTCGCATTCGAGTTTACCATTTGTTCCTTCTGGGAAATAAGTTCTAGTTAACCAAATAACCATTACACGCCACTATCAACTTTCGCAATAGATAATGGGTTAAAAGCACCATTTTTCAACGGATACATTTGCCCATTAATCTCTTGGTAGAATTCAACATCTAAAGCCAAAAATAATGGCTTAGTTGAGTTAGCAGTAACCGCATTCACTTGATTAATTGGAGCTGTAGCAGTTCCATCCCAAGGCAACATTGCCGTTTCAGAAGTAGCAACCACATACGTTTCAGCTTCAAAATCAATTTCAGCTCCACCAGAAATGATTTTGTAGTGCGTAGTTCCACTTGGTGCAGCAATCATATTCGCAGGAATAAATGATGCCAAATCCACAGTAATTTCACCAGCCACACGGTCAATAGTTGCCACAAACGGAGCAAACAAAGTTGTA
>JAKQKB010000145.1 GCA_029560875.1 Bacteroidota bacterium | reverse complement strand
ACCGCACATTAAAGTCCGCCGCAGCCATTCGCGCTATGCCCTCGCGCAAACGCATCACTGGGCGCACCACCATATGTGAAAACAAATACACCAGCAACAACGTGCCTATAAAAGCCAAACTGACTAAAGTGATTTGTAATGCACGAAGCAAAGTGGTTGCACGTGCGTTACTGTGCTCTACCATGCTCACTAACTCATTAATTCCATTAACAAACTCTTCTAATTTAGGACGGTACTGCGCTAAACGTAATGACTGGTCTGTCGGATTGTTGGCAGTTAGAATACTACTGATATGGGGCTGAATTGCTTCTTGCCATGTTAGACGCAGTTGCGCCATTTGTGTTTTAACATCGGCATCTTTGGGGAGTGAAAGTGGGCGTACTGGATTACCTTTTTCTAACTCAATTAAGGTTGTTTCAAAAGAGATAATTTCTTGGTCAATATCATCACGTAATTGCTGTGTTGGCTGCTTAACATAAAGTTCCACTAAATAAGCAATTCGATATGATCGCATGCGCTCACGCCCCGCATCATTAATCGCAGCCGCGCCGCCTTCCAGCCTCCAAGAGACCAATAGTGTTGAGCCAATCGCCACTAAGGCCACTAGGAAGTAAAAAACCAGTAAGCCAATGATTTTATCGCGGATTTTAAGTTTAATCATCGTGGCATTTTATCAGAGCATACTAAGCCTGAAACTTTATCACGCCGCTAACTTAAAGAGTGAGGTCACTAGAGAATTTTTAAGTCTTTGTGCCTATTCTGTAGCATAGCAAAAAAACAATGCTTCAATTTTTACCGACACTGATTTGTAAATATCACAACTGCTGACTGAGATGATTTGCTTAAATAAGACTAGCTCACACGCAAATCATTACGTTTAGCATTCAAGTGCGAACGCAAATCCGGTAGGTAGGTGGATAGCACTAGAATGATTGCTATTGTCAAAAATATCCACCGTACTGAATAGTCTGTCTCAAACTTTGCCGCAGGTGTTTGTGATTGTATAAAGCTGTAAAACTCAGGTTTATCTACCCCTTCAACATATTGACCATTGATCTCTGCTGTCATTTC
>JAKQKB010000137.1 GCA_029560875.1 Bacteroidota bacterium | reverse complement strand
TAAACCATCACTTATTCTTTGAGGTAATTGTTTAATTAAATTAACCATACTGTTAAAAGCATTTGGAATTGTTTGAGTAAAGAAACTAGCTATCGAGTTCCATACTTTAACAGCATGTTCTTTAATCGTATCCCAATTTTTGTAGAGTAAAACACCGATTGCGATTAAGGCAGTGATTATTCCGATAGCAATTAATACAGGAGCAGATATTCCAGCAATTACCCCACCAACAACAGTTATAATTGTTTGTAATGTACCAAATATTTTAATTGCACTACCGATTATCGTTAATAGTGGACCAATTGCAGCTACTATTCCGACAATCTTTACAATCATTTCTTTTTGCTCAGGGCTTAATGCAGCAAATTTTTTAACTAATTCTGATAAATTCTTAATCAATGGAGTTATTACTGGCAATAAGACTTGACCAATTTGAGTTGATAAGTTTTTTACCTCTGTTTGAAACGCCCTCATTGAACCACTAGCACCACCAGCTTCTCGGTTAGCTTGACCAGTTACATCAGCAGTTTGTTGGGTAATTAAAGCCAAAGTAGCAGCTTGTTTTGTAGCCAATGACATTTCTTCACCCTCTTTCATTAATCCTAATTCAAATGCCTTAGACTTAATCATGGCATCGTTTACTGCCATACCATAGTTATCTAACATTGTGTTGTTACCTTTTAGAGAGCCAGTCAAGGCACGGATAGCATCTTGCGTAGTACCACCAAACATAGCTGTTAAATCACCAGCTAGTGTAATCAATGTTTGAGCTTGTTTGCTAGCCTGTTCTTCGGTCAATCCGCCGATGTTTTGTAACATAGCACCCATTGTATTGGCATAAGTTAGAGCTTCACCCTCGGCAATACCATAATAAGTTGGGATAGTGTTTGCCCATGTTTGCATGGCTTGTGATTGACTTTTGAAAATTTGATTTGTAGCACCAATGGCATCATCTAAATCAGCAGCCATTTTAAATGAAGCAGTACCGATAGCAACGATAGGAGCAGTTACAGCCAATGACATTTTTTTACCAACATTTGAAAAAGACTCACCAAGTGATTTTAGTCTTGACTCACTATCTTTTGCTGTACTTTCAATTTCAGTTCTTGCACTTTTAAGACCGCCAGATAGTTTTGAGCTATCAACGTCTAAATTCCATACAATGCTTCCCCC
>JAKQKB010000118.1 GCA_029560875.1 Bacteroidota bacterium | reverse complement strand
GGAACAACTGCTGATTGAAATTATTTTGATGAAGTTAAGATTAAATGCTCAGCGTAGTTTGTCCCGCCCGAACTGAAGATTGGCTCTTTACTACAGCTGATTGTTCTTCCTTCCAGCCCCACTATTGGCAATACCAATGTTGTGTGCAGTTTTCATGTATCAATGTTTGGAGTAACTACTAGCCTCAATACCCAAATCATGGAAATTGTGTTCGTTAGCCTTCTCTCGCATTATTTGGATTATTTCATTCTTTGAAATATTAATTCCAGTCAACTTTAATTTCAAATACTTTTTCCTTTCCCTGACCTTAATTATTAATTCTTCAGTAGTAATTCCCCTTTGAGTTACTGCCTCAACAAAATAATACTCAATACTATTCCAAGAAGCAAATTCTGTTATCTTTCTTGAATAGAAGTGCTTCCGATACCATATTCCTTTACTTGTAATCCTAAATTCGGGGTTATTAGCAAAAAAGCGAACCCATGCCAAAATTGTAATCACTAAAAATACTAACGTGAATATCTTGAGTATGAGCAAAGTATTAAACTGTCGCCAATTAAATATTTCTTCACGCAATTTATTTAAATAAAAAAACGTGAGGATTGTCATTCCTATAGCTGTTAAGAAACTTAATGACTTGCGAGGGAATACTTCAATTTCAGAAATCATGTTATCCAGATACTTTATGAATTGGATGTTTGCAAATTGCACACAACGGGCAGGTATTGCCGATGGTGGGGGATTTTATATTCGTCCGCCCGGAACAACTGCTGATTAAAATTATTTTGATGAAGTTAAGTTTAAATGCCCAGCGTTGTTTGTCCCGCCCGAACTGAAGACTGGACTTTTACTGCTGCTCATTGTACTTCCTTCCAGCCCCACTATTGGCAATACCAATGTTGTATGCAGTTTTATTGTCCACCGCATCCTTCCCAAAAAACAAATTTCATGTCTTCGCTAATTACATAAGCATAAGACGTTTCTTCGCCGTCTTCCTTATTGTTAATCCTTACCAAGTATCAGGTTTTACCGTTTTGAATCCACTGTCTTTCCAATTCTATTGTGTCCCCTTGAAAGTTCAACTTCTTGGGCAATTTTACCTTCTTACTTTTCTGAAACATTTTTTTTGCAAAAATCAGTTTCGGAGTATATACCGCCTGCTTTTCTTCAATTTGGCGAAGGCTATCTAGACGGCTTTCATAAGTCTCTTTATTTATTTTTTGACTAAAAAAGTCAGAAAAAAGTTTAGTGAGGGGTTCTGATGGTGTCGGGTTTGAGTTTTCGATTTCAAATAAAGAGTCGTTACGACAAATAAATTCAGTTTGATGATAGGATGAAACATAGATACGACCATCGTCGTCTACGCTCTTAACAAATTGCGTCACTCCAAAATGTTCGTTTTTAAGAATGTCTTTAAACTCTTCCAAATCTTGATACCAGTCCATTGCAGATGTCCATATTTTAATGGTGTCTCCAAAAGTACCTTTCATAAATAATAAAGAGTCACAATTGTAGTAGACACTAAAACCGGTAGGAGGTGTCACAGTATTTAGTTTGATTCCGTGCGCCTTTATGAAGTTGATCGTTGTGTCCAACTTTAAAGAGTTTTGCGCATGCAAAATATTTTGTACGTTAAGGAGTAATATTAGGAGACGAATTTTCATATAAAATTGCATACAACGGTTTAGGGCTTGGCGTTGTAGGGGAAATCAGGGAACATCAGCCCAACCCTTGTACTAAAGATAAATTGAAAAACTGAACTTGAGCCTTTATTCTTCAGCCCCTATAACGCCAAACCCCTGTTGCACGTTCGCCCTATTTGGGTAGGTCGGGCTAATGGTAGGGATGTGTCCGCCTGTGGGGTGGTTGCGGTGCGTTGGGCAAGGCAGGCTCTTAGGCAGGTTGGCTTTTGTGCGGTGGGTTTGTGTGCCTGACTATGTGCCTGACTTGCAGCGTTGGCTTGTTAGGGTGGTCGTGTCATTCGATTTGGTCGTCTGGATGCTTAAAGTATTAGAGTGTGTCCAACATTTATTTGTCTGTATGGTAATATTGGCAGTCTGTAAGCAAAAAGTATTTGTCTGTACGGTAATATTGTCAACCTGTAAGCTAATAGTATGTGTCTGTAAGAAAATATTGAATGTCTGGGTGCTAATATTATAAACCTGTGTCGGAAAATATACAGTCGGGTAGGTAGATTTGAATTTTAGGTCTGTGTTCACCTGCCCGACTGTTGGAAATTAGCGGTCTTTTACGTTGGAAAATTCAAGTCCGCTTACTTGTTTGAATTGTGGGCTGCTTGCTCCAAAAACTGACTTTACATATTTCTTTACTTCCAACGCTGTTTGTACTAACCCTGTCAACGGATTATACAAAGTAGTGTTGCGGTTAATTCTTGCATTACTCCAATTTGTAAAACCGTTTATTAAATCGGTGTTAGCAGTTTTTAAACTGTCTAACTTGGTTTGAAGTGTCGCAACTTGTAACTCCTTTTCGTTTGGTTTATAGTTGGCATCTTGTGAAACGCTTTCTATCATTTTTGTAAAATGGTCAATCAAACTATCGTAGCTCTGCTGACTGGTAGAAATTGTTTTGTCTGTAGGTGCTGGTGCATTTGGGTCGGCTGGTGTTGTTGTTGCTTTTGTACTGCCGTTTGCTTTTGCACCTTGTATTTTTCGGTTTATGGTTTTTGCATCTGCAACTGCTAAAGCGGTTGCACCTGATACGGCTAAAGCGTTAACAACCTTTGTTGCCAATGGTTTCAAATCTTTAAATGCCGTTTGCCTTGCGTTGGTGGCATTGTCAAAACTTGTTTTTGTTGTTTTTGATTGTTGCAAACTTGCCTTAGCATTTGTTTGCAGGGTGGTTAATTCTGCAATGGTTAGAGCTGCTTTACTTGGGTTGTAAGCTGCTCCATAACCATTGCAAAATGAAATTAAATCTTCAAAGTTGGCTACGTTTTTGGCGTGCCCTGTTTCTGATGTACTTGGCATAGCATTTCGTTTTAAAAGTTAAAAATTGATAATTAAAAATAAGAAAAATTTTAAAATTTCATTCGCTGTATCCTAACAGCATTTAGTATAGCTAACAAAGCCACACCAACATCTGCAAAAACTGCTTCCCACATTGTTGCTAATCCACCTGCACCTAATACCAATACAATTGCTTTTACGGCAAATGCCAATGTGATGTTTTGCCAAACAATCTTTTTCGTTTGCTTGCCTATGTTTATTGCCATTGCAATTTTACTGGGCTTATCATCTTGTATAACTACATCGGCTGTTTCAATTGTTGCATCGCTGCCTAAACCACCCATTGCAATACCTACATTGCTCAACGCTACAACTGGTGCATCGTTTACACCATCGCCTACAAAGGCAACGGTTTGGTTGCGGTCTTTTATTTCTTTTACCTTGTTTACTTTGTCCTCCGGCAATAAATCGCCGAAGGCATTTATAATCCCTAATTTATCTGCAACAAATTTTACTACGCTGCTTTTATCGCCACTTAACATAGTAGTACTTACACCTAAGGCTTTTAATTTGTCAACGGCTTCTTGTGCATCTTCTTTTATACTGTCTGCAATGGTGAGATAACCTGCAAATTTTTTGTCGTAGGCAATGGCTATTAAAGTATAAACAATTGTGTTTGGGTCAATGTCGTATTGGATAGAAAATTTATCCATCAATTTGAAATTACCGACCAATAATTCTTTGCCATTGATGTTTGCCTTTAAGCCGTGTCCTGATATTTCTTCTACATTATCTAACTTAATATTTGTATTTATTTCTCCTACATAATTATGAATGGCTGTAGCAACGGGATGTGTGCTTTGGCTTTCCAAAGCGTTTACCATTTGCAGTATTTCATCTTTATTAAATTCAGGTTTTATAACTATTTCCTGTACTTTAAAAACGCCTTCGGTCATAGTGCCTGTTTTGTCCATCACTACGTTTTGAATGTTTGCAATGATGTCTAAAAAGTTACTGCCTTTAAATAATATTCCATTTTTACTGGCTGCACCAATACCGCCAAAATATCCTAACGGTATTGAAATTACCAATGCACAAGGGCAACTGATAACTAAGAAAACCAATGCTCTGTACAACCATTGGCTGAACACATAATTATCTACAAACAACATTGGTACTACACAAATTAAAATTGCCAATAGCACTACGATAGGGGTGTAAACTTTTGCAAACTTGCGAATGAATAATTCTGTTGGTGCTTTTTGTGCGGTGGCATTTTGAACTAACTCTAAAATTTTTGAAAGTTTACTATCGGTGTAAGCGGTGGTAACTTTTACCTGTGCAACGGTGTTTAAATTAATCATACCTGCTAACACGGTTTCGCCTTTTGCTTTGGTGTCGGGCTTGCTTTCGCCTGTAAGTGCTGCGGTGTTGAAAGATGCTGTTTCGGAAATTAACTCACCATCCAATCCTAATTTTTCGCCTGACTTTAATTGTATGATGTCGCCAATGTTTACGCCCTCGGCTTTAACGGTTTTGGGTTGGTTGTTTTCTAAAATAGTTACTTCATCTGGTCGCTGGTCAAGCAAAGTTTTAATATTTGCTTTTGCTCTTTTAACTGCTAATGTTTGAAACACTTCGCCAACTGCATAAAACAACATTACTGCAACACCTTCGGGATATTCGCCAATGGAAAATGCACCAATTGTTGCAATGCACATTAATAAAAACTCTGAAAATATTTCGCCTTTGCGGATGCTTTCAAATGCTTCTTTTATTACTGGAAAACCTACAGGAATGTATGCAACTGCATACCATACAATCCTTATCCAACCTGTAAACCAACTTGGTTTTATATAGTTATCTAATGCAATTGCTGCAAGTAAAAGACAAAGGGAAATGATGGAAGGTAAAAACATTTGCAGCGTTGTTTGGTTGCTACTTTCGTGGTTGTGTCCATCATCATCGCCGTGTTCTTCGTGGTTGTGTCCATCATTTTCTGAATGCCCATCTTTTAATAATGCTGCTGCTCCCGCATTATTGTAGATTTTTTCTTGTTGTGTACAACAAAGCTGCTTACCGTCTTTGTCGTAAATGTGTTTATGTTCCATTACTTTTAGTTTTAAAATGTATCAATAATTGAAAAATCAATGTCCATGTTCATCACCACCTTCGGCATTACTCATGGTCGATTGCAGATAATATGCTCCTTTTGTTACTATTTTAGCTCCTGCTGGTATTTCTTGTAAAGGGGTAACTTGCACAAAACCTAATTGAGTAGTTCCAGTTTTTACCTCAATTCGCTTGAAATGTACGCCTGTATCAGTATTTTCTTTTTCATTTGCACCTAATTTTATTTTATCAAA
>JAKQKB010000111.1 GCA_029560875.1 Bacteroidota bacterium | reverse complement strand
ACAACAATTTCCACAATGGCTCAAAAAGAATTAGCCCGGATAGGGTTAAATATTGAGGTGTTGGATGGCGATGATTACCGTAAAACCCTTTGCAAAGGTTTAGGATTTAGTTACGAGGATAGGGTTGAAAATCTTCGTAGGCTGGGAATCGTTGGCAAGTTGCTTCTTAAGCATAATATAATATCTGTAATTTCAGCAATAAATCCATTTGAGAGCATTAGACAGGAACTTGCAGCGTATTCGCCCAAAGTAAAAACAGTCTGGGTGCGTTGTGGTATGGAAACGCTAATAAAGCGTGATACAAAAGGCCTTTATAAAAAGGCCTTATTGCCCGATGGCAACCCTGATAAGGTTTATCAATTTACAGGAGTAAGTGATTTGTACGAAATTCCTAAGAATCCCGATCTAATACTTGATACCGACAAGGAAACTCCAGATGAATCAGTAAAGAAACTTACCGATTTTATATTGTCGAGTATAAATAACCCGGTCGATATTCAATAGTAAACCTATTCAAAGAGGAAGTCCAAATCGTCGCCAGCATTAACTTCCATTGGAGCCATTCCTTTTTTGAAAATTCTTGCGGGCTTGGGGCCTTTTAGTGTTAAGGTAACATTTTCTAATAGAAGCATGGTTCCCTCTCTTAATCCCACAACGTAAGTGTAAGGGTCCATTTCCGTAAACTCTATAATCCGTTGTTCTCGGGTTTCTCCGGCATGTCCTGTGGGGTGTGCATCAAGATAATGAGGGTTTATTTGAAAGCGAACCAAGTTAAATGCGTTGAAATTATCGGGCTCCGTTATAGGCATATCGTTGGTTGTGCAGACTGTTGGACAAGCAACGTTAGCTCCAGCGCTCCAGCCAATGTAAGGAGTGCCGCTTAGAACCTTACTACGCACTGTTTCAATAATATCGTGTTGTTGAATGGTTTTTAGTAATTTGAATGTATTTCCTCCTCCAACAACTATTGCCTCCGCTTCTTGGATTGCTAGTTTTGTGTTTCTATAATGGTGAATGGAATCCACCTCAACGCCAAATTCGCTAAAACGCGCCTGTACTTTGCGTTCGTACTCATCATAGCTATAGGTTACTGCTGCCCAGGGTAGGAACAACACTTTTTTTACATTACCCAAGAATTTTTTAATCTCCTCCTTTGGATGCTCCAAGTAGGCTTCGCCTGCATTTGTTGAGTTGCTTATTAAAAGTAACTTTACCATAGTGCTATGATTTTTGAACTATAAAAAACGGTATATTTTATTTCAATTACAAGAGTTGAATAATTGATGATTCTTAAATTTAGATTTTTTTTTTCACTTTCAAAATTAATGATTAATACTTTTGACTAATTGCTGTTTTTAGTTGATAACCGTCGTAATGCCTCTTTCTTACTGTGATTTTCTTTGTGCAAAAGAAACAGAAGCAATAGTAAAATTGTAAAGAAACCTATAAGGCCGTAAAGTATTATGTGCCTATTTCTTTCACGATTCTCAACTGATAAAACTTCGTGTTCTCTTTTTTGCAATTCGTATTCTGCCTGTAACTGTGTAATTTTTTCCAAAGACTCAGAATTCTGAAGGGAATCCTTTTGAGCAACGTATTTCTCAAGATAGTTGTAAGCCAATTTATAGTTTTCTTCGTCCTTGTATGCTTGCGCAAGGGTTTGGTAAAGGTTTGCTATTATTTCTTTTTGGCCAATTTTTGTGGCTAGAGCCAATGATTGCTCTAATTCTTTTATTGCTAATTGACGCTTATTTTGTTTTAAATATACCATACCAATATTTTTAATGGTATTGCAGGTTCTTACAGGGCTATTTAGATACTCAAATGTTTCTAGCGCTTTTTTGTGGTAAAGCAATGCATCGTTGTACTGTTGTTTTTGGTAGAATAGCGAGCCTATATTGTCGTGTATTATTGCCACTCCTATTTGAATGTCGAGCGAATCGTAAATTTTTAGTGCTTTTAAGTAATTGCGTAATGCTTCGTCGTATTGAGAGAGTTCCATGTTTGCGCTGGCAATATTATTGGCAGCACCAGCAACCGCCCTGGGGTTTTTAAGTTGTTGATTAACCTTAAGGTACCTTTCGAAGTAATTTATGGCCTTGGCGTAATTCTCTCTATAGAAGTAAATTTGACCAATATTGTTTGAGACCATTGCAGAACCTTCGGCATCAGGTATGCCGTCAAATATTTCGAGCGCTCTAAAGTAAGTCACTAGAGCATCGTCGTATTTGTTCCAATTGCGGTATATTAAGCCTATATCGTTGAGCACTCCGGCTAAATCTTTTTGCTCATTTAAGTCATAATATATTAGTGATGCTTTTGTTAGGTTTTCCAAGGCTAAATGAAATTCCCCCATTTTTTGATAGCTATACCCAATCTGATGATAAGAATCAGCTGTAAGTTTTGTCTGCTTGATTTTCTGTGAAAGTTCTAATGCCTTTTGCCAGTATTGTAGGCTTTTGTTGTAACTACTGTCAGAGTATGCTAAGGCTATTTTTGCAATTAAGTTATAATGAGCCGTATCGTTTCTCTGATTATTTAGGGCGCTAATTAAACTATCAATATTCTGCGATTTTGATATAATCGAACAGAATATTAATACTAAGGTGGATATTTTGAGCAACGGCTTATTCATTGAATAATGGTTGTGCATCTATCAAAATTACTAAAAATGAGATATAAAAAAAACCGAAGAGCAATCTTCGGTCTTTTGTACAATAAGTTTTCTTAGTTGCTGAAAGGGATTAGAACTAAACCAACAGAGAAAGGATAAACCTCAGGGCCTTTGTCTTTCTCAAAAAGTTGCACTGGGTAGTAGTTGGCGTATAGCCTAATTGCTCTGTAACCCATACGCGCTGTAAACCCATAGCGGAAAGTAGCAATGTTAAAGTCGCCTCGGTTCTTGTCTTTACGCTTATCTCCATCATCGTATACAACCTTTGTGTGCGAACCTAGTCTTAATCCGCTAATAATACCCGCAGACATGTAAATTCTATGTTTTTTCTCACCCGTTGGAATTTGGAACTCTAACAATAGTGGTAAGGTAAGGTTTGTTGTGCTTAGCTTAGTTTTATCAACCCTATAGTCAGCTTTAATGTATGTGCTATCCACTGTAGTAATTCCATCGGTTACCTGTAAACTGATTGGGTTTGAGAAATGGTAGTTATTAAACTCCAGACCCATACCTGTTACAATGCCAACCTTATCGGAGCCCAAACCTATGCTATACTGCATAAAGTTTATGTTGAAGTTCCAAGAACGGGCTTGTTTAAGGTCTAGCCATGCCAATTCGTTCTTAAGGTTCATGGATTGGTTCTTGTCCATAAAACCGTTTATACCCATTTCAATACCCGACCAGTGCCCTTTGAAGCGCTTCTTTTCCTTGAACTCATAAACAAAATCTTTCTTTTCATCAGGGAATTCAATAGTTGTCTTGTCTTCAGATTCAACAAATACAATCTTTTTCTTACCTAATCGAATAATTGCAGTATCGGACTTAACTTTGATTGTATCACCGCTTTTTGTCACTATGTTTTCGTGAATAGTGGCATTTTTGATAATTACTGTTGATGTGTCCGATTGAGAATTTTTAATAGTATCAACTTTTTCCAGATTTCTTAATTCGTTTTCTTGATTTTGAGCAATCAATCCAACGCTACTCATAACGAGCATTCCTGCTAATAAAAAACTTTTCATAATTTTTGATTTTAAATGGTTTTACTTGCTTTGTTTTCTCGTATGACGAACAACCTTTGAGTTTGTTACAGGCTTACTCATCATTTTTATTTTTTGTTGTGGAAAACGCAAGCAGACTGCTTTCTATGGATAGTTTTTTTAATTTTCCATCCTCATTTTTTTTAACTTCATATTCAACCCCTAAAGAGTTTGCTACTTTTTTTAATCCTTGCTTGGCAATATCGGCTAAGGTGTACTCCTTTGTATTTCCGTAAACCTGAGGGATGTTGTTATCTATCTCGTTAATTGTTGATTTATGAGATGGCAAATCAAGTTTAGATGGAGATACCTGTGCAACAAGATTAAGTTTAGCAGGTAATGCCTGAATCGTTTCAAGGTTTTGCTTCTCAATATTAGTCAAGGTTTCCTGGCTAACATTATGCGGCGATGATTTATCAACTCTTGGGCTAACTATTACTTTTTTGCTGGTATTACTCTTATCGGTCAGCGAAAGGTTCTTCTCCGTGGAATTATTGTCTTTCGGATTCAGGTTACTTTGTATTGTGTTTGGCTGATTGTCGGCTATAGTTTTAATTGATTTTTCAAAATCCAAAGCGGCATATACTCCTAGCATAATGGCTACAGAGGCTGCTGCCCCCATTACAATTCTAAAAGTCGACCTACGAATTGGAATTACCAATAACCTTTTGATGTTCGATTTGTGAGGATAAATAATCTCGTGAGGAACTGCTAGTTTTGTATTGGAAAACACAGTTTTAATATGGCGAATACTTTCGTCTCCTTCGGAAAGTTTTCTAAGTCTAACATCTTCGTCAGTTGTTAAATCCCCCTCCAAATTTGCAATGCAAAGGTACTCAATCTCATTATCAATACCCATGGATTGATAGTGATGTTTTTTTAGAGCCGATTTGCTCGGAAAGTGCATGGGTGCAGGACTTAGTGTTACATCATTTAACCCCTCAAACTCATCAGCAATATCTGGATTTTTGAGTAAAAAAAACATAAGTTCAGCCTCATCCTCTGGACATAGTTTTCCATCGAGGTAATCCACCAGAATGGTTTCGTAATTCTCTCGGTTGATATTCATGGCTGCTATATTAAATTCTCAATGCTTACTAAATAATTTTTAAGTGAAAGTCGTGCTCTGTAGATATAAACCTTCACCTGCGATTCATTTAAACCAGTAATTTCCCCTATTTCCTCGTAGGAGTAACCCTCATAGTCACGAAGAAGCAGAACCGACTTTTGTATTTCAGGCAATTGGTCAACCGCTTTGCCAAGTATCTCACTAACATCAAAATGAATATTGGTGCTATACTCTTTATCGGGCAGTTGATTTGAGTATTCCGTGTGGCGTTTTTCTTTACGCAGTATATCAATAGAGCCGTTGTAACATGTTGTAAAAAGGTACGACTTTGCCTTGGTAAAGTCCACCTCGGAATGCTTTATCCAAAGTTTCTCAAAGGAATCCTGTACGTTGTCCTGTGCTAAATCGGTATCCTTAAGCAGTTTCAGTGCAAATCTGTAAATGCCATCGGAGTAAAAATCAACACATTTGTTATACTCTTCAACTGTCATTAAACCGGTCTAAATTTTATTGTAGGACGCTTGAGCTTTTAAAAAGTTACAGCCACAAATGTATTAATTTGTACGAACACATTCCTTATAGCCAAGAGGATGCTTGCAAACAATATTCCATTTTCTTTGTTTGAAGTTTTGTGTACGCAATATTTACACTGGTCAATTATTTGTTTATTTTATTGATAAAAATTGTAATTTGAAGTATTTTTATAACTCTTAAACTAACTAACAAATAGAATATGAGAACGTTTACAAAACTTGCATTGGTTCTGATAGTATTTTTATCTACAGAGCTGAATGCTCAAGTTCAGTATGGTATCAGTTATCAGGCTGTTCTTAGAGATGCTAGCGGAAATGCGTTGCCGGGTAAATCGGCTACAATCCGTATTAATGTTACAAATAAGGCGGGTACTAACTATTATTACAAGGAAACCCACGATATAACAACAAATAGCTTGGGTATAGCAACGCTAGTTGTTGGAAAAGGTTTGCCTGTTGAAGGTACCTTTGCCAGCATTCCCTGGTCCGATGGCGGAATTTCAATGATTGTTGAGTTAAAGGTTAGCCCAGCAACTACTTTTACGCCATTTGAGAGACAGGAATTACATGGGGTACCTTACGCTTTTCATGCTGCAAATGGAATAAACACAAATTCTGCAAATGCTGGAGAAACAGCATATTTCGATGGTACAAATTGGGTTGCCAATGGAGATATTGTTGTAACGGATAGTTCAGTGAATATTGTGCCAAAGGCAGGCCATAAACCAGAGCAACCCATTTTTGCAGTTTTGAATTCAAACAAGGAGATTGTTTTTGCAGTTTACGAATCTGGTGTGCGGTCCTATGTTGGAAGCAATGTTACCAAAGGAGCAAAGGGAGGCTTTGCGGTAGGTGGTTTAAGTGGTTCAAAATCAAATGTTGAGTATCTAAATATTTCGCCTGATAGTATTCGAGTTTATATAGATAACACTTCAAAAGGAGCAAAAGGTGGATTTGCCGTGGGTGGTTTAAGTGGCTCAAAGAGTACACAAACTAATTACTTTAAAGTTACTGCCGACTCTACCTATTTCAAGAATACCGTTCTTTCAGAGGGAGATATGTTGGTTGCAGGTAACGTAACAACAAACGTAGGTATTTCCTCTGGTCTTTTAACAGACATACTTGGCAATAAATACCGAACAGTAACACTTGGCTCTCAAACTTGGATGGCAGACAATCTTATATCCACTCAATATTCAAATGCAATTCCAATAACTCCAACAGAAGTTTTTGCTTATAATAATTCTGTTTGGCCTGACACTATTACAAACTATGGATTGCTTTACACCCAAACAGCAATAAGTTCTGGAAATGTTTGCCCAGATGGTTGGCGAATACCAACGCATACTGATTGGGAAGACCTGTTCAAATTTATTGGAGGTAGCGAATGGATGAGCAACACTCAAGAATTGAGCAGGAAACTATCCGAAAAAGGGACAATATTTAGTGACCCTATTGGTTTTTGGATTAACGATTTTGCACAAACTAATACCACCGGTTTTTCTGTGCGTCCTGCAGGATATGCTGATTTTTCAGCTAGTTGGAATTTTTATATGATAGGTACTATTGCCAGTTTTTGGGTTGATGGCGGTGCCGAGACAGTTCAACTTTATGGAGAATCTGGAGGAATGTTAACACTTCAGAATGCAGCACCAAATAGTGCAAACTCAATTAGGTGCATTAAAAATTAGTAAACACAATAACTCCTCATAAAAAAAAGAGCCGCTTTTGCGGCTCTTTCCTTTCAATAAATCTCCATTTACTATTTGACATCAGTCATTATTTTTATTATTCCAAGAACCCCAATCATCTCGCCATTGTCTTCAATAAGTGGCATAAGAGTAAGAACTGCTTTGTGCTCCTCGTTATCTGTTAGAACTAAAGAAATAATCTTGTTTGTAATTGGAGTTCTATTTCGCATTACTTCATTATCAAAACTTGCAATAATTCTTGCTTGGTCACCCGATAGAAGGTCGAAATCGGTTAATCCAACAGCATCTTCAACCGAAGAAATGTTGAGAAGGTTAATCATGGAGTTGCTAAGGCGCACATAGCGTCCATCAGTATCTTTCTGGTAGATTAAATCAGGAGAGTTTTGAAGCAAACTGCTAAGAATTGATTTATCCTCTCGTAATTGTGCCTGAATTTCTTCCTGCTCGTGGCGCTTGCGCTCCATTTCTTCTTGGGTAGCGTGGAGTTCCTCCATGTTCTGACGCATTTCTTCTTCCTGGGCCTTCATTTCCTCTGCTTGTTGCTGTGTGCGAGCAAGAAGTTCTGCTGTGCGAATATTAATTCTAACGCTGGAGAGGGTTGAGGCAATGCTTGTGGCAATTTTCTCGATAAATTCAATATGATATTTTTCGTAAGTGTTGAATGTTGCCATTTCAATTACCCCCAGAACATCATCGTTTACTTTTAATGGGACAAGAATTATGTTTCGTGGGTTTTCTTCACCTAGTCCTGATGTTATTTTGATATAGTTCTTTGGCACATCCTTCATGAAGATGGTTTTGCCCTCAATATAGCATCGGCCAACCAAGCCCTCGTTCGGAAGCACGGTTTTTTCCATAAATTTTCTTCGGTCGTATGCGAAGCAAGCCGACATATCGAGAGCAGGATTTTCTTGGTCGTTGTCGTTAATGATAAATATGCCCCCTTGTATTGATTTTGTGTATGTTACCAAGTTTTTGATAATTAGGTACGACAATTCGTTCAAATTATCATTATGCTGGCGTAGCACCTCGCCAAACATTGCCATACCTTGGGTTGCCCAAATTTGTTGTTCTTCTTCCTCTTTTCTTTTGGCTTCTGCCTCCTTTGCATTAACAAGGCTTTTTTGCATTTCAAGAAGGGCTTTTCCTAGAATATCCTTGTCGCCTAGAAGTTGAAATTGAGCATCGAGTTTACCCATACCGATTTCGCGGGCAAATTGCTCTGTGTGGTTTAAACCATCAATTAGTTTGTTTGCAGAGCGAGCCATGTCCTCCAGTTCATCTCCAG
Source organism: Bacteroidota bacterium (assembly GCA_029560875.1). GTDB lineage: Bacteria > Bacteroidota > Bacteroidia > Bacteroidales > Tenuifilaceae > SB25. The sequence continues at coordinate 25,055 of JAKQKB010000111.1, read as the reverse complement.
TGTGAACAAATATCTTTTTGTTGATATCAATATCACCTTCTGCAATACTGTTAAGGGCATCGGTTGTTCTTTTAATGGGTTGAGCAATGGAGCGTGAGATGTACCAAATTGCTACAGATTGAAGTAATACGCCAAGTATAAAAACAAAGATTGTGTATATCACGGCACGTTTAGCATCAACCACTATTTCGCTCATTGGGATGGAGAGGTATACCGACCATGTAGATGGGGAGTCACCAACTTTTACTGTGGAAAGAATGTTGAGGTTTTGTTCACCATTAATCTCTGAAAAATACTTGTATTCCGTTCCCTTCTTTATCTTTTCCGATATTTTAAAATGATTATCATCTATAGGGTTGAAATCGGTAAATTTTAGCTTGGCTAACTCGGGTTTTGTATGGGCTATTATGGTTCCATCGTTGGCAATAAGGGCTACAATGGTGTTTTTATATGGTTTAATTTTCTCTATCTGCTCCTGAAATTTTTCTAACGAAATGTCTACCCCTCCTAGGCCGGCAAACTTCCCATTAACTCTTATTGGGACACTCAAACTTGTGGCCAAAACCTCATTGCCAGCAACATCAAAAGTGTAAGGATCCAGCAGCATTTCGCAGTTGCATGTTTTGGATAAGTAATAGTTGCTGGTGGTAATATCGCCGGTTACATTTTTATGCTCTATATCTCTAGCAGGAACTCCATTTTTTAGGTAAGCAGTTGTGGAACGTCTACCGTAATCTTTTGCATATCCCTTACGAAAGGCAAAATACTCCACCGAATACCATACGGTTAAGTAGCGAGGGTTGTTTATAACTTGGTTGTTTAAAACATTGAAAAAAATAGAGTCGAGCGTAATTGTGTCGAATTTAGGGTAGATGTAAAGTGCGTGAGCCAATGCTCTGGAAAAACCCATGTCAAGTTCTAACTCTGACTTTATTTGGTTGGCGGTTTTCTGTGCTTCGGCTTGCGCCAGTTTAACTGCATTATCGTTGGCAATTTTGTTGATTCTAAATCCGATAAAAAGTCCAATAACCAGCATTATTGACACTGAAGTAATCATTACAAAGAGTAACATCTTTGCGCCGATTTTCATATTCAACCTCATTGCTTTAGTTTTTAAGTTTACTTTGATACAACCAAATTGGGTTAAAAATACGAAATGTTTTAATAGAACAAAACAAACATACATTAATCGGTTCAGCCTTTTAAAAAAATATTGGTAAAAATTTATTGGTTTAACCAAATGGAATATCTTTATTGGATTAAATAATATCATCCCATGCAATTTAATTTCCTAAAGGTTCATTTTGTATGCCTGCTAATCCTTTTGGTTTCATACAGTGTTATAGCACAGAACGATAAAGAACTGGTAGAGTCTTTGATAAATAGTGCCGAAAAAGCACGCACGTCAAATTCTGATTCGGCCATAGTTTTAGCGCAGAAAGCAGTAAATCAGGCCTCAGGTCTTGATGATAAATTTTTGCTTTTAAAGGCCGAGCATACCCTTGGTTATTGCTACTACAACCGAAACGATTTTGAATTGGCATTAAACCATCTTCAAAAATCGTTAGAACTTGCAAAGGAGCAAAATCAGGAACTTTGGGTTGCAATTAACCTTAACCGGATAGGTAATGTTTATCAGCTTAGGAGCGATTTCGTTCAAGCCTTAAACTCGTATCGGAGTGCTTTGGATATTAACGAGAGGATTAAGGATAAAATTCAAATTGCTCGCACTCAGGTTAACATTGGCACTGTTTACAGTTTAACGGGGAGTTATCCTAAGGCCATCGAGCACATGTTACAAGCTCTAGAAACTTATGAGAAAGAGGACGATAAGGAGGGAATGGCGTGGACGTCGCTCAGTATTGCCAGACTTTTTAATAGATTAGAGATTTACGACAAGGCGCTTCAGTATAATGAGATTGCTCTAAACCAATATCGGAATTTACGGAATCAGAACGGTATAACCTTGTCGTTAACCGAGCAGGCTAATATATACTACCATTCTGGGTTGAACGATAAAGCTCTCGAAATTGCCAAACAGGTACTTGCATACAATTCCCAAACTCAAAACACCCATGCTATGGCGGCAAACAATTTGCTGATGGGAATAATATATTTTGAACTAAACGATTTGGATAAAGCCACAGAGAACCTAGAGAAAGCCCTTGCCCTTAAGCAATCCGTGAACGATAGTATTGATGTTTCGAAGTTAAACAGATATCTTGGCGAAATCCAAATTAAAAAGGGTAACTACTCCGAAGGATTCAAGTATCTTAACGCTGCACTTACTGTAGCTCAAAAGCAGCAGTTAATGTCCGATGTTAGGGATATATATCTAAGTTTATCTTCTGCATATAGATTAAAAGGAGATTTCCGTAAAGCATTGGAGAATTACAGTTACCATTCTTCCATTAAGGATAGCATTAATGCTGGCGAAATCTCAAGGCTAGAAATGCAGTACGATTTTGATAAAAGGGAGCGCGAGCAGGAGATAATAACTAAACAGCGCGAAGCAATGCAACAGGAACGACTAGAACGACAAAGGATGTTTACACTTTTTATTTCAATAGCCTTAGTTCTTGCTATTGCATTGGCATTGGTAATATTTTACTTTTTAAGGGAGAAGCAAAAAATAAACAAACTATTAGTAGCACAGAATCACGAAATACTTAGGCAGAAGGGTGAGATTGAGGACCAAAAGCAAGAGATTGAGGCACAGCGAGATCTGGCAGAACGTCAACGCGATCAAATTACCGATCAACAAAAGCAAATTACCGATAGCATTCGGTATGCGAGCCGGATTCAGGCAGCAGTTCTGCCTCGCACCAATAACCTTAATAGCTACCTTACAGAACATTTTGTGTACTACCAACCCAAGAATATTGTAAGTGGCGATTTCTTTTGGACTACCCAATTAGCGGATGGGAGAATTGCCGTAGCTGTTGCGGATTGTACTGGGCACGGTGTTCCTGGTGCATTCATGAGTATGCTTGGTATTACGCTTATTAAGGAACTTACAGCAACTCATTGTGCCGAGAGTGCTGGAGAGTTGCTATTCAAGCTGCGCCAGTTGGTTATAGCATCGTTAAACCAAACTGGTGTTGAGGGTGAGTCGCACGATGGTATGGATATGAGCCTAGTGCTTATCGATAAGGAGAAACAAGAATTGGAGTATGCCGGAGCATATTTACCGCTTTTAATTGTCCGGAAAACAGAATTGGGCGGATTTGGATTGGAACAACCCGTTGAAACGCACAATGGGTTTTCCGTATACGAGTTTAAAGGGAATAAGATGCCAATTGGTTATCATGTTATTGGAGAGAAACCATTTACAAATCAAAAAATTAGTTACAAAAATGGCGATATCTTTTACATGTTCTCCGATGGTTATACCGATCAGTTCGGAGGCCCTTCCAATTTAAAGTATATGCTGGTTAATTTCAAAAGATTGCTGCTCGATATTCAAACACTATCACTCAAGGAGCAACTTAACGTCATCGAGCAAAATTTTGAAGATTTTAAGGGTAATCAAAAACAAGTAGACGATATTTTGGTTATGGGTTTTAAAGTTTAATCGATTTTTGTAACACAACCCTCTCATAAATCATGAAGTTGTTAGTTTTATCGGATTTGCATATTGACACTGGTGATAAGTTTGGAACTTTTGGTTGGAAAGCTAAGAAATTTATCAAGGTTCTCGACGATATTATTAAGTACTATGGAGTTGATCAGGTTATTCTGAACGGCGATGTGTTTGAACTTTACAAGTACACTTATGCTGATATTGTTGAGAGAAATACAAGGTTAATTGAATATTTCGATACCAAAGGCTTTATTTACATAAGAGGAAACCACGATTTATGGAATCCCAAAGCCCGGGATCATTTCAACATAACCAATTCACAAGGCAAAACAATACACATAGAGCATGGTCACAACGCCGATTTCCTAAATGGAACCTCTATTGGGAGGTTTATTGGAAAATTAGGGTTTTACGTTTTGAGGTTTATTGTGAAAATGAAATGGGCGGAGCGATTGTACTTCAAAATTGTGGAGTACGATGACGAGGTTAACCGTGTACCCCGAAAATATAATTCCTATAAGTACTTGCTTTATGCGCTAAAATTACTTCGAAAGTACGATTTAGTTATTCTTGGTCACACTCATAAGTTAGAGCTGCATAAGATGTACTACATAAACCAACGCAAACAATATCTCAATTGCGGAACTTGTTCTCTTGGCCGCTTTCAGGCAGTATTGGTTGATACAGAGACCCTTGCGAATGAGACCCTAAAAGTTGGCCGTAAAGTAGAGTTTTCTGTTGAAGATTTACCCCTTTTTCAGTTAAGGCCTAGTATTAGTTAAGCGCAAAATTCTTTAGAATCGCTAAAATATTATGACGTATATTTGCGTCATAAATAGTTTTTAGCACGAGATTTTTTAAGGTGTCTCCTGCTTGAAATCAAATAAATTCCATATGGTTTTAGCTAAAACAGAACTTTTTGACAATGATTTGCAAAGCTGCGCAGAACTTTGCAAGGCATTGTCACATCCCGCCCGGTTGGCAATTCTAAAATTTTTGTCCGATGCTAAGATGTGCATCACTGGAGACATAACAGAAGAATTGCCCTTAAGTAGAACAACTGTAAATCAGCACCTAAAAGAGCTCAAGGATGTTGGTTTAATTGTTGGCGTTACTGAGGGCGTTAAAACTAATTATTGCCTTAACCCCCAAAGAGTTGAGGAGCTAAAAGAGGCAATTCAATCCTACTTGGATATGTTAGATACAACAGGATGTAATTGCTGTAAGTAATCACTAATTAATTAACAAAAAAATTTCAATTATGGATCAAAAGGATATCAAACAAACCGTTAAGGAAAAGTATAGCCAAATTGCAATGCAATCGAAGCAGGAAAACGAATCGTCGTGTTGCGGAGCAACAGGATGTTGCTCTGGTGTTGATTACACAATATTTAGCGAAAATTATAATCAAGTTAAAGGCTATAATGCCGATGCCGATTTAGGTTTAGGCTGTGGTATTCCCACTGAATATGCTAAAATTAAGGAGGGCGATACCGTAGTTGACCTTGGCTCTGGTGCAGGAAACGATTGCTTTGTGGCTCGTGCAATTGTGGGAGAATACGGCAAGGTTGTTGGCATTGACATGACCGAGGCCATGATATCAAAGGCACGTGAGAATGCAAAGAAACTAAACTACAGCAATGTGGAGTTTATGCTCGGGGATATTGAAAGTATGCCTATCAACGCAAAGGTTGCCGACGTGGTAATTAGCAATTGTGTGCTGAATCTTGTTCCAAATAAGCAAAAAGCCTTTGAGGAGATTTATAGAATTCTGAAAAATGGTGGGCATTTCTCAATTTCTGATGTGGTTATTAAAGGTGAACTTCCCGAAAAAATTAAGCAAGCTGCCGAAATGTATGCCGGATGTGTTGCTGGTGCAATTGATAAGGACGAGTACATTGGGATTATTGAACGAACCGGATTTGTTGACGTAACGATTCAGAAAGAAAAACAAATTACAGTTCCTGATGAAGTTTTGCTGAATTTTTTGAACGAAACGGAGTTGAGATCTTTCAAAGAAGCAGGAACCGGAATATTTAGCATCACAGTTTATGGTAGAAAGCCAAAGGGATGTGGTTGTGGGTGTAGCTGTTAACAATTAAGAAAGGCCACGAAAGTGGCCTTTCTTTTACCAGATGTAATTATTTTTATGAAGATTTCGACTAATTTTTCTTGCTAAGTGATTGTTTAAAGTATCAAATCCCGCAAAAACTCCTTGAACTTCAACTATTGCTACCCAATTCGTTCTACTCAAATCTTTTTGGTCGATTAAGTAACAGTAATATAGGTGATTAGGTTCGGAGTCTTCCCGTGTAATGCTAGAGTTCTCGTAGTAAGTAGTTACATACTTAGTTGTATTCCATCGATCTTTAAGATTTACTAATAGTAGCGCTTGACAACCACTTTCATTGAACTTCTGCATGAACTCTTCGTAAGTATAATCTTCTGTTGCTTGAAAAACTTCTGAAGACTTAATTACATTAGGGAATCCATTTTCATTTTCAATGTTTCTCCTGATCGTTTTTTCCAGTTGAACCCTATACTTTAAATCCTCAAAATTGTTAAATGAGTACCTAACATTTCTATCATAAAAGTCCTCATCAAAGGCGGTCAGATTATCCGAAGAAATAATGCATAGGGTCATAATTCTAGAATGTTTAATTTCTGGAGGATGCTTATTAATCTGAGAAATGTTTGTTGTTGCACAAGAACTTAGTGCAATTAAGATGAACATATATATTATGTTTTTCATAAATATTAAATTATAATCCAAAACTTTCAATTTTTATGCCAATCCAATATTTTTTACGCATAAGCTAAACAATAGTTCAATACTGCGTGTTTAAATGTTTTATTAACTCAAAAATTGATAACATGAAAAAACTAATTTCATTTATTGCTGTACTAGCATTTGTTAGTGCATTATTTGTTTCATGCGAAAAGGATGAGGAGACTTTATCGAACTCCGTAACTATTGAAGGCACTTTTACTATTGGTGAAAAAACCTACACAAATCCTACTTTTAATCTTGGTGAACCTGAAGCACATATTGGTTATCTTGTAAATTATGGCATTGCAAAAGAGTATAATGGAATATATATAGAACATGCCGAAGATGTGGATTTGGGCGATAATATTGAGTTGGAGTATTATCTTCAAATTTATAGCGCTCAGGTTGGCGAGTCAACGATGAGTAGTGAGTTTGAAATCTACTTAAACTTGCCAGTTAAGGAGTCTGGTCTTTATATCTATAGTAATAACGCATCGGTAAATGTTTCTAAAATTGGCGATGTAGGTGGATACATTGAAGGTACTTATGAAGGAGATTTTTATTATGATAAAAAAAGCGGCGAAGCTCCTTTTTATTTAAAAGGAAAGTTTAAAGTAAAACGAATAAATGCCCCCGAGGTTTATTAATTTGTTTTAGAAAAAGAAAAACCCCAAGAACTCTTGGGGTTTTTTATTATAAAGTATAAATTTTATGCGTTTAGCGAAACACGCTTAAAGGCAACAATTTTCAAATCCTTATCAATGCTTTGTAGGTACTGACGGATAGTCATTTTGTTATCCTTAACAAAGTCTTGATTCATAAGAGTGCTCTCTTTGAAGAATTTCTGAAGTTTACCTTCAGCAATTTTGTCAAGCATATTTTCTGGCTTGCCTTCCAAACGAGCTTGCTCTCGGCCAATTTCGAATTCCTTCTTCTTAACATCTTCGGGAACATCATCCTTATCGATAGAAACTGGGCTCATGGCTGCAATTTGCATTGCAATATCTTTACCTGCTTGTAAATCGATAACCTTGTTAAAGCCTACCATGGTGGCAAGTTTGTTACCTGGATGGATATAAGGAACAACAAAAGTAGCATTAATTTGATCGTAGTACGATAAATCAACTTTTTCGCCTGTTACACCTGAGAATTCAGCAACCATGTCGGAAATTTTTCTTCCATCAATGGATAGATCTTTAAGAGCATCTAGGTTTGCAGGAGCCTTTTCAAGGGCAATCTCAAGAATTTTTTGTGTGAAACCAACAAAGTCAGCATTCTTTGCAACAAAGTCAGTTTCGCAGTTTAATACTACCATTGCACCGCGGGTTGCGTTTGCGTTCACTTTCGATAAACCAGCACCTTCGCCAGCTTCTCTACCAGCACGTTTGGTTGCAATAGCTTTTCCGCGTTCGCGGATTATCTCAATTGCTTTATCGATATCGCCATTTGCTTCAACCAATGCATTTTTGCAGTCCATCATGCCTGCACCGGTCATTTTTCTTAATTTGGCAACATCAGCAGCTGTTACTTCGGCCATTTTTATAATCGTTTAAAGTAAATACTATTCGTCATCTTCGCTGTCAGCAGCGCTATCATCAACGTCTTCAACCTTTGCTACCTCTGCATCATCGGCTTTTTTGCCGCCTTTGCGAGCGCGAGTTTTGGTTACTTCGTCTTTTTTCTCTTTAGCTGCTGGTTCTTTTTCTTTCTCAGCTTTTCTTTCCTCTAAACCTTCCTCAATTGCTTTCGACATAACGTCAACAATAAGAGCGATAGATTTTGAAGCATCGTCGTTAGCTGGTATTACAAAGTCAATTGGAGTAGGATCACAACAGGTATCAACCATTGCAAATACCGGGATATTTAATCTTTTAGCTTCGTGTACGGCGATGTACTCTTTCTGAACGTCTACTACGAATAGCGCAGCAGGAAGTCGGTTAAGATCGGAGATAGAACCTAAGTTTTTCTCTAACTTAGCGCGTTGACGTGAAATTTGAAGTTTTTCACGTTTCGACAGGTTGTTGAAAGTGCCATCAGTCATCATTTTATCGATAGACGACATTTTCTTAACTGCCTTACGAATAGTAGGGAAGTTTGTTAGCATACCACCAGGCCAGCGCTCGGTAACATATGGCATGTTCACCTGTTTTACGCGTTCTGCAACAATCTCTTTAGCTTGTTTTTTGGTGGCAACAAATAGGATTTTGCGTCCTGATTTGGCAATTTGCTTAACTGCAGCGGCAGCTTCATCAATTTTAACTACTGTTTTGTGTAGGTCAATGATATGAATACCATTGTTCTCCATAAAGATGTATGGAGCCATCTTTGGGTTCCACTTACGTTTTAGGTGGCCAAAGTGTACACCTGCATCAAGTAGCTCTTTAAAATTTGTTCTTGACATTTTGTTTTCTTCGTTTAGATTTTATTGGCAATCGCACAGTAGTCCCTTCCGGGAGTCTGGGCAATTTATTACTAAACTGCCTGCCAAATAATTAATAAATTTGATAATTCTCTTAACGTTTGCTGAACTGGAATCTCTTCCTTGCTTTTGGTTGACCTGGCTTCTTACGCTCAACTTCGCGTGGGTCGCGGGTCATAAATCCGTGAGCTTTAAGAGCTGGTTTGTTCTCAGCGTTGAATTCAACTAAAGCACGAGCAATGCCTAAGCGTAAAGCCTCTGCTTGTCCTTTTTCGCCACCGCCATCAAGGGTTACCTTGATATCGAAATTCTCGGTTACGTTAAGAACCATCAAAGGTTGCTTTACTACGTAGTGAAGTAGCTCAGAACTGAAGTAATCTTTTAAGTCTCTACCATTTATGGTGATATTGCCTTTACCTTCTTTGAGGTAAACACGGGCAACTGCAGACTTTCTTCTTCCTAATCCGTTATAAACCTGCATAAGTTAACTATTTAATTGTACTTAAATCAATTTGCTTGGGTTTTTGAGCCTCGTGTGGGTGCTCATTACCAGCATAAACGTAAAGGTTTCTGAAAACAGCATTAGCTAATCTGTTTTTTGGCAGCATACCTTTAACAGCATGTTCGATAACCCAAATTGGTTTGCGGCTAAGCATATCCTTTGGGGTAGCAAAGCGTTGTCCACCAGGGAAACCTGTGTGACGAACATACTCTTTGTCAGTTAACTTGCGTCCGGTTAAACGAACTTTCTCGGCGTTGATAATGATTACATTATCGCCGCAATCAACGTGTGGTGTGTAATTGGGTTTGTGCTTGCCGCGTAGCATTTTAGCAACTTGGCTCGATAACCTACCTAATACTTGGTCGGTTGCATCAATTACTACCCACTCTTTTGTAACGGTTGCCTTATTGGCCATTACCGTTCTGTAACTTAATGTGTCCACTGTAAACTCCTAACTTTTAAGTTAATACCTACTTTTTGTGATCCTTTAATTTATAATAAGCGGGATGCAAAATTACAACTATTTATTTAAACAACAATATGTTTTTCAGGATGATTTAAAAAAAATAGCAGAGGGGTGCTTATCCATTAACTTGTCTTTTGCTTATCCTATCAAAACAATTTTCCGATACATTTGTCGTTTCATTCTTATTGTTTTAGTTTGTTGATAATTTCAGATTAGTTCGTTTATGCTTTTCTCATCATCGTTCCATCGCTGGGTTTACTTAATTGCTTTAGCAATTACAGCATGCTCTTTACCATTCTCACCATATACTGCAAGTATTGGGATTATCTCAATGCTAGTTAACTTCATTTTAGAAGGGCAGTGGAGGCTTAAGTTGAACACATTTAAAGGAAATAGGGCTCTGTGGATTTCTTACCTTCTCTATCTTCCAATACTTTACAGCGCTTTCTATTCCTCGAATTTCCCTATTACTTTCAAAGAGTTGCGTTTATGGCTTCCCTTTATTGTTGTTCCAACAATTGTAGCGCTTAGTGAACCTTTGAACAATAAAGAGTTTAAATGGATAATGCTTCTTTTTGTTTTAGACGTTTTTGTAGCATCAATTATAAGCTCTACTTATCTTTTTAGCATATCCACAGATTTGGTCATTGATGTTCGCCAGATATCATTGTTTATATCCCATATACGCTTTTCGTTAATGGTTAATTTGGCCATAGCTATCATCATTCATTATGTTGTGTTGGATAATGGCATCGAAAAAATTCATAAGTTTTTGCTTTCTATGGTGATGTTATGGCTTGTAGCTTTCCTCTTCATTCTTCAATCTTTTACAGGCATTGTTATGCTTTTTCTTTTAGTTTTCATGGGCTTTGTGTTGTTGTATATAAAGAAAAAAAGTCAAGTTGTCCGTTTTGTTTTAGCTTCAACCTTTTTTTCGCTCGTGTTCATTATTGTATCTACCATAACCCATAAGGTAGATAGGTATTATACTCGGAACTATACCGATTTTAGCACTTTAATGCAACGTACAGTTAATGGTGTGCCATATCAGCACGATACAGTAAGGAGAGTCTACGAGAATGGCAATTTACTCTACATCAATATATGCGACCCAGAGCTAAGCGAACAGTGGGCGAGGAGGAGCACTCTTCCTTTCGATAGTTTAGATAATAAAGGTCAACCGCTGAATCATACAATTATTCGATATTTAACATCACTAGGATACACTAAAGATTCAGTTGGAATATGGAAACTTAGCGATGAGGATATTGCATTTATTGAGAATGGAGCAACCAGCGTTGTATTTAAGGAGAGTAAATTAGGCATTGATACTCGACTTTATCAACTGCTCTGGGAAATTGATGCTTATAGAACAGAAGGGTCAGTCAGTTACAGTTCAGTTATTCAACGTTTGGTCTTTGCTAAGGCCGCTTTGTTTGTAATCAAAGATAATTTTTGGGTTGGAGTAGGATGGGGCGATATCCAGGAATCTTTAAATCAGTATTACAAGGTTCATGAACTTGGCTTGCCGGAGAATCTTTGGTTTATGCCACACAATCAGTACCTAACCGTTTGGGTGGGTGCAGGTTTTATTGGACTTGCTATTTTCATGGTGGCACTATTAGTTCCATTTATTTTGAGAAATAGATATAAATATTTTTTACCGGTCTACTTCCTGGCGATAATAATGGTTTCGATGTTGAGCGAGGATACTTTTGAAAGTCATATCGGGATAACCTTTGCTGTTCTTTTTGGATCATTATTTATTTTTGGTGATAATTTTTTACCCAAAATCAATGAATCCAATCCGACTAACCTCTGATTTTTATTCAAGAGATGTATTGTTGGTTGCCCCAGAATTGCTCGGCAAGCAACTGATTAGCGTATTGCCCGATGGTTCAATTCTAAGGTACCTGATTACAGAGGTTGAAGCCTACAAAGGTACTGGCGACTTGGCTTGTCACGCTAGCAAAGGCAGAACCGAGCGCAATAAGGTTATGTTTCAGCAGGGCGGATTGGTTTACGTGTACTTAATTTATGGAATGTACTGGATGCTGAATGTTGTTACATCCGTTGAGGGTGATCCTGAAGCAGTTTTGATTAGGGGAATTAAAGGTTATTCAGGTCCAGGTAAATTGACAAGGCATCTTGGTGTTGACAAAAGTTTTTACGCCGAAGATCTTGCATCCTCGTCAAGAATTTGGATTGAGGATGTTGGGATAACGCCTAAAATTAAAACCACACCCCGAATTGGAATTGATTACGCTGGGCCATACTGGGCAAATATCCCTTGGCGTTTTATAATTGATGAGAAAGTATAGGATTAATAAGTTTTTTTATAATAGGATTTCAACATAGATAGTTATGAAAATTGTATTTGCAGAACCAATCGGTATGACAAGTAGCACGAAAGCATCTTTTGCTTTTGAAATGCAAGAGTTAGGTCATACTGTTGAGTATTATGATAACTTGGTGAGGGATCAGGCTGATCTTAGCAAAAGGGCTGCCGGTGCAGATGTGTTAGTTTTAAGCAATCAACCATTGTCGGCCACTACTATCAATGGCTTAGAGAAGCTTAAAATGATTTCTGTCGCTTTTACCGGCGTAGACCATTTACCACTAGATTATTGTCGCGATAAAAAAATCCTTATCAGCAACGCCGCAGGTTATAGCACCGCCGCTGTTGCAGAATTAACTATCTCAATGGCAATATCCTTGATGAGAAAAGTTGTGGAGTTGGATTCTTCCACTCGGGAGGGCGATACCCGTAAAGGTTTTCTTGGTGGAGAACTATATGGTAAAACCTTTGGAATTTTTGGATTGGGAGCAATTGGTACTCGAGTTGCGCAGCTTGCTAATGCTTTTGGATGTAATGTAATTGCCTATAATCGAACGCTAAAGCATATTGATGGAGTTGAGCTTGTTGGCCTTGAGGAACTTTTTTCTACTGCCGATGTAGTTTCGCTTCATATTCCGGCTACGAGTCAAACAGTTGGAATAGTCAACAATAAGCTTATCAGCACCATGAAACCAAACTCTATACTTATCAATACGGCACGCGGTACCTTGGTGGATTATAGTGCACTATCCAAGGCACTTAATGATGGATTAATTGCTGGTGCTGCAGTTGACGTTTACGAGCATGAACCCCCAATTGAAATGGACCATCCTTTGTTTAAAGCACCAAACACAATTCTTTTACCCCATGTTGGATATGCCACTAAGGAGGCAATAGATAGAAGAACCGATATTGTGTTAGAGAATATTCGTTGTTGGCTAAAAAATATTCCTCAGAATGTGGTTGTATAGCAATGGGATACGGAAAAAATGAAAATTTTTTAAAAAAATATTTGGAACAAATTAAATAAATATATTACATTTGCACCGCTAAAGAAAACAGCACTCCTCATTAGCTCAGTTGGTTAGAGCACCTGACTGTTAATCAGGGGGTCCTAGGTTCAAGTCCTAGATGAGGAGCAAGCCCCGATGAGCAATCGGGGTTTTTCTTTTTAAGTACGTTTTACTTGGCATTCACACAAAAGATGTCTAACTTTCAATCAATTAAAAAATTCAACTATGAGTAAAGTTCTTGGATTAGGGAATGCCCTTGTAGATATTATGACTAAATTGAATGATGATTCAACGCTTGATCTGCTTGGCTTGCCAAAGGGTAGTATGCAGTTGGTTGATGAGATATTTATGCAGAAAGCCGTTGAACACACAAAGCATATTCCTCAAACTCTCGCAGCGGGGGGAAGTGCTGCAAACACAATTCATGGCTTAGCAAATTTAGGTGTTAGTACTGCATTTATAGGCAAAATTGGAAACGACACATTTGGAAGTGCATTTGAGTCCGATATGCGTAAAAATAGCATTAATCCAATTATGCTAAAGGGTAATGCCGAGTCTGGTAGAGCGCTTGCTCTGGTTAGCCCCGATTCTGAGAGAACTTTTGCTGTTTATCTTGGTGCTGCCATTGAAATGACTGCCGAGGATTTAAAACCGGAGATGTTCGATGGTTATTCATATTTTCATATTGAAGGGTATTTAGTCCAGAATCAAGACCTAATTCGAAGTGCAGTTGAAATTGCACATAGGAAGGGACTTAAAATATCGTTAGACTTAGCCAGTTACAATGTGGTTGAGGATAACCGAGATTTTCTAAAGGAAATTATCCTTAAGTATGTTGATATAGTTTTTGCCAACGAGGAGGAGTCTAAAGCATTCACAGGGAAATCGCCTGAGGAGTCGCTGGAGATAATTGGTAGTATAACTTCAGTTGCCGTAGTAAAACTTGGTTCTGCTGGATCTTTAATTAAAAGCGGAGATGAGACGGTAAATGTTGGAATTATTAACGTTGATTGCATTGATACAACTGGTGCGGGAGATTTATACGCATCAGGATTTCTTTACGGTTTAATTAAAAATCTTCCGTTATATAAATGTGGACAGATTGGAGCAGTGCTCTCGGGTCATGTTATTGAGGTTTTGGGCCCAAAGATGGATGGTAAACGGTGGGATAATGTAAAGAAGTTAGTTGAGGAAATTGAGAACGAATAGTATTTTAAATCATAGAGCATTCAAAGGATATTTTTCCTAGAATTGTACTATGATTTTTATTATTTGTAGTATTTATAAGTTGTATTGCTGATAAAATCTAATAAAATGGATTTATAGCCCATTTAAATACTGATACGCCTGAAGGTGTGAGTACAAATATTCCTTCATCTGGCTAACTATTAATGAGTTATCATTAGAATAATCTGTTTGATCGGATGATTTATACTTGTAGAGTTTAGTTTTTCCTTCACCATTTAGTATCAACAACCACTCCTCGTCTATTACACCATATTTCTCATGAGCATTAAAAAATGCGAATGGCCGAGTTTCATTCAGCAAATCAATACCCATAGTTAAATTTTCATAGTTGATATTCAATAGCCCCATAATAGTAGGAAAAACATCTATTTGACTAGCCATTTTGTCGATTATTATGTTTTCCCGAATTAACGATGGAGCATAGATGATTAGCGGAGTATGCAAGTAGTCTAACGAAATATCATAACTGGTTCTGATTGGGGCTCCATGATCGGCAATAAAAACAAATAATGTACTATCAAACCAGGGTTGATTTTTTGAAAGATTTAAAAACTTTTGAAGTGACCAATCCGAATATTCCACTATTTGCTTTTTAATCTCTGATGACTTTGGCTTAAAGTAATCAGGCAAATAGAATGGACCATGATTGCTAGCAGTCATAAACACCGACAAAAACGGCTTGCCTTTACTGTATAGGTTATTAAGAATAGGAATTGAAAATTCAAACATAAAATCGTCAGGAACGCCCAAGGTTGTTTTAACGGCTTTTGAGGGGTAATCTTTTTTCGATATAACAGTTTCAAACTGGTTGTTTTTAAGGAATCCTTCAACATTGTCGAATTGGCCATCGTGTGTTGTGAAGTAAATGGTAGAATAATCATTCTTTTTCAGAACAGAAGCAATTCCTTCGTATTGCTTCATACTGGTGCCCTTCATGGGGTGCTGACCTGCTATGGCAGGATATGAGAAAAGTGTGCTAAAGATTCCATTATGAGTATGAATGCCTGCAGTATAACAGTTTCTAAAATAATACCCTACATTCGAAATACTATCAAGAAATGGAACGAGCATCTCTGATTCCTTATTGTTTAAATGGTATGCGGACATCCCTTCCATAATAACAACAACTACATTGTATGGATGTTTTCTGCTTTCAATGCCATTTCTGCTCCTGTCAAGTGGATACGAAGGCGAAGGGGTATTGATATTAAAATATCCTTGTAGGTTTTTAACCGCAAGGCTATCATCCATATAGTGATAGTTTTTTTGTTTCTTTAACTCCAAGTAGCTGTTTATTAGGGTAAAGTTCGGATTAAGTCCGAGTTGGTTTAAGAATGAGTTATTGCAGAAATATGCTGTGCCAACTCTAATGGGCGATTTTTCGTCAATACGACCTCTTATTCCTAAGAAAATAAGTCCTGTAATAAGGATTGTTATGGGTAAATGGACGTATAGTTTTAAATTACTTTTTGAAAAATTAGTTGACTTGAATATCTTTTTTAAGAACAAAAAGAAGGTAATGTTTAGGATTACAAAGATTATTGTGTATCCCCAGTACCTTGGCTCCTGAATAATCATTTTAAAAACAAAACCAGGAGTATTTAGCCATGCAAAAGCAGCGCATGAAAAACGAGAGAAAAACTGAGAGAAGTATGGTATGTCTGCGCTGCAAACAATAAAAGCAATGGAGAACATTGTAAAGATGTAGTAAAAAGAAACCTTCTTTACAATTTTACCAATATCCCCAAATGCTGTATAAATGGAAAGAATAAGGAAAGGTAAAATTATTATATAGCTTGCTATAACAATGTCAAATCTCAAGCCGATTAGGAAAGCTTGAATTATTTCAAAGTTGGAAGCCGAGCCGACCCTATTATGCTCAACTGTGTATAGAGCCATCCTGAACAATGAGAATACACTCAAAGAAAGCAAGTAAATTTTTAGAGTAAGCAGAATTATTGAAACTTTATTTTTCATCAATTTAGTATTGTTTAAAAAAGTGCAATTTTATAATTAATCTTTTAAGTTTTTTATATTTCAGTTATTTTTTCGTATAGTTCTCCTAAAAAACAATAGAATGCTATAAGAAGTTTGTTTTCCATTTTGGATTGAATAGGTTGGGTAAAGTGCTATATCGTTTCGATATCATCCATCGATTAGCGGTTTGTTGTAATGTCTATTGATTTATGAGATGATAGTTAAACTAAAATCCTTTTGCTTTACATAATTGGTCTAGTTCTCGCCATTTTTTCCCCCTGCTAAAATTTGATGCAAACTCAGGGGATTCTTTATCAATTAATGTTTGGTGTATACCCAGTCGTTTAATACGTTTTTTTAGTTTCGTAAATTCTTTGTTCTCCTCGGCAATCATTCCTGCGTAGATTATTGTGAAAAGGATCTCAATTTCGAGAGCATCATCGTTGTATGAGGTTGAAATTTTACTTATCAAATCTAGCACCTGTTGATCAATGTTTTTTGATGTTAAGGTGTAAAACTTTACAAAATCATCGTATATTTTTTGGCACCCGTGGATTTGCCCAAGTTGCCAGAGTCTCTTAAAATACTGTGAATCTGTTGGGGCATATTTTGGTTGCTTAGTGCGTTGTAAATAAACACACCAGCCATCAAATGTTCCAAAATCAAATGTCAGAACGCTACCGTCGGAAAATGTCTGTATTAAAACCATGCATATAACTTAAAGTCTTTAAGCCGTTCTTATAATTAAGGCGTTAACCCTCTGCAATGTTATTCCAATTAAAAACTACACTAAATTTAATAAAAATTATGCGGTATGCAATGCGTATGTAACCTGTAAATATGTTTATGGCGACATTTTTTTGGAGTTTTTATTTTCCCCTTTTTTGAACAATAAGCCAGTTTGCATCTAAAAAAAGCATTGAGTCTAGACTTATATTTCTGCTGATGGCTTTACTCCTAACATGATTCAACCAATTTTCATCAGATCTAATTCTCACGACTATCTCTTCGATTCCTATTTCCTTTTTTACTTCACATATAAAAATTGTATCAATTGGGATGTTCGATAAAGACCAAGCAGGCTTTTCAGCATATGAATTATACATACTTGCAAAACTTTTTCCCGAGAAAAAGGTTAAAAACGTTGGAGGTTCTGTAATAAAACTAATTGTATCTATTTGAATATCTCCGCTTAATTCTTGCTTGCTAACGTCTTTAGGAAATACAATAAAATCGCCATTTCTTAAATTTAGATCGTTTTCTTTTGAGTAAGATAACATTCCCGATTTCTTAGAATACCATTGCCATCCCCAGTGTCCTAAAGACCAAACCTTATTGTTAGTAATATTAATTTTTTCAATATTTTTACGATAGAAATCGGCATATATCCAATCAGATATTCCTAGTAAGAGCCCTAATATTATTGATGCTGCAACTACTATATTATTTATCACACCCCGTGTTTTTTCAAACAGACTATGTCCAAATAGCAGAATAAATGGTATTAGCAAAAGAATATGGCGAGTAGCATTGAAGGGTGCAAAGCGAGCAATAAATGCTGAAACTCCAACGATGTAAATAGCTATGGGGAAAAATGATGTTTTTAGATAATCGTATTTTTCTTCCCTAAATGATTTGATGGTTTGATAAATTACTAGGGCTATTAAAATAAATCCGTTTGCTATAAATATGTAGTTCAGCAGATTGTTAAATTTTGTTTCTTCTATTAGGTTTAAATATACAATTGGAACAAGAAATAAAAATAAAATAAAAACAGAAATAATTAAGTAACGTGTTATTTTTCTGGGAAATAAATTATATATATATACAACTGAAAAGATCGACATTGCTCCTAAAGTACCACCAAAAGCTACAATATTTTTTATATTGAATTCTGATTTAGGTCTGGAAATTATATGAACAGAACCAAATTCAAAAAAATTCCAGATAGACCAGAGAGATAAAGTAATCAGAGGAATAAGTAAAACTATTACTTTATTGTACCTTTTTGTAGATAATATAACTATCAGGATTACCACAATTAAAGGCAATAGTGAATACTTGATTAGTAGTCCAACTGTTAATAAAATAGCTGAAACAAGATAGTCTTTTAAATTCTCCGTATTTTGTCCTTTTAAAAGATAATACATTGTTCCGAGAGATAAAGCTAATATTGGAATATCTGTCATTAGGTTTTGATTAACCACAAATGCAGGGCAAAAAGCAAAAATGGTTAGAATAATAAAAGGCGACTTAACATTTAAAAATCTTGTTAATTTAAAAAAACATAAAAGTGCTATAAATGTAAAAAACGATAAAAGTAAATGTAATGCAATTTCACTATTTCCAAATAATTTCTGGTAGATGCAAATAAGGTAGAAAAAGAGTGGAGGTTGGTTATGTTTATACATCGGTGTGGGTAAATTGTCCCAATTTATTAAGCCTGACATTGGTTTTAATGGATGTTGCCCAATATATTCAGCCGCTTCTAAATGAAAGGTATCATCAATGTGATAGGCTTTATCAACATTAATTGCTGTAAGTATTATCCATAAAAACAACACATAAGCAACTGGAGATATTAACTTTTTGTGAATTTTCATTTTTCACCTTTTCTTTTAATAACGGTAGGCCGCTTCTTACGTGGGGAGAAATTTGTCAGCGGCGTCATCCCACAGTTAAAAACGAAACTAAATTACTAAAAACTTTCGTATCTGTTTCATCTGTTCCAGTCAGTGTAACCACGTGTTAGGGCGCGTAACTCTTTCTAGTTTTCAAGCTTGAACCATTCTAATAATTGATTGGACTCAATTCCCTGTCGGAAGAATATATACTCTCCGTTACAACCATTCAAAACGATTTGATTTACATCATATCGTATCAATGACCAGTAAAATCCATTTGCATCGTAAACGCAGGCATATGGATTAAAAAGTTTTTCATTAACTACTAATTGCTTTATTGCTTCTTCGTAGTTATTTTTTTTCATTATTGCGTCTTTATATTTACCGTCATTGTATAATCGAATATTTTGTGCGAATAAGGTTCCTTTATTCGTTGATTTAATCCTCGCAGCACGGCAATATACAAATCCGTCCTGAATATCAAACATAAAGCTATGCATATTAGTGCCAGCGCTGAAACGAAATAAATCCTTTTCTTTATTTGCTTCTAATCGAATTCCTAGCATCCATTCTTGCAATTGTTTCCCAACACTCTCTTTGCTTGCAAATTTCATTTCATAAGGTTCAACAATTGATATTTTTTCAACAAGGCTTAAGTTCTGGATTTCCTCTTTACCCATAATTTGAAAAGTTAAATTATTAAGTTCTCCAATGCTAGTCTTATTGAGAATGCTATCAATACGATATTCTATTCGTTTATATTTTACGGCCGTATCTAGAAAGTGTATTTCTCCATAACTAGTGCAATTAATTTTATTATCCTTTTCGATAAAATGGAAGTATTTAATAGCAAAAAAGTTATCAATCCTTTCGAAAAACAAGCAATGCTCTTTTGACCTTAAGACTTCACAGTTTTCATTTGCCCAGACTCCAAATTCATTTTGAGAAAATATCTCGCTGTTTGTCATTAATAATGTCAAGATGGTAATAAAAAGTATTTTTTTCATAATGCTAAGTTGTCGCAATAATTATGTGACTTAACGGTCAGCATTTGCTTTCGCTGAGGAGTTAACCGCCAGCGGCGTCATCCCACGTTAAAAACATACTAAAATAGTAAAAATTTTTGTATTTGCATAATCAGCCCCAGTAGGCAAAACTACTTGTTATGCAGCTAATTTATTTGTTTTTGTATATATAGTCTTTAGGTATTACAACCATATTATTCTTAATTAATATCGTAAAAAAGTAATCAAGGTTTGTATCCTTAGATGATTTTTTAATTAAATCAAAATTTACTTCATTCAATGTATTAAATATTTTGTCTTCAGTTAATTTATCATTAATTGATGATTTTACAGCAATATCTTCCCTACTATTAATATGTTTTAACTTGATGCTTACGAAAATCCATTGATTCTGAAGAATACCCTTAAGAGAATTATTTAATGAGTCTGAAACAATATTCAAATATTTGTCTGGAAAATCACGGTTAAAACTACGAAAAAAAAGTGAAGAACTATTGTTTGACCATCCAAGAAGGTTGTCATATAGATTTAAACCTTCATGGGGATTATATCCTATTATATTTATCATTTGTTTGTCAGAATAATTATACCCCATGGATTCTCCTTTTTTAAAAACACCGTTTTCAAAGTATTCATCACCTATTTTTGAAGATGCATATATAGACCACTTTCCATCCAATAGACCATCCTTTAACATACCTTTTATTTTATAGCCATAGGTTGCTTTATAACTGCAGAAATAACCTTCATAATTTCCATTACCATTTATTACAAGTTGTTCGCCGTTCTTATCATAATAATCAACAAACAGCGGTGTTCCATCATTTACAAAGTTGATAATTTTCTCTAATTGACCATTTTTATAAAAATATTTCCAAAGGCCAACTTTAAAATCATTCTTGTAATTTCCAGTAGATTTTATTTTTCCATTCTCATGGTAATATATAGCCAATCCATCCATACTGTTATCTTTCATAGTTGCATCTAATGCAATATGACCATTAATGTAAAAATCTCTAAATTTACCTGATACATTAATATTAACACTATCAATTTTGCCAATGCGGAAAAAATCGGCACGACTTCTTTCAACTATATTTCCTACCTTACTATAATAAAATGATATACTATCATTATCGTAAAATTTTAGAAATTTTCCAATGCTAAAATTATCCTGAAAATCTTGGCCTTTAAGATTTGTTGACAATATAATTAATAAGCCTAATAAAGTATTTTTCATATGTCGTATCATTTAATATGCTGCATAACGGTCAGCGGTTGTGCTTGCTGGGGAGTTAAAAACCCGCGGCGTCACCACCCGCTAAAACCAAGATAAAATTATACAAAGTTTGGAAAACCGCAAAGTCACCCCAGTGAGACCAACCGCTTGTTAGGAGCTGTGAGGTGTGTAGTGGGCGCCCTGGCGGGACGCTTGCGGCCTCCGCTCCCTCGGGGTTTTCCGACCTTGCAAGGGCTGTGCCACGCTGCCGTTGGAGTCTAGGTGGCGTAGCATCCTGTCGGGAGCTGTGCACGCTAAACACCACCTGCGACAGCGTCGCATTTCGCCATACTTGGCGAAAGCAACGGTGCTAGGTACGGATAGCGATGGTTTCTATGCAGCGTGGCGCAAACCTTGCCCCGCAAAAGTTGACCTCCCCGCAAGTGGCGTGACAGGGCGAGTGAGCCGCCCAAAGGCTTTTCTAGGTACGGATTTCGTTGTCGCATCGGAAGGAGAGAGGAAAAGCATATAAACTCACGCTTGCGCGCGAATACCAAAAATTACAGAAACCTACGTGCCGGGAAAACTGGAATCGGGGCACCGATTCCATAAAACAAAAAGCGCAATGCGATTTTTTCCGCATTGCCCCTAACGGTCGGTGGTTTGGGCTGCTGGGGAGTTAGTAGCCAGCGGCGTTATCCGCCGTTAAAAAGTTAGTTAAATGTAGTAAAAATTCTGCATCTGCATCATCAGCCCCAGTGAAAGTAACTGCCTGTTGGGTACAGTGTTTTTTATCTTAGAAAATTTTCAATTTCTTCTTTTAATTTAGGAAGATGGTTCATTATTATCCCCCAAATATTTTCGTCGGAGATGTTGTCGTAGGCGTGAATAATTTGATTTCTCAATCCAACAATCTTTCTGGCATTTTGAATCGGGAACTCAGGGTCAATTAATAAGATTCGGTTGATTGCCTCCCCGATAATTTCCAAATCTCTTTCAATTGCTCTTTTCAGAAGAATATCCTTCGAGTAGTTTTCAAATCGTTTCTCTTTCTGAGTGAAATAAGAGTCTACTTCATCAATGGCAAACTTTATATCGTAAAGGTATTTATGGATTTTTTCGTTCATAAACTAGTCTTTTTTCTCTGTCTACCACTTTTCTAAAAATAGGATTTCTAATCGCTTGATTTTCTACAAGTTCAACAGGTCGTTTGAAGAGTTTTTCGAGTTCTTCTTTTAACTCCATATAGTTGTCAAAATAATCCAATAAGTCCATTTGGAAAAATTGAATTAAAATATCTACATCGCTGTTTTCGTTGAATTTGTCTGTTAGAATAGAGCCAAACAAATACAACTCCTGAACTTTATGCTTTTCGCATAGTTCAAAAAGTTTGTCCTTATTTAAATCTATTTGTGTCATAAAGCAAAGATACAAATATTTTTGGATGGCAGAATCTTGCATCAAACATTGTACCCAACGGTCGACGGTTTAAACTGCTGGGGGGTTAACCGCCAGCGGCGTTATCCGCCGTTAAAAAGTTAGTTAAAGGTAATAAAAATTCTGCATCTGCATCATCAGCCCCAGTGAAAGGAACAGCCTGTTATGGGCAGTGATTTAATTTGACATATCCCATTCCCGGTCAAGCATCCACTTCCCATTTTTAAATTTAAAGATATATCCATATAGTATTCCATTCATATTACCAGTTGAGCCGAGATTGACTTTTTGTAAGTTCGGTCTTTTCTTTTGAAAGTTATCATAAACAATAAAAACTTTTTTGAAATCCTTAAAGTAGTAATGTATCTTGTCTTTATTTATTAGAATAGTTTTACTTTCACCTGTTGTTATATCGTATGCAATTAACTTGTATGGCATATTAATTCGACTTTCTCTAAAGGAATTATTCCTAATAAATTTTGCTATAAAATTTTCAAATGATTCTGAATTTTTCGAATTATTTAATTCTAGATTGTTTTCGCTTATTCCTATTTTAATTAGATTCCATCCGTCTTTAGTCGTTGTGAAATAATAGTCCACAATACTTGAACTATCTATTTGACTGAGAAGAATTTTATCTGTTTTCTGAGCAAATGATTTAATATCATTTTCTGATGTGAAAAGGAAAAAGCCAAAAAAATAGTATAGTATAGATTTATTGTTGATTACACTATCTTCATACGAATTTTCTTGAAGCAATAATTTTTCATTTCCAATAGAATATTCAAGAGGAAAGGTTATGTGAGATTTGTGAAAAGAAGATTCATACTCTCTGAATTTATATAAGAAGTCAATGAAATCTTTTATTAGAGGACTATTTTCTCTATTGTTTTGAGATATTGCATTCTGAGAAATAATTACGAATAATATTATCGAAGTAGTAATTCTTGTAAGATGTTTCATAGTCGTCTCCTTATCATTGCCCATAACGGTCGGCGGTTAAACACGCTGGGGAGTTAAAATTCAGCGAAGTCATCACCCGCTAAAACCAACATAAAAATAGGAAAAGTTTGCGAATCTGCAAATCAGCCCCAGTGGGTTGAACCGTGTGTTAGCCGCTGTGTTTCGGAGAAACAGGCTGGCGCGGTGCTTGCTGCCTTTTCCCCGAATTTTTCTTCGACCTTGCAAGGGTTGTGACACGCTGCTACTGATTTCTAGGTGGCGTAGCATACTGTCGGGAGCTGTGCCCATTAAACACCACCTGCGACTCCGTCGCATTTCGCCATTCTGGCGAAAGAAACGACGCTAGGTGCGGATGGCGGGAGGTTCACCTGCAGCGTGGCGCAAGGCTTGCGTCCCTCCCTGTTACTGGCAAGCGGCGTGCCAGGCTGAGTTAGCGAATCGAAACACTAACTAGACCGCAATTTCACTTATCGGGGCTTGAACTCACAACGTAGGGTGGGGGAATGTTTGTAAATCGGGATAATCTTAAAAAACAAAATGCCGATAGAATCGGCAAGCTAGGGAATTGGGATAAAACTCAAAAGGAATGAATGACATTGCGGCTAACGGTCGGCAGTTGCTTACGCTGGGGAGTTGAACTCCTGTGGCGTCATCACCCGCTAAACCGAAACTAAATTAGTAATAATTTTGGTATCTGCATCATCAGCCCCAGTAGGCTAAACCACCTGTTGTAGGCAGTTTTTAATTCTATCATTCGTCTATAATCTCAATCTTCTGCTCGCAAGTAGAGTCACCTCTTAAAATAGATTTTTCCAAACTAATAGCTATACTCTTTTCAAACAGTGTCTCAAATACTTTCTTAGAATATCCTACAGTGCAATTACATAAAAATGGGTCATTTACTCCATTCGCAACCATTGGACAAGTACATTTTTCAAATATTAAAACTAAAGATTTCCCTCTTTTTGTTAAATTTTCAGAATTATAGTAATTAGTCTTAAATTCATTGAATAGTTTGTCATCACTTTTCTCTCCTTTAAGCAGATTCCTAGTATTCAAGGCACCTTGATATAATGCATTTTTTTCACAACAACCCTTTCCACAATGATATAATATTTCTTCTCCTTTGTTATCGTCTAAGCGGGATAATTCTGACAATATTTTATTTATCCAATTTGTTGTTCTTTGTGTATCTTCCATTAAAATTTGAATATTAATTATTTATTGATTTATTAATCTTTATTATTCTCAAAGGTTAAAAAGAATATATTTCATAATTATCAAAACTTCCAAGTTTGTCGAAATTGCCTACAACGGTCGGCGGTTTAAGCTGCTGGGGAGTTAACCACCAGCGGCGTCATCACCCGCTAAACCGAAACTAAAGTACTAAAAAATTTGGAATCTGCATCATCAGCCCGAGTAGTTTGAACCGCTTGTTATGCGCTGTGATTTTTTCTTTCGTCGTCGTTTT
>JAKQKB010000080.1 GCA_029560875.1 Bacteroidota bacterium | reverse complement strand
TAAAAACTACACACAACAGGCAGTTACTTTCACTGGGGCTGATGATGCATATGCAGAATTTTCACTACCTTTAATTAACTTTTTAACGGCGGATAGCGCCGCTGGCGGTTAACTCCCCAGCGTAAGCAACTGCCGACCGTTAGCGCCAAGCTAGAATCGACAAAAAGATGCTTTTTTCTTTAAAATTTTTTATCTTTGTAAAAAGTCTTAACGATGAATATAGAAGCAAGAAAACTCGTCTTGATTGAAGAATTCCTAAGAATAAGCGATGAAAACCTTATCGCAAAGTTGGAATCATTTATCAAGCAAGAAAAGAAATCCACGAGGGAAAGGAAGCTAAAACCTATGCTTATGGATGAGTTTCTCGAAATGATTGAACAAGCCAAACAAGACAGTGAGGCTGGCCGAGTTGTTTCTCATAGTGAATTAAAAAAGAGAATCAAGGCATGGAAATAATGATTGAGTGGTCAGAGCTATCGTCAAGACAACTCAAAGATATATTTGATTACTACTCAGCCGAAGCAAACACTAGAATTGCAAGGAAAATCGTTAATCGTATACACGACAGAGTATCGATACTAGAAAAAAATCCACTTGCAGGCCCGAAAGAGCCACTTCTCGAAAATCATCCTGAAGGATACCGTTTCCTTGTAGAAACCAATTACAAGATAATTTATTGGCAAAAAGACAATCTCATTACAATTTCATCAGTCTTCGATTGCAGACAGAATCCAGAAAAGATAAAAATATAATAGCCAGGCGCTAACACGCAGTTACTTTCACTGGGGTTGATGATGCAGATGCAGAATTTTTACTACCTTTAACTAACTTTTTAACGGCGGATAACGCCGCTGGCGTTAACTCCCCAGCGTAAGCAGCTGCCGACCGTTAGCGTTCATTGAACGTTATTGAAATAGTCACAAAGTTTAAAATATTTAATAAATGAAAACAAAACGTTATTCTTGTAATCGTATTATTTTAGGTTCAATTATAATACTTCTTTTTATTAGTTGTAAAAAGGAAGAAAATGGAATTTTATATGGAACAGTTTCCGACATTGATGGAAATACTTATAAAACAGTTAAAATAGGTAATCAATGGTGGATGGCGGAAAACTTAAGAGTAACAAGATTTCGGAACGGAGACCCTATTCCTCATATAACATATGATAATTATTGGTATGACCGAACAAGTAGCGCCTGTTGCAATTATGAAAACAACCCATCAAACGCTTTGATTTATGGTAAATTATATAATTGGTACGCTGCTACTGATGCACGAAACATATGTCCTATAGGATGGCATTTACCAAATGAAACAGAATGGTTAACATTAATATCATTCCTTGGAGGTAAAGAAACTGCTGGAGGTAAATTAAAAGAGGTAAGTACAACTTATTGGATGAGTCCTAATTCTGGAGCAAATAACGAAACAGGATTCACAGCCCTACCGGGAGGAGCTCGTCTTTCAACTGGAAGTTTTGAATATATTGGTTATCACAGTTGGTGGTGGTGCTCAACTGAAGTCAGTTCTGGAGCTGCTTGGAATATAGGTTTATATCATAATAAAACCAATGTAGATAAGAGTTACACAAATAAACCTACTGGCATTTCCATACGATGCATCAAAGATTAAAAAAATCAACGAACGCTAACAAGCGGTTCAAACTACTGGGGTTGATGATGCAGATGCAGAATTTTTATTACTTTTAACCATTGTTAACCGACTAAAATCTTAAATCGGCATATTGTATATTTAACTTATTGATAATCTGTATTCATTTTTTAACTTCAAAAACAAAGCCCTCTTTTTTTTACCCTGTCAACGGGAACAAGCTGTTGCTATAATCGACCGTTTTTCGGTACTTTTCATAAAACCGTTTGGAGTTTTTTAGCAGCTCCTCAAGATTCAAATAGCTTACCAAATGCTGTCTAACCAGACAAGCAATGGTGGAGAATGCTTTCTTTGTTTCTGTCTTTCGCTGAAGTACAGTTAATAGCAGTTGAGCGATAAGCGTGCACCAGATTTGTATTCGGATGGCATTTTCGCTTTCACCATAAAAACAGTGCAGCTGAAAGTTCTGCTTCATCTTTTTAAACAGCAGCTCGATTTGCCAGCGCTGCTTGTATATATCAGCAATATCTTGGGCTGTAAGTTCAGTATTATTGGTAATAAACACGTACATGCGGCCTTTTTCATCCCGGTATGTTATCCTGCGTAGCGACAACTTTTGAAACTCTTTGTCCCTTTTGTTTTCTTTGTAGCATAGATTAACCCTTTCTTCTTTCAAAACACCTGCTTTTCCTTCAGGAATTGCATTTTCACTGACAACTTGCTCAACCTTGTAAACGGCGTTGTCTTTCATGCGGGTAACGAACCATACTTGTTTTTCCGTCCACTTGGCAAAAAGTTTGTAATGGTTATACGCTTTATCGAAAACCACCATGCTAAACGGGTTAAGGCTTAGTTCGTTTAAAAACTTGCTGTCATGAACTTTTGCCGCTGTTACTTTTACAAACTTTCCCACATCCTGCAATGCATCGATTAACATATGAACCTTTAGCCCTCCTTTTTTCTTGCTGCCATCTTTAGGATTACGCCCAACACCTTTGAAAATCAGGCTACTGAAAAGTTGAATGGTGGTTGAATCAACTATGTATAGCTCTTTTATATTTAATCCTATGGTTCGGCTGGACGACAAAAAACTACTGTACCGTTTTACCAAACTGAAATATAATGATTCAAAGAACTTGTTGTCGCGCTGCCGATTTCCATCGGTGATGGTGCTTTTGGGAGGCACTTCCTTCAGCCCAAAATGGACTAATTTACCAACACAGCCAATCATGCCTTCCACAATTTCGGTGACAGAGTCGCAACGGCTGAAAATGCCGAACATCATGCTGGTAAAATGAGCCCATGTAGAAAACTTTTTATAGTACCTGTCCGATTCATGTTGCTTAACTAATCCATTGAATTTGTTTCTATTAACTAAAGCTAAAACTTGTGTTATAATCGGCTGGCCGACTAAATTTTTATTTGTACTTTCGCCCATGCTGAATAAATTGGTAGTTTATGCAGCTAAGATACAGGATTGGTTAACTTCGGTTGACCATCCTGTTGATTAAAATGTTTTGTCGGTTACTAATGATTTTAAAAAATTATGCGCGAATTTTCAATCTACACAGTTGTTGCTCTTAATATATTTATTTTAGTTCGATACTGTTGGTTGCTCTACAAAAAAGAAATTAAGCCAGCCCTAGCAATGTGGCTGTTTTTTTCGATTGCCGTAACAATGAGCTTAGTAACCTATATGGCCGAAGGCAATCACGGATTTCTGGATAACATTCTTAATACAGCCGATATTGTTTACGTTGTTACTGTTACAATTGCTATTCTTATATGGGGCGATAAGAGTTCTCGGTTTACAAAGTTTGACACAGGCTGCTTAGTTGCGGTGATATTAATTGTACTTTTTTGGATTATTACTCAGGACCATATTATTACTAATTTTTGTATTCAAGGTATAATGGTAATTTCGTACTTTCCTGTGGTGAAACGTCTTTTGGAATCCAGAGAAAACACAGAGCCCTTTTCCGTATGGTTTATAATGATGTTAAACCCAGCAATTTCACTTCTATCGAGTAAGGGAACTTTAGCTACTGTTTACTCTGTAAGGGCAATTATCTGCGTTGCAGTTCTAATGTTACTGATGCTTAGGGTTGAGTTACTTGCAAGGAAAGATGCAAAACATTCATCGGTGCAATAGTTATCAACACCATTACTTTTTCTGCATTAAAAGTTTTAATATTACTGCTAGTTCTGTTTTGATTTTACTGAACGTTGCTTTCTGATGTCTTGTGTCTAATATCTAGCGTCTTAAGTTATGAAAATAGCAGTTATAGGTTTTGGTGCAGCAGCAATTGGACTGCTGGAGCGAATGAAGGATACCGAACACGAAATTCATGTGTTTGAGAAAAGCCCGGATATCTATTCGTCTAGCATTTCGGGGATAAGAGCCGATGGAAAGTTGTTTGTCTCGTCCGAGATGGGTGGCGATATTTTTATCGACCCAATACTGCAACGCAAGCTGGTCGATTTTTACATCAACTTTACTGAACGCAAGCACGTTGAAACAGGCAAATCGTTCAGTTCGCAAACTTATTACAGACAGTTCTACGAAAAAGGTTTTATGCCAATTTCCTCGGAGTTTTACCATATCGGCACAGACCAACTCAAGGAGGTGCTTTTCAATATCTATGCGATGTTTGGGAAATCATCCAACATCCATTTTCACTTCGATGCCGAGATTAAAAGCATCGAGTCCAACAATGGCGGCATTGTTATAAACGACTCCGATTACTTCGATATGGCAGTAGTTGCAGTTGGACGTAGTGGTCATAAGCTTATCAATAAGCTTATTGGCGAGAATCCAACGTTGGTTCAGAATAATACCAAGGTCGATTTAGGTATTCGCTACGAGGTTCCAAATCATATTGTTGAGGAGCTCAACAAGGAGATGTACGAGTTCAAGGTGAAATACAAGAGCCGCACGGGCTATATGGTTCGTACATTTTGTAATAATCCATCGGGATTTGTGGTAACCGAGAATTACGGCGATTTTACAACCGTGAACGGTCACGCTAAGATGCGCGAGAAGAGCACCAATACCAACTTTGCAATACTTGCATCGCTAGTTCTAACCGAGCCATTTAAGGACCCAATTGGATATGGCTCATATATCGCAAAACTATCGAATTTGTTGGCTGGCGAAGGAAAAGTTATACTTCAAACCTACAGCCACTTTAAGGAGTCGAAACGGACAAAGAACTTGTACCGAGTACTACCCACGCTAGAACATGATAAGTATATTTTAGGAGATGTAAACCTTGCCTTTCCAAGGCGAATAATTGAAAGTATCATTGATTTTGTAGAAAACCTTGATACCGTTATTCCAGGCATTGCCAACAACGATAACTTGGTTTATGCCCCAGAAATTAAGTTCTACTCCAATAGGTTGAACAACATAACCAATCCAAAGCTCAAGTTTATTGGCGATTGTTCTGGAGCAACACGTTCAATTATCTATGCCACTGCTCACGGATACCTTATGGGTGAAGCAATTCTGAATAATCATTTTTCAAACACATCGCTTTAATGCTGAGCGTTGAGAATTTAACCGTTGCCTTTGGGAACAATGAGGTGGTAAAGGGAATCAGTTTTCATCTCAACTCTGGTGAAATACTTGGAATTGTTGGTGAATCGGGCTCAGGAAAATCCATTTCATCGCTCTGTATAATGGGGTTGCTACCAAACAGTGCGGTGGTTAAATCAGGCTCAATTCTTTTTACAAAAGACAAATCTAGCAAGGTTGATTTGATAAAAATCTCCAATGAGGAACATCGACAGTTAAGGGGAAAAGATATTGCAATGATTTTTCAGGAGCCGCATACCTCTCTGAATCCATCGATGCGATGTGGAGAGCAACTGTTGGAAGCCGTGGAATTGAATTCTGGGTTGAGAGGAAAGTCTGCTGAAGATAGATGTATGGATTTGCTTGCAGAGATGCAGCTACCTGACCCTAAGAAGATTTATAGTAGCTATCCACATCAGCTTAGTGGCGGTCAAAAGCAACGGGTGATGATTGCTTTTGCCCTTGCAGGTAATCCGAAACTACTTATTGCCGATGAACCAACCACTGCGCTCGACGTAACCGTTCAGAAAAGTATTCTTGCTCTTCTGAACGATATTAGGAATCGCTACCAAATGGGAATAATATTTATATCGCACGATTTGAGCGTAATTGAGGAGGTTGCCGATAATGTGATTGTGATGAAACTTGGCGAAATTGTTGAAAGCGGAAAGGCTAAGGAGGTATTCAATTCGCCAAGCCACCCATATACCCAAGCTTTAATAAATTTCAGAAAATCGCTTAACTCTCCAAATAGTTCATTTTCGACAGACCTTGCTAAGCCTAAGATTTTTAGTGTAAACAATCTTGAGGTGCTGTATGGCAAGCAAAACAAGTTTTTTAAGCGATTATCGAATCGGTTTATTGCAGTAAACAAGGTAAGTTTCGATTTGCTTGAAGGGGAGACTCTCGGATTGGTTGGCGAGTCCGGTTCTGGAAAAAGCACAATTGGGAGGTCAATACTCAGGTTGATAAAGAAAAACTCGGGCAATATCCTCTACAATGGTAAACCCATTGAAAATTTCACAAGGAACGAAATGTTGAATTTTAGACGAGAGGTTCAACTAATTTTTCAGGACCCTTACTCATCGCTTAATCCGCGCTTAACTGTTGGACAAGCCCTTATGGAGCCAATGCTTTACCACGGATTAGTCAATAAAACTGAGGAGGCCAAGCAGATAGTTTTAAATCTTCTTGATAAGGTAAAGTTACCCGAAAGCAGTTTTTATAGGTATCCCCACGAGTTCTCGGGTGGACAGCGTCAGCGTATAGTAATTGCACGTGCGCTAACACTTCAACCAAAAGTGCTTATTTGCGATGAGATTATCTCGGCACTCGATGTGGCTATACAGGCACAGATTCTAGAATTACTCGATGAGCTAAAAAGGGATTTCAACCTCACATATCTATTCATCTCGCATGATTTGGGCGTTGTGCGCCACATTAGCGATAGAGTTATTGTCCTCCAGCACGGCAACATAGTAGAATTAGGGCCTGTGAACGAAATATTCGACAGGCCCCAAACAGATTATACTAAGAATTTGATTGACTCTGTTCCTGGATTAAAGAGTTAGAAGAATTCTATCTCGTTAATTTCATCATCCATTTTACTGTCGCAATTCAAGTTGATGTACTTCTGAAGAACAGGTCTATCCCAATCATCTTCTGGAGAAATTCCCAACGAAGGGTCTGCATAAACCTTTTGAAGGAAATTGGCAAAAACAGGCAAAGCCATGCTTGCACCTTGTCCCATTTTAAGGTTATCAAAATGCACCGCTCTATCCTCTGCGCCAGTCCAAACACCAGCAACTAGATTTGGAGTAATTCCCATAAACCAACCATCGGAATGGTTTTGGGTTGTACCCGTTTTACCACCAATTTTACCTGGAAGTTGATACTTGTAGCGTAATCGAACTCCAGTACCTTGGTTAACCACTCCTTCTAAAAGATTTACCATTAAAAAGGCAGTTTGGTCGCTAATTGCCTCGGTTTTGGTTGTGTTGAATTGGGCTAAAACGTTACCATTTCTATCCTCAATACGGGTAACAAAAATAGGTTCAACATGTACTCCTTTGTTAACAAAGGTTCCATAGGCACCAACCATTTCGTATAAACTAAAATCGAATGGACCAAGGAATATTGAATACACGGGTTCTACCTTGCTATGAATACCTAATTGTTTAATCATATCAACTACTGCTTCAGGGGTAAACTGTTTCAGAACCCAAGCAGATATATAGTTTACAGAGTTTGCTAGTCCCCATTTTAACGTAACCATTTTGCCATCATACTTTGTGGCACCCGAGTTTTTAGGAGTATAGGTGGAGTCAGCAACTAAGAAAGTCTGAGGAACATTAGGAACCTCTAGGCAAGGAGAGTAGCCTTCTTGCATTGCAAGGGTATACAGGAATGGCTTTATTGTAGAACCAACCTGACGCTTACCCTGTTTAACCATATCGTATTTAAAATGACGGAAATCTGGTCCACCAACATAAGCTTTAATATGCCCATTGTGTGGATCCATAGCCATAAAACTTGAGCGTAGGAATTTTTTGTAATGTTTGATAGAGTCTAAAGGACTCATTAGCGTATCGCGTTCACCCTTCCATGTAAAGACCTTCATTCTAACCTTTTCGTTAAAACTGGCCATAATACTATCTTTTGTTGCGCCGGCATTTCTAAGTAGTCTATAGCGTTCAGTTTGGCGCATGGCAGAGTATATAATATCGTTAGCCTGCTCTGTGGTTATTTTTGATGAGTAAAGTCTTCCACCTCTTGCTTTAATCTCGTTATCGAGAGTTGGTTGTAGTTCGGTTTTTAGATGTTCTTTGAGAGATGCTTCTGCATACTCTTGCATCTTTGAGTTTACTGTTGTGTAAACCTTTAAACCATCCCGGTAAATGTTATAGGGTGTTCCATCTGGTTTTAAATTTTTACTGCACCATCCGTATAAGGCGTTCGTTTCCCAAAGCAAAGAATCTTCGCTGTACATATCGGCAGAATAATAGAAACGACGTTCAGGTTGCTTAGCCGTCATAAAAAGGCGTATCATTTCTCTGAAATACGTTGCTAAACCAGCATTGTGGTCCTGCTCGCTATAATTTAAAGTGATTGGAAGTTTTGATATTGAGTCGTATTGTTGAGTGGTTAAGTATCCATATTTTTCCATTTGCTTCAAAACAACGTTTCTTCGCTGAATGGAGCGTTCAGGATTGCGAACAGGACTATAGCGTGTTGGTGCATTAACAACTCCTACAAGAAGAGCCGCTTCTTCGATTTTTAGTGAATCGGGGGTGGTATTGAAGAAGGTTTTGGATGCAGATTTCAAACCGTACGAATTACTACCAAACTCAACTACATTGAGGTACATGGCAATAATTTCCTTTTTTGTATAGTTCCTTTCTAACTTTACAGAGGTTATCCACTCCTTAAACTTGGTAATAACAAGTTTTGTTTTACGCACAATTGCAGCGCTATTGCTGGCAGTATCGCGAGGGAAAAGATTCTTCGCTAGCTGTTGAGTAATTGTACTGCCGCCACCTGCTGTTTTTTTACCAAACAGAACCGTTTTAAACATTACACGACCTAAGCCTCTAAAATCTATACCGCTGTGGGAATGATACCTAACGTCTTCTGTGGCAATTAATGCGTTGATTACGTTGGGCGATATTTCTTCGTAATCAATGAATGTTCTGTTCTGCACATAGAAATTACCCATCACAACATTATCTTCCGATATAATTTCGGTTGCAATATTGCTTTTGGGGTTTTCCAACTCCTCAAATGTAGGCATAGGTCCAAAGAATTCAGCCCCAATCAGAATAAATATAGTGATAATGAAAAGTCCTATAAATGCAAAGATTCCCCAAAACCATAGGCGAAACTTATCGACGGACAAAAGGTTTTTTACTTTCATACTAATGAAGGTTTCGTAATAAGCCGTAAAGTTAAGAAATATTTATGCTGATAGTTTTATCTTTTTAATTTAGCTAAAATAATACCGTAATACTCTAAAAAACAGATATTTATTGCGGATGTTATGTTCGTTGCTTTCACAATAATTAAATATTTTGTTGTTGATAATCTGTCAAATGTTTTACTTTGTGCCAAATTTTGAACGCAATATAATTAAGGTATGATTGAGAACCTTGTTATCGTGGAGTCACCTGCCAAAGCTAAAACAATTGAGAAGTTTCTTGGGAAACAGTTTGTTGTTAAGTCTAGTTTTGGGCATATCCGCGATCTTTCCAAGAAAAATCTTGGAGTTGAAATAGCTAAGAACTACAAACCCGAATACATTATCAGCGATGATAAAAAGAAGTTGGTTGATGAGTTGAAGAAAGCATCCGCTGAAGCCCAACAGGTTTGGCTGGCTTCCGATGAAGACCGTGAGGGAGAGGCTATTGCATGGCACCTTGCTGAGGTTCTCAAATTGGATCCTAAGAAGACTAAAAGGATTGTCTTCCATGAAATTACTAAGGACGCCATTTTGAATGCCATAAAAAATCCTCGTGGCATAGATATAAATCTAGTTAACTCTCAGCAAGCGCGTAGAATTTTAGATCGCATGGTGGGTTTTGAACTTTCCCCAATCCTTTGGAAAAAGGTAAAGCCATCATTATCAGCTGGCAGAGTTCAATCAGTTGCGGTAAGGTTAATTGTAGAGAAGGAAAGAGAAATTATTGCGTTTAACTCATCATCGTTTTTTAGGGTTACAGGATTATTTAAGGGTGATGTTGATATTAAAGCAGAGCTTTCCAGTAAACTTCCTAACATAAAGGAGGCAACACGTTTTATTGAGCATTGCAAAACGGCAACCTTCAAGGTGCTCGATGTTACCAAAAAGCCCACGAAGAAATCGCCACCGCCCCCTTTTACAACCTCAACATTGCAGCAGGAGGCTAGCCGAAAGTTCAACTTCTCTGTATCGCAAACAATGACAATTGCTCAGAAATTATACGAGTCGGGTTACATAACATACATGAGAACAGACTCTGTTAACCTTTCGGCAACAGCATTGGATGCTGCTAAGCAAATCATTGTAAGCGAGTTTGGCGATAAGTATCATCATTTACGGCAGTTCAAGACCAAGTCAAAGGGTGCTCAGGAAGCACACGAGGCCATTCGTCCTACATATTTCGATAAGGTTAAAATTCCTGGAAGTGCTGCGGAGCAGAAACTCTACGATTTGATTTGGAAGAGAACTCTTGCTTCGCAAATGAGCGATGCACAGTTGGAAAAAACCACCATAAACATTGAAGTTTCAAAGTCGGAGCATCAATTCGTTGCTACTGGCGAGGTAGTTGTTTTCGATGGTTTCCTCAAGGTTTACTTCGAGTCAACCGACGACGATTCTGAGGAAGGCGGAAAGGATTTGCTCCCTTCGGTTAAGGCTGGACAATTGCTCGACCCTAAAGAAATAGCCGCTACAGAACGTTTCACTCAACGTCCACCACGCTATACAGAGGCAAGCCTTGTTAAGAAACTCGAAGAGTTAGGTATTGGTAGGCCATCTACCTATGCTCCAACAATATCAACAATACTTGCCCGTGGATATGTATTAAAGGAAGACAGACAAGGCGTTGAGCGTAAGTACACCTCAATCGTTCTTAAGAATGGAAAAATATCGCAACTAGATAAGACAGAGAACACAGGTGCGGAAAAATCGAAACTGTTTCCAAGCGATATAGGTATGGTTGTAAACGATTTTCTGCTTGAGTACTTCAAGGAAATTATTAGTTACAACTTCACGGCTAATGTGGAAAAGGAGTTCGACGAAATTGCCTTGGGAAACATGGAGTGGACTAAAATGATAGACCAATTCTATAAGCCATTCCATAAGTTGGTCGAAAAAACCACCAAGGAGTCCGATTACACCAAGGGTGAGAGGGTTTTAGGTGTTGACCCTGTAAGCGGAAAGCCCGTTAGCGTAAGAATTGGTCGATTCGGTCCAGTTGTTCAGCTTGGCGAGAACGACACAGCAAACAAAATTAAGCCACAGTTTGCCAGTTTGTTAAAGGGACAACTTATTGAGACCCTTACATTGGAAGAGGCTTTATCGCTATTCAAACTCCCAAGAACAATTGGTAACTATGAGGATAAAGAAGTTGTAATTGGAGTTGGACGTTTTGGCCCTTATGTTCGCCATAACTCCAAATTCTATTCCTTAAAAAAGGACGATAACCCTTTAACTATTGATTTAGCCAGAGCCATAGAATTAATTGAAGAGGGTCGCAAAAAAGAACGCGAAAAGGTAATTAAGGTGTTTGAGCATGAAGAGAAAGTTCAGGTGCTGAATGGACGTTGGGGCCCTTACATTGCCTATAACGGGGCAAACTATAAAATTCCCAAAGGAACCGATGCTCATGCGCTAGCCTATGAGGAATGCTTGAAAATCATTAAAAATCAAGGAGAGGGAACAAAGCCTAAGAGATTTGCCAAAAAGGGCAAAAAATAGACAATCACCCATGGAAGAGCTAAAAGCTTACCTCGAACCTGCCAATATTTCCCCCGCCTTTTTGGGGGTAACTAAGTGTGCCTCTTTGCATAGCAAGGTTGTCTCATTTCACGATAAATCTTTAGATATTAAAGCGGGAGACATTTTTGTTTTGGGTGTAAATGAGAGTCGAAACTCCTCAAATCCTCAAAAGCAAAATTCACCAAACACCATTCGACAATATCTTTACGCACTATCCTCTTTAAATATTAAGGGAAACATTATTGATGCTGGTAATATTGTGGAAACAAGCACTCCTGCTCAAACATATACGGCATTGGTTAATGTTCTGGAACTATTAATACCCTTGAATGTTACCTTAATTATATTAGGAGGGAATCAAGAATTAACAGAGAGCATATACAGAGGGTATAAAAGCAGCAAAAGGCTCTTGACATTGTCGATAATAGATTCTCATATAGATATTGATGACGACAACGAAGACTTTCATTCTTTAAATTATCTCAATAAGTTGATTAATGAGGATCCTTCATCCTTGTTTGATATTAGTTTTGTTGGATATCAGGGATATTTTGTTGATGCTGATAAATTAGATAGAGTAAGAAACCTAAATCACGAATTGCTTAGACTTGGTTTTGTTCGTGGTAATTATCGGGAAGTTGAGCCAACCTTAAGGAATTCTGATATAGTAAGTTTTGATATGGGGGCAATTAGGTCTTCGGATTCTCCAGGGAATCTATTTCCATCACCTAACGGGCTTTATGCAGAGGAGGCATGTCAGTTAACTCGCTACGCAGGATCCAGCGAAAGAGTTTCCTGTTTTGGCATTTTTGAGTATGCACCCGATAACGATCCCTCAAGACAGTCGGCCTTACTTGCAGCACAGTTGGTTTGGCATTTTATTGAAGGAACTTCTCAGCGGAGTAAGGAGAATTCTTTTGAAAACAACGATAACACCAAGAAGTTCATTGTTAACACTGGAACCCCGGGGGTTGATTTAGTTTTTTACAGGAATGAACTTTCCGATAATTGGTGGTTTGAATTACCTGCAGTAAAAAAACTGGACAAGAAATTGACCGTTCCTTGCTCCCCAAACGACTATATGATTGCAAGCAAGCAGGACGTGCCAGAGCGGTGGTTAAGATTTTTGCAGAAAGTCCAATTACTTAAAAACAGTGAGAAATAGATTTTTTTCAAAAGAAAAAGAAACCTAACCAAAAAAAATAGGTATAAAACCTTACGGATTTTATCAACACTTATTTGTTAATAAATTTGTTGGAAATCTTTTTTTTTATTTACTTTACTTTTCGGTTTAAAAGGTAAAGCAAATTTTGAGCATTTATTTAAATTTATTATGCCGATAGTAAAAAAGTATATTTTTTCTTTAGGTTTTGTTTTATTGTTTTTTGCTGGTGTTTGTCAGCAAGATCCTCAATTTAGTCAAATACTATTTAATCCTATGAGCATAAATCCAGGTTATGCGGGTAGTTTAAACATGGTAGGGTTTGGAGCAATTAACAAATTGCAATGGACTGGCTTTGGCGATGGAGCTCCTGTTAGCACAGCAGTTAGCATAAACACACCCATAGCCCCTTTTGGTTTTAAGAGTGGAATAGGATTAAGCATAGTAAACGACAAGTTTGGTTATAATAACGATCTTGGAATTAACTTTGCCTATTCGGCTAGATTTAAGTTTAAGGCAGTTGAGGGAACATTAGGTGTTGGTGTTAGTGGTGGTATTGTTAATAATTCCATAAATCCTCAATGGCGTGCGCTTAATGTAGCAGGAGATCCTTCAATTCCTCAAGAAAAGGAGAGCAATATCAATATGGATTTAGGGTTTGGTCTATACTATAATACCGATTATATGTTTTTTGGAGTTTCTGCAACGCACTTAAACGAATCAAAAATGTATAAAACCAAAGAGTCGGCTCATTACACCCGTCAGTATTATATTACAGGCGGATATACCGTTAATCTTAATCCTGCTTGGCAGTTAGAGCCCTCTGTTTTAATCACAACAGATTTAACCACTTCTCGTTATTCACTTAATTCAATCATCAAGTACAATAAAAAATTCTGGGGAGGCGTTTCTTATCGTATGGGTGAAGCTGTTACTGGGATGATTGGTTTGGAATTGTTCAATGGGATTAAATTTGGATATGCTTATGACTATAGTTTGGGTAAAATGAGTAGTTATAATAATGGTTCTCATGAGTTTATGTTAGGGTATAACTTCCAACTTAAGAAGGAAAAACCACCCCAGCAGTATAAAAGCATAAGATTTTTATGACCAAATTTGATAATCTAAAGAAAAAAATTACGTTATTTGCTAAATAAACGAATTAGTATGAAAAAGTTTCTTTTCATAAGTATTGTAGCCGCATCTCTTTATAGTTGTTCTCCTGGTGGAAATGGAGAACTTACTGGTGTACCAGGAAGAAGAGGATATGCAGAACCAACTCCGTTCGGGATGGTTTTTGTACCCATGGGATCATACACTATGGGTAGCAACGATCAGGATGTTGCATGGGCAATTAATGCTCCAACTAAAACAGTTTCTGTTGATGCTTTTTGGATGGATCAGACCGAAATAACAAATAATCAGTATAGGCAGTTTGTTTACTATGTTAGAGACTCAATTGCCCGTAGGCTTATTGCTGAACAAAATGATGAGTTTATTATTGCCGAGGATGAATTTGGCAATCCAATTGAACCGCCAACCCTCAACTGGGAGGTACCAATCGACCCTGAAGATGAGGAGCAAAGAGAAATTCTTAATTCAATGTATTACTCCAAGGAGGATGCGTTTTATGGTAAGAAAGAACTCGACACTCGTAAACTATTTTATGAATACTATTGGATTGATTTAAAGCAAGCCGCTCAAAAAAGCAATCGATACAACTATGAGACTTTAAGTTACGATCAGGGAGAGGTTATTAATAGCCTTGGGGAAAAAGTAAAAGTTGACAATAGACAAAGTTTTATAATGCGCGATAAAGTTAATGTTTATCCTGATACTCTTTGTTGGATAGCAGATTTTACATATGCGTTTAATGAACCCTATACTGCTAGTTACTTTTGGCATCCAGCATTTGATAATTACCCTGTGGTTGGTGTAACTTGGAAACAAGCATCTGCATTTTGTATCTGGAGAACACAATTATTAAACAAATACTTAGCTGCTGAGGGAACTTCAATTCAAGACTATCGTTTGCCTCTTGAAGCAGAGTGGGAATATGCTGCTCGAGGTAACTTAGATCACAGTATGTACCCATGGGGTGGTCCATACCCAAGGAACCTAGAAGGATGTTTCCTCGCAAACTTTAAACCTTTAAGAGGTAACTATATTGATGATGGAGGTTTAATCCCAATTGCTGTTGGAAGTTACGAACCCAATGATTATGGCTTATACGATATGGCCGGTAATGTATCCGAATGGACCGCTAACGCATATGACGAAAGTGCATACTCATTCATGCATGACATGAATCCTGATTACAAGTATAATGCGAAACCTAATGATTTGCCAGCAATGAAACGTAAAGTTGTAAGGGGCGGATCATGGAAAGACATTAGCTTCTTCCTTCAGGTAGGTCAAAGATCCTATGAATATCAAGATACTGCAAAATCTTATATAGGATTTAGGTGCGTTCGCGGCTATCTTGGTGCAAAGTAAAATTTTAGAGTTATCCAGTGTCTGAATCAAAAAAAATCTGACGCATGAAAATCAATATTGAAGAAATTGTAACATCCAAGAAATGGAAAAACTTTATGAAATACCTCTATGGTTGGGGTGCATCAATCGTTATTCTTGGAGCGCTATTTAAAATCCTTCACCTTCCTGGTGCTGGACTTATGTTAATGTTTGGTATGGGTACAGAAACAGTAATTTTCTTCTTCTCTGCTTTTGAACCTATTCATGAAGAGTTAGATTGGACGTTGGTTTATCCGGAGTTGACTGGAATGACAGAAGAGGATGAAATAAAAGGTTACAGAAGTAGCCGTAAACAAGGTCTAGGGCCAGAGGAGATTCAGGAAATTATTACTGGCATTCTCTCTAATATGCCAGCAGCAGGAGTGGCTCCTGCTATTGCAGCTCAACCATCTTCAAATGTTGCACCCGTGGGCATGGGTGGAGCACTAGTTTTTACAGAGAAATTTAACAAAATGCTTGAAAGTGCTGAGATTTCACCTGCTTTATTTGACAAGGTAAGCCAGGGCTTAAACAAACTTGGAGATGCTTCGAGTAAGATCGCAGACCTTTCGAATTCTACGTTAGCTGTTAAGGATTTTTCTGAAAAAATTTCAAAGGCGTCAGAATCTGTTAACAACTTTAGCATTAATTACACCCAGAGCGGTCAAGCGCTTAATGAATCAATTAACGTACTTTCCGATAATATTCAGAAGACTGCCAATGTTATGTCTGAATCTGGACAAAATTTCCTTGAAGGCGTTAATCATTCGGTAAAGAATCTTGAGGGAGAATTAACATCTGCAGGGCAGAAGGTTAGTGGACGCATTACCGAATCGGTAGAACAAGTTGCTAGTAAGTTAGCATCTTCATCGGATAACTTGGCATCTAGTTATGTTCAACTATCCGAAATGATGAATGCTAATGGTAAAAACATTACTGATGGCAATAATAATTATAAGGAACAACTTGAAAAGTTAAATAAAAACATGTCGGCCTTAAACGCTGCACATGAGTTGCACTTGCAAGAGACAAATTTACGATTGAAGGAGGCAGAGAAAGTGTATGCAGGGGTTGATGGTATGATTAAAAAGTTAAACACAACAGTTGCCGAGACTGAAAAGTTTACGGGAGCGGTTGAAACACTAAATAAAAATATCGCTTCATTAAATACAGTGTATGGCAATATGCTTTCAGCTATAAACGCAATGTCAAACGGTAAGTAATTAAGCAAGACTCATATAAAGGTCTATGGCACACGGAAAAGAAACCCCCAGGCAAAAGATGATTGGCATGATGTACCTCGTGCTAACAGCTATGCTTGCATTAAACGTATCTTCCGAGGTTCTTGAAGCTTTTGTTTTAGTAGATAATGGTCTTTCCAGAACTACTGACAACTATAAAGTAAAAAATGAAAAAATCTATACAGAGTTTGATAATGCAATGTTAGTAAACCCTGTGAAGGTTGGACCATGGAAGCAAAAATCTGATGAGATAAAAGCAAAGGCAAGAGAAATTTACGATTATGTTCAGAACCTTAAAGTAGAGATTGTAAAGGCTTCAGAAGGAGATGAAACACCTGCGATTGTTGATAATATAGTACTCAGTGAAAAGATAGAAGCTAAAAGCGACTTAGATGTTGCAGCAAAAGTTTTAATTGGACTTGAAGGAAGCGGAAAAGCCTATGAATTAAAGAGAAAAATAATTGACTTCAGAGAATATGTTGTTAAGCAAATTGATCCAGAGAAAGGCGCTGAACTTATTAAGTCTATTAATGGAATTTTAGATACTCGCGATCCTGAAAAGAAAGATGATGGGACTCATAATACATGGGAAAGTGCGAGGTTTGAACATATTCCATTAATTTCCGTAATACCACAGTTGACAAAGGTTCAAGTAGATATATTGAATACCGAAGCGGAGATTTTGAATTATTTATTACAGCAAATTGGCGCATCAGACTTTAAATTTAATGTTTTAAAAGCGACCGTTATTCCTAGTTCCAATGTTGTATTTCAGGGTACAGACTTTAAAGCAGAGGTTTTTCTTGCTGCATCAGATACAACTCAGCAGCCTAGAATTTACTTATGTCGCTTTGACTCTACTTTTAATTCTGTAACTAGAGAGTATGATTATAAACCAATTGGTGGAGAGGAAAATATTCCAGTAGATAAAAACGGAAAAGGTCAATTTACAAAGAGGGCTGGTAGTACTGGTTCGATGTCTTGGGGTGGTCTAATTGAAATGAAAGCACCAGATGGGACCGTTGTAAGAAAGCCGTTTAAGCATAGTTATGTTGTTATTCCGCCGAACGTTGTTATTGCTGCTACCAAAATGAATGTGCTCTACTTAGGAGTAGATAATCCGTTGGATATTTCTATACCAGGAGTACCACCAGATAAAGTTTCAGCAACAATAAGCAAGGGTTCAATAAAATTGGTTGGTAGTGGTAGTTATGTCGCTCAACCAGGAGCAGGGATAACTTCATGTGAGATAACTGTTTACGCAGAGGGCGAGGGTCGGCGCAAACAAGCAATGGGAACTAAGACCTTTAGGGTAAAGAAAGTTCCACCTCCATTCCCCAAAATTATTGGTGTAACTGGAAAATCTGTCGAGAAGAATCAACTTGCAGCTTCGCTTGGTGTAATTGCAGAAATGCCGCCAGACTTTGACTTCGAATTAAAATATAAAGTTGTAGGATTTAAATTGTCTTCTACTATTGGTGGTTTCTTGCAGGAACGAGAGTCTACAAGTTCAAGGTT
Organism: Bacteroidota bacterium; assembly: GCA_029560875.1. Classification (GTDB taxonomy): domain Bacteria; phylum Bacteroidota; class Bacteroidia; order Bacteroidales; family Tenuifilaceae; genus SB25. The sequence continues at coordinate 94,223 of JAKQKB010000080.1, read as the reverse complement.
TACAGAAGAACAAAAGAAGATAATTAATAGTTTAAGAACCGGTAACCAGGTTGCAATAACTGATGTTAAAGCAGTTGGGCCAAGTGGTGAAGTTGTAGAATTGACAGATATGGTATTAAAGATCAGATAAGATTACAGATATGAAAAGACTAATTATCTTATTTTCGGGAATATCGATGCTTGCATGTTCTTTGAGTATGCAAGCGCAAGATCGTAAAGAGAGTTTGGTGAGAGATGGGTTTTATACCCGCGAAACTATGCCGGCTCGTCAACCAATTCCTTATCCTTATATTAGAGAGTCCGATGTAATGTTCTCTAAGAGAGTGTGGAGGGTTATTGATCTTCGTCAGAAGATTAACTATCCACTCTACTTCCCTACTCAGGTTATGTTGGATAGGGAAAGTTTGGTTCAACGTTTAATTAGAGCCATTAAGTATAATGAAATAACTGCTTATGATAGTGATTTAGATGGAGAATTCACAACTCGCCTATCTTACGATCAGGTTTTGGCTAATTTAGAGGCTGTGGATAGGGAAGAGATGCAAATGGATGAGAATGGCAATGAAGTTCCCGTTACTATTAAGGGAGAAATTAAGTGGAATTCCATAAAAGAGTTAATGGTAAAGGAGGAATGGTTTTTTGATAAACAGAGATCTGTTATGGATGTTAGAATAATTGGAATTTGCCCAATTATGCACTCCATGAGAATTTTAAATACAGGTGGTGAGGAAGAACAGGCTGGTGAAATTACACGTAAGCAATTGTTCTGGGTATACTTCCCCGAAGCTCGTACCGTTTTAGCTAATACAGATGTGTTTAATTCTTTTAACGATGCTCAGAGAATGTCTTTTGATGATATTTTCTTTAAGCGAAGATTTACTTCCTACATTATTAAAGAGTCAAACGTTTGGGATGACCGACGAATTGCCGACTACACTTTTGGCGGTATTCAAACTATGCAAGAGTCTGATAGGATTAAAAATGAATTGTTCGATTTAGAACATGATTTGTGGGAATACTAGTATAAAAACTGAAATAAAAAAGGCTGCCGTAAGGCAGCCTTTAATTTTATGAGAACTTTTCTCCTTGTTCCAGTTGGATATCGTTTACAAAGTTTTTTATCTGCTGTTCATCTTGCATTTTGCAAATTAAAAGCACATCGTTAGTGTCCACAACAATATAATCAGACAGACCTTGAACAACAACCAATTTATTGTTGCTTGAACTTACAATTGTATTTTCAGTATTATACATCTTTACATTTTTCGATAGGGCAGCATTGCCTTTACTATTTTTGGGAACGTGAGTATAAAGAGAACCCCAGGTTCCCAAATCGGACCAGCCAAACTCAGAGCAAACAACGTAGACATTGTCTGCTTTTTCCATTATTCCATAATCAATAGAGATATTTCTACATTCTGAGTATGTTTTTTCAATAATTTTATTTTCTACATGTGAGCCAAAGCTCGACGATGCGTCTTTAAATAGTGCACTAATCTCTGGGAGATGTTCGTCAAACGCATTAGAGATTGAATTTAGACTCCATACGAATAAACCGGAATTCCAGAAAAATTCACCACTATCCATAAATACTTTCGCAAGTTCAAGGTTTGGCTTTTCGGTGAAAGTTTTCACTTTATGAAGTCCAGAGTAACCCTTCACGGGTTTATCAACTTGAATGTAGCCATAGCCTGTTTCTGGTCGACTAGGTTTAATCCCTAAAGTTAGTAGCGCATCGTTTTTTTCGGCAAACGCAACTGCGTTCATTACGGTCTCAACAAATTTATCCTCGTTTAGGATTAAGTGGTCACTGGGTGCCACTATTGCAATTGCATTTGGGTTTGTTTGCTGAATTTTATAGGTTGCATAGGCAATACATGGGGCAGTATTTCTTCTCATGGGCTCGAGAAGTATTTGTTCCGGTTTTACTCTTGGCAATTGCTCCAAAACTAAATCGCGGTAAATGGTGCTTGTTACAATAAGTATATTTTCTGCTGGGCAAATCTTCTCCATTCTGTCAAAGGTTTGTTGAAGTAACGATTTACCCGTTCCTAAGATATCAATGAATTGCTTAGGGCGAGATGTTCGGCTTAGAGGCCAGAAACGGCTACCAATGCCGCCAGCCATTATTATGCAATAAAGATTATCACGTTCTGCCATGCGTTAATTTTTAAAATAAACTGCAAACCTACTCAATTTTTATCTTCAATAAAAATCAAACATTACCTTTGAGATAACATTCGCTAATATCGAATTAGTACATAATTATCCATATTTTTGTACTGAGATATGAGAAGTAATATAGTATTGATATGAAGATATTTCATTTATTTGGGGAGTATATTTTGCTTTTGGTTAAGGTTTTCACAAAACCAGAAAGAGGCAAAATTTATTATTCCTTAATTGTTAAGGAGATTGATAAGTTAGGAATACACTCTATTGGGATTGTAGCTATAATATCTGCTTTTATGGGCGCAGTTATTACTCTTCAAACGGCTTATAATACTGAGAATCCATTTTTACCTGAGTATTTAATAGGTTTGGCTGCTAGAGATAGTATACTTCTTGAGTTTTCATCTACAATTATTGGACTTATACTTGCAGGAAAGGTGGGTTCAAATATTGCTTCAGAACTTGGAACAATGCGCGTTACAGAGCAGATTGATGCGCTGGAAATAATGGGTGTTAACTCTGCCAGCTATTTAATTCTACCTAAGATTGTGGCTACCATTCTTTTTAACCCGTTCCTTACTATGCTTAGCATTGTTATTGGAATAATAGGGGGGTGGTCGGTTGGAGTTTTTACAGGAGTAGTAACGACACAATCGTATATTGAAGGTATTCGGTATGCTTTTATTCCCTACTATATAACTTACGCCATTATTAAAACCATTGTATTTGCTTTTTTAATTACTACAATTTCAGCTTTTTATGGGTACAGGGTTCAGGGAGGCTCGTTAGAGGTTGGCCAGGCCAGCACTAGGGCCGTTGTTATGAGTAGTGTTTTTGTTTTGCTTTTTAACCTTATATTAACTCAATTACTACTATCATGATAACGCTTAACCATGTTAGCAAGTCGTTTGAAGGTCGCGAAGTTTTAAGCGATATCAGTGCAGTTTTTGAGAAGGGCAAAACCAACCTTATCATTGGTCAGAGTGGTTCTGGGAAAACCGTTCTTTTAAAAAGCATTGTTGGCTTGCACGATATTAATGAAGGTGAAATTTATTTCAACGACATACTTTTCAACAAACTCAACTTCAGCGGCAAAAAGGAAATCCGTAAAAAGATGGGTATGCTTTTTCAGGGATCTGCTTTGTTCGACTCTTCCACTGTTGAGGAGAATGTTATGTTCCCGCTCGACATGTTTACCGATATGACTAAGGAGGAAAAGCTTGATAGGGTAAACTTTTGCTTAAATAGGGTTAATATTATCAACTCAAATCATCTATTCCCTGCAGAAATTAGTGGTGGTATGAAGAAGCGTGTCGCCATTGCCCGTGCCATTGCCCTAAACCCTGAATTTTTATTCTGCGATGAGCCTAACTCTGGCCTCGACCCAAGAACGTCGGTAGTGATTGATGAACTGATTAAAGAGATTACCGTTGAGTACAATATCACCACAATTGTGAACACTCACGATATGAACTCAGTAATGAGCATGGGCGATAAGGTGATATATATTTACGAGGGTAAGAAGTGGTGGGAAGGTACCAGCGCAGAAATACTTGATAGCGATAACAAGGAACTTAACGACTTTGTTTTTTCATCGGAGTTAACAAGGAAAATTAAAGGGTTATAGCGGTTATCCGTGCACTTTTATCCATTTAAGTTTTTCTGGGTCTAGAATTTCAATTGTAGTTCCTTCTATCCTAATAATATTGTCCCTCCGGAGTTCAGAGAGAATTCGGACAACGTTTTCAACCCGCATATCAATTAACTCCGCTATTTCCTTCCTGGAAATTGGGAGGTTGAATTTTGTAGTACCGTAAACCTCGGTAGCAAAATAGCATATTATAAAGGCAACCCTGCCACGTAGTTGTCGTAAATCTAAATCGAGACGTGTGTTGATTAAAATATCCGAGACGTGAGATATTTTCTCCAGTAAACTTTGCGCAAAAATACCATTGCCTCTAATCAAGTCCATGACCATACTGTAATCTACGCTACAGTACTCAGAATCTTCAATAGCAATTATTGAGTACTGGTAAATTTTAGAGGAAAAAAGACTTAGTAAACCCACAAAATCATTAGGAGTAGCGATACCAACAATTTGTTCTCGCCCATCGGGTGTGTTCCTAACCAATTTGGCCAGACCAACTCTCAAGAAAATAAATGCTTTAATCTCATCGCCTTGCTTGCATATCGTAGCGCCTTTTTTTACTGCGTTGAATGTTTTTCCATTAGTAAGCATTTCGAGTTGTCCAGTATTTAGCGAAGCAAAAACCGCTGACCTAAAGCCACAATCAGCACACTTAGAACCGGGACAAGCATCTCCTATCATATCTACCTATTTTGATATATATCAACTTTGATTTTTAACAAGCGCTAAATAACTACAATATTAAACTAAAAAACAGATATTTGAGTATAAAATAAATAGTAAAAACTAAACTCAAATATAATGAAAAGAATTGTAATTCTTGGTGCTGGTACTGGAGGTACAATAATGGCCAATAAGTTACGTAAGGCTTTAGAGCGCGATGAATGGGATATAACCATTGTCGATAAAGAGCCCAACCATTACTATCAACCTGGTTTTCTGTTTATTCCCTTTGGAATTTATTGTAAAAACGATGTGGTAAAGTCCAAGGCTGCTTTTATTCCTGCTGGGGTAAAATTTATTATTAATGAAATTGATAGGGTTGAACCCGACAGCAACAAGGTTTACTTAACAAATGGTCAAACTCTTAACTATGACTTTCTAATTGTAGCATCGGGCACACATATAAAGCCGTCTGAAACTCCAGGATTACAAGGAAGAGAGTGGCGAAAGAGCATTTTCGATTTTTATACCCACGAGGGAACTATTGCTCTTCATAATTTCCTAAAAACATGGGAAGGTGGTAACATGGTTATCAATATTGCTGAGTTACCATTTAAGTGCCCTGTTGCACCGCTTGAGTTTGCATTCCTTGCCGATGAGTTTTTTGTGAAAAAAGGAATTCGTGATAAGGTGAATATTATTTATTCCACACCATTATCAGGAGCATTCACAAAGCCTAAAGCAACCAAAATGCTTGGCGAACTATTGAAGGAGAAGAATATTCAGATTGTTCCCGATTTTTACCTTGAGCGGGTTGATGATGAAAATAAGAAACTTGTTTCGTACGATGGACGTGAGTTGCCATTTGACCTGTTAACAATTGTTCCTGTAAATATGGGTGCCGACTTTATTGCACGCAGCGGAATGGGTGATGATTTAAACTATGTTGCAACCAACAAGCATACATTACGCTCCGATAACTGGGAGAATATCTTTGTTCTTGGCGATGCAAGTAATATTCCAACCTCAAAGGCAGGCTCGGTAGTACACTTCGCTTCGGAAATTCTTTTCGAGAATATGATGTCGGCAATTGAGGGTCGTCCACTATTGGCAAAGTTCGATGGACACTCCAACTGTTACATCGAAACTGGTTTTGGCAAGGGCTCGCTTATCGATTTTAACTATGAAACAGAGCCGCTTCCCGGAACCTATCATCTACCAGGCATGGGACCTTTTGGCTTGCTTAAAAATACGCGAATAAACCACTACGGCAAAGTAATGTTTCGTTGGATATACTGGCACTTACTCCTAAAAGGTAAAGAGTTACCGCTGGAATCGCAAATGACAATGGCTGGTAAAGAACAATAAAAACACAGTTGTTATGGCAGATAGTAACATACAGCAACAGATTGACGAGTTAAATCGGAAAATGGATTTAATTCTGGAGATGCTAGCCAAGCAGCAGCGTAGTGCCGAAGTTGTTGAGGATTTGGTTGAAGACCTTGCAATTGTTGGTAAAGACGCTTTCCAAACCGCAGTGGACGAGTTAGCCGTTCAAAACATTAAGGTAGATGGTGAGGATATAAAGTACCTTATCTTCAAAATACTCAGGAATGTTAAGACTTTTGGAGAGTTGATGGATATGATGGAAAGCCTTATGGATTTCCTCAACGATATTGGCCCGGTAGTTCACGATGCTGGTATTGCATTTACCAAAACATTGGGAACTCTTGAAGAGAAAGGTTACTTCTCGTACTTTAAACAGCTAGGATTACTTGCTGCTGAATTCAAGGAATCTGTAACCGAGGATGATATTGCTAGGTTACGAGAGAATATGCCTGCAATTGCAAGCATTATTAGGAATGTGACTCAACCTCAAACTTTGAATGCGTTGAGCAACCTAACAGCAATGCTCTCCACTATGCAAATGGATGAGAAAATTGATAATAAATCGCTATTCAAGTTAGCCCGCGAAATGAACAAGCCAGAAGTTCGCAGAACTTTATCGTTCACACTTCGTGTTTTAGCAGAACTTGGTAAGAAAAAATAATGTTGAATCAATAAAATAATGAGCTATGGCAGAGAAAATTTATGCAGGAAAATCGGTTAGTGTTACCGATGATGGTTATTTAACCGATGCTAGTCAATGGACAAAGGAAATTGCAGCAGAAATTGCAAAGGAAGAAGGTATTGATATTACCGACAAGCACTATGCTGTGATTGATTTTATCCGAGAGAAAACCTTAAAGGGTGAGGCATTAACAATTCGCTCCATTGGTAAATCGGGTGTGGTTGATACCAAAGGGTTCTACGATTTATTCCCTGGTGCACCGCTGAAAAAAGCAAGTAGAATTGCGGGAATAGCAAAGCCTTCGAGTTGTGTATAATCACATTCTCCAATAAATATTAAAACCTGTAAAAAGAAAAGATATGGCAAATACAATTGACCACCCTATAAAAAAGGTGATGATAATTTGCGCCAAAGCAAGCATAGAGGACGTTTATGCTGCCCTTGTAATGGCAAATGGTGCAGTAATGGAGGGTATTGAGGCGAAGGTGTTTTTTACATTCTTTGGGCTTGATGCTATTACCAAAAAACAAATGAAGAAACTTCACACCGGAACAGTTGGTAATCCTGGTATGAGAATGCCGGGCGGATTACCCTTCCCTACAATACTTGGAATACTTCCTGGTGTTGAGGCTGGCGTTTCTGCTATGATGAAGAGCCAAATGGAGAAGTTAGATATTCCTCCTGTTGATGAATTTCTTGAGTTGATTACCGCCGGCGGAGGTGAAATTTATGCCTGTAAATTAGCCGTTGAAATGTTTAAACTGAAGAAGGAAGACTTTAGCGAGCACGTTAAGGATATTATTACCATTGGTCAATTCTATGAGTTGGCTGCCGGTGAGGGAACTCAAATAATATTCACTTAGAATTTCCTGTTGATTAACTGTCATTTTGAGCGAAGCGAAAAATCTTTAAACTAGATTTCTCACTTCGTTCTAAATGACATTTTCATTTAATGATTGCAAACATGCCCATCGGAGCCGTGTCCGTGATGATGAGAGCACGACGCACCAGAATCTGAAATGCTTCCTGCTAGGTACTGTTTAACAACCTCATCTACGTTACCGTTGCAACCTCTTACAACGCTGATGCCATGCATACCTAAAACGTTCTGTGCGCCTGCGCCCATGTTGCCAGCAAGCATGGTGGTTACATTCATTTCCTTGAGAACAGATGCTATGTTCGATTTGCATCCACAGCCCTGAGGCGATTCAAGAATCTCTTTTTTATCAACTTTGCCCTCATTAATGCTATACACAGTATAGTACTCGCAATGGCCAAAATGTTCGTCAACAAAATTGTTGCGTGTTGGAACTGCTATTTTCATTGTTAATCCTCCGTAAATTTTGTTTAACTATTATTAGATATATAGGTATTGCTACTTTCTTGACAATTCTCGGTAATTGTTGACGAGTTGATTTTTATTGCTTTCCCTGTAATCAGTGCTTTCGCAACCTTGCCTCTGGCCGATTCAACTATACGTCCGAATGTTTGACGTGATATACCCATTTGCTTTGCAGCATCCTCGTGGTATAAACCTTCGGCATCGGCTAGGCGAATCGCCTCTAGTTCATCTATCTCTAAAACAACTTCGTCCAATAATTTTAATGGGATTCCAGTAGGTTTGTAGTATGTGACCCCTGGTGTAAAGCAGGTTTTTCTATGGCATTTATTTCTGGGCATATGCTCAATTTGTTCTGACACAAAAGTAAGCATATGCTCAAAATAAGCAAGAGTTTTTGCAGATTATTTTATATGCACGATTTTGTTCGCTACTTTTTCTTAGCCAATCGGTAGTAGTAATTAGCCTTTTCTTTATTCTCGAAACGTGTGTAGATATTACCTAGAAAATTAGCGTAACGTGGATTTGGATTTAGTTTATATAATCGTTCAAAATAGTCGCGGGCTGTTTTATAATCCTGGTTTACACGTTTTATTGCCTCTGTTACCTGATTGTACTGCTTCATGGTCTTGTTTTTCTCGTAGGCTTTCATCTCCCTAACATAGGTTTCATCGGCAATATAGTAGTGTTTCTCAGCTAAAGTTTCAAGTGCTTCAATATTGTTCTTATCCTTTTTAAGAATTTGCTTTGCAAGATTATCGCGCTCGTCAACTTTTTCCAATTTACGCTTAATACGCAGGCATCCTGTAAGGTATTGAATATTGTTGTGTGATGTAGAGTCGAGCAGAGGCCATAGTTGCTCACCTTGCTCCCAGTTTTCGCTTCGCACATAAGCATCGAATAGTTGAGCCCTTACAGGTGCAATTTCCTTACCTTGTGGGTAACGCTCCACGTATTCTTGAAGGTTGTATATCTCCTTGGATAGGTTGTCTACTTTCTTATATGCTTTTGCAATAGTTGAGAACGTTTCGTCGGTTGAAGCCGATAGTTTCATTGCAGTCTCTAGGTAATCGATACTTTTTTCGGTTTGTTGCAAACTCCAAGCTGCAATACCTGCATTGTTATAAATGGAACCGTCGGTTTCCTTATTATTTGCTTTGTTTAGCGCAATAATATTCTCGTAATTTGCTAGAGCCTTTTGGTAATCGCCAGAAGCCATAGCTGATTTTGCATCGTTACTGAGTTGCTTATTCTGATTTGTTGCAGCACAACCCGAAAGAATTACTAAAAGAATTAAAAACCTGATGTTCGATTTCATTGAATAAATCATAATTGAATAGTTTTAAAGGGCACAAAGTTAGCCATTTTATGTTGCAATCAAACTGATATTTATATCATTGCGGGAATGGCGGAGTACTACTTGCTTCTGTATTTTTTAAATACAATATTGTAGAACACAAGGAAGAAATACCGTAAATCCGTAAAAATCGGGTGCTTATCGTAGGCATCAAAATATTTTAGCTCAGAGGCCATAATTTCCTCTAGTGTATTGGGTTTATCAACATAGAATGGAGGGATTAGTCCCGGTTTGTATTTTACCCGTCTCTCTTGTAATTCTGAAGTGTATAGGCTAAAGTAATGCCTGCTGAGCGGGCGAACACCAACTATTTTTAAATCGCCGCGTAGCAGATTTATTAGCATAGGTAACTCATCAATCCAAAATTTCCGCATAAATCGGCCAAGCGTAGAGACTCTAAAGTCGTTTTTAAACTTACCGCCTTCCTGTAAGCTATGCTTGTTGTAGATATACTCCTGAAGATATTCAGAGTATGGGTGCATTGTGCGGAATTTGTAAACCTTAATAATTTTACCACCCTTGCCTATACGTTGAAGTTTAATAAGTGGACCATAGGTAGGCTCAAGGTCGAAGTATGGCTTTTTGATTTTTTTAGCAACCACGAAATGCTGCTTATTAAGGTTGATTTCGTTAATAACATCAAAACCACAGGAATAAAGTCGTCCTAGCAATTCGGCACGGCTAATTACCCTATTTTCACCTCTGGTCAAGAAAAAGTATATTCCCATGGTAAGCGAGAATTTTGGGAACACACGCTTAACAATAAAGTCGAAGAAGTAGTAAATACGGTTTATTATCGGCGGGAATTTTTTCAGAATTCTTTCCTTACGTTGCTCTTGGGTTTCGGCCATGCATACGAATGTGCCACCCTTGGGGAGTTTTGTGTTTATTGCTTCAAAGAACTTATTGATTCTTCTAATATCATTAATTTTTCTGAGGTTGATAATTGTATCGTAGTAGCCATCGGGTTGGTTTAGAACGTTGAAGGTGGTAGTAGTTGCAATTATTAAACTCTTTTCTGATAATAGGGCGGTATTGGCTTCAAGGAAGCTGTATACGTCCTTATCGAATTCGGAGAGTATAGCCTTGTGCACCGATTGAGCTCTTTTGGGGTCGATGGGCTGTGTAATGGGTTGAACCTTTTTTTCTCTACGCACTCGGCTTTCTACTTTTCCAAGGATATCCTCCGGAAGAACCTGTGTGCGTTTAAGTATTACCCATAGGTTAAAGAAAAAGAGCTCAATAACAGATGTAGTGATGATGGTTCCAAATATTATAAACCTCGAGAAGTAATCTTGCCTAGTAAAAAATATTAATGAAGTTACAACGGCAAAAGCAACAAGGTTTGACTTAAGAATATTACTAGTAACCTTAATGGACGAATACTCAGTAAAAATATACTTGGAGTAAATAAGCGATGTGGTAATCCAAATACCATCAAAAATGGCAAGCCCGTACAAGTAATTTAGGAAATACCCCTTAAAGTTTGCTCCCTTTAATAGAGTTGAGATATAGAACGAAATAACAATAAAAATAATATCCAGTAATATCAATATAAAAACCCGACGATTCATTATACGACCTTTGAATTTTAGTACCAAGATAGCTGTATTTTTATTTTTAGTATAGTTAAACAGAAGGTTTTTGATAATTCCATAAATTTCTTGCAGTTTTGCATTGGATTAAAACCTGATACTATGCTTTCAATTAGGGAGATTTATAAGGAGGGGTATGGCCCATCGAGTAGTCATACAATTGGACCAGTTAGAGCAGCGGAGATGTTTTTTCATAAGCACCCCGATGTTAACGCTTTCAGGGTATCGCTGTATGGAAGTTTAGCATTAACAGGTAAAGGACACCATACCGATAGCGCAATTCGTAAGAGTTTCCTACCCAAAACTGTAGAAATAGTTTGGAAACCAGAGGAGAATCTTCCATTGCATCCAAATGGATTAATTTTTGAGGCAATCTCTGAGAGCAATGCAGTGATTGACACGTGGGAGGTTTATAGTATTGGAGGTGGCGATTTAAAGGATAAAACGGGAATCCTGAATAGCAATCAGGTTTATGAGTTAAACTCAATGACCGACATTCTGGAGTGGTGTAAGCGTGAGGGGAAAGCGCTTTGGGAATTTGTTGAGGATAATGAGGGTAAGGAAATTTGGGATTTTCTCCATGGAATTTGGCACACAATGAAGGATACCGTTAAGCGTGGTATCGATAATGAGGGTGTTTTGCCCGGACCCATTAAGCTTGCCCGTAGGGCATCGTCGCAGTATACTAAAGCGCTGAATAGCCATGGAACAATGAAGAATATTGGCTTACTGTTTGCTTTTGCACTTGCAGTTGCCGAGGAGAATGCATCGGGGGGTAGAATGGTTACTGCTCCTACATGTGGCTCATCGGGTGTTTTGCCCGCCGTGCTATTTTACCTGAATAGTGAAGAGAATCTTACAGAACCTAAAATACTTAGAGCGCTTGCTACTGCCGGATTAATTGGGAATCTGGTTAAGTATAATGCTTCAATATCGGGAGCAGAGGTGGGCTGTCAGGGTGAGATAGGAACTGCTTGTGCAATGGCTGCTGCAGCAATGGCGCAAATTCTTGGTGGTTCGCCTACCCAAATTGAGTATGCCGCCGAAATGGGTATGGAGCATAACCTTGGCTTAACCTGCGACCCAGTGCTTGGCTATGTTCAAATTCCATGTATTGAGCGCAATGCAATTGCTGCATCTAAGGCATACTCCTGCGGTGTTTATGCGTTATCGTCCGATGGTGGACATAAGGTGTCGTTCGACCAAGCTGTAGAAACCATGGCCGAGACTGGCCGGGACATTCAGGTTGCATACCGCGAAACAGGTATTGGGGGGCTTGCTAAAAACTGGGAGCCATTCCAGTAGAAAATATTTGCTCAAGTAAATATTCTTAAAACAAGAGGATTTTATATAACTATCATCATAAAGACCATATAAAACCACATTCAACTTCAGTTTTTGGCACTTTTTAGTGAAAATAAAAGTTAACTTTATCCGTCAAAGGATATTTTGGTTATGAAGAAGTATTTGGTTTTAATTATCGTTCTGTTTCTGCTTATTGCAGGGCTTGTTACAGGTGTTTACGTATGGTTAAGTAGTAGGAATAAAACTACATCCGATGCAATTCAGGCAATACCTACCGATGCGTCGTTGCTGTTTAGGATTGAGGATTACAGCAGGTTTCGGGCATCGCTCAACGGTAGCAAGGTTTGGGAATCCGTTTCGGATATTGATGCTGTGGGTGATGTAAATGCTGTTTTGGCTTTTATCGATAGCCTTCAGAACTCCAATGCGCTGATTAAAAATGTACTTCGTAACAATCCCATATACATATCGTTAAGTGCCGAGGGAGGAGGGAACACTGCATTCCTTTTTGCGGTGAGGACTCCCGATGGGGTTAGCCCATCCGATTTTTACTCAATAGCAAAACTTCAGGCAATTGGGCTTTACAAGGAGGAGGAAAAGTACTTTAACGGCTCGTTAATCCTGAGTTTTAAGCAGAGCGGTTCTCAATTCAACAATATCTCGGTTGTGGCTGAGAATGGATTGCTACTCGTGAGCAGCTCATCGTTACTACTGGAAAAATCGATATCACAGTTGGAGGGAAAGGTATCGTTGCTTACCAATCCACAATTTCAGGCAATTAGCAAAACATCAGGTACAAAAGTTGATGCCAACATCTACATCAACATAAAACATTTACCAGCACTGCTCAAGAATAGCGTTAAGGAGAAGTATAGGAGTGGTGTTAATACCTTAAGCGATATTGCTCAATGGATTGAGCTGGACATGAACCTATCATCCAGTAATTTTGTGCTATCGGGACTATCCAACGTGTCCGATTCCACAAACTCATACCTGCGGATACTTACCAAGCAAAAGCCCATTGAAATGGAAATGCAATCGGTTATTCCTACGGAAATAGGCTTGTTTGTTTGGCTGGGAATAACAAGTTTGGACGATTACCTTGAGGGCTACAGAGGTTACCTTGATAGGAAAGGTGAAATATTTAAGTACACTCAGGATTTAAGCGGATATCGAAAGTTTCTGGGCACTGAGCCCCAGGAATTTTTTAAAGGCTTGATTGATACTGAAATTGGGGTTATGTTTTTGCCTACAGATGATAGCAACAAACCTGATGAGTGGTTTATAATTACTCGCACCAAAAGTGCAAGTGCTGCGCAATTACAACTACAGAGCATTGTTGCAAACTATAACAGGGAAACCAAAGCCGAGGTATCTACAAAGCCAACCGTTGTAAAAATTGACAAGGATAAATCCGTTGAAATATTCCATTTGCCAATTAAAGGGTTGCATAGCTTACTTTTGGGTAGTTTATTTGATCCGGTTTCGGACGAGTATTTCTGCTTTATTGATAATTGGATTATATGGGGCTCATCCGTTGAGGCATTGGAGCGCTATGTTAAGGCAAATATCCGTAATACAGTTCTTGGCAACGACAATACTTACAGGCAGTTTAGCGGAGAGTTACCCAAGAAATCGAACTATTTTATATACTTGAATCCCGCAAAGTTAAGCAGTGTTGCTCAGGAGTTCTTGGATTCCAATGTTAAATTGAGCACTTCAACAGCCAGCATAAAGGGATTTAGTTATCAACTTATTGGAGGCAATAGTCTTATATTCAACACTTTTACGGCGATATCGGGCGAGGGTGTTCAAAAAACAGCCCAAAAGAGTTTATGGGAAACTAAGCTGGAGGCTGTGCCTATAATAAAGCCTCAAATTTTGGTAAACCATACGAATAAGGAGAAGGAGATTTTTGTTCAGGATGCTGAGTTTAACATCTACCTTATCAATAATGTGGGTAGGGTTCTGTGGAAGCGCAAGATTGATGGCTCCATTATGGGCGATGTTACCCAGGTTGACCTATTTAAAAACCGAAAGTTGCAGTACGCCTTCAACACTGCTAGCAAGTTGTATGTTTTTGATAGGAATGGTAAGGATGTATCGGGTTTTCCTGTGCATTACAGCTCGCCAGCAACAAATCCAGTATCGGTAATCGATTACGATGGTAGTCGCGATTATAGGTTTTTTCAGGCCTGTGCCGACCGTAAAATATACGTTTACGACCCTGACGGCAAAGCCCTAAAGGGCTGGAAATTCGGAAAAACAGAGTCCACCGTTACCGATAGGGTTGGCTTTGCAAGAGTAAGCGGGTTGGATTACCTAATTGTTTTTGATGCTAATCGTCCATACCTGTTAAACAGAAAGGGCGAGGAGCGTGTTAAGCTAAAGCAATACTTTACCAAAGCGCAGTTTAGCACTTTTGCGCTTGGTTCCGACAAAAAAGGGAAATCTTTTATAGTTACAACCGACAGCATTGGGCTAGTCCGTAACATTTACCTCGATGGCGAGGTGGAGGATATCGCTTTACAGTCCTTTACCCGTTGGCACGCATTTACCTATCAGGATATTAATGGCGATGGCGCAAAGGATTACATTTACCTCGACAATAAAACGCTTTATGCGTTTGACAGTAGTAAAGAGCCACTATTTCAACTAAAAATAAAGGATGAACTGAAACCCGAAATCCTATACTTCGATTTTGGTGGTGATAACAAAATTGGCGTTGTATCCGAAAAGTCAGGCAAAATATATCTAGTAAACAGCAAAGGCAAGGTTGAGGATGGCTTTCCGTATAACGGTTCCACCTCTTTCTCAATTACCCGACTAACCAAATCCAACAATATGAGCATAATTGTTGGTTCCAAGCAGGGTACACTTATTAACTATGGGTTGGCAAACTAGAATTATGAGTTGGTATTTTAATTCATTGAATTAGGCATATAAGTAACAATCTAATAATTTTTGCAAACCCAGAGGGTTTGAATATTTATAGCAGAGAGCCTTCCTAGAAATTCGACTCCTGCTGGAGTCGAATAATTTCGATTCAGAATGAATTTCTACAAACATTTGATGCCACCGGCATCATTACCATTAATTTCTTAAGGAGTATAACACAAAAAGCGCTGTCTAGGCTTTAACCCAGACAGCGCTTTGCTTTTATATGCTACAAATAGATAACCTAAATCTTAACCACCTTGCCACTGTATACACCAGTGCGGGTGTATGCTTTAATAAGTAGCGCGCCTTTAGGCATGCTGGTTAATGGTACGGTAACCGTGGTGGAGCTATACAGCCCATTCTCAAACACCTTAACACCGGTAAGGGTATAAACCTCCACCCGAACAATCTCTTCGGCCATTTTAATGGTAAAGTAATTGGTTGCGGGGTTGGGGTAAACATAGAGGGCAAACTCATTATTCCCAACAGAAAGTGGATATTCCGATACTTTAATGTTTGTAGTGGTAAGCGTTAAGTCAGGGAATGTGGCATTGGTCATTTCGCAGTAAACGCTGTCGGTTTGTACCTTTAGGAATGTGGTTACACCGTTGGTTGTATTATAGTCAGTGCCAGCCACAAGGGTTGCTCCTCCTTTGGTTTTCCAAGTGTAATTAGTGGTATTGCTATTAATAGTTAACTCGCTGTTTAAATCCAAAGTTTCGGTAAGGCCGTATTGCTTTTTAGAAAGTTTAATAACGTTTTGTGGGCTGTAGATATATGTGGTCCAAGCGGTCTCCTTAATAGGTAGAGTAGAGAATTTGAGGTTGTTGGCGTGACATCTAACCTCGGCTAGAGTTGTATTCTGTGATAAATCTAAATTGTCTAGTTGATTCGATTCGCAGAAAAGGAACTCCAAGGCAGTATTTTTAGAAACATCGAGAGAGTTTAACTTATTGGAATAGCACCACAGTTCCTTTAAGGCTATGTTTTTGGAGATGTCAAGGCTTGTGAGTTGATTTGAAAAGCACAATAACTCCTGAAGCAATGTGTTGCTTGTAACATCTAGGATGGTAAGTAGATTTGAGTCACAGTATAGGTCTTTTAAGGCTGTATTCTGAGACACATCCAGGGTGGTTATCTGATTTGAATCGCAGAAAAGTCTTTTTAGAGATGTGTTTTTTGTAACATCCAAACTTGTTAGCTGGTTTATGGAGCACTTTAATTCTTGTAGTGCTAAATTCTCTGAAACATCCAAGTTGGTTAGTTGGTTTAAGTAGCATTCTAGTACAACCAATGCTGTATTTTTTGATACATCTAGGCTGGTTAGTTGATTTGAATGACAGTCTAGGTGTGTTAACTGCGTTGCTCCAGATACATCAAGGGCTGTGAGGTTATTACTGTATAAATATAGCTTTGTTATACCTCCTCCATAAATTTTTACTGTATTACCGGAAAGAGTTCCAACTACACTGCTGTAGGAGGTGTTGATGGTGTAGTTTACCAGGCTGCCATTACCCCAGTCCACCAGAATCGGGGTGTTATTTGAGGCTGCACATAGGTTAAATGTGAATGCGTTTCCTATGGTTGTTGTTGTAGTCATAACAACATTGAGTGTTGGTTCTGTAACCTTTATTGCACTTGTGGTAAGCGTTAAGTCAGGGAATGTGGCATTGGTCATTTCGCAGTAAACGCTGTCGGTTTGCACCTTTAGGAATGTGGCTACACCGTTGGTTGTATTATAGTCAGTGCCAGCCACAAGGGTTGTTCCACCTTTGGTTTTCCAAATGTAGCCTGTGGTTTTTCCATAAACGGTTAGTTCGCTTCTTAAATCCACAGTTTCAGTAAGGGAGTACTGCTTTTTGGGAAGGTTAATTACATTCTGTGGACTATAGATGTACCTCCCAATTTCCTTAATGGGTAGAGTAGAGAAAGCGAGGTTATTGGAGTCACATTTAACCCAGTTGAGAACTGCATTCTGAGATAAATTTAAATAGTTTAATTGATTCGATTTGCAGATAAGGGTCTCAAGGGCTGTGTTCTTTGACACATCGAGCGTGGTTAGTCGGTTCTGATTGCAGTTAAGGTAAGTCAGCGCAGTAT
The DNA here is from genome assembly GCA_029560875.1 of Bacteroidota bacterium. GTDB lineage: Bacteria > Bacteroidota > Bacteroidia > Bacteroidales > Tenuifilaceae > SB25. Next base: position 77,033 of record JAKQKB010000080.1, on the reverse strand, counting down.
TCTTGGTTACATCAAGAGTTGTTAACTGGTTACTGCTGCAGTAAAGTTCAGTTAGCGCAGTATTATTTGTTACATCGATGGCGATTAGTTGGTTTGAATAGCACCAAAGTATAGTCAGCGCAGCATTGTTAGTCACATCGAGTGTGGTTAGTTGGTTTGAATAGCAGTTAAGGGTCTTAAGCAAAGGGTTCTTTGACACATTAAGGGAGGTTATCTGGTTTGAATAACAGTCAAGTCTAGTCATTGCGGTATTCTTTGACACATCGAGTGCGGTTAGTTGGTTTGAAGAGCACCAAAGTTCAGTCAGTTTGGTATTGTTTGACACATCGAGCGTGGTTAGTTTATTTGAATAGCAGATAAGGATTTTAAGCGAAGTATTTTTTGAGACATCGAGGGTTGATAACTGGTTGTAAAAACATAAAAGGCTAAATACTGCGGTATTCTTGGTTACATCAAGTGCAGTTAGTTGGTTTGAAGAGCACCAAAGTTCAGTCAGTTTGGTATTGTTTGACACCTCAAGGGAGGTTAGTTCATTATTGTCGCAGCAAAGGGATTTCAACTCAGTATTTTTTGATACATCAAAAGAGGTTAACTTGTTATATACACACCAAATATGAATCAGCGCAATATTTTTTGATACATCGAGAGCTGTTAATTGATTATTTCCGCATCCTAAATTAGTCAGTGCAGGATTTCTTGATACATCAAGGGAGGTTAACTCGTTAATGCTGCAATCAAGGTTAGTGAGTGCAGTATTGTTGGTCAAATCTAGAGTTTTTAGTTGGTTATAACTGCAATCAAGGTTAGTGAGTGCAGTATTTTTGGACACATCGAGGGAGGTTATCTGGTTTGAACTGCAGTTAAAGTAGGTCAGTGCAGTATTCTTGGACACATCGATTATTGTTAATTGGTTTGTATGGCAGTAAAGAGAATACAATGTAGTACAATTAGTTACATCTAGCAATGTGAGTTTTTTGTCATATAGGTTAAGGTAAGCTATTTCCACACCATAAATTTTAATAGTGCTACCCGAAAGTATTCCACTAACTGTTGGGTGGTTTGTTCCTATTGTATAGTCTGCCCGCGTTCCATTGCCCCAATCCACCTGTATAGGGGTATTATTGGCTGTTGCGCATATGTCAAAAGAGAATGTGCTACCAATGGTGGTTGTGGTTGTCATTGTAACTGCAGGTTCCTGCGCCTGCACCGCAATTGCTGTAATGGCAAAAACTAGGGAGAGTAAAAATTTCCTCATGTACCGTAAACTTTAGTTTTGTGTATTTTTAAAATTCCGACAAAAATAATATAAATCAGGATTTTACAAAATCAAAAGTATTGCTTAACAGATATTTTGGAACGGAGTTAAACAAATTTCAACTGTTGGGGTTACTCTATGCTAGTAATTGTATAACTTTATCATCAAAATTGAATTTGCTATGGTTACTCGATTCTTTGCAATTGCAACGCTTTCAATATTAACGGTTTTTGCTGGGTGTACCAGCAAGCCAGAAACATCCAGTAAGCCTACAGTAGTGGTTAGTATTCTGCCACTAAAGTACTTTGTGGAGAAAATTGCCGATTCAACCCTTCAGGTTAAGGTGCTTGTTCCTCCGGGCAGTAGCCCCGAGATGTACGAGCCTACTCCAAACCAACTGGTGGAGTTTAGCAACTCAGATATCTACTTTTCCATTGGTTTGCTCGATTTTGAGAAAGGGTTAGAACCTAAACTAAAGGATGGTTACAAAACAAAGTATATAAACCTATCCAATGGTGCTAACCTAATTGAGGGAAGTTGTACGCACGGCGAGGAACACGAGGGGCATAACCACAACCACGGAATAGATCCACATATTTGGGCATCAACCGTGGAGGGTAGGCATATTGCGAAGGTTATGTTCGATAATCTCATAGAGGTTTATCCGTCACATAAAGAACAATTTACTGCCAATTACACTAAGTTTATTGCAGAGATTGATAGTTTGGATGCGGAAATCCGAAGTATTTTAACAAATTCTGGAGTTAAAGCATTTCTAATTTATCATCCAGCGTTGGGTTACTTTGCCCGTGATTTTGGTGTTACGCAGATGAGCATTGAGGAGGAAGGGAAAAGCCCATCGGCTAAGGGAATGCTAAATGTTATAAACAAATCCAAAGAGTTGGGAATTAAGGCGGTTTTATCGCAGAGCCAGTTCGATACCCATAACTCGCAGGCCATTGCTATGGAGATTGGTGGTGCTGTTGTTAAGGTTGACCCATTAGCCGAGAACTGGGTACAGAGTATGGTACAAATTGCCAACGCAATAGCAGGTAAATAGATGGAAGAAAATTCAAAGTTGATATTACAGGTTAGCAAAGCTGCTGTAGGTTACGGCAAGGAGGTTGTTCTTAGGGATGTATCGTTGGAGGTTTTTGAGAACGATTTTATTGGAATTATTGGTCCCAACGGTGGAGGTAAGACTACTCTTCTAAAATTACTTATTGGACAGCTGAAGCCGTTTAGCGGAGAGGTTAAGTATATTGCCAATGGTGGAGGTTCGCTTTTTGGGTACTTGCCACAGGCTGGGCAGATTGATAAGAATTTCCCAATTACTGTTATGGAAGTTGTTCTGTCGGGTTTGCTTGCCAATCAGGGTTTGTTTGGTCGTTATGGGATAAAGCATAGGAAGAACGCGCTTGAGTACCTTAAAATGGCAGGCATTGAGCATTTGAAGAATAAGAGCATAGGCGAATTATCTGGAGGTCAACTACAGCGCACACTGCTTTGCAGAGCGTTAATATCCGACCCCAAGCTGTTGATTCTGGATGAGCCCAATACATACGTTGACAGTAAGTTCGAAGGCGAACTTTACGAGTTACTTAAGGAACTCAACAAGCGTATGGCAATTATAATGGTATCGCACGATATTGGTACCATAACTTCGTACGTTAAAACAATAGCCTGTGTGAATGGTTCGTTGTTTTACCACAAGTCGAACCAAATTAGCACGCAGCAATTGGCGGCGTATAACTGCCCAATTCAGATTATTGCTCACGGGCCAGTGCCTCATACGGTGCTTTTGGATCATAATCATAACGAGGAAGGTCATAAACATTAATGGTTAAGTTTAACTTTTCACAAACAACCAACAATACCAATGTTAGAGTTTTTCAGCTATCAGTTTATACAGAATGCCTTTTGGGCATCAATTTTAATATCGATTGTTGCCGGTTTTATTGGAACATACATTGTTGCCCGTAGGTTGGTTTTCCTGAGTGGTGGAATTACTCACGCATCGTTTGGCGGAATTGGTATTGCATGGTACTTTGGGATTAATCCAATACTTGGTGCATCGGTGTTCTCGGTACTTACTGCGTTAGGGTTAGAGTCGCTTACAAAAGGAAAGGTTCTACGCGAGGATTCAGCTATCGGTATGCTTTGGTCGTTAGGGATGGCAATAGGTATATTCTTTGTGTTTCTAACACCAGGATACGCACCAAACCTTATGTCGTACCTATTTGGGAATATTCTTACAATCTCAATGGCCGATATTCAGTTGCTTTTAGTGCTTGCATTGGTGGTTACCTTATTCTTTGTTGTGTTCTATAATCCTATTCTGTTCATTTCGTTCGATCAGGATTATGCTCAAACGCAACACGTACCAGCTAAGTTTATCAGCTATACGCTAAAAGTACTTGTGGCATTGGCAATTGTTTTCTCCATTAGGGCAATTGGAATTATACTTTTGATATCACTTTTAACCATTCCTGCAAACATTGCAAACCTATTTACTAAACGATTTAGTAGGATAATACTGCTTTCGGGTGTTATTAGTTTCCTTTCGATAGTTTTTGGGATAGTTCTATCGTTTAAGCTCAATGTACCATCGGGAGCAACCATTATTATTGCGTTGATGCTCTTTTACCTTATAGCCAAAGTTGTGGGTTGGTTAAGGTTGATTATTTATAAGGAGACTTTTAAATAGTCACCATCAATCAAGGCGTTTTAAAAGCATTAAGTTGCTACTCCAGTAAATAGCAAAGGCAATTTGCCCAGTTAGGAAAACTGCAAGGAGTTCTCCTATACCCAAATCGCGTTCCCAGAATAAATAGGTAAATACAATCCCTCCAAGTAGACATACCAACGTAGTAAAAGGAATAATGGTTAATCCAATAACCTTATTATTCTCTGCAAACCTTTTCCATACTGGCAGAACAATAATGTACTGAACAATTACTGCTCCCGCAATTGATATTGGCAGAAAGAACTTAAGCAATACCATATCTTTAGTCAAAAAATCAAGGTTGCCGTATATGGCATAATCAACAACAAACAGTAGAAAAAGTACATTAAATATTCCTATCAATACAGGAATTGTTGTTTTTGCGATTATCTTTTTCATTATCAGACGAATTTACTCAAAAAAACGCTATTATTTGAAATTTATTATAGAGTTGGCTGTTTACATCCCCCTCAAGGGTTTCAAACCCTTGAGGGGGTGATGAAGATTTCCTCATCGTAACAGGGAAGCCACAAATATTCAATAATAAATTATTTCACAGATTTTGTATTTGTTAATTATAGGAATTATATTAGCCAAATATTATAATATTTAGAGAATATAAAATCAGGGTAATGATTAAAAGAGATCTTCGTGAATTGATTTTAAAAAAAATGGGAACAGGTAAGGCAATTGTAGTACTTGGGCCAAGACAAACTGGGAAAACAACCCTGCTAACAGATATTGCTTCTGAGGCAGGAGATTATCTTTTGCTCGATTGCGACGAAATATTTGTTCGCGAACGCTTAGAGAATACAAATTTCGAAAATCTGAGACAGCTCGTCGGAAATCACAAAACCATTTTTATAGATGAAGCACAACGAGTTAAAAACATAGGACTTGCCCTTAAAATTATTACAGACAGGCTAAAGGGTGTTCAATTATTGGTTAGTGGGTCGTCGGCATTGGAACTTGCAAGTGAAATAAATGAACCCTTAACCGGGAGAAAATGGGAGTATATGTTGCTACCAATCACCTGGAATGAGCTTAGAGCACATTTTGGTTACCTTAAAGTTCAGCAACAGCTGGAGCAACGATTGATTTATGGCATGTACCCTGATGTAATAAATCATACAGGAAATGAACAAGAGGTTCTAAAACAGCTAAGTAATAGTTATCTTTACAAGGATTTACTTACAATACAGTCTGTTCGAAAGCCAGATCTTTTGCCAAAATTGCTAAAAGCCTTGGCATTGCAACTTGGAAATGAGGTTTCGTATAACGAGTTGGCAAATTTACTTCAGGTAAGCAAAGATACGGTTGCAACATACATAAACTTACTCGAAAAGGCTTTTATAGTGTTTCGCCTTGAGCCTTTCAGCAGAAATATCCGGAACGAAATAAGCACAAACCGAAAAATCTTTTTCTACGACAATGGGATTCGTAATGCACTGATATCTAATTTTAACCCATTGGGTCTGAGACAGGATGTCGGAGCGCTTTGGGAAAACTTTTTGGTAAGTGAGCGCATTAAGTCTCTGAATAACAATAATTTTTTTGCAAATTCGTTCTTTTGGCGAACTACCCAACAGCAGGAAATAGATTATGTAGAGGAGCGCAACGGTAAGATTTTTGCTTATGAGTTTAAATGGAATAAAAATGCGAAAGCAAAATTTTCGTCAACCTTCACAAAGGCTTATAATCCGGAGTTAATGGTGGTAAATCCCGATAATTTTGAAACCTTTTTATTGCCAAACAATAACGTTCAGAATGAAGTATGATTATCCCCTCAAGGGTTTTAAACCCTTGAGGGGTGTGATTAAATGAACTCTCTGTGTGTAATACTCATATAATCATCAAATTATAAAAACCTTAAAAAATAATTTCCGAATTTTGTAACCGAACGCTCAAGGGGTGCATCTTAACTTTGAACTAAAAAAATAAAACTATGGAAGTTATAGCAGTTTTTATTCCAATTGTAGCAATTCTTGTTTCAGGCGGAGCTCTAGTATATGCTCTTTGGGCACAGAACCGTGAGCGTATGGCAATGATTGAAAAAGGGATGGATGTTAGCGAGATTTATAAGAAACGTTCAGGAAATCCTAACTCTGCTGCAAAGTGGGGATTCCTTTTGGTGGGTGTTGCGTTAGGGTTGATTATTGGTGCAATTCTAATTCATTACACAGCCCTCGCTGAACCAGCAGTAATGTTTTCGACAATTTTCTTGTTTGGTGGTTTGGGATTACTAATTTACTACTTTACTATTGGTAAAAAGAATGGTAAACCTGAGTAGTTCGTTTACTAAGGGAAATCAACCGGAAGTACTGGAATACCCATCGTTCGATGCTGTTTTTAAGGAGTATCAGAATATGGTGTATTCCATTGCTTTTCGTTTTACTGGTAATAGGGACGATGCTTTAGAGGTCGCACAGGAATCGTTCATCAGGATTTATAAGGGTTTGTCAAACTTCAGGGGCGAAAGTAAACTATCCACCTGGATTTACAGAATCACAGTAAATCAGGCCTTGATGCATAAGCGGAGTACTCGAAATTTTGTAGATTTACCAGAGATATCAGACGACCAAGTTTACTTTGGTGGAATTGCAAATGCTATAGAGATATTGGGTGTTGAGGATAGAAAGCATTTTGTTACAAAGGCGTTGGATCAACTGGGTGAGGAGGATAGTGCCATCCTGATGCTTTACTATGTTGAAGATCAAAGCGTGGATGAGATAGCCCAGATTATGCAACTTACCCAATCGAATGTTAAGATTAAACTTTTTAGGGGACGAAATAAACTACACGAAAAGTTAACTGAAATGTTGAACGTTGAAGTAAAAAACTTACTATGAGCACAGTGAATAATAAGGATAGGGAGTTGAGCAAGATTCTCGGCTATGGAATGGTTGAGGCACCTGCAGAATTAGAACTCATGGTTAAGAAAATAATAGCGGAGGAATCCGTTGTTCAGCCTAAACGTATCTATATGGGAATTATTGCTGGCTGGGTGCCTGCTGTAATAAGTGTGGTTGGACTCATTTTTGGAATTATCACATCAATTTTCGTTTTTTTTCCTCAGTTTGGTGGAGCACTTGAAATTGTGAAAAAAGTTTTTTCGTTTATTCTAAGCCCAACTGTTATGATGATTGCTCTATCGGTTATTGTATTAATTCTAGTTGATTCCTTACTCGAAAAACGTTTCGGAAAAACGTCAATAAAGTTAGGATAGATTTTTGCGGCCACACTTATTTTCGGTTATTCTACATTCCTTAAAAATTCGAGAACAAAAGGCTTTAGCTTACATTAACTATCATCTTTAAAAAAAATTCTAATACTTTTTTGATGGTTTTAATTAAACCTATACTTTTGCGGAAACTAAAAAAACCAAAAAAGTGTAAAAAGGTATTTGTAATGAAAAATAGAATACTTCAAACGGCTCGAGAGATGTTTTTACGTCATGGTTACAGTAAAATCAGGATCGACGAAATATCATCAGAGTTAAATATCAGCAAAAAAACAATTTACAACCACTTTAGTAGTAAGGAGGAGTTGGTTTTTGCAGTTATTGAGCAAGGAATGGTTGACATTGAGCAGGAATTAACTGCCATTGAAAACAATCCTGCCAATAGTTATGAGGATAAAATTAAGTCAAGTCTATCCCTTTTAGGTGTTTGGGTTTCAAAGGTTGCTGTGCTAATTAATGATTTGAAAAGGAATTTGCCAGAGGCATACGACGTAATAGTGAATTATAAGAAAGATCTTCTTATGCGACATGGTATGCGAATTCTACAGGAGGGCGTTAAGCTTGGAAAATTAAAAGAAGGGTGGAGTTTAAATATGGCTCTTTACATGTTTATAGCCGCCTCTGAAAAGTTATTTACCGATGCTTTCCACCAAACCATGCCATCCGAGATGGTTGCGGGCTTTCCTCTTTCTTTAGAGGAGCGCTTATACTCAGTAATTGAGATTATTTACTCTGGAATTTCGAAATAAAATACTTAGATATGAAAAGATATAGCGTTTTATGTGTTTTAATTTTAGGTCTAATGCAACTATCAAATAGTTTGGTTGCGCAGCAGAATACTTCGGATTCATTGGCTCTTGATATGCAGGGTAGCATAAATTTGCTGCTTCAGCAAAATCCAGATATTAAGGTGGCTAATCAGGCATTAATGCAAAATGAGTATGAGCGCAAATCTGCTCGTGGGCTGTATATGCCACAGGTTGGGTTAAGCGCTACTTTTGGGATACAAAATCAGCCAGCAACGCTCGATTTGTCTCCTATAGGCGATGCTCTTAGCGGAATTTATTCACTATCAGCAGCACAAACCCAACTAATAGGTAATTTACACGGCATTACAAACACAGAAGCATATACTTTATTGTTAAATAAGACAATGGAAGGTATTGCTGAAATTAAAGCCGCTGAGTGGGAAAAAACTCTTGTGGAGGATAAACTGGGTAATGTTTCCGCAAATCTTACTTGGCCAATTTTTACGGGAGGTAAGATATATGCAGCCAATTCCGCAGCAAAAGCAAAGGAGAATGAGAACAAGGAGAAGGTGCGAATGGTTTCAAATAGCCAAATAACATCGTTGGTTCAGCGTTACTATGGGTTGATACTGGCTGTTGAGGTTGCCAATGTTCGTATGCAAGTATCTCAGGGGATGCTTGAGCATTTAAACAATGCTCGTAAAATGGAAAAAAACGGATTGTCGCCCGAGGCAGAACGGCTACATGCCGAGGTTGCCTATGCTGAGGCTCAGCGTGAGTTGAAAAAAGCTCAGAAAGATGTTGAACTAATGCAAACCGCGCTAAAAAGTGTTTTGAATGTAAATCAACCGGTTAAGCCTACAACCCAACTGTTTATCTCCGAGAATATTTTAACACTCGACGATTACATAGTTAGGGCAAAGCAACAAAACCCAGTTTTTGGTCAGCTCGACCAAAAGAAAATTCAGGCAGACCAAGCAATACGTAAGGAACGTTCGGCATATTTACCCGACGTAGCTATTATGGGGTCGTATGAGTTATACGGTTATCAAATGCCCGAGTTTATGCCCGAGTGGTATGTTGGTGTAGGGTTAAAGGTCAATATTTTTGATGGTTTGGCAAAGAACAATAAGGTTCAGGCTGCAAAAGTTCAGCGAAGTCAGGTTGAAACCTATCAGGAAAAAGCCCAACTCGATATAACAACAGGTATAACAAAAGTTTACCAACAGATGCTACAGGCTAAGGAACAGTACGAGAGTAGTTTGGTGAGTTTAAAATTTGCTCAGGAGTATGTTCGTGTTCGTCAGAAAGCCTTTAACGAGGGATTTGCAACATCTACAGAGGTTGTGGATGCCAATATGAATCTATCAAAGGTAAAGGTGGAGCAACTAAAGGCGATGTACGATTTTGATGTTGCTCTTGCATCGTTGCTTGAATTAACTGGCGATAGCCAATCGTTTACCCAGTATTCTTTAGCATCAAATTAGAAAATCAGAAAAATATAATATTATAACTATGAAAGTGAAAAATAGTAGCGTTGTAATAGGAGTAGTAATCATTGCTTTTGTATTGCTACTGTCAATTGTAGGATGGATTGCGTTTAAGCCAGCACCCATTATCATTCAGGGGCAGGTTGAGGCTACCGAGGTAAGGGTTGCCACCAAAATTGCGGGGCGTATTGCTGAGTGCAACTTTAAGGAGGGTCAAGCCGTGAATGTTGGCGATAAATTGGTTATTCTAAGTAGCCCTGAGATTGATGCTAAATTGCAACAGGTAATGGCTATTGGCGATGCTGCAAAAGCTCAAAAGAACAAGGCCGATAAGGGTGCTCGCGAGGAGCAGATTGCCCAGGCTTACAGTGTTTACCAGAATGCTATTGCAGCCAAGGAGTTGATGCAGAAAACATTCGACAGAATTCAGAATCTTTACAACGAGGGTGTTGTCCCCGCACAAAAAAGAGATGAGGCCGAGACTCAGTTAAAGGTTGCCAAAATGAACGAGGATGCCGCAAAGGCAACCTACCAGATGGCGCTAAACGCAACCCGCACAGAGGATAAGGATGCTGCGCGTGCTATGTTTAATCAGGCTCAAGGGGCAATTTCGGAGGTTCAATCGTATTTAGGAGAAACTATACTTACATCGCCTATCAACGGTGAAATATCTCAAATAAATGCAGAGATGGGCGAACTGGTCACTCCAGGTTTTCCTGTAGTTCAAATAGTTGATTTGAACGATTGCTGGATTACTTTTTACGTTCGTGAAGATTTACTTTCCAAATTCGAAATGGGCAAGGAGTTTTCCGCATCAATTCCTGCGCTAAATTTAGATGAAGTAAAATTCAAGGTGAATTTTATTAAGGCTGAGGCCGATTTTGCAACGTGGAGAGCAACAAAGGCAAGCGGTTCATTCGATTTAAAATCGTTTGAGGTAAGGGCTTTGCCTGTTGTGAAAATTGAGAATCTACGCCCAGGAATGAGCGTAATTGTTGAGTGGGATAATATTTAATTGAGCAATCAATGAGCAACTATAATCCAAAAGGTTGGTGGGCGGTTATTAAGCGCGAGTTCATGCTTATGAGAAGCAGACGTACCTATTTGATGGTTACGTTAATTCTTCCAGTAATTGCCATTGGGGTGATGACTCTGATGTTCATTAATGGAGTGCCTCGTAATTTACCCATTGGATTAGTCGATATGAACTCGTCTGCAACTTCACGGAAGTTGGCAAGAATGATTGATGCTGTTCCATCGGCCACAATAGTTTCCAATTATTCCGATTTAACTGAGGCAAAACGTGCAATTGAGCGTGGCGATATTTATGGAGTAGTTATTATTCCTCAGGATTTTGAGAAGAATCTTTTTAAGGCATCGCAGCCCCAGGTAGCATTCTTCTACAATAATGCATACATGATAGTTGGTGGAATAATAAATAAGGATGTTACAACTGCTGTAAGTACTTTCTCTGCCGGGGTTGACCTTAATTTACGATTAAAGAAAGGTCAACATTACAACCAGGCGGTTCAGCAGGTTATGCCTGTAAAGGTCGATTCACACGCACTTTTCAATCCTTATACTAACTACTTTTACTACTTAACCACTGCGTTTCTGCCAATTATGTTGCTGATGTTTATCCTTAGTGGAACAGTTTACGCCATTGGTTCAGAATTTAAGTATCATACAGCGGATGAATGGTTAAAAACAGCACATGGCAGTATAATCAGGGCGTTATCGGCAAAGATGACACCATACCTGATTATTTATAGTTTTTTGATGCTTTTTGTAAATGTTCTACTTATCAAGTTCTTTGGCACACCATTCAATGGTAGCGTGTGGTTGCTTGTTTACAATGCCTTGCTTTTTGTTTTGGCCTATATCTCAATGGGGATTGTAATAATATCGATATTCACGAGTTTGCGAATGGCGTTAAGTATTTCGTCGGTATATGCAGCTCTTGCATTCACGATGTCTGGTTTAACATTTCCGCATATCGCAATGTATAAAGCAGTGATGGTGTTAGGTTATCTGTTTCCATTTACTCATTATCATAAGGTATTTATTGGTCAGGCATTACAGGGAGCGCCAGTTTATAGTTCGTTGCACTCTTTACTTTTGCTAAATCTATTTCTTATCCTACCTTTTTTCTTCTTACGAAGGATGAAAAAGATTTGTAATACACCAAAACTCTGGGGAAGGGATTAAAGATGAAATATATATTCAACTATATTCATAACGCAATCAGGGAAACGGGAGCCCTTTGGCTTGCTGAACTTAAAAGAATTTTTGGCGATGCAGGTGTTATGCTTCTGTTTTTTGGAGCAACGGTAATTTATCCAGTTTTGTATAGTATAAGTTATAACACCGAAGTGCTTCGCGATACTAAGATTGCTGTGGTCGATTTGGATAATTCCAAAAGTTCAAGGGAAATTATCAGAAAGATTGATGCAACAGAACAAATTTTTGTGGCAACAAAGCCTAGTAGTTTGGCCGAAGCCACCGAGCAATTTTACAAAGGAGAGGTTAATGGAATAGTTGTTATTCCTGAGAACTTTTCAAAGAATACTCTGGTTAAAAAGCAGGCATACGTTGCACTCTATGCCGATGCTAGTTATATGCTTATTTACAAACAGGTTTTGCAGGGAACGGTTTCCGCAGTAATGTTGGTTAGTAACAATGTGAAAATTAACCAGTACGAGATGCAAGGAGTAAGTGCCAATTTAGCAAAGAACTATTCATCGCCAGTTGAGTTTGTAAGTGAGCCATTGTACAATCCAACGTCAGGGTATGGCAGCTATGCTGTGCCTCCACTTATTTTGCTGATAATTCAGCAAAGTCTACTAATGGGAATTGGAATGCTTGGCGGTTCCCAGAGAGAAAGAGGAGTTATGAGTTACGTTGGTGTTTTGGCTAAACTGAAAGGTAGTACGGTACGGTTGATTTTCGGCAAAGTACTGGCATACTTAACAGTATACATTCCTGTAATGCTTTACTTGCTGCTGTTTGTTATTAGAGGATTCAACTTTCCAAGCAATGGAAATGTTTTTGAGTTGATGCTGTTTGTTCTGCCGTTCCTATTGGCATCAATATCACTTGGAATGTTACTATCAACCATATTTAAAAGCAGGGAGCAGTCAATGATGACGTTACTTTTTACATCGGTGCCAATGCTTTTCCTTTCAGGATTTTCGTGGCCAGTTGAATCGTTACCGTTTGGTTTTAACTATTTGGCTCAGGTATTTCCAATAACTCCAGCAATCAAGGGTTTTATAAAGTTAAACACAATGGGAGCATCTTTCTCGGCCGCAACATTTGAGTGGTTGCACCTTTGGATTATGACCGCAGTATTTTTCTTCGCAAATTGGATAGTGCTGCATCTAACTTTTCTGAAGCATAAGGAGCATATTGAACAGGTTCGGCAAACGGCTTAGACAGCGTTTGCTATAACATAATTTTTTTGAAGAAAGTGGAGCCAAATCGGTATCCATCTGGAGTTTTGACTAGCACAAACTTCCATCCATCGGGCGTGGTTGCTTCAATAAAAGAAGATTTTTGCTCCATATCTACATCCTTGGTATCTTTTTGTAGCCTTTTCATCAGCATAATAAGTAGTTCTCTCTGCGAATCGGTTGTAAATACTGGAACATCTTTGAGTTGATTGCTTTTTTCAAGGAACGATATTCTTCCAAGGTTGTAGGAGTCGTACAGACATAACTCGCTGGCAAATTTTAAATCATTTTTATTTTCTAAACACTCTAGTGCCTTGCTTGCCAGTAGCGATAACGAATCTATCTTTAATCTTGATTGTACTTTTATACCTAAATTCTCTACAGTCTTTGAGGAGAGTTGGCTGTATGCTTGTTTGTGACTAATTCCGAAGGTGAAGATAGGTTTATCAAAAAGGTTAATAGAGATATTGTTGGAACGTCTCAGGAAAATTGTATCACCATTGTTTTGTTCAAGGTTTATCTTGAAAATTGCTGAGTAATCAATATCGCTAGGATTAGCCTTAAAGTACAATGTTCGATTATGGATAAATTGAGGTATAACTTTTAACTCTTTGTCTGATTTTATAGTTCTATAGTTTTGTATGATATTATCGCTGTCAATTTTAAGTTTTGCATAATAGGTAAATGGCGTTTTAAGAGAATCGTTATACGATGCAACATTTATCCATAGTTCATCATACTTTTCATCTTTAAAAACTGTACAGTTGTAAAATCCTTTAGAATACCCTTTAAAGTATTTTTTTAACTCGGAGTTAATATCAATTGTCTTTTTCGCTTTAAGATTTTCATCATAAATAGTTAGAGTTTGCTCTTTTACCTTAAAGAATAAATATTGGTTTTTGAAACGAAAAATATAGCAGCCAAAATTGTATTTTCCATCATCATTGATTTCTTCATATTCTATTTCGGAGGGGATTCCATCTTTATCCTGTTTTACTAGTATGTTTTTTATTTTTGCTTCTTTAATTACTTTACCTTTTCCATCGGTAGTTGTTGAAGGATATGTCCAAAGGGTATATAACCGGCTATCATTATGTTTTACGAACGACACGGTGGTCCATTCCCCATCATACTTTCCATACTTTTTATTAATGGTTTCGGGGATTATTTTTTTTGTTTCTATGGGAATTAATTCGTAGTTAATTTTCCCATTTTTAACATTTGCACAGAAAAAGAAGTTAGCAAACATCGATTTTTCTACTTTCCCAAAAACTACTTTCCCGGAGTCTGGCAGAGAGTAAATCTGTGTTCCATGAAATAAATGAAAAGGTGTTGTGAGTTTCCATGCATAAACATTTTTCCCCTTTTCATCCTTTCCTGGGGAAAAACGCACATTTCTTACTTTGATTTTTCCATCTTTTTCGAAATCCCACTCATCCTGTATTAAGTGGTTATTATTATCGATAAGGTAAAGTTTCGCTCCTGTCTGGGTGAAAATTAAGGAGTAGTCGTCGAATACAGCAATTTTATCAATAGAAAATCCTGTACTGGCGTAATGAAGCTGAACCTGAGGGTTAATTTCAACAAAATCGCGGATGGTTGGGTCTATGATTTGCTCATTAATTTCTTGGGCTTTAGAAGGTTTTAAGGTTGCAATAAGACCTAGTAACAAAAGGGCAAGTGTTTTATTCATAATGTTTTTGAGTGTAGCTAGTTAGTTTATTCAACACCCCCCTCAAGGGTTTTAAACCCTTGAGGGGGTTAATACCGTAAAAGTAATAAAATCTATAAAACGAAAAACCCCCATCATTTCTGATGGAGGTTTTTTATCAATTTTAATCCTATTACTGTAAAGGCTTAATTACTTCAATAAGTTCTGGTAAATCCATACCAATTTTTTGTAGGTGCTCAATGGTAGGAACTCCATTATTGTTCCATCCACGGCGTTTGTAAACTGCATCGAGTAGTTGCTCGTAACGTCCCTCGCGGTATTTACGCAAAGTGGCCATTTTTTCCTCAAGGCTCATTGTGGTTGGGTCAACGCCTACTTGTTCTTTAAGTTGCTTGTCGTAACGCTCCTCGCGGCTTAGGTACTCCTCCTTGGTTACAGGTCCACATGCACGGTAAGGTTGAGCATCGTGCTTACGCAAACCATATCCACGGCGGATGTTGAAAATACGTTGGAAGTTGTAAACACGCTCACTTTGTAAAATTAATCCGTGCTTATCGATATTGTTGCCAGTAACTCCGTTGTGAACAGCCACGTAGTTATCAACGTGTCCGGGGATTTTGTGTGGTTCTGGTAGTTGAGCGTTACCTTTTGGTACAACGTCGTTCCAAGGTAATTTACAGAAACCGTTCAAGCCAAACCATGTACGGAACATTGGGAAGTAGTGTAACGCTTCGGCTTTATCCTCAAAACTTGGAAGTTGGTTATTAACCATATCCATAAAAATTAGCCAAGCTTCGTCGTGTTGAGGGCCTTTATTGGTCATAGCGTAACCACCTTGCTGAGCAAGCGATTCCTTTGAAACGTACTGTGAGTACTCCAAACCTTTGTTCTCCATTCCAATATCTTGCAGGAATGCAGGATCGGCACCGTACTCCTTAATGAATTTCTCCTTCATTTTGCGAACGCCTTGTCCAACAACTAATCCGAATCCTTCGCCACGGGCAAGTTGGTGCATAACCTCCATCATATTCTCAAACTGACCAAAGCTAAGGTCAAGACCGCCTGTGCGCTCCTTGTTTAATATACCATTCTCGTAACATTCCATAACGAATGCCATACAAGTACCCCAGGTAATTGTGCAAATTCCGTATGTGTCGCAGTAAAAGTTTGCCTCAATAATTCCGTCGTAGTCAAAAACACCTAAGTTTGAACCGCAACCTGCTGCAGTTTCGTACTCAGGTCCATCAACAATAACCTTTGTGCCTTTGTATGGGCCAGTTTTAAGAACAAAGTCGTCTACACCTTTTGAGCAACTCATTGCACATCCAATCCAGCATCCGTCGGGTATGCCTAGAGTGAAGTATTTATCGCGAAGTAAATCACTGTGGATTTTCTTGCCATCGGCAGAGCTACCAAACTTAAAGTTATGGGTAGGAAGCAAGTCATAATCGTTCATCACATTAACGATGTTTGCTGTACCCTTCTTGCGCATTTGGCACTGATGGTCATCGAGTTCGCGAATTTCGGCTTGGTAGCTTCTTCCGCGCTCAGTAATTGCCTCAAGATTTGCCACGTTGTTAAGGTTTCCTTTAACGCCATCAACGCGTGCAACTATAGCCTTAATTTTTTTGTCGCGCATAACGGTACCCAAGCCACCGCGACCAGCTTGCTTTAACCTTACTTTCTTACGTTTTGGGTCGTAGAAGGTAAAGTTAATCATACCAATCAATGAGTGATCGGCAGCAGCACCTGTTGAAACAATACCAATATTCTTATAATCTTTTTCTTCCTCAGCAAAAACCTCGGTTAATTCTTCGCCAAGCAGATGTGAATCCTTAGAGAAACCAGGATCTTCATAAATTTCTACGGTGTGATTAATTCCATCAATGTAGATGATAACATCCTTATCGGCCTTGCCTTGTAGTTCCAAAGCATCGTAACCAGAGAATTTTAGGAAAGGACCAAAGAAACCTCCCACGTTTGAGTCCATTACCGAGTCGGTTTGTGGCGAAAGGCTTACAATAAGCGATTTTCCTGTACCAGAATACTGTGTGATGCCGCCAACAGGACCAGAGCTGATAATAATCTCGTTTTCTGGGTCGTTCCAACGTGTGGTTGGTGTAGTTGCGTCCCAAAGAAGGCGTAGGCCGTAACCTTTACCTCCAATGAATTTTTCCTTTACTTGAGGAGGAACAATCTTTTCCTTTACATCATTACTGCCAACGTTGATGTATAAAACTTTGTCGGTATATCCTCTGTAAAGAGGTTTCCATTCATAATTCCATTTTTTAAGCAGTTTCATCTGCTTAGCCATTTCGTGAATGTTCATATGTTTATGTTTATGGTTTGTACACTGTAAAATTTTGCACTAAAGTATTGGTAAAGTTAGAAATAAAAAATGACTATTATCAATATGAAAACGTTTGCATATTGAGGTTTTGTGCGTGTTTTAAGTATGACTCTTATGTGGTGCTATTCCCCTAAATCAAAGCAGAGAATTGTTGTGTGGTTGTACTCATGGTTTGGCATTAAAAGGGTAGAGGGAAAATTTTGATTATTTGGGGAGTTTGGGAAATGTTGAGGCTCCAAGCAAACAGCCCAGTTTCCGCTTGTGGGGATTTTGATATTGCTTTCGTTGGGTTGAGGGTGCTTTAGTGGTGTATAGAGCTGTATACCTGGTTGAGTTGTGTAAATTCTCAAGCCAATGTCGGATTTGGGATTTTTAAGTATAACTGAGGGTTCTTTAAGATTTGGATTTTTCAGGACAAAGCAATGATCATAAAGCCCATCCACTAAGTCGATGTCGGCACCAATAGCCTTTGGTTTTCGGAAATCGAAAGGTGTTCCGGCAAGTTCGCGGAGTTCTCCAGTTGGGATTAACTCGTCGTTTACGGGCAAGTATTTGTTTGCGTTGATTGTTAAAACATGGTCAAGCACATCGGTATGGAATCCGCTTAGGTTGAAGTAGCTGTGCGATGTAAGGTTTACATGTGTTGGGGCATCGGTTTTGGCGGAGTAGTTGATGCTAATTTGGTTATCGTCAGTAATTTGGTAGGTTACCCAAACATCTAAATTTCCGGGGAAACCCTCATCGCCACTATTACTGCGCAGGTAGAATTTTAAGGTGCAGATGCCGTTAACCTGTTCGAAAAGTTGTGGTTCCCACACTTTTTTATCAAAACCAACCATACCCCCATGAAGCTGATTGTCCTCTTCGTTCTTTGTTAGGTTGAATGTTTTGTCGCCGATTACGAATTGTCCATCTGCAATTCTGTTGGCATATCTTCCAACAATTACACCGGGATATATTTTAGTGTTGCAGTATGGCTTTAGATTATTGAAACCGTAAACTAAGTTGATACAACTATCGTCCTCGCAGTTTAGGTTGATTGCGGTTATTGTTGCACCATAGTTAGTGATGGAAATCTCGAGTCCGTCCTCAGTGATAAATGTGTAAAGAAAAACCTTTTCGTTGTCGATTTTTCCAAAAGGGCTAATAGTGCAATCCATAGAGCAGAGAATTTTAAATTCAGTACCCCTAAGAAACAAAAAATAAATTTATGCGACTAATTCTTTATAGGTCATTTTCATCAATAATAAAAATCTCCTCGTTGGGCTTCTTCATTAGGTATTGCTCACGGGCAAATTTTTCGAGGTTTTCGTTATTGGTTCGGAGTTCCTTTATTTTGCGCTTATCGTCGTTTATTTTATTCTGGTAGTACTCCTTTTCGTCCTCCATCTTGTTGATTTTTCTACGTGTACTAACCATCGAAATCCAGTTACTATTATCGAAAATCAGCATCCACAGAACAAATATTAGTCCTGTAAGAAAGAACTTATTTTTTAGCCTAACAACAATCCATTTCCATCCATTTTGCGGGTCAAGATTCATATCAACCTCCTGTCATTAGATGAATAACCTGTACATTATCGCCTGCGCAAACCGATATTTTGGGATAATTTTCTTTAGTCACCAAAGTGTCGTTAACCTTAACAATAAGCAATTTATAGCTGAACTTTTTAATTTTTAGAAGTTCCTCTACAGTTATGGATTTCTCCGTTGTCTCAACAAAATCTGGGTTATTGTTTAAAATAATCTCCATCAAGTTATCCTTAGTTTTGTCACAAATTTATACTAAAAACACTTAATCTTTACGGTTTAACCTTAATGTTTGTTACTTTATTTAGCAGGATGCTTAAAACCACATTGGCCTCCATTGCTGCGCAAATGTTAACTCTTGGTGCAATTGGAGGTAGGTTATCCGCAACTTCAGAAACGCCATCACCACATATATAGAGGGTTTCATATTGTTGTACCCTCATATCGTTGGAGTTTCCCCAGCCCGCCATTCCGTTTCCAACTACGAGGGGAATTTCTGGTTTTTCGATTTGAAACTTCTCAATGATAATCTGTTTCATTTCAGCCCTGTCGAAGGCCTCTACCATAACATCAACAGCCTGAAAATAATTGAGAATGTTGCTTGCATCCAGTTTCGTATCGTGTGTTTCCAGTATTAAATCGGGGTTAATGCTAAGTAGGTTTGCCCTGAGCGCATCAACCTTTTTAAAACCTACTTGGTGCTTAAAGTAGAACTGACGGTTCAGGTTACTTTCAGTAACAACATCAAAATCGACAATAATGAGTTTCCCAATGCCAACGCGGGTAAGTGACATTGCCACATTGCTACCCAAACCTCCGGCACCGGCAATTCCAACGGTGTGGTTTTTTAGAATCGATTTTATTTTTTGATAATCAAGCATTTTCAAAACTCCATTTTCAAATCATCAAATTAACTTATTCCGAGTATTTTTTTAAGTATAAATCGATTAAATGCTGAGCGGCAATAAATGAGCTAATCTTATTGGATGTTACATCGTGCTCAGTTTTTTTGAGGTGCGAGTGTATGTCCTTGTTATGATAAAAGTGATTTTTCAGCGCCTCGTTAATGGATTCGTACATCCAGTATTTGGCCTGTTGACTGCGCCTGCTTGCGAAGTAGCCATTGTTACTTGTAAAATCGACGTACGATTTTATTGTGTCCCAAATTTCCTTTAGTCCGGTTTTTTCGAGCGATGAACAAATAACCGCATTGGTTGTCCATCCCGATTCGGTTGGTGGAAATAGGTGCAATGCGTTTTTATACTCGGCTTGTGCAAGTTTTGCCTTTTGAACATTTGCTCCATCGGCCTTGGTGATAGCAATTAAATCGGCCATCTCCATAATACCACGCTTAATTCCCTGAAGTTCGTCGCCAGCACCAGCAAGCATAAGTAAAAGGAAAAAGTCCACCATGGAGTGAACGGCAGTTTCACTTTGACCAACACCCACAGTTTCAATAAATATAGTATCGAAACCAGCTGCTTCGCAGAGGATAATTGTTTCGCGAGTTTTGCGTGCAACACCGCCCAGCGAGCCAGCCGAAGGCGAAGGGCGAATAAATGCGTTGGGGTCGGCACTTAAATCCTCCATTCGAGTTTTATCTCCCAGTATGCTTCCTTTGCTCCGTTCACTGCTGGGGTCAATAGCAAGCACTGCAAGTTTATGTCCTTGCGATGTTATTGTTGTACCAAGCGACTCAATGAAGGTGCTTTTACCTACACCGGGCACTCCGGTTATTCCAATTCGTATTGATTTTCCCGAGTAAGGTAAGCATCGCTCAATCAGTTGCTGACCCAACTCGTGATGATGCGGGAGTGAACTTTCAATTAGCGTTATTGCCTGGCTGAGTATGGTAATATTCTTATTTAAAATACCATCCATATACTCATCAACAGTTAGGAGTTTGCGTTTTCGCTCCTTAAAACGTCTTATAGCATCTTCGTTAACTGAGGGTGGTTGTTCAATTCCCGGGTTAACAATAAGGGCGCTTTTATTCTCTTTTTCTTTCATCAACCTTAACTTTTCCTTTGCGAATTTATTTAATGGCTAATTACAAACCTAATTTAAACGAATATTGTTTAGCATAGCTTTTCAACAATGCGGTAACAAAAACAAAAAGGACGACTAAATGCCGTCCTTTAATGAGCCTTGAATTATTTATTACTGATGTTTCTTCTCAATACTTCCAGTCATTCTAAGTATAATAGTAGAGCGCTTAGGGTCATTGGTGATTACTGTTATGGATTTACTTTGCTTTCCGGAGTAGCCATTGGTTCTAAAAACAGCTTTAATTGCGGTTGATTCTCCAGTTTTTAGTAAATTTTTTTCGGGTTGAACGGTGGTGCAACCACAGCTGGCTTTTACTTTTCGAATGATTAAGTCGGATTTGCCAGTATTCTTAACAACAAATTCGAATTCAACAGGGTTGCCTTCAGTAACACTCCCATAATCGTGGTTTGTCGTGTTAAAATCGGCAACGGGAGAATTTTCGTAATCTTTCTGTGTAAAGTTTGAGTAATCCTCCTCAATACTTGCAGTTATGGTAATAGGGTTGTTGTTGATTGGTTCATCATTTAATACAAGAGCAAATCTGTCCACTACAAAACCCCAATCATTACGAGCTTTTGCGTCATAATTAAGTACAATAGTTCCAAATTCATTGGGTTTAACGGTTTGTGGAACAATTGTTACCTTCATGTAATTGATGGATTGCGTGTTAGTTGTAACTTTTATTGGAGCAGATCCTTTGTTGATAAATTTAAGGGTGTCGGTTACGGATTTATTTAAGAATAATCTTCCCAACGCAAAGTGGTTTCTTTCGAAACGTAAATCGCCAACGGGTATTCTGTATATTTCATCAATGGTTTTAACTCGAGGTAAAACCTCACCAGAAATTTGGAGAACTACAACGTTCATATCTGCATTTGAGTATACCGATATAGCCTTTGTAAATGGGCCAGGCCTACCTTTAGGGTCGTATCCCACTTTAACTTTTCCACTCTTACCTGGAGCAATAGGCTCCTTTGGCCACTCAGGTGTAGCACAACCACAAGTCGACGATACTCTTTGGATAATTAGGGGTGCATTGCCAGTATTTGTAAAGTCAAAATTATAGTAGGCAATCCCATCATCTTCCTTTATTTTACCGTAATCGTATGTGTTGGTTTTAAAGTTGATTTTTACGCCACTTTGTTGGGCATATAATCCCAGAATAACAAAAAGCAGCGATAGTGAAATAATAAACCTTTTCATAATTGAAAATATTTTTGATGAAGAATTGAACATATTAAACGAATTCAAAAGTATAAAAGTTTAACAATAACACCAATTATTTTGGAATCAAGTACTATACCCAAAAAAACAATCTTACATTTGCTTTATTAAATGGTTTATATGAGAATTTTATTAAAAACAGAGTTGATTATAAGTTTATGCGTAATCTAAGGGAAATAATTCTAACATTGGCTAAAGAATACAATTCTAGAGTTGTACAATATCGTAGAGATATTCACATGAATCCGGAGTTGTCGTTTAAAGAGGAACAAACATCAAAATATATTCAATCCATTCTGGCCAATGAAGGCATAAAAATAATCCCAATTAATAAACAGCATAGTTTTATTGTTGTCATTGAAGGCAATGGAGAAGGAAAAACCATAGGGATAAGAGCTGAGTTGGATGCTCTTCCAATACAGGAGAGGGCAAACGTTGATTTTTCCTCTAAGAATGATGGAGTTATGCATGCCTGCGGTCACGATATTCACATGGCATCCGCAATTGGGGTTGCATTGATAATGAATAAAATTAAGGAGCGTTGGAGTGGCCGGGTTGTGTTGGTATTTGAGTCGGGCGAGGAGCAACTCCCCGGTGGAGCTATGGCTGTGTTGGATTCTGCAGAATTTAAATCGGTTATGCCCGATATAATGTTTGGACTACACGTTCTACCTGAAATGGAGGTGGGCATGGTAGGATTTTGTGCTGGCCGCTATATGGCATCGGGCGACGAAGTTTACTTAACGGTTAAGGGGAAGGGTGGTCATGCGGCATTGCCCCATACTCTTATTGATCCTGTTGTGATAGCGTCTAACATTATACTAAACCTTCAAACTATAGTTAGTCGAAGTGCTCCTGCTTTAGTCCCTACAGTGCTTTCCTTTGGAAAAGTTGAGGCCAATGGTGCAACCAATGTTATTCCTAACGAAGTTAGAATTGAAGGAACATTCCGCACCATGGATGAGGGATGGAGAGATAAGGCACATTCGTTAATTGAGACGAAAGCAAATGGCATAGCCCAATCTATGGGAGGTAGTTGCAATGTTGAAATCCGAAAGGGATACCCTTCAGTTTACAATAATCCAGCATTAACAGGGAACGCAAAAAAACTTGCCAACGATTTGCTTGGATTTGATAAAGTTGTTGACCTAGAACCAAGAATGACAACCGACGATTTTGCCTATTTTTCGCAACAAATTCCTTCAGTGTTTTTTAGGATAGGGGTTGGAACCCTCAATCAAGAGCCATCTCAACTTCACTCATCATCTTTTATTGCTAATGAGGATTCCTTGCAAACGGCTATTCCTCTGATGACTTGGCTTGTGTTGAATAATCTGAAATAAATTAACTCAACACCTTGCTTGTAACATTGATATAACGTATACCCAACTTTCATCAACATCGTTGTTTATTAGATAACAATTTCAGCCAATTTAGGTATTGGTTTAGAAAAATGTTGTAACTTGTTGCTCGTTAACAAAATATCAAAAAACTCTCTATTGTAGAATATCACAGCAAAAGAGAATTTTTTGAGTTTTAAATTTTGCTTTAAACGATGGTTTTGTGTGTTGGTTTCATTTTGATTATTATTTTTGCAGAATTTAACAGAAAACGTTTTAAGTGCTATAACATAGTGAGTTGAAGGCCTCTGGTAGGTGCTTTAACTTATTTTTTTGTATTGAATCAATGGAAATTCATCAGATATGAAAAAACAATTACTTAATCTGCTAGTGCTTGTATTGTTTGGCACAAATCTATTTGCTCAGGAGGGTACAAAACAATTGATGCCGAACTCGAGTGATAGGCTATGGCTGGAGTTTAACGTGTTTGGAACAGCTGGGCAGGGTTTTGGAATGTACAATTGTGCAGCCGATAAACGCATTAATATAAGGCTTAGAGCCGGCGAAAAGATGTATTTTGGGATGAAGCTTAGTGGCTATTACTCCAATAACATTACCGATGCCGATAGAGTATATTTTAGGGTGAAAAATCCGAGCGGAACAGTTGTGTTCACCGAACGAAATGTGCCTACATCCGGAACAGGTTATATATCAAATTATACGCAAGCTATCACAGGGCCAAACGGTGTAAAACTAAACGGAACAACAATCAGTGGAGGGTATAATGCATATACATTTACTGCAGCAGCAACCGGCGATTACTATATTGAGTTTGCCGAAACATCAGGTTGGTATAATAGGTTTGCCCTGGAGTTTTTTGATGTAACTGTTACTGATGCAAGCGATAATATTATTACCAACCCTGGAGCGCCCAACGTTTCAGCAGGGAGGTTATGGTCAAAAGCTTGGCAAATGACAACAACAAGCTTTACCAGTTACAGGGTTAACTCGTACTTCTATGTATTTACTTCCGATGAGTTTATCAATAAAATCAATTTTCAGTTTTACCCGTACTCCTTTATATTCCAGTCTAACTCCTATGGTTTAATTAAACCTGTATCGGAAAGTAACTATATAAAGCGAGCGCAGAGCAAGGATAACGATCAAACTGCCAGTGCTTATGAGTATAGCATATACTTGAATGACCCAGATAGGAGCGTATGGCCAAATACCCGTTTAGCAGCACCTACAGTTCAGGTTTGGGCCAATAATGAGCTGTTTTTTGATTACAATTATAGCAGAACACCACAACAGTTAACATTCCCAAGTAATACTATTAATCTGGAAAAGAACGTTCCGAGTTGTCCCTATAATTCAATTGCAATATTCAAAATTTATTCCAATATCGATGGTTTTACTGCAATCCTACTTGATTTGGATGGCGATGGCACTTATTCCACATCTGGTAGCGATAGGGTTATTTATCGTGATATGAAAAAAGGGAATAACTATATTCTTTGGAATTTTAAAACCGATGCGGGGGCAGAAGTGCCAGTTGGAACCTATAGGGCTTCTGCAACATTTCTTGGAAGGGGCCCAACCCACTTCCCGGTTTATGATGTGGAGCAACTCGATGGCGTGCAAACTACAGCTGTGCGACCTTTTAAAAAACTTAACGCCTCAATTTATTGGGACGATACATTTATTTCGCGCTGGGGCGACGAAACTGGTGGTGGTTTAATGGACGAAACCCAGAGGAAGAATTTAGTTATAAACCAGAATATACCTCGTACTTGGTCTTGGAATGCTACCTTAGAGGATGATAATTTCAACGGTAACATTAATACCTTGAACACATGGTTCAATGCAATTGATTTGGGCTACTCCCAAATAACGCTTAATGTGACGCAGAGCGATACATGCGTGGATGGACTTGCCCCCTATGTTGGAGATATTTACAAGGAGGGATTGCCAAACAACAACATAACCTTTACGCAACTCGATTTTACTAAGAAATTCTTTGACCCAATTGAGGATCCTTTAACCCGAATTAGAGTATTATCATTACCAGCGAATGGAACTCTCCGACTTTCTGGGGTTGCTGTAACCATAAATCAGGAAATCACCTTAGCAAACCTTCCAAACTTAACATTTACTCCAACAACCAATTGGATTGGACGAACATCATTCGATTATGAGGCGCGTAACAGTTCACGTTGGTCAAAGAATAACGAAAAGGTCTACCTTACTGTAAATACTACACCAATAATTTCCCAAATTGCCGACCAAAATTTATGTACCAATACGCCTTCGCCTGCAATTCCATTCACCGTTGGCGATGGAACTGAAACTCCTGCAGGTAATTTAATTGTTACGGCCTATTCTGCCGACCCAACTTTTGTCCCAAATAGTTCAATTGTGTTAGGTGGTAGCGGTGCTAGCAGAACAATTCAGGTTACGCCTGTTGCAAACAAGTCAGGCAATGCTATTATTTATGTGATGGTTGACGATGGGCTTTCGCAAGCAATTCAGGAGTTTGCAGTTTACATTAGTCCCGATTTAGAATTTAGCGGCGATACCACTTTATGCGTTGGGCAGCCTCTTTACCTTGTTGCCCAGGAAACAGGTGCAAGTTCGTATACTTGGAAGTATGGTTCAACCACAATGGGAACAGCTAAAACACTTTCGTTAGCAGCTGGTAGTTACGCAGGAAATTGGTCGTTAACAATTCAAAAAGGAACGTGTAATTCTACAAGAGTTTTTCAGGTTCTTATTTCACCAATAACTACATTTACTGGCGATGCCGATGTTTGTGTTGGCGAAGAAATTGCACTTAGTGCAGTAGAAAATAACGCTACTTACACTTGGAAGAAGGGAACTACAACGGTTTCAACGGCTAAACAATTTTACAAATCTAGCGCAGCCTTAGCCGATGCGGGGACGAATTATAACCTAACTGTAAGTAAGGAGGGCTGTACGGCAACTTCTCCAAACTTCACTATTTCCGTTGTTAACCAGCCCAACATTGGTCTTGCATTAACTGGTAGCACCGCTAATCCTGGGTCGAATGGTACAATTACAGTAGCTTCAGCCCAGAACGGAGTTACTTATAATGTTTATAAAGATGGAGCATTTGTGACTTCAGGTGTCGGTGCTGGAACAAATCTTAACATTACGGTGCCTTCGGCTAATTTGGTTATTGGTTCAAATCTGTTTGAAGTTAGAGCAAGCAATGGTAATTGCGAGATACCTATGAGCAATACTGTTACTATTACAGTTAGAGAACCTGGTATCACTGTTTCTGCAATATCTGGAAATACTACTGAAGGTGGAGGAACAGCAACCTTTACTGTAGTGTTAAAAACTCAACCATCGGCAAGTGTCGTTATTCCTATTAGCAGTTCCGATTTAACCGAGGGAACGGTTAGTACTCCGAGTTTAACTTTTACAACAGTAAACTGGAATACTCCACAATCGGTAACAGTTACAGGGGTCGACGATGTAATTATTGATGGTAATATTATTTACTCAATTAGCATAGGTGCATCAACCAGTGCAGACCCATACTATAATGGTATTGACCCAGCCGATTTATCTCTTAGCAATATTGATAACGATATTGCTGCGATTAACGTTACCCCAACATCGGGGTTAACTACCACTGAAGCGGGCGGAACAGCAACCTTTACAGTTCGATTAGCAAGTCAGCCGTCAGCAAACGTTTCGTTTACAGTAAGTTCATCTAATACCCTTGAGGGGACGGTTTCTCCAACCAATGTTACGTTCACATCAGGTAACTGGAACAGTCCTCAAACAATTACTATTACAGGGGTCGATGATTTGGTTGACGATGGCGACGTGCTTTACTCAATTATCACTTCTGCAACAACTAGTGGCGATGCATTATTTAATAACCTAACGGTTGCCGATGTTTCTGTAACAAATCTTAATAACGATATTGCAGGGGTTATCGTTAGCCCAACATCGGGGTTAACTACTACCGAGGCAGGAGGCACAGCAACATTTACAATTCGCCTTGCAACAAAGCCAACTCAGAATGTTTCCATCACATTAAGTTCTAGTAACACCTCAGAGGGAAATGTTTCGCCAACTAGCGTAACCTTTACATCGGCTAACTGGAGTGTTGCACAAACCATTACCATAACAGGTGTTAACGATGATATTGACGATGGAAACATCAGCTATACTATTATAACATCCAATGCAACAAGCACTGACACAAAATATAACAACATGAATGTTGCTGATGTGTCTGTGGTAAATACAAATGATGATACTGCAGGTATTACTGTGACCCCAACTTCCAGTTTAACTACCACTGAGGCTGGAGGAACGGCAACGTTTACTGTAAGGCTTAATAGCAGGCCAACGGCTAATGTGGTAATTGGGCTAAGTTCTAGCAATACCTCAGAAGGAAATGTCTCGCCAACTTCGCTAACTTTTACCAATGCGAACTGGAACGTTACACAAACAGTAACTGTAACAGGGGTAGATGATTTTGTTCAGGATGGTAATCAGGCATATTCAATAGTTACTGCTGCAGCAACCAGTGCCGATACAAAGTATAACGGATTAAATGCTGCTGATGTTAGCGTAACCAATACAGACAACGATGAGGCTGGAATCACTGTAAATCCAACGTCAGGTTTAACCACTACTGAGTCGGGAGGAACGGCTACTTTTACCATTGTTCTAAGGAGTCAACCAACGGCCAGCGTTACAATAGGGTTAACATCGAGCAATACAGCGGAGGGAACTGTATCGCCTGCAAGCGTTACCTTTACTACAGCAAACTGGAGTACCCCACAAACAATAACCGTTACGGGGGTTGACGATGCAGTTGCCGATGGACCTAAAGCATACACTATTATAACTGCCACCGCAACAAGTGCCGATGGTTTGTACAATGGAATAAATCCTGCGGATGTATCGGTTACCAATAACGATAACGATGTGGCAGGTGTAACCGTTACACCAACATCGCTTACAACATTTGAGAATGGAACTGCTGTTACGTTTACTGTGGTACTTAACACTCAGCCAACAGCCAACGTTACCATATCGCTTTCGTCAAATAATACCAACGAGGGAACAGTTTCTCCCTCATCGCTAACGTTTACATCTGCCAACTGGAATACCCAACAAACCGTAACGGTAACTCCTGTTAACGATGATATTGACGACGATGATGTTACCTATGCAATTATTACTGGTAATGCAGCTAGTGCCGATGCAAACTATAGCAATATGAATGTTGCGGATGTTTCGGTTGTAAATAGGGATGACGATACTGCAGGAGCAACGGTTAGCCCAACTTCAGGATTAACCACAACTGAGGCTGGCGGAACAGCAACATTTACAATTAGACTGAATAGCAGACCAACCGCCAATGTTACTGTTGGGTTGAGTTCAAGCAACACGCTTGAAGGCACAGTGTCTCCAGCATCAGTAACTTTTACTAATGCTAACTGGAGTACCCCGCAAATCGTAACCGTAACAGGCGTTAACGACAATATTGACGACGATGATGTTGCTTTTACAATAATAACATCTAATGCAACTAGTACCGATGCTAAGTATAGCGGACTTGTTGTTGCGGATGTTTCTGTAACTAATATGGATGATGATGTGGCTGGAGTAACGGTTACTCCAACCTCAGGTCTAACCACTACCGAGGCAGGTGGAACAGCAACCTTTACCGTAAGACTTAATACTCGCCCAACGGCCAATGTGGTTATTAACTTAACATCAAACAACACCAATGAGGGAACAGTTTTGCCAGTTTCGTTAACATTTACCAGTGCAAACTGGAGTACACCACAAACGGTTACCGTTAAAGGGGTTGATGATGATGTGGATGATGGAAATGTTGCATACACAATTATTACATCCAATACAATAAGTACTGACACCAAATATAGTGGAATGGATGTGCCCGATGTAAGCGTTACCAACACCAATAACGATACTGCAGGTATTACAGTTACCCCAACTACAGGCCTTTCTACCACAGAGGCGGGAGGCACAGCAACCTTTACCATTCGTTTAAATACAAGGCCAACAGCCAATGTATCTATTGCTGTTTCATCGAGTAATATCGCTGAGGGCACGGTATTGCCAGCCAGCGTTACATTTACTTCATCTAACTGGAATACACCTCAAACAATTACAATTACAGGGGTTGATGATGATATTGACGATGATAATGTTGCATATACCATAATTACAGCTGCTGCTGTTAGTTCCGATACCAAGTACAACGGAATTAATCCAGCAGATGTGTCGGTTTCCAATACCGATAACGATACTGCAGGAATTACAGTAAATCCAATTTCAGGATTAACTACTTCCGAGGCAGGAGGTACTGCAACGTTTACCGTAAGACTCAATACTAGACCTACAGCAAATGTTACTATAGGATTAACTTCTTCGAATACTGCAGAGGGAACGGTTAGTTCAGGTTTGCTTACATTTACCAATGTGAACTGGAATACTCCGCAAACTGTTACTATTACTGGGGTAGATGATTTTGTTGCCGATGGCAATAAAGCGTATACCATTGTTACCGCTCCAGCAACTAGTTCGGACATAAAGTACAACGGGCTTAACGCCTCGGATATCTCGGTTACTAATACCGATAACGACGTGGTGGGAGTTATTGTTACTCCAACCGCAGGTTTAACCACTACAGAGGCAGGAGGAACGGCTACGTTTACTGTACGTCTGCAAAGTCAGCCAACGGCTGGTGTAACTATAAACCTTCTTTCAACCAACACTTTAGAGGGAACCATAAATCCTGTTACATTAACATTTACCGCAAGTAATTGGAATGCAACCCAAACCGTTACAATAACAGGACAAAATGATGATGTTGACGATGACGATGTTGCATACTCCATTGTTAAACAATCTGTAGTTAGTGCTGACCTAGGTTATAACGATATAAGCGTTCCAAGTGTATCGGTTATTAACCGCGACGATGATGTTGCTGGATACAATTTCTCTACAACCAATGTTAGTTACTCTGAGTCTAGTTCGGTTGTTACATTAACCGTTTCGTTGAGGTCAAAACCTCTAAACAATGTTCAGTTTACGTTTACATCCGAAAATACTGCTAAGGGAACAGTGTTGCCAGCAAGTGTTACTTTTACTCCAGCCAATTGGGATATAGCTCAAACTATTACTATTACCCCAGTTGATAACTCGGTAATGGATGGCAATGCTACATTTAACATCGTAACATCTGCCCCAACAACTACTGATACTAAGTATTCTGGACTTAATCCACCCGACATTGCAGTAACCTGTATAGATGATGATATTGCAGCGATTAACGTTTCGGCAATCAGCGGAAATACTAGCGAGGGTGGGGCAACTGCAACTTTTACCATTGTGCTTAACAGTGAGCCAACCGATGATGTTTCTATTAATATTTCCTCATCGAACACCGCTGAGGGTACAGTGTCTCTTGCAAGCGTAACGTTTACTTCAGCCAACTGGAATACACCAAGAACAATTACCGTTACAGGGGTTGACGATATGATGGTGGATGGAAATCAAACCTACACTATAGCTTTATCAGCAGCTACTAGCACTGACTTAAATTACAACGGAATTGACCCTGCTGATATTACCGTTATAAATACCGATAACGATGCTGCAGGAATAAGCGTATTCCCATTAAGCGGACTGGAAACCACTGAGGCAGGCGGAACAGCAACTTTCACTATTTGGCTAAATACAATACCATCGGGAAATGTTCCAATTAATTTTGCATCTAATAATATTGCAGAAGGAACCGTTTCACCCGCTTCGTTTACATTTAATGCGTCAAACTGGAATACACCAAGAACAATTACCCTAACAGGTGTTGACGATTTAACTAACGATGGCGATAAGCCTTTCCAAATAAACATTACTGTTGATGCATCGTGCTCAGAGCCAAACTACAAGTCAATAATAATTCCAAGTGTTACTGCAACTAACCTCGATGATACTAAGCCAAGGGCAGTTAATGATAATGCTACAACCGATGAGGATAATTTTGTTGATATTGATGTTTTGGCAAACGATAAGGGACTAGACAAGGCGGGTATCATTGTTTCCATTGTATCGCAACCAACCAATGGGTTGGCAGTTGTTGTTGCTGGAAATAACGTTAGATACACTCCTAATGGACTATACAACGGTAACGATGTATTTAGATACAGAGTAACCGATGGCAATGGTGGATTCGATGAGGCTGATGTTACTGTTAATGTAACATTTGTTGATGACATTCCAGTTGCAGTTGACGATAGCCGTGGTACAAGCATCAATACTCCTGTTGTGGTCGATGTTCTATTTAACGATTACGGCCTAGAGGATGGTGGAATAGTAGTATCAATTTCATCGGCTCCAGTTCCAGCACAAGGAACCGCGGTGGCCAATGCCGATAATACTGTAACCTTTACCCCTGCAGCGGGATATTTAGGCACTGCAACCTTTAAGTATAAAGTAAAGGATGCCGATAACGATGAATCTGAGGCTACTGTTACAATAACTGTTCGAACAGTTAATCATACTCCTGTGGCTGTTAACGATAATGCTACAACAGTTATCAATACTCCAAAAGATATCAATGTATTGTCAAACGACTCTGGGCTTGAGGATGGATTTGGTTCGCTTAAAATCTATACCAATCCGACAAACGGAACAGCTGTTGTAAATTTAAATAGAACCGTTACCTATACCCCAAATACAGATTTTGAGGGAACCGATGTGTTTATGTATTTGCTACAAGATGTTGATGGCGATTACTCAATTGCAACAGTTACTGTAAATGTTACCGCTAAGCCCGATTATTTGCCCAAAGCTAACGACGATGGCCGTGGAACTAATAAAAATACAGCAGTAATTGTTGATGTACTTGTCAACGATACTGGTTTGGAGGATGGCGTTGCAAGTGTTGTTCTAAACTCCTCTCCAGTTAACGGTGTTGCTGTTGTGAATGCAAATAATACAGTCACCTATACACCTAATACAGGTTATGTTGGAACCGAGATATTTGGTTATCAGGTTTGTGATATCGATGGCGATTGTTCATCGGCGAATATCCGTATCACTGTTAAGGATGTTCCAAACAATAAGCCTGTGGCGGTTAACGATAATGTAACTACTGTTGTAAACAAACCCGTTGCAATTAATGTACTGGCCAACGATAGCGGACTCGAGGATGGTTTTGGTGCTCTAACTATTCATAAAGCGCCTGCGTTTGGAACCGCGGTTGTAAATGCAAACCGCACCATTACTTTCACACCAACCTATATGTTTGTAGGTGTGGAGACTTTCGATTACATGATTACCGATAAGGATGGCGATTATGCTATTGCTACTGTAACTGTAACCGTAACTGATAGGCCAGATTATATCCCTGTGGCTAACGACGACCGCCGCGGATGTAGTTTCAATCAACCAGTTGATGTTGATGTTCTTTTCAACGATACTGGAATTGACGATACTCCATTAACCCTTGCTATTACTGTTGCACCAACTCAGGGAACAGCAACGGTTAACCCCGATAACACAATAAAATTCACACCTGCTGCTGGCTTTATTGGGACAATGACATTCCGCTATTCCGTAACCGATGTAGATGGTGACTCCGACGATGCGCTGGTTACAATCAATGTAAAATCGGGTATTAACATCGTTCCAAGCGCTAAGCCTGATAACGCTACAACCATAGTTAATAAGCCAGTCGAAATAAATGTTTTGGCTAACGATACTGGTCTCGACGATGGATTTGGAGCTCTGGTAGTATATAAACAACCCACGTTTGGAAGTGTAACTATAAATATTAACCGCACCATAACCTACACCCCAAGTTATATGTTTGTGGGCGAGGAAACATTCCAGTATTACGTTGAGGATGTGGATGGCGATTACTCTCTTGCAACTGTAACCGTTACTGTTACTGAGCGACCAAACTACATTCCTGTTGCAAATGACGATAACCGCGGCTGTAGTTTCAACACACCCGTTGTGGTTGATGTTTTGGTTAACGATACAGATTTAGATGACGTTCCTGTGGTGGTAACTATAAGCCAACAACCTGCATTGGGTACAGTTAATGTTAATCCGAATAATACTGTAACCTTTACTCCATCAAGTGGATTTGTGGGCACAATGACATTCCGATACACGGTAACCGATATTGATGGCGATTCCGATGATGCTCTAGTTACTATCAATGTTAAGGTAGGGACTAACCTTGTACCAGTTGCGGTAGACGATAATGCTACAACCTACGTTAATACCCCTGTTGACATTAATGTTCTTGCTAACGATAGTGGTCTGGGCGATGGTTTTGGTAGCATTATAGTGTTTAAAGCGCCTATGTACGGTGCTGTAACCATTAACGCTAATCGTACTGTAACTTATACACCAAGCTATATGTTTGTTGGTACAGATAACTTCCAGTATTGGGTGCAGGATTTGGATGGCGATTATTCCATTGCAACAGTAAATATCAATGTAATTGACCGACCCGATTCTCAGCCAATTGCCAACGACGATAGCCGTGGATGTAGTTTCAATCAATCTGTAATTGTTGATGTGTTGATAAACGATACTGGTTTAGAGAATACTCCAATCGCTGTTTCAATCTCTCAAGCACCAGCACAGGGTACAGCTAATGTCAACCCTGACAAATCTGTTACTTATACACCAGTTGCTGGTTTTGTTGGAACAATGACATTCCGCTATACCATAACCGATGCCGATGGCGATTCAGATGATGCCTTGGTTACAATCAATGTTAAATCTGGCGTAAACATTGTGCCTGTTGCTGCAAACGATAATACCACAACCTTTGTCAATACTCCTGTGGACATTAATGTTTTAGTTAACGACAAAGGGCTTGAGGATGGGTTTGGAAGCATTAAAATTTTTGCAGAACCAGCCTTTGGAAATGTAACCGTAAATATTAATAGAACTATCACATACACCCCTAGCTATATGTTTGTTGGAACAGAAACATTCCAGTATATCATTGCGGATGTGGATGGAGATTATTCTATTGCTACAGTAACTGTGGTTGTTTCCGAAAAGCCAGACTTTAATCCTATAGCAAACGACGACCGTCGTGGATGTAGCTTTAACCAGTCCGTTATAGTTGATGTACTATTTAACGACACAGGATTAGAGGACGTTCCATTAACTGTTGCTATTTCGCAAACCCCAGCCTTAGGCACCGCTGTTGTTAACCCTAACAATACAGTTACTTATACTCCTGCAGCAGGCTTTATTGGCGAGATGACGTTCCGTTACACTGTAACAGATGCCGATGGCGATTCCGACGATGCTTTGGTTACCATAAGGGTTAAGGAGGGTGTTAATTATTCTCCTAATGCTATGGACGATAATTCATCAACCATAGTAAACACCCCTGTTACTATTAATGTATTGGCTAATGATACAGGGCTTGACGATGGCTTTGGCGGTTTATCAATACATGTTGCATCGGCTTATGGCACTGCGGTAGTTAATGCAAATAGGACTATTACATTTACTCCAAGTTATATGTTTGTAGGAACTACAACATTCCAGTATTTGATTGAGGATGTTGATGGCGATTATTCTGTTGCTACTGTAACAGTAACGGTTACCGAGCGTCCTAACTATATTCCCGAAGCCGTTGACGATTACCGTGGTGTAACATACAACACGCCTCGTATTGTAGATGTTTTGGTTAACGATACAGGTTTGGATGATGTGCCTGTTACGGTAAGCCTTGAGTCAACTCCAGCCAATGGTTCTGCAGCTGTAAACGCCGACAATACTGTTACCTATACACCTGATGGTTCATACCTGGGAATGGTTCAGTTTGACTACCGCGTAACCGATAAAAATGGCGATTTCGATGTAGCCTCAGTATTCCTTAACATAAAGGTTAAGAATATGATACCTGTTGCGGTTGACGATAATGCTACAACTCTTGTAAATACGCCCGTTAATATTCACGTATTGGATAATGACTCGCTGCTTTTCGAGGGTATAAAAGCATTGCGCATTCATGTAGCGCCAAGTTGGGGAACTGCTGTAGTTAATGCAAATAATACAATAACGTACACTCCTAGCAATTGGTTTGTGGGTAACGATGAGTTTGTTTATTGGGTTGAGGATGTTGATGGCGATTATGATGTAGCCACCGTGAGAATTTCGGTACTTGAAAAACAAAATGCAATTCCAATTGCCAATGACGATAAGCGTGCCACAAGCAAAAATACTCCAGTTAATATCAATGTTCTTATAAATGATGATGGATTGGAGGATGGTTGGATTAAAGTTCACATCAAGGAAAATCCAGACCCGCTGAATGGTACAGTTTACCTGAATTCTGACAATACAGTAACGTTTACCCCTGCAGCGGATTACTTGGGCGATGCCGTGTTTAAGTACTACATTACTGACCGTACAAACGATACAAGTAATGTGGCAAGTGTAACCGTAACGGTTAAGGAAGTTAACTATGTGCCTGTAGCCAATCGCGATACCATATCAACCGTGATGAATTTCCCATTGCTTGTTGATGTTGTGTCCAATGATACAGGCTTGGAGGATGGTTTAGATTACATCAAGTTGATGGATAAGCCTCTTCACGGATTTGCTTATGTGTACGATGATAGAAATATAAAGTACTTCCCTGCTAGTTGGTTTGTAGGCACCGATTCACTTACCTATATGGTTGTGGATTCCGATGGCGATTATGGTGTTGCAAAGGTTATTATCACTGTAAAGGATAGGCTAGACCATAAGCCAAAGGCAAACCCTGACGGTAGAGGTACAATTATAAACCAATCCGTTAATGTAGATGTGTTGTTCAATGATACTGGATTAGAGGACGGTGGTCTAACACTTATTCTTAACAACTTGCCAATTCATGGAACTGCAGTTCTTGAGGCCGATAATACAATTACTTACACTCCTGCAACCGATTACTTGGGCGAGGATGTACTCTACTATCAGGTTTGCGATTTTGATAGCGATTGTTCGTCTGCTGCTGTAACCATCAATGTTAAGTTAACTAACCTTGAGCCAATTGCAGTTAACGATACTATTACTACTTACAAGGACAGGTCGGTTGTTTCGAATATTTTGTTCAACGATAAGAATCTTGGCGATGGAGGTTTAACTGTTAAGGTTTATAGCCAACCTGTGAATGGAACCGTATCTATTAATCCAGACAAATCAATTACTTATATACCCGTAGCTGGTTATTTTGGTTCTGACTCGTTAAGGTATATGGTTTCCGATATCGATGGCGATTTCGATATTGCCAAGGTAGTAATTGACATTCAGGATAGGGACAATATTGTTCCTGTTGCGGTTGATGATATTGCTAACACTCTTGTTGAAACACCTGTTTTAATTGATGTATTGGCTAACGATACCTACCTGAACGACGGGGTTAAATCAGTAACCATACTTATTAATCCTATGCATGGTAGTTGTACTGTTGAAGCTAATAACAGAATTACTTACACCCCGCTTAATGGATATGTTGGAACCGATGTGTTCACCTACAGGGTTTGCGATATTGATGATGATTGTGATGATGCTCAGGTTGAAACAACTGTTAATGCTGACTTAACCAAGCAGATTGATATCCCTGAGGCTTTTTCTCCAAATGGCGATGGAATTAACGACACCTTCGAGGTTGTTAATATTGCGAACTTTGGAAAAGTTAGCATTATGGTTTACAACCGTTGGGGTAACTTAGTTTACAAGAATAATAGTTACAAGAACGACTGGGATGGAACATCAAATACCGTTATGGCAATTGGTTCCAAGTTACCAGATGGTACTTATTACTATATTCTAGAGTTCTCCGAAACAGGAAAGATGTACAAGGGCAGTGTATTTATTAAGCGATAGTCAATAAAAGAAGTTAATATGATTTGTTCTAAAAAATTTTTACTGTTAGGCTTGGTTGCAATATTTGTAACCAAGCTTAACGCACAGCAAGAGCCAATATTTACCCATTACATGCAGAGTCCAATTTCCATAAACCCTGCAATTACTGGTACAATTCGTAACCTTAATATCGATTTATTGTCGCGTTTGCAGTGGGTTGGTTTAGAGGGAGCGCCAAAATCCTTTAGTTTATCAGCACACACACCTTGGGCTGCTAAGAAAATTGGCGTCGGAGTTAATATTATGAGTGATAATACTTGGCCTATTAGCAATACCCATATATCAGGGTCTTATGCGTATAGGCTCAGATTGAACGATGAAATTACCCTGTCCATGGGTATTAAGGGAGGTTTTACGTATTACAGCGCATCGTTAACCGATTTGCATATAATAAACCCTGATGACCCTGAATTTCAGCATAACGAGCGCAAGTTCTATCCAAATATTGGAGTCGGGTTTTACATGTACTCCCAAAAGTTTTTTGCGGGTATATCTATGCCTCGTCTTATACAAACTGCTTTTGATAGGCAGTTCGATAAAAACTTGCGTAGGCCACTTTACCTTATGGGTGGCTACAATTTAGACATTACTGAGCAGTGGGTATTTATGCCTTCGGCATTAGCCGGCGCAATGGTTGGTGTACCAATGTCGGTTGATGTTACGGCAAAGTTTCTTTATCAAGGACGCTTCTTTTTTGGCACGCATTATAGGATTGGCGATGCCCTTGGTTTATTCTTCGATATGAAGATAAACAAGGAGTTAGCCGTGGGTTATGCTTTCGATTACTCCTTAAACAAGTTATCGAAAATTAACTCAGGTACACATGAACTTATGATTTCATATGTTCTTACACCAAAATGGAAGTTTTAGTTTTGCTTAATTAGACAAAATCTGATTTACTTCTTTTTGTTGGCAAATAAAAATTAAGTGTTTAATTTTGCAGAAACTCAAAGTGAGTTAAATTTGTAAACGAAAAAGTTTAACTAAAAACCAATAACAATGGCATACAAAATTTCTAACGATTGCACCGCTTGCGGTACTTGCATTGATGAATGTCCAGTTGAGGCTATCTCTGAGGGCGATATCTACAAAATCGACCCAGATACTTGCACTGACTGTGGTTCTTGCGCAGATGTTTGTCCAGTAGAAGCTATTCATCCTGCATAACAAAAGACATTAGTCATACTAAATCCGTGGTTATCCACGGATTTTTTTTGCGTTTTATTACTCCAAGCACTTCCCTTATTGAGAAAAAATATCTCGTTAAATAATCCTACCTTTGTACTTTATTAACAACAATGCTTTACGTATGGTAAAAATTGGTGAGTACAATAGCCTGAGAGTTAAGAAGGAAGTTCCTTTTGGAATTTACCTCGATGGAGGTGAGCAGGGCGAAATTCTTATGCCTACAAGGTATGTTCCTGCTGGTTGCAAGGTGGATGATACCGTAGAGGTCTTTGTTTACCTCGACTCCGAGGATAGGATTATTGCTACCACCGAAAAGCCTTACGCCATTGTGGGCGAATTTGCATTCCTTAAAGTTGTTTCCGTTGCACGCATGGGAGCATTCCTGGATTGGGGTTTACCCAAGGATCTTTTTGTTCCTTTCCGCGAGCAGAAACAGGAGATGGAAGTTGGCAAAAGTTACCTTGTTTTCATCTACTTCGATTTTGATTCAAAACGCCTTGCAGCTTCTGCAAAAATTGAGAAGTTCTTGGACAATACCATTCCTGATTATGTTATTGGTCAGGAGGTTGATTTAATTATTATCAATGAGTCGGATTTAGGATTCAACGCTATTGTTAATGGGAATCACACAGGTGTTCTTTACAAAAACGAGGTATTTCAAGCACTCGCTAAAGGCGATAGGTTAAAGGGATATATAAAAAAGGTTAGAGAAGACGAGAAAATCGACTTAATCCTTCAAAAACCCGGTTATGAGAAGGTTGATGCCATATCGCAGAGTATTCTTGATGTTCTCAAGCAAAATAACGGTTACCTTGCTGTTACAGACAAAAGCGACCCCGATGAAATTTATAGGTTATTCCAAATCAGCAAAAAAACATTCAAGAAAGCGATTGGAAGCCTTTACAAGGATAGGCTAATTAGCATTGAGGGAAACGGAATTCGATTACAAAGTTAATTCGTTATTAAAAGCATAACGCTGTCATGGTTTCAAACCCTGATAGCGTTTTTATATAAATGACGATTCTGACCTTCCAACGTCCGAAGGACTTGGAAGCGTCAAAAAAGTTAATATTCCATTAGCCATCAATTCAAATAACCAAACATTATAAAAAGTTATTATTTTTGTGGGATTGTTGACGCATTGTCAGCACTGATGTTTTATTGTTAACATTCTGAAATATGAGAAACAGCGAAAGAACAAAAGTTAAGCATTTACTGGAGAGTGGTGTTGCAGGTACCGATGTAACAGCTATGGGCTGGGTACGAACCAAGCGTGGAAATAAGAGCGTATCGTTTATTGCTCTTAACGATGGTTCAACCATCAATAATATTCAGGTAGTGCTTGATATGAATTTGTTTACCGAGGAACAACTAAAGGATATTACTACGGGTGCTTGTATTGGTGTTAGAGGAAAGTTGGTTGAGTCGCCAGGCTCGGGTCAGCGAGTCGAGATTCAGGGTAACTATATTGAGTTGTTTGGTGCGGCCGATGCAACAACTTATCCTTTGCAGAAGAAAGGCCATAGCCTTGAATTTTTAAGGGAGATTGCACACCTACGTCCTCGTACAAACACATTTAGCGCTGTTTTACGCATTCGTCACGCAATGGCATTTGCCATTCATAAATATTTCAACGAAAAAGGTTTTGTTTACATTCACACACCCATTATTACTTCGTCCGATGCCGAAGGGGCTGGTGCAATGTTCCGCGTAACTACGCTTGATGTTGATAATCTTCCCAGAACTGAGGAGGGACAAATAAACTGGGCCGAGGACTTTTTTGGAAAAGAGGCAAGCCTTACCGTTTCCGGGCAACTAGAAGGAGAATTGGCTGCAATGGCTTTATCGGAGATTTACACCTTTGGGCCAACATTCCGTGCCGAGAATTCCAACACTCCTCGCCACTTGGCAGAGTTCTGGATGATTGAACCCGAAATGGCTTTCTACGATATTCAGGACAACATGGATTTGGCCGAGGATTTCCTTAAATACCTTATCCGTTATGCTCTTGAAAATTGCAAGGACGATTTGGAGTTCCTGAATAGCATGTACGATAAGGAGCTTGTTGACCGGTTAAAATTTGTTGTTGAGAATAAATTCGAGCGATTACCATATACCAAGGCTATTGAAATTCTTGAAAAAGTTGACCAGAAATGGGAATTCCCTGTATTCTGGGGTGCCGATTTACAATCGGAGCACGAGCGTTACTTGGTAGAGAAACACTTCAAAAAACCAGTAATCCTTACCGACTATCCAAAGGATATCAAGGCATTCTATATGAAACAGAACGACGATGGTAAAACTGTTCGTGCTATGGACGTGTTGTTCCCAAAAATTGGCGAGATTATTGGAGGTTCACAGCGCGAGGAAATTTACGATAAGTTAATTTCCCGTATCCACGAACTGCATATACCTGAGAAGGATGTTTGGTGGTATTTGGAAACCCGTAAGTTTGGTTCGGCACCACACAGTGGATTTGGCCTAGGATTTGAGAGGTTATTGCTTTTTGTTACGGGTATGGGCAACATCCGCGATGTTATTCCTTTCCCCCGTACACCTAAGAACTGCGAATTCTAACAGCGTATGCTCAAACAGCGGCTACAGCAGAAACTTCTGCAAAAGTTATCTCCACAGCAAATCCAAGTGATTAAGCTCTTGGAGATTCCTACAATGCTGCTTGAGCAACGTATAAAAAAGGAATTGGAAGAGAATCCAATTCTTGAGGAGGGCGAAAACTACGAATCGGACACAGAGCAGGAGAACAGTGCAACTGAGGACGATGTAGATAAAAATGACGACGAGTTTACTCTGGAGGATTACCTGAACGACGAGGATACACCTTCCTACAAACTCTCCACCAACAACACCTCAAAGGACGATAAGCACGAAGATATTCCATTCTCCGTGGGTGCTACATTTCACGAACATTTGGAGAACCAACTTGGAATGCTAACCCTTTCGGAGCGAGAGCACCAACTTGCCCTTTACCTAGTTGGGAACATTGATGAGGATGGTTATTTGCGCCGTAAGCTTACAGCCATTACCGATGATGTTGCCTTTGCCCTTGGCGTTGAAACAAACGAGGATGAACTGGAGAGGATTCTGTATATAATTCAAGAACTCGAACCAGCCGGAGTTGGGGCTAGAGATTTGCAGGAATGTCTGCTGTTGCAGTTAAAAGCAAAGGAAAAAACGTCGGCAACGGCAAAAACTGCCTATGAAATTCTGAAATACCATTTCGATGAGTTTACCCGCAAGCATTACGATAAAATAGCAAGTAAACTCAATTTAAATGATGATGATTTAAGGGACGCTATCAACGAAATCATCAAGTTAAATCCA
The DNA here is from genome assembly GCA_029560875.1 of Bacteroidota bacterium. Taxonomy (GTDB): domain Bacteria; phylum Bacteroidota; class Bacteroidia; order Bacteroidales; family Tenuifilaceae; genus SB25. Next base: position 35,449 of record JAKQKB010000080.1, on the reverse strand, counting down.
AAGCCAGGTGGTGGTTTTAACGACCCTTACAACCAATCAGCACAGCATATTATTCCCGACTTTATAATGGAGTATGTTGATGGCGATTTTCAGTTGAGCCTAAATTCGCGCAACGTTCCCGATTTAAAGATTAGCCGCGAGTACTCCGAGATGCTGGAGTCGTACTCCAACAATAAGGACTCCGCCTCGCAGCAGGAGAAGGACGCGATGACGTTTGTTCGCCAAAAAATAGAATCGGCAAAGTGGTTTATTGATGCTTTGAAACAGCGTCAAAATACACTTCTGGGTACAATGGAGTCTATTATTGAGTATCAAAAGGAATTTTTCCGCGATGGTGATGAAACCAAACTTCGCCCAATGATTCTGAAGGATATTGCCGATAAAACAGGACTCGACATATCAACCATCTCAAGGGTTGCGAATAGCAAATATATCCAAACTCACTTCGGGATATATTCGCTAAAGTCTTTTTTCAGTGAGGGAATGCAAACCGATTCTGGCGAGGAGGTTTCCACCAAAGAAATTAGAAAGATACTACAGGAGTGTGTCGATAATGAGCATAAGCGAAAACCGCTTACCGATGAGCAGTTAATGGAGATTCTTCAGGAGAAAGGTTACCCAATTGCACGCAGAACAGTGGCTAAGTACCGTGAGCAACTAGGAATTCCTGTTGCCCGTTTACGTAAGGAATTAAAGTAGAGGAGTGCAAAATGACAACTAAACTTGCCAATATTCTTTCAGCAATTTTTCATCCGTTTCTTATAACCCTTTATAGTTTTATACTGATTTTTGTATCGGGTACTTACATTACATACTTGCCAAACTCTATCAAATTAATAATACTTATTGTTATTTTATTCAACACCCTTCTTATTCCAATTATATCGTTATTTATATTGAAGCGATTGGGCTTGATAAAAAGTTTCCACATGGAGAAGCATCGTGAACGAATTGTTCCAATAATAATAACTTCAATTCCATATTTTTTCACTTTATACCTAATGGCTCGTCTGCCTGTGCCTCAGGTATTGCTAAAAATTATCGAAAGTGGTGTTCTTGTACTTTTGGTTGCGGCTTTAATTTCGTATTGGTGGAAAATAAGCCTTCATTTAATGGGCATTGGAGGGTTGTCGGGATTTTTATTGGCTTGTACGGATCATAATTATTTTAGTGCGCTGCCATTAATAATGATTGTTTTTGTTGTTGCAGGACTACTTGCATCCGCTAGGCTTAAAAACGGCGACCATAAACCTGCTCAGGTTTATGCTGGATACTTAGTTGGGCTTACTATTGTTTTTGTGTTCTTCCTTGTTTAATAATTTCCTCTATTTCGGTTATTCTTAATAGATTGTCCGTTTTCGGGCTAAAATTCACATTTCAAAATGTTAAATATCAGTTAAATAGTTAAATATATAGTTTGGCAGTATATTTGTTGCATTTTCTTTGTGAGTTGCATAAGTATTTATTTTATCTGCATTATCAAATAGTGTAATAATTAAAAATCGACTAGTTTCAAACTTTTTTGCTTTAGGAGTCGTAAAAAATAATATTTATTTGATTTACAGAAAAATTGGTTAAGTGTCATATTATCAGATTATTAAATTATATTTTTTTATTTTATTTGATGTAAGATATTAAGTAGAGCGTTGCAACAGCTTAATTTTGAGGCTAATTTTTTTGCGTATAAACTAAAAATATTTACATTCGCCTATAATTTTGGGCATTTTGTCAAAAAGTAGAATATTTATTAACAGGTTAGTTGATTGAAATGAGGCGGTTTAAGATTTACATATTGTATATATTCTTTTTTGTTCAAACCCTGCAGGGATTCGGACAAACACAATTTGTCACATTTGAAACTACTAATAAAAGTTTTGCTGTTTGCGAAGGAAAGGCCTTTGGAATTATAGTTCACATTGAACCAAAATTTGAGAACTATAAAAGTTATAGTTGGAAGGATGATTTTGGTGTGATAAAAAAAACTCAAAACGATATAATCTCTATTAATACATCTAAATCAGGTGAAAAGAAAATAGGATTTTCACTTCAATTGAGTGACCGAGAAGTTCTTGACACAGTAATTACTATTAAAATACTTCCAAGGCCTATTGCAAATATTTTGTTTTCGGTAAGTAAGAATTGCATTGAATTGAAGTCTCAGGAGAATATTTTTAGTTACAAATGGATGCAAAACGACAAATTTATTGAAGAGTTTGATAATAAGTCTGTTACTAGACCTACACCTGGAAGTTATAAGGTTTTAGTTAAGGATAATAATGGATGTATTGCTGTTTCAGAATCGATTTTAATAAAATAAAAATACTACAACGATGAGAAAGGTTTGGAAATATATTACAAGCATTGTGGCGTTACTAACCATTTTTGCCCTTTCTTCCTTTGTGCCTATAAAAGGTCAAACATTAAATGTTTTTATTCTTTACGGTACCGATGCTGTATCTTATGTTGAAGTATGCCAAGGTGCACCAGTTGCTCTTACCGTTGAAACATTTGGGGGAACTGGTACTGGACTAACTTACACTTGGTCTGGAGATACTAATCCGTTATATTTCAATGATTTTGGAGATCTTGTTTCATATAAAAGTACAACTCCTTCAGGTACCTATAATTTAACTGTTGATGTTGAGGACGATGGTGGATTTAAGGGATCGGCAAGTGTAACGGTAGAAATTAAGCCTAGTCCCTTGGCAAATATTATTGCTATGGGGCCTACTACATTCTGTCAAGGAGGATCTGTGGAATTACAAGAGAATAGTGGAGAGTCTGGGGTTTCCTATCAATGGCAACGAAATTTTAGTAATATCTCCGGTGCCTCTTCATTTAATTATGATGCCAGTGTATCTGGTAACTATAGAATTAGAGTTACAGGTCTAAATGGTTGCTCCAAAACTTCAAACACTATACCTGTAACTGTAAATTCACTCCCTTCTGCAACGGCAAGCAACGATGGTCCAGTATGTTATAATGGAACTATCAACCTAACCTCAGGGCCAGTAGGTATGATGTCCTATGCATGGACAACAAATGCTGTTACGCCATTTACTTCTACAGAGCAAAATCCAAGTATTACCAACGTTACTCCTAATAATTCTGGCAATTATACTGTAACAGTTAAAGATATTAATGGTTGTGAAAATACCGCTGTAACATCGGTTGTGGTATATGATCAATTAAATGGTGGCACTATAGGAGCAGACCAAAACATCTGCTACAATGGTGACCCTGTGGCTTTTGCAAATACTGTATCACCTAGCGGAGGAACAGGCGCATGGACTTATTCTTGGGAGTCGAAAGTAGGTGTAGGCGCATGGACTACTATTGCTGGTGCAAATGGACTAACTTATGATGAGCCGGCAGGTTTAACACAAACAACAATGTACCGCAGGGTGGCAACAAATAGTTGTGGTTCTGTTAACTCCAATGAAATAACAGTAATAGTTTATGCCGATTTGAATGGTGGTACAATAAGTTCTAGTCAAAATATTTGTTATAATGGAGATCCTTCTGCCTTCAGTAACGATGCTTCGGCAAGCGGCGGTGATGGAAGTTTTACTTATTCTTGGGAATCGAAGGTTGGTGCTGGTGCATGGACTACAATAGTTGGTGCAACAGGCTTGACATACGATGTGTCTGCAGGTTTAACACAAACAACAATGTACCGTAGGGTTGCTGTTAATTCCTGTGGAACGGTATATTCCAATGAGTTGACTGTAACTGTTTATGATGCTATTAACGGTGGTGCAATTGACAGTGATCAATCCGTTTGCTACGGTGGTGACCCCGTTGCATTTACTGATGCTACTTCTCCTTCAGGAGGGAACGGTGCGTGGAGTTATCAATGGGAATCGAGGGTTGGTGCTGGACTTTGGTCTGCTATTGGAGGCGCTAATGCTATTACTTACGATATTCCTGCGGGTATTACACAGACTACAAGTTATCGTAGGGTTTCAACAAATGCGTGTGGATCAGCCAATTCTAACGAATTAATAATTACTGTTTATCCTCAAATGAACGGGGGTACAATTACGGGGGATCAATCGCTTTGCTATGATGCCGACCCTGCTATTATCAATACAGGAGTTGCTCCTTCGGGAGGTAATGGTCCTTGGACTTACTCTTGGGAGTACCAATCCAATTGTGCTGGTGGATGGATTGCGATTGCTGGCGCAAATGGATTAACCTATGATCCACCCGCAAACCAAACCGAAACTCGCTGTTACAGAAGGGTTGCTACAAATGATTGCGGAACAGTTTATTCCAATACAGTTACAATAACAATTTATGCTGACATTAATGGTGGTGCGATTGCTGCCGATCAGACAGTTTGTAACGGTGCCGATCCCGTTGCTTTTACCAGTGGTTCAATAGCAACAGGGGGTAATGGTGCTTTCACATATTTCTGGCAACAGAATACAGGCTCTGGGTGGACCAATATCACCGGGGCCTCTGGCTTAACTTACGATGTGCCAGTTGGAATTACACAAACAACACAATATCGCAGGGGTGCAACAAACCTTTGCGGAACAGGCTACTCAAATACCATAACCGTTACAGTTTCTAATGCTATAAATGGAGGTCAGATTAGTTCTCCTGCAGCAGTTTGCTTTAATGGAGATCCAGTTGCGTTTACCGATATTACATCACCTTCAGGTGGAAGTGGTGCTTGGGTTTACTCATGGGAGTATAGGGTTGGAGTTGGTGCTTGGAATGTTATAGTAGGCGCAAATGCACTTACTTACGATATTCCTGCTGGTCAAACTGAAACAAGAATTTATCGTCGAGTTGCTACCAACGATTGTGGAACTGGGTACTCCAACGAAGTAACTGTTACTGTTTATGGCAATACTTTTGCAGGAACAATTTCTGGCGACCAGACCTTATGTTACGATGGAGATCCATCGGTAATAAATAGTAGTATCTTACCTACAGGAGGCGATGCTTCATGGGCTTATCTTTGGGAGTATCAGTCAAATTGTGCTGGAGGTTGGATTGGTATTGCAGGAGCAACTTCATCTACTTATGATCCTCCTGCAAATCAAACTGAAACAAGATGTTACCGACGGGTTGAGATAAATACTTGTGGAACCTTATATTCAAACATAGTTACAATAACAGTAACTCCAGAAGTTACAGGAAATACAATTAGTGCCGATCAAATAATATGTTCTGGATCTTCGCCTGCGCAACTTTCAGGGCCAATTCCAACAGGAGGCTCTGGAGTGTATGCCTATCAATGGCAAAGTAGTACAACTGCAGCAACAGGTCCTTTTACCGATATTTCGGGAGCTAACAATCAGAATTATAGTCCTGCAGCGTTAACTCAAACCACCTATTTCAGAAGAGTTGTTACTTCAGGGGTGTGTTCTAGCCAAAGCAATGTAGTAACAGTAACTGTAAATCCTTCTATTGCTAACAACACTATATCTGCTGCGCAAACTATTTGCTATAATACTACGCCAAGTCAGCTAGCGGGTTCAACTCCAACAGGTGGTAGCGGAGCATATACCTACCAGTGGCAAAGTAGTACAGTTGGTGCGGGCGGTCCATTTGGTGATATTTTAGGAGCAACCAATGTTAATTATCAGCCAGGAAATTTGACACAGAACACTTGGTTTAGGCGTATAGTTAATAGTATTCCATGTACCAATGACATAAGTAATGTAATTGCCATTACAGTTAGCCCTGAATTTTTGGTTACTGGTATCACTACTGTTGCTCCAACTTGTAATGGGTATACCAATGGTTCTGCAACAGTAAATATCACTGGAGGAATTGCTCCATATACGTATAGTTGGAGCACTTCGCCTGTTCAAACAGGTCAGACAGCCACAGGTTTATCGGCAGGGGTAAATTATACTGTAACAGTAACCGATGCTTCACTATGTGTGGCCGTTGGTAATGTAACGTTAACCGAGCCAGCTCCAATTAGTTTAGGCTCTATAACTGCTAATCCTGTTACAGGATGTTATGGAGATAATAATGGTTCAATTCAAATTTTAGGAGCAGGAGGTACACCTGAGTATACATATACCTTGTACGATTCTGGGAATAATTTAATTGCCACTCAAAACCCAACATTACCCGCAGGTGCAAACTTTACAGGGTTATTAGGTGGAACATATAGAATCAGTATAGCTGATGCTAACTCGTGCCCATCGTTTGTTCAGTTAAACATTGTTGTTGCACAACCTGCTCAAATTACCATCACCGATGTTCAAACTACTCCAATTTCTTGTGCTGGATCTGCTGATGGTACAATTACTGTTTTGGCATCAGGAGGCACTGGTGCTCTTGAGTATTCTATTGATAATGGGGTAACATTCCAACTAAGCAACGTATTTAATGTAGGGGAGGGGTATTATGATATAGTTGTGCGCGATGCAAGTGGGTGTACAACAACTTGGCCTACTGTTGTTGAGTTAACTGAACCTGCCGAGATTTCATTTGAGTATTCAGTTAAAAACGTTACAACTTGTAACGGCGATAATACTGGTAGAATTAGTATTTACAATGTTAGCGGTGGCTCAGGCACAGGTTACGAGTACTCAATATATCAGCCTGAGACTTGGGGAACCGATCCTGTTTTCGATAATTTGGCAGGTGGCCCAACAAACCTATACTATGTTAAGGTACGCGATTCTCATGGCTGTATTCAAGTTGCAAACAACGGCGATCCGATTACCTTAACACAGCCTGCGGCTATTAATTTTACTGTAAATACGGTTAACGTTACAGACTGTTGGTACAATAATAATGGTAGGATTACTGTTAGTGGTATATCTGGAGGAACCGGATCCAAAACCGTTTCAATAGATGGTGTTACCTATTTCCCCACCACAAAAATATTTAATGTGGGTATTGGTACTTATACTGTTTACGTGAAAGATGAAAGAGATTGTATTGCCACAAAACCAGCAGTAATTACTGGCCCACCAGCCATTGTTGTTGATGCTTTAACAGTTACAGATGCAACCTGCTTTGGTTCACCTGATGGCTCTGTTAACGCATCGGCATCCGGAGGTACTGGGGTTTTAGAGTATTCTCTTGATGGTATTACATATCAAGCGACAGGCTTGTTTAATAGTGTTGTGGGTGGAACTTACACGCTCTATATTCGTGATGCAAATGGTTGTATATTGGAGGAAGTTGTAACGGTAGGCCAACCTGCAGCGCTTTATTTCACAACACAAACAGCTACCGATATAACTTGTTTCGGATTAACTGATGGACAAATAACATTAGTGGCTGCAGGTGGTACAGCTCCATATTCTTACAGTATAACTGGCGGTGCTCCTTATGGTAATGCAACAGGAGTATTTACTGGGTTATCTGCTGGTGGATACACTGCAGCAGTAATGGATGCTAATGGATGTAATATAGTTGGTAATCCTTTAACTATATCAGAACCTCCTATAATTCAAATTACAGGAACAATATCAACGGATATAACCTGTTTTGGCCAGTCCGATGGTACAATTACTATAACTGCTATTGGTGGTATTGAACCTAGGGTTTATAGATTGTTGGATGCGGGCTCAAATGAAGTGGCAAATAATACCGATGGTTTGTTCACTGGAGTTGATGCAGGAACATATACCGTGGAGGTAACCGATGCCAATAGCTGTGGACCTATAACATCTGTTCCTATTACAATAGTTGAGCCATTAGATATTGTCATAAGTACCGTACCTACTCATGTTGCAGGATGTAATGGCGATGATGATGGAGCATTAACTATTAATGTCTCGGGTGGAACTGCACCATACACATACTCTATTGATGGTGGGGTTACTTTCCAACCATCTAACATCTTTACGAACCTAACAGCAGGAACTTATTCCATAGTTGTTATGGATTTGAATGGTTGTTCTAAAATTGCTAGCGAAACTATTAATCAGCCCGATCCTATAACTATCGATGAATTTATTGTCACCCAGGAAACAATATTTGGAGCCAGCGATGGACAAATAGAAATTACTGCTATTGGTGGAACAGGATCATTTACTTACGATTTATATTTAGAGGGTGTGCTGCACGCTACCCAGTCGCTAGCTGCTCCTGCTGGTGCGGTATTTACTAATCTTGGAGCTGGTACTTATTACGTTATTGTTACCGATGGAAATGGCTGTTTCGTTCAAACTGCCGATGTGCTGATTAGTGGTACATCTGTAGTTGTTGCACCAACCATGGTTTCGTGTAATGGTAATAACGATGGTAGAATTCTGCTTACAATAACAGGTGGATTCCCTCCGTTTACTATTGGATGTACTAACTCTGCCTCTCAACCATTTACTTTTACGGATTTAGGCGGTGGACAGTACGAGTTGACAGGCCTTAGCCCCGAAACTTATACCATTACAATTGCCGATACAAAAACCACTTATCCTGACGAGGTTGTTACAATAACAGAGCCTGCTGTGCTTACAGCAAGTTTTGTAAGTTTAACAAATCCGACCTGTAATGGCCTGTCTGATGGTTCTGTTGAGTTTAATATTACAGGAGGGACAACACCGTACTCTGTAATTGTAAGTGATGGTGTAAATCCACCTGTAGAATATACAGCCACGAATGTTTCTGGCGATTTGTATGCTATCTCCAATGTCCCCGCAGGTTTATACACCTTTACTGTTAAAGATGCCAATGACTGTCAAGTCCAAGTAACAGATGTGCCAGAACTTATTGAACCTACAGCAATTACTGTTACTGATTTTGTAAAGGTTGATGTAACTTGTAATGGACAAGCCAATGGCTCAATAACTGTTACAGCAACAGGTGGCACAGGATTGCTTACTTATTCAATAACAGGCCCTGTAAACCTTTCTAATAATGATGGAATATTTGCAGATCTTCCTGCTGGAACTTATAACTTAAGCATTACCGATGTTAACTCTTGTCCTGTAACTATTGCTGTTAACCCAATTAGTATAACTGAACCTTCGGCTATAAACATAACTTGGACAAAAAGTTTACCTCTTGATTGTGCCAATAGTCCAGATGGTTTTATAAATATTGATGTAACTGGCGGACAGCTCGACTATACTTTCCTTTGGTCGAATGGATCAACCACTAAGGATTTGACAGGTGTTGTTAAAGGTGTTTATTCTGTGGTTGTAACCGATGCTTTGAATTGTTCCGTTTCTTCAGGCGATATTGAAATAGATGGAGTTGATATGCTTGAGTTAGATCCTCCATTAATTGACTCAACTGATTGCTATATAATTCATAAAACAGGCACAAAATCGGGTGGAATTCAGATTTTAGATACCTTTACTGGAGGAAATGCTACCACGATAGACGATCTTAGTTTCTCCTGGGTGTATCCAGACGGAGTTACGACAGCAACAGGCCGAACCCTAACTGATTTAGCTTATGGTACATACCGAGTAATGGTTACGGATACCAAAGGGTGTGTTTATACTAATGAATATACAGTCCCTGTGAAGTCTAGGTATGATTATACTGCATTTGCTGGTAATGATACAACTGTTTGTTTTGATAATCCAGTAACCCTTCATGGTAGTGCTATTGGAGGAGCTGCTGATTTAACATATACTTATGGTTGGTGGATTCATCCAGATATCTCTAGCGATCCAATATCTACAGATAAGGATTTTGTTGTTCAAACCACGGGCACAAATATATATAGGCTGAGAGTTGTTGATAGCGATGAAGCATGTGAGAATTATACAGATATCATATTATCCGTTCTGCCTGAGATTGGTCTTCAGGTGCCAATGTATGTTAGTTCTGTTCAGGATACAGTCATATCAGTATTATATGGGCAGGAATTTAACATGGATGTAATTACAACTAGTGTTGAGTATGCAACCAGTTTCCAATGGAAACCTGCCGAAATGTTTTTACCTTCAACCAGTTGGGATTCTAAATTACTATTGAACGATGAGATTATGGCACAGATACCTGCCGATCGATTTGTGAAAATTAAGGATTCTAAGACAGGCAAAACAACAGATTATATTCTTGTAGATGTTCTTGCCAAAACAGAGGTAGGGTGTACTGATTCTATTCGGTTGTATGCAAAAATTGTAGATGAGGTTTCCTTCGGCAATATATTCTCACCCAATGGAGATGGTAAAAATGACGTATGGAGGGTTCCAAAGAACTATTTGTTCCCCGATTTAGAGATTGAGATTTTTAATCGTTGGGGTTCGTTAGTTTGGTCCGCTAAAGGTGAAAAGGCGGCTAAAGGTTGGGATGGACGAACTAATAGTGGAAACGAGTTGCCAATTGGAACATACTACTATGTTATTAAATTTAACGTTAAGGCGCAAGGTTCAAATTGGAAGCCTTTAACTGGCTCGGTTACAATTGTTAAGTAAATAAGTACCAAATAATATTTGGGTTATGATAAGTATAGAAAACAGAAAAGGATTACCGTATTTACTGATAGTGGTTTTTGTGATGTTGACTGCAATTCCTGCAAAATCGCAACAAATACCGCACTACACTCAGTATATGTTTAATACTTTTTTAACAAATCCTGCCGTTGCTGGTACCTATAAATTTTACCAAATGCGACTGAACAATCGTTACCAGTGGGTTGGCTTTAACGATGCCCCATATACGGTTAATATGAGTTTCTTTGGTCCATTCGAGAAACGCGATATGGGTTGGGGTGTTAATATTGGTAATGATGCAACCGGACTAACCAGCCGAACAAATGTTATGGGAACCTATGCCTATAATATGCAACTAGGGGGATCTGGGCTTCGGATTTCAGGGGGCTTATCTTTTGGGCTATTAATGTATAGGCTAGATGGCTCTAAGGCAACAACCGGAGAGGATTCTTATCCCGGATTTGACCCAGCGATACCAACCACTAACACAACAAAAATTACACCCGATGGTGCTGTTGGGTTTTACCTATGGAGTTCTTCGTTTAATGTTGGTTTTTCCATACAACAACTTTTTGCCCAGCGTATGAAGTTTTACTCTAGCCCAATTGAGGATAGTAAACTTAAACAGCACTATATGCTTAGTGGTGGCTACTGGGTTAACTTAAACAGGTATGTTGAACTAGAAACAGCATTGATTCTAAAGTATATGATAAAGAGTCCTATGCAAGCAGAGTGGAACGGAAAGTTAACGTATCGTCAGAAAACCTATCAAATGTGGGGAGGACTCTCTGTTCGATGGAAGGATGCTGTTTCGATACTGGTTGGTGGTACTTACAAAAATAAGTATTCGTTTGGTTATTCATTCGATTGGAGTTTGCTTGGGATTAGCAAGTATAACTCCGGCTCTCACGAAATTATGCTTGGATATAATTTTGATAAGATTAAGTAACTTGTAAAATAATATTTATAACCGGGGAAGTTGCTTTTCCCGGTTATTTTGTTTTATAAATTTCTAGATTTGCAAAGTATTAATATAATTTACCATGGAGTTGAAGTTTAAGTACTGGGTAGGATTTATTACCATATTCTTTATTGGATGTTCTGGAAATCCAATTATTCCCCAAAGGGATATGGTGTTAATTCTTAAACAAATATATATTACTGATGGCGTTGTGTCTATTTCAGAGAGTAATCTTGGCTATAAAGATTCCATTGCATATTACGAGCCAATCCTTAAGAAATACGGGTATACTACTGCTGAATTTGACAGTTCCATTAAATATTACTCACAGAGGACTGAGGAGCTAGATGAGATTTTTGATAAAGTAATACTACAGTTGTCTAAACAACAGGAAGAGATAGCAAAAGATTCTTCAATTATCGGAGCACCGATTGATTCGGTTATTAAATCTGAGAATAACTTATGGCCTCATAAAACAAAGTGGGATATGACAATAGACCACACCAATAATCCTTCATTAAGTTTTAGTATTCCTGTTATAGGAAAAGGAATTTACACTGTTTCATTTGATGCTCAAATTTTTCCTCAGGATAAATCCGAAGAAACAAGAACATATCTTTATTTTTATTACGACGATAAGTCGCAGACTGGAAACAGAAGTAATGTTATATCTGAATACTATGTCAAGGACAGCACATCTAGGAGTTTTAAGTATAAACTTGAATTGACTGATTCTTTGGTAACACATTTAAATGGTGCTTTATATGAGCATGGTGGAGAAAGAAAAAATCTTATACGAAGAGCTATTTTTGATAATATTTCGATTACATACGAAAAGTCTAAACCCGATTCCGTTAAAGTGTTGAATAAGCGAAAGCCAAAATTTCGTAAAATCCAGAAACAAGAAATTCAGACTAACGTTGAGCGCTAGTTATGCGTAGGTTCTCTGCTAATTACGTTTTACCTGTAACATGTCCACCAATTAAAAATGGAATTGTTGAGGTCGATAATAATGGGGAAATTATAAGCATTGTTGACCCTGGCAGAGAGTTCCAAGAAATTCATAGCACGGAGTTTCACAATGGTGTTATTGTTCCTGGTTTTGTGAATGCGCATTGCCATTTAGAATTATCGCATCTTAAGGGTCAAGTTAAGAGTGGCTCGGGTATTGCTGGGTTTATAAAGGCTGTTACCGAGTATAGGATTAATGATAGTGAGGTAATCGAAAAGGCGATTCAACTTGCAATTCGGGAAATTGAACTCACAGGAACCGTTGCTGTTGGCGATATTTGTAATACGCTCGACACTTTTTTCTTAAAATCTAGGTCTAGTATCTTTTTCCATAATTTTATTGAGGTTTTTGGTATTAATCCCTTAGCGGCGGAACGGATTATTGAAAATGCCAATGGGATTATGCGTGGTTTTGAAAAATTACAAAATTCTTCGACCTCTATAACTCCTCACTCTACCTACTCATTGTCTAACACACTCTGGAAAACGGTTCGTGAACATATAAATAAGTCCAACTTACCGGTAAGCATTCACTACGCAGAGAGTTTGCCCGAGTTTGAATATCTTATGAATGGCACAGGTCCTTTGATGGAGCGCTATAGGTTGTTGAACATTCCGTTTGATGTGCCATTTGAACGTACCCCTTTTAAAGTTATTACTGACAATATAAATCACAATAAGGATGTGCTTTTTATACACAATACATTTGCATCCGTTGAGGAGTTAGTTGAACTAAACCGCATTTATAGGAAAGCAACATTTGTAACCTGCCCTGAATCAAACTTGATTATAGAGGGAAAACTTCCCGACTTAGTTTCGATGTATAAGCATGGGCTGAGAATTGCCATTGGAACTGATAGCCTTGCAAGTGCAACTTCCCTTTCCATGTTACACCATATCAAATTATTACTGGATAATTTTACCGATATTCCTTTTTCCGAAATTTTAAAATGGTCAACGCTGAATGGTGCGGAAGCGCTGAATGTTTCCGGTAGGTTTGGAAGTATTGAAATTGGTAAAGCTCCAGGTTTGAACTTGATTACTAATTTCGATTTCGACAAGATGTGCCCTAGAGCGAATAGCGAAGTTAGGCGCTTAATCTAGTTTTGTATAAACCTTCAACCAAAATAAGGTATCTTTGTTGTATATATAATCCACTGTTTTTTATGGCTACTTTTTTATTCGATAGTATTGTTTTTGGGCCAGTTCGTAGCCGTAGGCTAGGAGTTTCGCTTGGCGTGAATTTGCTACCCACCGACAGTAAGGTCTGTTCGTTCGACTGTATATACTGCGAGTGTGGATGGACTCAGTCAATGGCCAGTGGAAATCTTCCTACACGCGACAATGTGAGAAGAGCATTGGATAAAAAACTGGCAGAAATGCAGTTCAAAGGCGACGATTTAGATGTAATTACCTTTGCAGGTAACGGCGAACCTACTCTTCATCCAGAGTTTGCTGGAATTATTGACGATACCATTAGTATTCGAAATAGCTATTTCCCAAATGCTCGAATTGCCGTTCTATCTAATTCAACAATGATTCATCGCTCCGATGTAATTAGCGCACTAAATAAAGTTGACCAGAACATACTTAAGTTGGATTCGGCATTCGACCACACTATTCAACTGCTGAATAAGCCAATGATGAAGTTCGATGTTAAATCGTTGGTGGAGCAATTAACTCAGTTTAAGGGGAATCTTATCATTCAAACCCTATTTGTTAAGGGTACAATCAATAATCAAGTTGTGGACAATACAACTCCCGATGAAATTGGAGCATGGCTAAAGCTGATTGATGAGATTAAACCCCGAGAGGTAATGGTTTACACTATAGCTCGCGATACTCCAGCACAAGATTTAAAGAAGATTCCAATAGTTGAGCTTAGTAGCATAGCGATGCGTGTTGAGCAATTAGGAATACCTGTTCAGGTATCGTCGTAGATGGATGCCACATCAACAAAACGAATTTTAGTGAGTCCCTTAGGTTGGGGGCTGGGTCACGCTAGTAGAGATATTCCAATAGTTGATACGCTAATTAAACAAGGCCACACTGTAATTTTTGCGGCCGATAAACCCCAATGTTTGCTTATAAAGCAGCGATTTCCAAACCTTGAAACAATCCCTTTTCCTTCATTTCAAGTAAAGTTTAACAAATCAAAATTTCAGTTTTTCCCATTATTATGGGTAGCCTTTAGGCTTCCATTCTACAATATCTGGGAGCATTTTAAACTATATGGAATACTAAAAAAGCACTGTATTGATATTGTAATATCCGATAACCGTTATGGTTTGTGGAATAGAAAGGTAAGGTCAATAATTATTACTCATCAACTTAGAGTAATTCCGCCGTTCCCATTTAAATGGGCTATGCCCATAACGGAGTACCTAGTGAAATGGTGGCTAAAGCGTTTTGATGAAGTTTGGATTCCCGATTGCCCAGATGAACGGAGCGTTGCAGGAATTCTATCCAAATCAAACGGATTGACTAATCTTTGTTATATAGGACACTTGTCGAGATTCGACGGCGTTGATGCTGAAAGTGTTTTCAGTGGATTTCAAATGGTTGTAGTTGCTTCGGGGCCTGAGCCGCATCGTTCTTTTTTTGTTGATATCAACAAAAAAATTGCTCAGCGATATTGCCTAAACTGCCTAATAATTGAGGGTCGACCCGAGAATGGAGTTATCCCTAGATGTATTGATGGAGTTTGGATTGTAGGTCACTTGCCCGATATGCAGTTTGCTTTAGCCGTAAAGAATGCTCAACACTTGGTTCTGCGAGGTGGTTACAGCACCATAATGGATATGCTTGCCTTGGGATTATCAGGATTAATTGTTCCAACACCAGGGCAAACTGAGCAAGAGTATTTGGCTGAACACTTATCTGTTAAAGGATTATTTCGCACGGTAAAGCAGTCCGAGTTATTGAATATTGATATTGATATAATGCGAAGTAATCGGGTTAATTGTTGTATTAACACTCAATTACAAGAAAGAATAAAGCAACTATAATTTTTTAGATAAGCTGAACTTTGTAAAGGTTTCCATTACATTCTGAACGTATGTTTTGGAAACTGGCAAAGAAATTAACGACTGAACATCAAGTTCAAGGTTGAGTTCATCTTTATCCTTACGGAGTATTTTTACTTTTTCGAAGTTTACCATATAGGAACGATGGCAACGGATTACCTCTGTACCCTTAAATGCTTCTTCCAAACGTTTTATGGTATTGCGTAAGGTAAAACGTGCAACTTTATCTTTATCAGTATAATAGATGTTTACATAATTATCGGCCGACTCCAAGTAGAGCAAACTTTCCATTTTAAGCGAGAAGCGTAACTCTCCCTTTTCGTCATGGAAAGGAATCATATTTTTAGATGAATCGACACTTACAGGGTTTTCTGTGAGTTTTATAAGTTGATTTTTCTTTTCTTTCCAGGAGAAGTAAAGCCAAATTACCGAATAGGGTAGCAGAAGAACCAGCGCAGTGTTTTTTGCCGATATTTTAAAAAGGTCGAGAATAAAACGGCTGTCGTGAATAATAAATTTTTCGAATACTGTATAGAATAGAGCCATGAAAAAGACCTCGGCAATTGCCCAAACCAAGTAATTCCATATAAGCAATGTTTTCCGCTTGGATACTTGGTACATTATTATGCGGCTTATAACTACAACCAGAACGCCTGTAAGTATAACCAGGCTAGAGTATGCAAAGAATTCCCACTCTGTAATTTCAAACCATGTTTCGGAGCCAAAAGGGGCGTATATATTGATAAAAACCAAAGCAAAGGCTGCGGTTAGTATTATTAACCTAACAATGTTGCCTTTATCGGTAAGGTACTTAGGAAGTGGATTAGAAAAATCAGTCATCACAAAGCTCTTAAACATTCAAAGGTAGTTAAACTCAACAAATAAATCCCATCTTTTTAGTTTGCTCATTATAAAGCAGGAAATATTTCACCCCACAAATTTAAAATTCACCCCGTAATGATGTGTTTTATCCCTTCTGTTTTTCTGATAACCCTCTAATTTGCATTGCTACCGTTTTAGGTTGTTGATTTGCATCAAAAGTAAATCAGCAATTATGGAATTCACCAAAACTTTCAATCAATTAAAGCAGGTATTTTCGCTAAATAGCGAATTCATTCCAATATCCGATTCCAATATTCATATTCGTATAATGAAGTTTACTAGCACTTCGAGTCTGGTTTTGCCTTCCAACGGAATTGATGAGCAAACTTACTTTCATCAAGCAATTGCAATTAACGATGGGGCAATTCCCGAGAATAAAACGTTTAGTTACCCTGTCTTTGTTCCAAACTCTAACAATAAACACGGCAAGGCTATAATTCTTTTACACGGATTAAACGAGAGGAGTTGGCTAAAGTACTTGCCTTGGGCTTACTATTTGGCAGTTAGTACCAATAGACCGGTGATTCTTTTCCCCATATCGTTTCATATGAATCGAAGCCCCGAAAATTGGGCGAATCCTAGGGCAATGATGCCCTTGTTGAGCAAAAGGCAGGTATCAGGAAATCCCGAAATGCTAACATTTGCCAATGTAGCCTTAAGTCAACGCCTGAGCGATGACCCTTTACGTTTCTTTGCATCGGGAAGGCAAAGCGCGGAGGATATTGTTCAACTTTTAGAGATTATTAAGAATGGAGAATATCCATTATTGGAGAAGGATTCTCAGGTTGATTTCTTTTCATACTCCATTGGAGCATTCTTGTCTCAAATTTTATTCTTAGCAAATCCAAGAGGGTTGCTAACCAATTCAAGATTATTTATGTTTTGTGGCGGTGCTCATTTTAGCGAGATGTTCGGAACATCAAGGCTGATAATGGATAGCTATGCTTATGCCAGTTTGCGAAAGTACTATTTGAACGATTTTTTGGAAGAGTTAAAAATCCGAACACCATTCTCGGTGTATATTCAAAAGAGTGAACTTGGCGAGGCTTTTCTGGCAATGCTTTCGCCAGAAACCAACAAGGAATTTCGTGAAAGTAGGTTGCTAAGTTTAAGGAAGCAAATTAGAATAGTTTCGCTCAAAAACGATAAAGTTATTCCTTCTAACTTTATTCAATCTACGTTTGCTAGGGTTAGGAATAAGTTTGAAGGAATTGTGAAAGAACTTGACTTTCCTTTCGATTACTCGCACGAGATTCCATTCCCAATATTGGGTAATAATAATTCTTATATGGTTGATAAAGCCTTTAACGATGTTTTTACTCCAGCAGTGGAATTCCTGAGTTAGTGTTAGCTGAAAAGGTCTAAAACCGTTTCTCCTGCCTTGGGGTTAATGTTGTAGCAGTTGATATCCAAAGCCATTGCTGCATTTATGTGCTCAGCGGTATCGTCAATAAAAAGAGTTTCGTTTGCCAATAAACTATTCTCGTTAAGAACTCGTTTGAATATTTCGGGATTAGGTTTTCGTAATCCAACCTCGTAGGAGTAGTAAACTTTATGGAAGAAATGTTTTAAATCTTTTCCGTTTGTTAGGTTCATTAGTTTTTGGTTGTAAATCTTGCTGTGGATTATGTTTGTGTTGCTAAGTATAAATATTTTGTAGTTGGGCATTAAATTCTTTAGCAAAGTTAACCTTTCGATATTCCATTCTAACAGAAGTGCATTCCACGCAAAATCAATCTCAGAGTTGGAAAGTGGAATGTTGATATGCTGTTTGAGCGTGGCTCTAAATTCATCTTCGGATATTAAGCCGCAATCGAGTTTATTAAAAAGTTCTGTTTGCGATGTTAGAGTAAACAGATTTTCTAGGTTGCTTACTCCTAGCTTCTTGAATTCATTTAATGTTTTTTGATAATCGATATCTAAAATTACACCGCCCAAATCAAAAATAATATTCCTGATATTTAGGTGTTTATATGGTTTAAATGTGAGTTGTGGCATAAATTATTTTGGTTGAGTGTTGAAAAATTGAATGCAAATATGTAATATTGCACTCCAATTTAAAAATCGATTAGCGATTTTTTAGGGCCCATAGCTCAGCAGGTTAGAGCATCTGACTCATAATCAGAGGGTCGCTGGTTCGAGCCCAGCTGGGCCCACAGAAGCCACCGAAAGGTGGCTTTTTTATTTTCATGAGTTTGGAATAATTAATTACCATTCAATCTTTTTTTTAGAAATATGCTTAAAAATATCAATCGAAAACTGCATTTGTCATTTAAAATTTAAATCAAAAAGTATACTTTTGTTTCCAATTCTTTTAATAAAAATCACCTTTTAACATATTGGTACTATGAAGAATATTTTGATTGTTGGAGCTGGCGGACAAATTGGTTCTGAGTTGGTTCCTCATCTTCAAAAAATATACGGAAACGACCATGTAGTTGCAACCGATATTAACTGCAACTCCTGTGTAAAGCTTGCCGAGAATGGTCCTTTTGAGGAACTCGATGCCCTTAATGCTGAGCGCTTTGTTGAAATTGTAAAAAAATATAAGATTGATACAATTTTCAACCTAGTTGCACTACTTTCTGCTACTGGCGAGAAAAACCCTCAATTAGCGTTGAAAATCAATATGGGTGCCTTGATGAACTCTTTGGAGATTTCTCGCGAGTATAACTGTGCAGTGTTCACTCCAAGTTCAATTGGTGCTTTTGGTCCAAGTTCACCGAAGGATAACACTCCTCAAGATACCGTTATGCGCCCTTCAACCATTTATGGTGTTTGCAAGGTGACTGGAGAAATGCTTAGTGACTACTATTTTCAGCGCTTTGGTGTTGATGCTCGTAGCGTACGTTTCCCTGGCATTATATCAAATGTAACGCTACCTGGAGGTGGAACAACCGACTACGCAGTAGAGATTTACTATGGAGCAATTCAGCAAAAGAAATTTACCTGTCCATTGCCACAAGGTACTTTCCTTGATATGATGTACATGCCCGATGCGTTAGATGCTTGTGTTCAACTTATGGAGGCAGACCCATCAAAGTTAAAGCACCGTAACAGCTTTAACGTAACGGCAATGAGCTTTGAGCCTTCGCAAATATTTGAGGCAATAAAGAAACGTATTCCCGAGTTCGCAATGGAGTATAATGTTGACCCAATTAAGAAAGCAATTGCCGACAGTTGGCCAAATTATATGGACGACTCATGCGCACGCGAGGAGTGGGGCTGGAATCCAAAATGGAACTTAGAAACAATGACCGACGATATGCTTAAGGTTATTGGCGAAAAATATGCTAAAGGTTTACTGAAGTAAACATTAATAAGTGACAAAGAAAAAAGAGGCTTACGCCTCTTTTTTCTTTATAGCCGAATTCCCATTACCAGAATATCGTCGAGTTGGTCGAATGGACCAATCCATTGGTCAATGGTATCGTCAAGTATTGTTTTTTGCTCTGGCATTTCCTTCTCGGAAATTTTAAGTAAAAGTTCCTTAAAGTTCTTGGCCATAAATTTACGGTTTGAGTTTCCACCAAACTGGTCTACATAGCCATCAGAGAACATATAGATACAGTCGTTTTTCTGGATTTGTATTTCGCGAAGTGTAAACGAATCCTTTTCGTTGATATGAACCCCAACAGGCATTTTATCACCCTTATACTCTATTAGTTCTTTGTTTCTAATAAGATAAAGTGGATTGTAAGCGCCTGCAAAGAATAGCGTATTGGAGTCATTATCAATTACACTTAACGAAATGTCCATTCCATCCTTCGCTTCGTGTTCCTTTCCCACCTGCGATAGAGCCCTTTTTATATTGCTCCTTAGCTCGTTTAGTAAGATGTGAGGACGAATGTCATCAGTATTTTTAACTATCTCGGTAAGTAATGTTATGCCTAGCAAACTCATAAATGCACCAGGAACCCCATGTCCAGTACAATCGGCAGCAGCTACAATTACTTTGTTCCCTTTTTTCGACATCCAGAAGAAATCGCCGCTAACAATATCGCGGGGCTTTAGTAGGATAAAGTAATCTTTCAGAACAGAGTCGGTTACCTCTTTGCTTGGCATTACTGCGGTTTGTATCCGGCGAGCATACGAAATACTTTTAATGATGTCTTGGTTTTGCGATACAATTTGGTCGCGTTGCGATGTTATCTCGTCGCGTTGTGCCTCAATTTCCTCCTTCTGTTGAAGAATCTCCTGATTCATTATTTTGAGTTCATCGCGCTGTTTTTCAATATCATTCTTCTGCTCTTCAATGGTTTTTGTTCTTTCCTTTACCTTTTGTTCCAGAATTTGCTTTTCCTTGATAAGATTTCGCTCTCGAACCCTGATGAAAACAGCAACAAGTGCAATAAATAGTGCTATGGCAAGAATGTAAAACCAAATTGTTTGGTAGAACGGAGGTTTAATGCTAAAGGGGTACTCTTTAATATCGCTCAAATTGCCCATTGCATCTCGTGCTCGGATTTGAAGAACATGGTTTCCGGGAGGAAAAAATGGGAAATCTTTTTCGGGAACATTACCCCAATCTGTCCATTCGGACATAACCCCTTCGAGTTTATACTGGTACTCTATACCTTTTTCTTTTAGGTAGAATGGTGCTCCCAGTTTAATTTTAAATGCATTGTTGTCCGACTCCAACTTCACATAGTTGGTGTTAAGGCTATTCCCTGACTTATCAAGAACTTGCTTAACGTAAAGGTTAACTGCTTTTAGGGTATCGTTTTGCTTGGTTGCATTAATTCTGTATAGTTGATTAAAGCCATTTACCACCCACACCTCATTGCTATCGGCATAGCTTACATAGTTTACTCTGTCGAGTAGGCCAATATATTTTGCAATTCTTTTATTTTGCTCGGTTTTTGGAAAATCAAGCCATATTTGGCCAGACCTTAACCAGGTTTGCTGAGAGTTGGAGTAAAATGCCTTGTAATTTGCCTGTTGGCTATATTCAGGATGAATCCCAATGCTGTCGGCAAGTTGGTAGTACTTATATATACTGGTAGGGGTTATAACCAAATAGTCTGTATTTACCTTACGGATAATAGGCGATACAACTGTATGCTCTCCTTCCGAAACGGATATCAACTTAGGACTACTTGAGTTAATGTTTGTTGCCTTGTATAGTTTATAGTCTGTTGTAAAAACTATTTCCGACTCTGATATCTCCGATATCGAAGTAATTTTCTCGTTATTAATATTTAAAAGTGCTTTTGATATTAAACTACCACCATCGGACTTTACCTGATAAAGAGTTCCCCACGAGCCAATGTATAAGGTGTTTTTATCAAAGATGCTGGGATTTACGCTAAAAATATACTCGTTAGGTATAATTGGCTTTGGCTCGGATAAGGTTATATTGTACAATCCAGTGCTAGAGGCAACTAAAAGATTATTACTCCATACTTGAACGGAATTTATTTTGCCACTTATTCCCTCTATCTTCTGATAAATAAAATTTGTGGAGATTAATTTTCTCTCTTTTTTCCTAACCACAGTTTTTGAATATTCAACTTGGTCAACCTCTACTGTTTGGGTATTATTTTGCTCAGTAGTAGCTTGCTCTGTTCGCTCCCCACCAAAAATTCTGGAGAATAGGCCTTTTTTTCTCTCTGTAGCGGGCTGTTCTGCACTCTGGGTCTGAACCGTTTGCTTAACTTTTTTTACAATAGGTTTCTTTGTGGTGTACTCAACGGTTTTTGTGGAGTAGTTCTGTGATTCGTTCAGTTTGTACAGTCCGTCGCTGGTGCCAACGTATAAGGTACCATTAAATTTAGCTGTGGATAGAATATTTCCTCGCAATCCTGATATGTGGTGGTACGACGAAATTGGTATGGTTAAATCAACCCTCGATATACCCATTCCATGTATTAACCATAGACCTCCACTTCCGTCTTTACCCATTGCGGTAACTTCGTCGTCGGGTAGTCCACAGGAGTAGTTAATAATTTGGACAGTTTCTCCTGTATTGATATTTACAATTACACATCCGCCAATTAAAGTTGAAAGGGCAATGGTTTTGTCGTCTAGGGCTATTCCGCCAGTTAAGTAGCTTTCATCAATGTAATTTTGGTCTTTGATGAATATTGGCGAAAAGCTATTCCCGTCGAACTTGAATATATTATTTGAGTTTGTTCCAATAATTTGTACATCATTGTGTTTAAAGGAAAATGAAATCTCACTATCACCTACACCTGAAGTGTTAATTTGAGTAGCATCCTGTTTGTGAATTCTAAAAACTGAGGATTTATTCTTAACAATGAAAAATTTTTCGCCAACATTAAACATGTCAGTTACAATCTGCGTGCTATCCGTCTCGGTGTAGTAATTTTCAACTTTAAAAGGCTCAACTCTTCTAATCTTATAAATTCCGTCAACTCCAGCGGCATATAGGTTATTATTGAAGTGATGAAAAAGGTAGAAAAGTTCCTTGCCGTTCTGCTCAATAGGAACGTAAAGATTTATCCCTTTTAAATTCTTCTTAAAATAGCCCAGTTCCTTATCGCCCCCAACGAATAGTTTATCTAGGTAGGTTATTGCCATTGGCTGTCCGCCAATTGGCATACGTTCCCAGTTGTAACCATCGAAGCTGAATGCTCCGTTTTGGTTAAGAATGTACATCATACCATTGTCGCCCTGAATAACCTGATAGTTCTGGGCACTCATACTTACAGGAAGGGTGTAGTTGGTAATAAAGGGAATTCCTTTTTGCGCAAACCCCGATTTTAAAACCACTGAAAGTACTAATATAATCAGGGTTTTTCCGAAAGATAGCTTGTAATTTTTCATATCATCCAAATAAAGGAAAAGGCTATTAAATTACTAATTTTGAATACAATATCAATTTTTAAGGGATTTTTTTACACAAAAACAGCAATAAATAAATAATTTGATGTTTCGATGGTACATAAATGGACGATAATTCTGCCATATTGCTAAAAATATTTACTTTTGTGCTTTGTTATGAGTGCACATACATTTCCATATCACTTTCATCGATGTTGCTAGTAAACTAGCAAGGCTAAGCCTTTAGCCATTTATCACTATTCTATTTATTTTTGTTCAGTTCAAATTTTATTTACCATGGATAAAAAACTATTTATATACAATACTATAACCCGAAAGAAGGAAGAGTTTCAGCCCGTAAATCCGCCACACGTTGGATTATATGTGTGCGGTCCTACTGTTTATGGCGACCCACATTTAGGGCATGCACGCCCCGCAATTACTTTCGATTTGCTTTTCCGATACCTTCAGCATTTGGGCTATAAAGTTCGATATGTGCGTAATATTACCGATGTTGGACATCTTGAGAACGATGCCGATGAGGGCGACGATAAAATTGCGAAAAAAGCCCGTCTTGAGCAACTTGAGCCCATGGAGGTGGTGCAATACTACACCAATCGATATCAGGATGCAATGAAAATGCTTAACGTTAAATCGCCAAGCATTGAGCCACGGGCATCGGGTCACATTATTGAGCAGATAGAGCTCATTAAAAAGATTATCGACAATGGATTTGCCTACGAGAAGAATGGTTCCGTTTACTTCGATGTGGTTAAGTATAATGCAAAGCATAACTACGGTAAACTTTCTGGCAGAGTACTGGACGATTTAATGGCCAACACCCGAACACTCGACGGACAGGATGAGAAGCAGAATCCATTCGATTTTGCGCTTTGGAAAGTGGCTAGTCCCGAGCATATTATGCGTTGGCCATCGCCCTGGAGTGATGGATTTCCAGGCTGGCACCTGGAGTGCTCCGCTATGAGCACAAAATACCTAGGTGAACCATTCGATATTCATGGAGGCGGAATGGATTTACTTTTCCCTCACCACGAGTGCGAGATTGCCCAGAGTGTTGCAGCCAATGGCAAGGAGGCTGTTCGTTACTGGATGCATAATAATATGATAACCATTAACGGACAGAAAATGGGAAAGTCGTTGGGGAACTTTATCACCTTGGAGGAACTATTTACAGGTTCGCATAAGTTGCTACAGCAGGTGTACAGCCCAATGACAATAAGGTTCTTCATACTTCAAGCTCAGTATCGCTCTACCTTGGACTTTTCCAATGAAGCATTGCAGGCAGCCGAGAAGGGGTTGGCTAGGTTAATGGCTGCTAACAGAATTCTCGATAAGGTGAAACCTTCAGATAAATCGTCGATTGATGTTAACGATTTAACCGCTAGGGTTTACGAGGCTATGGGCGATGATTTGAACAGCCCCATTGCAATTGCAGCGCTTTTTGATTGGGTTAGAAACATTAACTCACTTGCAGAAGCGAAGGAGACCATCACACAGGCCGATTTGGATTACTTAAAGCAAAACTTCCGAAGCATTGTTTTTGATATTCTTGGCTTAACCGATGAGCAATCGGCCGGTGGCTCAAAGCAGGCTGAGTTAACATCGAACCTTATTGATATGCTCTTGAATATGCGCTTGGATGCAAAAGCGCGTAAGGATTTTGCCACTTCGGATAAAATTCGCGATGAACTTTCAAAAATGGGAGTTGTGGTACGCGATAGGAAAGACGGATTTGACTGGGAGATAAGTTAAAGAAAAAGCCCTGTAAAGGGCTTTTTTATTACTTTGGAATTCCTTTATTACGCTTTATTTCATCAATAAAATACTGTTTATCAGGCAACGGCGACCTTTCCAGATTGGCAAACCAGAACTTAGCCTTTTCATTATTATTCTGAGTCTGATAGATTACAACTAAATGGTAATAAGCATATCCATAAACATGGGTTGGGTATGCAGGAATAGCTTCAACAACCCTTGCAAAGCACTCAATGGCTTTATCGGTTTTGTTTGATGTGTAGTATTCCATTCCTTGGTTAAAAGTTCTTATGTCAGCGTTGAGTTTATCATCCAGAATTACCCCACGGAAACTAAAACACGATTTATTGCAATCCTCCACAAGGTTAAGGGTTCTTAGGTCGGCGGGTAAATAAGGGAATACCAACGTAAACGAAAGTTTCTCTCCTTTCCTGCTAAAGCTATGGTTATTTGGACATGTTGGAATACCAACCGATTTTTTTAGAGCAAAACGTTGCCGTGTTTGTGGATTTTCAATATAAATATTCTTGTCGGCACAGAACCAACCTCCCTTGTCTAACTTATTCTCCACGGTAAGGTTTACCACAGCAGAGTCGGCATAAAACGAAATTTTATCGATTACAAGTTCTGGGTGTGAAACCTCTGCCACCGAAGGGTTTAAAACCACTCGTTGTGCTTGTGCTACTCCAAGAGTATAAGTTATGCACAGTAGTATTAGTAATTGTTTCGCCATTTTGATCAAAATAAATCGGGATTAGGAACACCCTAACCCCGAACAAGATAATAAATTATTTATTAAAAGTGATAGCCTATTCCAATAGAGAAGTCTATATTGGTACGATTATAGGTTTCCTTGTAACTTACAACTTGAGTGGTTGCCATTGTGTAAGATCCGTTTCTTGCATCTGAAGTGTACATAGTGTAAAGCATTCCGAGGTTAAGGTCTAGTTTCTCTGTAACCTTAAATTCGCCACCAAAACCAACAGTACTAGAGGTTAAACTATGGCTTAGATCGGTCTGATAACCTGTCCCAACACCGGTTTTTGCATAAAGATACCCTGCCGAGATAAGAATCTTATCAGTAATATCGTATTCGCCGCCAACAGATAATTCATACATATTGCCATCAATCTCCTTTTTTACACCAGGGGCTTTTTCAATTGTAGCGTCTTTATCGAAGAAGTAATGAATACCTCCGCTAATACGAAGTTGAGGAAGAACTGCGTATCTGGCACCTACCGAAAGTAGAGCAGGTATGTCGCTTCTGATTTTTGCTCCATCTGTAAATTGTGGAACCACTAGGTCTTTCTTTGTATCATTTTCAAGTTCAAGTTTGGTCCTAAACTCGTACTTCAGCCCAATATTAAGCTTATCATTAAAGTTCAAGTTAACGCCAAGAATTGGGGTGTAACCCGTTCCTGTTTGTGTAACATCAACTTCCTGATCTGATGTCATTGCAGCGTATGTGGCGTTTCCTGCTTGAGTAAAGAATTGTGAAGCTGACATTAGCCCTCCGGATGGATTGATCACTGCGTGTTGAGGGTTAATCATAATATCTTTGATATGTCCTTTGTAGGTGTTTTTTGCAAGGATCATTCTTGCACCAAGCGATGCTGATATAATATCGGTTACCGCATAGCTGGCATTTAGTTGAGCGCCCCAGAAAACGCTTGATCCTTCAAATTGGATATCTGCCGAGTACTCTGTGCAGAATCCTGCGCCGTACATTGCAGAGAGCGTTGCGGGTAATGAGGCGTAGGGGATTTCAAAGCTGGGCAATCCTGTATCATATTTTGCAGATCCACCACCAGCATTTGGCTGGAAACCAAAACCTATGGCAAGTTTTTCTTTCTTATATGCAAAATAAAAATCAGGATAAGCAGGAACCACTACGTCTCCAACGTATTTTTTCTCGTTTAAGTATGGATAAGAGTTTTCAATTGTTTTTTTCTGGAAGACGGATTGGTTGCTTAGGTAAAAATGAAAACCGTCGGCCAATTTTGTTAAACCGGCAGGGTTGTAATATACAGCATCAATGCTTGTTGATGCGTCGCGAGCAAGCATTCTAACATACTGTGCACTCTGGTTTGAGTTGGTAACAATACCTCCAGCAAATGCCATGCAGCTCAACGAAATCATGAGCATAGTAATTGATAGTTTTTGTTTCATAGTTCCAATTTTAGGTTAGTTATAAAAGTTAAAAACAGATTATACGTTTGTACAATAAGGGCTGTGCGGAAAACATTGCGAGGCCCAATAATTAGAAGTAATAATAAAAAATCAAATACGAAGGAAACGCACCAAAAAACCCTCCTGCAAGCCCAGATTTAATGAACTAAACAAGGAGTGCGTGGTGTGTGTGAATTGTATAAAAAACTTAGAAGAATTACTGCTAAATAGCGATATAATAAGTCGGTACTTCCTTTTTATTCGACGCAAAAAGTGCAGCAACGGTTTCGATAAAAACCGCTTTGCAAGGGTAACATATGCAATTATTGCCAAAAATATTTTTGCCCTGCGCATCGAATTCAGGGGTTTAAAATGTTATGCTAATTTAGCAAATTAATGAAATTATGCAAATATGTAAAAAAACTATTAATCGAACGTTTTAAGAACGATTTTTTTAAAGTGATTACAATTTTTTTATCCCGAATAATCTTTTTAACTTGTTTGATGTCTAATTTATTAGTTTTTCATGTTATCACAATTATTTTAAAATCAAAAATATACGTTATGGTAAAGTTTAACACCCTAATTGCGGCTTTTTTGTTATTGGTAAACATATCAATATCGGCACAGGAGCAAGGTTTTCAGTTTAAAATTGTAAAGGAGATTAATACCTCGCCAGTAAAAAATCAGCAAAGGACAGGAACTTGCTGGAGTTTTGCCACAACATCGTTCGTTGAAACGGAGCTTATGCGAATGGGTAAGCCTGTTTTTGATATCTCCGAGATGTTTTTTGTAAGGCATGCCTATGCGAGTAAGGGAAGGGATTATGTTCGCTATCAGGGTGGTAATAATTTTGGTCAGGGTGGACAAGCTCACGACGTAATGGATGTAATTAAAACCTACGGCATGGTTACTGAGCAGGAATACTCTGGGTTGAACTATGGAACAGATTTCCATGCCCATTCGGAGCTGGCTGCGGTACTTAATGCTTATTTAGATGCTGTTGTAAAGAACCCAAACAAGGCATTAACAACAGCGTGGTATCCTGCTTACAATTCAATACTCGACACCTATTTAGGCGCTGCCCCCGACGCAAAAAAATCGACACTTGCCAACGTTGGGTTTAATCCTGACGATTATGTGGAGATTACCTCATATAGTCATCACCCATTTTATTCTCAGTTTGTACTTGAGATACCCGATAATTGGGCGCATAGCCTTTACTACAATGTTCCGCTCGACGATTTAATTAAAACCATTAAGAATGCATTAATGAATGGCTACTCTGTATGCTGGGACGGCGACGTAAGCGAAAAAAGTTTTGCTTGGAGCAAAGGTGTTGCCGTACTTCCTGTGGAAAAGGTTGAGGAAATTGCCGGTAGCGATAAGGACCGCTGGGTAGGAATGACCGACAAAGAACGTAAGGCAAAATTAACCAGCTTTGAGGCACCTGTTCCAGAAATTATGGTTGACCAAAGTAAGCGTCAGTTTACTTTTGATAACTATACATCGTCAGATGACCACCTAATGCACCTAACAGGCTTGGCAACCGACCAAAACGGGGTAACCTATTTCTACACAAAAAACAGCTGGGGCACCGAGGGTGTTTACAATGGTTATCTTTATATGTCGGAACCTTTTGTTCGTATGAAAACCATTGCTATTTTGGTTCATAAAAAGGCTTTACCCGAAGAGGTTGCAAAGAAATTAGGAATCAAATAATCATCTAATTGCCCTTTCAGGGTTTAGTGTAAAAGAAAATAGGGTGTTTCAACAACTGAAACACCCTATTTCTTATTTGCAAATGCGTTTATTTTTTGGAGTTTTTGTCGATTTCAACAATTAAATCCCAGTTATCGTAAACGGTATGTAAATCCTCCTCGGTAAGTTTTGCTAAGGAAATAGACTGTGATGCAGCAGTAATCAGTACTTTGTCCATTTCGAACATTCCTGCGTTCTTTTTTTCGGCCTCGGAGGCATTTTTTAGCTCCTCTAATCCTTTTAGACTAGCAACAGCAGCATATCCCGATGCTGCAGCTAATAGGTCCGAAGAGTACTCCATTGTCCCCTTATAGCCATTCGAGGTTAAAACCTTATTGATTTCATCGGACTGACTCTCGTCGTAATCCTTTAGTTCTGTTAAAACATCTGCTAAACGTTGCAATTTCTCTTGTGAAAGAACTGGATTACCTTTGGAAAGGTATTGTTTTACTTCTTTAAGTGCATCGCTCGGGAATTTTTCGGGTTTAGCATATTTTTCATCGCCAGATTCATTAGCGTTGTCCCCAGATTCAGCATAGGCAGCATTCATTTCATTGGTGGCTGCTTCCATTTGTTCTTGAAAATTGCTTAGCTCCTTTTGGTATTTATTGCTACCAAAATTAAATGCTCTGCTGTAGAATTGTCCACGATATAAATTGCGAGCTAGGAATATCAGCATAATACCAGCCAAAACAAGCATGATAATTTTAGCTGTTTGGTCTTTACCTTTTAGTGCAGTGGTTACAGCAATATAAAGTAAGTATAGCGCATAAAGATTCACAAGAAAACTTACAATTGTTCCTAGGTAAAAGTTAAACATAAACACCGATGCTAAAGCGCCAATAGGAAACATCACCATTAACGATGCGGCTACCCTCAGGTTGGCTTCAAAGTCATTATTGCCGCTGCAAATAGAGGATATTATTAGAATGATTAACGCAGCAATGAACACGCCAATAATACCTCCAATTATGGTGAAAAAGAATGCACCTACACCTGCGGCACTACCTAGCATTCCGCCGGCAACTCCACCAACAATAAGAAAACTCCATATTAAGTAAAGCACGCCAGCCACAACGCTATATATAAGCGCTTTAATTAGTGGTTCGCCCATTCCGCCATCAAGCTTCATTGTGGCAAAATAGGATTTAGGGTTCAGTAACGTTTCTTTTGAGTCGCTAATAAACTGATTGAAATCGAATTTTTGTTCACTCATACTATTTAGTTTTAGGTTGATATTTTTTTATGTTTTGATACAGAAACTCAAATATCCGAAAAAAGTAATTAAATATCAACTTAAATTGGTGTTTTAATAATCCGTTTAGTTAGGGTTATTTAGGTTAAACTTAATTGAGTATCTTTGCAGAAAAGATTAAAAACTATGGAAGGAACAAGACTGCAGAAGGTAGCGCGCTTAATACAAAAAGACCTTGGGGAGATTTTTCAGCGTGAGGGGGCAGCGTTATTCCCAGGTAAAATGATAACTATTACGCAAGTGCGTGTTAGCCCCGATTTAGGTTTGGCAAAGGTTTACATCAGCATATTTCCAACTCAGGGTACAGAAGCCACGCTTGAGTTAATTAGGCTTCAGGTTAAAACGCTTAGGCTGGAGCTGGGGAAACGTGTAAGGCATCAACTTCGGGTAATCCCAGAACTTGCTTTTTTTGTTGACGATTCGTTGGATTATATCGAGAATATTGACCGCCTCTTAAATAAGTAGTCCAATGATTAAGTTTCTTGTCTCCTTTACTACAAGGTTTATTCCGCGTCACTACCTTCAAATATTTGCGGCTCTTGCACTAAAAACATTGGGTGTTTTTTACCTTGGCAATAAATTTGAAGACCCCATTTCTGGGAAAAAGTACCGAAAGTTGCTCCCTTACGGAAGAACCAAGGTTCGCGAAAATGCTCTAGCTCCGCATTCAATGTCGCTTGAGCGGCATAGGTTAATTTGGCTCTATTTGCGCGACAAAACCAGTTTCTTTACTGAGCCCCAAAAGGTGCTTCATATTGCCCCAGAATATTGCTTTTTGAAGATTTTTAAAAAGCAACGGAATTTGGACTACGTAACCGCCGACTTAATTTCGCCTTGGGCCGATGTTAAGATGGATGTTCAGGCAATTCCGTTTCCCGATTCTCAGTTCGATGTGGTTATTTGCAATCATGTTCTGGAGCATGTAGATTCCGATTTTAAAGCAATGCAGGAGATTTTTCGGGTTTTGAAGCCTGGTGGTTTTGCAATTCTTCAGGTTCCCATGGATTTATCGATGGATAAAACGCTGGAGAACCCAGCGTATAATACACCTGAGTTGCGTGAGAAACATTACCAGCAACGCGACCATTTGCGTTTGTACGGGAAGGATTATGGTGCTCGTCTACGGAGTGCAGGTTTTGTGGTAGATGAAAATGATTACGTGAAAACCCTACCTGTTAATTTGGTTGAGCGTTATGCTTTGCCAAAGGATGAAATCCTTTATGTTTGCTCAAAAAGTTAGCGAATAACCATATGCGATTGCCATTCTACATAGCTCGTAGGTACTTGTTTGCGAAAAAATCGCATAACATCATCAATATTATATCGTTAATATCGTTGGTGGGAGTGGCAACTGGGGTTATGGCGTTGGTTATTGTTCTTTCGGTGTTCAACGGGTTCGATTCGTTAATTGCACGGCTATACTCCAGTATCGATTCTGATGTTAGGATATTACCCGTCACAGGAAAAACCTTTAGCGTTGCAACTGCCGAATTTGATAAAATTAGAGAGTTAAAAGGGGTTGCTATTTTCTCTGAAATTTTGGAGGAAAATGCCCTTTTCAAGTATCGAAGCAAGCAGCATATTGGTGTTATAAAGGGCGTTAGTAAAAACTATGTCGATTTAACAGGCTTGGACTCAATGCTTATTGATGGAGGATTTACGCTGTGGAACGGGAGTCAGCCAATGGCCATTATGGGGCAAGGAGTTGCCTATTACCTAAATGCAAGTTTGGCGCATTTCGACCCACTGGTTGTGTATGTGCCTAAGCGAGGGAAGGCTACTTTATCGTTGGAATCGGCATTTGGCCGAAAAAATATTATGCCATCGGGTGTTTTTGCTGTTGAGCAGGAGTTTGATACACAGTATATTATTACGCCTGTGGAGTTTGTCCGCAATTTGTTGGCTTACGATTCTACAACCGTAACCTCCGTTGAGTTAAAGGTGGCGAAAGGCTTCAATCCTGAGCGATTAAAAGGCGAGGTTGAGAAAATTCTCGGGAGTGACTTCAAGGTGCAAAATAGGTTTCAGCAAAACGAGTCGCTTTACCGAACCATGAAATCGGAAAAATTTGCCATTGGAATGATTCTCACGCTTATACTTATAATTGCCTCGTTCAATATTGTGGGCTCTTTATCAATGCTAATTATTGAAAAACGTAAGGATGTGGAAACTCTCCGGAGTTTAGGAGCCGACAATGATTTAATTCGTAAAATCTTCTTAACCGAAGGCTTACTTATATCAATTGGTGGAACAATTATAGGAACAGCGCTGGGGCTTATTGTTTGCTGGGCGCAAATAACTTTCAAACTAATTAAACTGGAAGGGCGTGGCAGTTTTATTGTTGATGCCTACCCTGTAGATGTTCAGTTTGGCGATATTGCTTTGATATTGCTGGTTGTTCTAACAATAGGCTTTGTTGCTGCTAGGTTCCCAGTGCAAATGATTACCAAGCGAATCTTGAATACTCCCGATAAGAACCAACTCTAGGATTTACGGTTATGTAAACCGCACTCCTTGGTTTCGGGATTCTCCCACCACCAACGGCCTGCTCTAACATCCTCGCCAGGGAATATTGCACGAGTGCATGGCTGACAACCAATACTTGGAAATCCTTTGTCGTGAAGCGCATTGTATGGTACGTTGTATTCCTTTATGTAATCCCAAACCTGTTGCTCGGTCCAATCAATAAGTGGATTTAACTTTATAAGGCCATTGGCCTCGTCCCATTCCACCATTTCGTTCTGGGTTCGGGTGGTAGATTGCTCGCGTCGTAGCCCGCAAATCCAAACATCTAGGCCGCTAAATGCACGTTTTAAGGGTTCAATTTTGCGAACGTGGCAGCACTGCTTACGATTTTCCACCGATTGGAAGAAAAGGTTGATACCCTTTTCGTTTACCATTGTCTCTACCTTGCTGGGGTCGGGGAAGTATACATCGATTTTAACTTTATACCGTAACGATGTTTTCTCAATCAGTTCGTAGGTTTCGTAAAAAAGTCGGCCAGTATCTAGCGTAAATATCTTTGCAGCTGGGTTAATTTTTACAACCATATCTGTTAACACTTGGTCTTCGGCTCCCATGCTGGAGGCGAGGGCTATTTTGCCACTGTATTCGCTCAAAAACCAAGTTAAGGCCTCAGTAGGAGTACTTTGGGCAAACTTCTTGTTTAGATTGGCAAGTAACTCTTTATTCATTGCTATGGTTTTTTCTAAAAAAGTAAACTGAATAAGTAATTTGTTTGTTCATCAAAATAAATTGAAATTTTACGGAAAAACGCGTGCATTTTTTGCAAAATGGTGTTAACTTGTACTTTAATTTATTCTTTGAATGCAAAAGTAATTTTCTTTAACTTTGTTCTAAAGTTTATTGATATAAAACATTAATCACAAACACGAAAAGTATGAAAAGATTATGTACACTAATATTGGCAGTTTCTCTAGCAGTTTTTACCCAGGCGCAGGATTATAGCATTGGGATGCAGGTTGTTGCATCGGCTGGAGGATACTACAACAGTACAGAGGCTGGTGTATCAATAAGTTGGACTTTAGGTGAGGTGGCTTACACTACCCTTACTGCAGGAGGATACATGCTTACTCAAGGATTCCAGCAAGGGAACTTGTTTACTACAGATGTAGAGAAACCCGAACTCTCTGGGTCTGATATGAAAATCTACCCAAACCCTGCATCGGTTGAATTTTTTATCAAAATAAACTCTCCAACAGCAAAAGGCAAGTCCACTGCTGAGGTTTATGACATTACAGGTCGAAAAGTAATTACTAAGGAGTTGAACCTCGAGGAAAATGAACCCTACAGAATCCCAATAGCTGAGCTTAAGGCGGGTATTTATATGATTAGGATTACTGTAGAATCCTCTAAGGCTGTTAAAGTATTCAAACTAATTAAGGAGTAGCAATTCTATTCTTAGTCATATTAAGTGTGCCTTAAAATTTTGGGCACACTTTTTTTATTTAGAAAAATTACTCCTGTTAACTAAAATAATGGTCGGGGTGGATTATGTCTTAGTGTTTATGGTATAAGTAATTCAAGATAAGACTATTGACAATTAGATGAATATTTACTAAATTGATTGTTTTTAAAAAAGTTAATGAATCCTTTAATATCATAGACATGAAAAGAATACTGACTGTGATGCTATGCCTATTGCTATCCTTAGCGGTATACTCACAAACTCCAACAGGATTTAGCTATCAGGCAGTTCTCCGTAATAGCAACGGAGAGGTGTTGGCGGGTCAAACTGGTCAACTACGGATAATCCTTTCTAGTAGTGACGGTTCGGTAACGCACTACCAGGAAGTTCACAGTATCAGCACGGGTACGCAGGGCATCGTTAACGTTGTGATTGGCGATGGCCTTGAAAAGATGGGTGCGTTGACCGATGTTCCTTGGGGGCAGGATCAGATCCACCTTAAGTTGGCCGTAAAAATGGGCTCAGCCACCACGTTCACGGAGATGGGCAGCCAACCGTTGCAGGCAGTGCCTTACGCCCTGCATGCTAGCAATAAGGAGGTGGTTAGCAACCCCGCGGCTGGCGACGATGAGCCTATATTCGTGGTTCGTAACCGGCTAGGACAAATAGTGTTTGCTGTATATCAGGAGGGAGTTCGGGTATACGTGGACGATGGTACCACCCCTACAAAAGGGACAAAAGGGGGCTTCGCTGTGGGTGGCCTAAGCGGGATAAAGGAGTCGGTGGAGTATCTTCGGATAACTGCCGATAGTGCAAGGGTTTATGTTAGTGACCTAGTAAAGGGAGCCAAAGGTGGCTTTGCCGTTGGTGGTTTGAGTGGTACAAAGGTATCGGGACAGTATTTGAACTTAACACCCGATAATTACTTTATTGGACAAAGTAGCGGTCAAAACATTAGTTCAGGAAAGTATAATTCGGTTTTTGGTTACTTTTCCGGAAGCGATTTGAATGTTGGAGGCAGAAACACATTTCTAGGTAATAGGGCTGGAGAAA
Source organism: Bacteroidota bacterium (assembly GCA_029560875.1). Taxonomy (GTDB): domain Bacteria; phylum Bacteroidota; class Bacteroidia; order Bacteroidales; family Tenuifilaceae; genus SB25. The sequence continues at coordinate 465 of JAKQKB010000080.1, read as the reverse complement.
AAACAAGTTCGGGAAACTCAAATGTGTATCTTGGAAATATGTCTGGCAATGCAAGTGTTAATGGGTCACAAAATATCTTTATAGGCGATTCTGCGGGGCTTTTATGTCAAAGTTCTGGCAGTATTATAATTGGTAATTCAGCAGGCAAAAAAGCATCCTCGTTATACAAGGCTGTATTTATTGGGAACGAATCTGGAGCAAACGATATAAGTGGAAATCCAAATACTTTTATAGGGAATCAATCTGGTTATAACAATACAAATGGTTATCAGAATCTTTTTTTAGGAAACCTCTCAGGATTCAGTAATACAGGCGGATATAGCAATTTATTATCTTAAAAATTGGTTAAAACCCTGCAATTTCATTGCAGGTACTTTAGTTTCTATAAATTTCATAGATTTACAGAATGGAATCATACAGGACAGGGTCGCATTCCGTAAGTCGAATGAGCGCACACATTGTGTG
>JAKQKB010000068.1 GCA_029560875.1 Bacteroidota bacterium | reverse complement strand
CCTCCTTAATTACCCCAACCTCATGGCATGGCTCAATGCCAAAGGTTTCCATGATGATATTGCCGCTGATTGGAGGCTGAAAATTCCGAATGGCATCCTTTTCCTCTATTATTTTCAACTTTTCACGAACCAGTCTAAAGTTGGCCAGATGGCGTCGAACGGTACTGTCGTTTTTAGAGGTGATGTCGGCCTCGCATAGGGTCATCAGGTCGTCAATGTCGTCGCCTGCCTCAAATAGCAACCGACGGACTGCCGAATCGGTTACCTCTTCCTGTGACAGGTTGATAGGGCGCAGGTGCATCTGCACCAGCTTCTCCACATACCTCATCCTCTCGTTCATCGGTAGCTTCAGCCTTCTGAAAATTCCCGAAACCATCCGGCTACCCATGTAATCGTGGCCGTAAAATGTCCAACCCTGTCCTTCGATGTACTTCTTCGTTTTAGGTTTTGCTACATCGTGCAGCAGCGCAGCCCAGCGTAGCCAAAGGTTATCCGATTTGGCAGCTACATTGTCCAGCACCTGCAGGGTATGCAGGAAGTTATCCTTATGCGATATCCCGTTGATGGTTTCAACCCCTTTAAGGGCAGCCAGCTCCGGGAACAGCTGTTCAAGTATTCCGGTTTGCTCCATTAGCAGGAATCCGACCGATGGCCGTTGGGCCATCATCAGCTTGTTCACCTCGTCAACTTTTCGCTCCATTGAGACAATTTCGAGGCGTTCGTGCATGCTCAGCATGGCGTTTAGCGTTTCGGGCTCTATGCTAAAGTTCAGCTGGGTGGCAAATCGAATGGCGCGCATAATCCTTAGCGGATCGTCCGAAAAGGTGGTAAGCGGATCAAGTGGTGTGCGGATAATTCGGTTCTTAATATCCTTAAGCCCGTTGAATGGGTCAACCAGCTGGCCAAAGGCATCCTTGTTGAGGCTTAAGGCCAGCGTGTTGATGGTAAAGTCCCTGCGCTGCAGGTCGTCGTCGAGAGTGCCATCCTCCACAATGGGCTTGCGCGAATCGAGCCTGTACGACTCCTTACGGGCACCCACAAACTCCACCTCCAGGTCGTCAACCTTTAGCTGGGCGGTGCCAAAGTTTTTGAAGTAGGCCATTCTGGCTCCGGGCATCAGGCGCGCTACCCTTTGGGCAAAATCTATCCCGCTACCCACCACCACAATGTCGATATCCTTCGATGTGCGGTTAAGAAAAATATCGCGCACATATCCGCCGATGACGTAAACCCTTACCTCCTCAACTTCAGCCACACGCGAAACAACCGAAAAAACCTTATGTTTAAGATACTGCTGCATTTCCTCCATGTTAGAAGGCAAAATTACTACTAATTGAAATTCTGACAACCTGTTTCAACGGCTAAATAATGCTGAAGCCTTGCATGTTGGTTCAAACAAATAGGACTAGCGGGTTGAATGATTTTTTTTTGGTTTTATGTTGAACCAACCCGGCAAAATTTCGTTTAATCAATGTCGTATATAAATATGAAAATAACTACATTTGTGGGTTACTAAATTGCATAACCATGATTGAACATTTAACAGCGGAGACGTTTAAGCAGAAAGTTTTTGACTACGAGAAAAACACGGAGTGGAAGTATGAGGGCAGCAGGCCGGCCATTGTTGATTTCTATGCCGACTGGTGTGGTCCCTGTAAGATGGTTGCCCCCATTCTGGAGGAGCTCTCGAAGGAGTATGACGGCAAGCTCAACATTTACAAGGTTGACACGGAGGCCGAGCAGGAGTTGGCAGGGGTTTTCGGCATACGAAGCATACCCTCGCTGCTGTTTATACCCCTCAACGACCAACCCCAGATGGCCATGGGTGCCCTACCAAAGGATGCCTTTAAAAAGGCCTTTAAGGACGTTTTGGGAGTGGAGTAGGGGAGAGCTTCCTGCAGCTAGTTCTGGCATTACACAGGTAAATACCCCATTAGCGCTGGTAGCTATACCAGCCCTGATGGGGTTTCCCTTTTGATAAATCGGGAAATATTTCTGATAGTTACGAAGAACTTTCGCTAAATGAAGATATTAATGATAGTGATATCAATATTTATCCAAACCCTACTAATGGAGTTGTTCGAGTTCATCAAAATTTAAATATTGTTGAATCAATTACAATTACCGACCTTCTTGGGAATGTCATATATACAAATAGCAAGGTTTCAGAAAATGATTTGAATATCAATATTTCAAATCATACAAAGGGATTATATCTATTCCATATAAGAACTTCCAAAGGAATAAAAACATACAAAATTTTACTTAAATAAGTGAGCATATGAAAAATATAATCATGATTTTTATATTATGTTTGAGTTATTCAACAATTGCTCAAACAAAACAAGATTCAGTTTTCGTAAATAATCAATATGAATATTTAACTATTATTATTGAAACAGCTGGTTCAAGTTGTAATATTTTTATTTCAAAGGATTCTACTTCATTTGATAAGAAGTCTTTTAAAAATATAGAACCTTTTAACTTAACTGTGGTTACTGATATTTTATCAAATTATAGTAAGGAAGGCTGGAAAGTGCAAAATAGTAATATTTCTATGATTGGTGATAGCAGCCCTTATAGTGCTTATATCTACTATTTTCTTTCACGAAAGAAAGAATAGTTAATAAAAAGAGACCCTTCCAAGGGGTCTCTTTTTTTAAAAAACTTGTATCTTTACAATAAATTTATATTCATCTTTTATGAATAAATACGCATTATCCTCTTTGCTAAGGCAAGTTGGGTTAATAAAAATTGGGGATAAAATTAGGTTTTACATTAATTTTATTAAAACTTATCGCTTAAGAAAGCAATTTTTTAAAGAAAATAGAGATGTTAAACTACCACCAGCATATTATATCTATGAAACATTTAATCTTAACTACTTTAGTTTTTATAATAAAAGTATCGATACAGCAAAATGGCTAATTGGTCATTTTGAAAAATATAAAACTTTAGAAAATATAAGTATTTTAGATTGGGGTTGCGGTCCTGGAAGAGTTATAAGGCATTTACCCTCTTTTATTGATAACTCTTGTAAGTTCTATGGAACTGATTATAATCAAAAATACATTAACTGGTGTAGTAAAAACATTATTAATGTTTCATTTAACACAAACACACTTGCTCCACCTTTAAATTATGAAAGAAACACTTTTGATATTATATATGGAATCTCAATATTTACACATCTTTCCAAAAAAATGCATTTTGCTTGGTTTAATGAATTATTAAGGGTTCTTAAACCAGGGGGTATTTTGTTTTTAACATTACATGGTAACGCTTTTAAAGAAAAGTTAACTGAAGCAGAAAAAATTAAATTTGAAAAAGGAGAATTAATAGTCAAGTCAAATACTAAGGAAGGTCATCGTACTTTTTGTGCTTTTCAGCCAACATCTTTTTTTAAAGAATTGGTTGGTTTAAATGAAATTTTAGAACACATACCAGGTGATATAAAAAATGGCAAACCGCAGCAGGATGTATGGATTATTAAGAAATCAATATAGTTTTAACTTAAATTTATATACTATGGCTCTAAATCGTAAATATAACTTTAAAGACGTAAACATGCTTTTAGAAGCAAAAACCATAACAAAATTGATTATTCCGGACAAATGTTGCCAGTAATTCCGTAGTAAATGTTGCCACCTTTTTTGCGGTGAAGTTTACACTAATTTAAAGGAACATTTTTAGCAAAATTAGCAAAAAAATTAATTTGTTTTTTCTCGTTCGTGCGGAAATGTTTTCCGTGCATCTAGCGCTGTAATCCGTGCTGGAAATAAAAAGGCAGTTAGTTTATACTCTGGGCAGTTTTTTTGTTTTACTCCAAAAACCAGCTACCTTTAGGTTGCGTTCCTTGAAACCTGTGGCCTTGGTGGAGAAGCAGGCCGACACCTACACCACCCTGCTGGTGGGCACCGACCACCTGGGCAGCATTGTTGGGCTGTTCAGCACCGATGGCAGGCTTGTGCAGAAGCTCAGCTACGATGCGTGTTCGGTGAGTGTTGGGTTTT
>JAKQKB010000147.1 GCA_029560875.1 Bacteroidota bacterium | reverse complement strand
GTTAGGTGCAATGCCTAAAAGAGCCTCGCCTGACTTTTGAAGTTATCGAAACGCTTGTTTGCGGCATTAAAATACTCCTCATCAATTTCAAATCCGACAAAGTTTAGACCCGCCTTATCTGCTGCAATCCTACTGGCTTGGCTTCCGCAATGTGTATCTAAAATCAAATCGCCTTCTTTTGCATAATTAGCATAAATCCAATCATACAGCTTTATCGGCTTTTGTGTGGGGTGTATAGTCCCGTCCTTTAATAATTCTACTCTGTTAATCTTCACTACCCTTGTGGCACAATCAAAGCTACTGTATGCCAATTCTGCATCACTCATAGTTAGTCCTTCCTGACCTTTGTACCATACTATCCACCCTTTTGTGCCTTTATTCAAATGTTCTACAAAGTAGTTAGCACCCCACACAATTTGATTTTTAGATACACGCCAAAGCTCAGCAAAGTATTCGGCTGTTGGTATTTCATTATCCCATCCTTTAAATTTATGCTCCTTTCTGTTTGCTTTCGGATTGTTCAAGTTAATACTTTTCTTTTGCCCATCAATGCCAATCCCATAAGGCGGGTCAACTACTGCCAAGTCAAAATAATTATCGGGATAATGCCGCAAACCAGCGACACAGTCCATTAAATAAACTTCCGAATAAGGCACTGCACCTAACATAGGTTTGCCGCAATGGCGGGGTGCAGTGGTTATGTCAATCTTTTTTGCTTCTATCATCATTTGTTCTGTTGTTAAAATTTAGTACTTCTAAGCCGCCACTGACGGCAAGCCTTTTTCCGTTAGCAAACATAAATCAGAAATGTTCCCAACAAGCACCTTCTCTCCAAAATGTTCCTTTCTCACTTTCGTTGTAAACTCGTTCTTTATTGTGCGTTTCTTTACCACATAGCACACATACTTCGACATCATCACGATACCAATATTTACGTTTGCTAACAACAGGTATATTTAATGCCTGTGTTTCTGCGGTATTCGATATTTCTGTTTCTTTCATAATTTCTACTATTTTGACAAGTTTATAATTCTAAATCAGGCACTGCACATAGCCGAAACGTTAGCAGCAATAACTACCGACCACCTTCGACATAGTGTTCACGTATTTCTTCCGCCGCATCGTTTTGAGCATCAATCGCCCCTTCTTGATAACACTTTTCAGCAAAATCACGAAGGATAGTTGCGCTTGCTTCTAAGTTTTCAGACATCATCAAAAGTTCTGCTAACTCATAAATTTCTTTTTCTTGTTTTGACTGTTCCATTTTTTAATCCGTCACTGCTGCTAACAAGGTACTGGCAATACCCGTTAGACAGCTTGTTTATATTTTAAAGTTTCTAAGTGCGGGCATCGCCAATACCCGACCGTTACCAACCATTTTAAGAACCGAATTCGGTAATCAATGATAGTTGATATAAGTTACTTAATTTATTTTGCTCTTCTGATGTTAAATTCCAACCGGTATCTATTATACTTTGAATAAATCTATTTGCCATATAAGGATAGTCAAAAACGGTTGGTAACACACGGTT
>JAKQKB010000046.1 GCA_029560875.1 Bacteroidota bacterium | reverse complement strand
TAAACGTTGCAAAAATTAAATAATTGCCGGCAATGCCAGAAACATAAAACGCACCATTTACATATTTTGCCATGACCAATGCGTTAAAATTAACACTGTTTATTGGCACGATTGCTCGATATATTTTGTCATATGTTTTAGATTGCACACTCGCTAGCATTAAGGCTAGGCTTGCAAATGTTCCTAAATTATAGATGTTGCCTTTTGTATCTACGTTGCCCTCATGCAATACTTCAGTTGATGTATCGCTTGGAACTGCCGAAGCATTATCAACCATTCGATAGTATGGTTTTAAATCAGCACCTACGCCAAGATAACCATAGATTTCGGCACTATAAGAACCAACAATTAACGCTTTTTTAACACGATCAAGGTTTAACACATAATTTGTAATTGCTTTATTTGTAATTGGTCTTGTTGATGTTGTAGATGCCGTTGTATCTAACGGATACAACAATTGCATTAAATCAAGCAGCGCTTGGTATTGCGTTTCTGTAATTGTTGCTTCTTCATTTGGCAAAACTCCCTCACTAACACTTTTAGTGACTAAGCCTTGCGCATATATCGTGTTATCTGATGTTTTTTTAATTCTTGTTGTTATTTTAACTGTCCCTGCAACATCAGTTACCCAACTAGGCACTGTATAACGATAAAACTCGTTATCGGTCAGTGTCGCTATTAATTCATTTGAGCTCTCACCGTCTGGTCTTTCGATTACCAATCGGCAATTATAATTTGCAAGCACAATACCACCAATATATATATCAATGTTATATGCTAAATTACTGCCTTGCACCCACACCTCTGTTGAGGTTTCTTCTTCAAATTGACCCGCCGAATAAACTATAACCATAATTTCCTCCTTACAATTTATCTATTATTTTTAATATTTAAATATATTAAACCTGTGTGTCCATTAACTGCAAGATACATATCACCATCTACATTGCCTATTGCCCATGATGCCCAACTCTCGTCAGTGCTAACGTCAATATAATTGTCTGTTGTTGTAATATTAGTACCAACAACTAACGCCTCAGATGTGCCTTTGCATGTTTCGTTTTCAAACGGTGCATATGTTGCCGTCGTTGAGTAATATAAATACAAATCTTCAGCAATCAAAACATCGCGAACAATAATGTTTTTTTCAATAAATGTTTTTCCAACAATAATATTATCAGGATCATTGCTTAAAAACTCATCTTGTATTGTTATTTTCATAATTTCTCGATTATCTTTATATATTTTTTTGCCAATGATCGAATAAATCAAATTGTTAACATCTAACAAAGCATTATCTATTAAAGGATAATTGCAAGAATATGTTTCCGAGAATGTTTTTTGCGCACCATAATTTGTTATTTGGCTTTTAGCTGACGCTGACCAATCGTTATATGTATAGATACTCATCGTTGTAAACTCGCCATTGTTGTCGGTGTATTTGCAACGTTCTTGCAATCCATTATCGTTATCGTATATTCTTACGCCTACCGACAAATTATCCTCTGCGCCGAAGCTAACAAGCACCGAATTGCCGCTTACGTATTTTGTAAACCCATTGCTTAATTTAGCAATATCGTTTTCTGCTGTTGCTGATGTTTCAAAAACAACTACATTAAGAGCTTTTGCTGTTTTATCAGTAATTGTTTTTAGCAAATATGCGTTATATGAATAGTCAGTTGCTGTAATATTGCTAAAGCTAAATAAGCAATAGCGTTTTATCAAGTCGTGCCGCAAGAATGCCTCTCCTGGACTAGCAATCGATGTAATTCTACGCTTGTAATTTATCCCTGCAAAACTTGTTTTGTTAATAAAGTTTTTTGAATACTCAACTTTAACTGACACTGAATAATCACTATATTGCTTTTCAATGGATGTTATTCTATAACTTCCATATCTGTCAAACAACTTAGGCAGTGCGTCTGTTTTCAAGAATACGCCAACAGCAGTTATTCTATTGTTTCCTAGCCGATTGATATTTTGTATTTCTTGTTCTCCAAGCAGTTGCAAATCAACGAAACTGTTTTGTTGGTTGTTTGTCAAAACAACATTGTGTTTTAATTTAGTAGTTTTAGATGTCCGCATTCTTAAATTGGCGGTCGTAACATAGCTAATTGTATATAAAATATCTTTTAAATCAGCTGCAAAGTTTGTTATTAATCCATCTGGGTATTTTTCGATTATTTTTTCTCTTATTAAACCCTCGATAGACCTCATCGTTAGAGCGCCGTACCTAAACCCTAACCCTTTAATAACGTTACTATTTTCAGAATAAAACACACAATCTTCCTTTGTGTACTCTCCTGGATCTGCTAGCCTTTTTAATGTATTGTACTCAGTTTCTGATAGCACTCTATCGGTTATATCAATGTCATCATAATGTACTGCTGTATCGCCCTCAAATTCGGTCAAACCACTCCAGCACGTATGTGCTATCACTTTATCTAATCGATAAATTGGATATGGCAATACTATTTCTAAGTTTTCATCGGTTAGCTGATAATCAACTGATGCTCTTGCAGTTGTTCTTATATTTGTTTTTGCAAAAGTATCCGTCCCGCTTGTCAAAGGATATAATGCGTTTTCAACTTCGATGTCCAACTCCGACGCGTATTCTGCCATTGATTGCTGTCTCGTCATCACACTATATTTCGCTATATCAAACTCGTCGCCAACTTCATTTAAATCTAAATAACTAATTTCAAACTCGTCGTTTTCATCAATGTTTACTTTAATTATTATGTTTAGTGGTTTAACTAATGTGTTTAAATATTCCCATGCATTTGGTTTGTTAAATGCTTCTTCTGGGCATATTGTCCCTGTTGCTAGTGCTAACAAATCAGCATCATAATAATATGTTTCTGATTCAAAATCTAAATACACATCTTTTAAACGTTGCAAATGATATGCAATATCTCGTTTTG
>JAKQKB010000039.1 GCA_029560875.1 Bacteroidota bacterium | reverse complement strand
CGTTGTTTTAGCATATAGTCTTTGAGGTCGGTAATATCCCTTAGTTTGGCGTTAAGTTCATCGACCTCAATTTGCAACTGCTCAACTAGTGATAGGTTGCGCGGTAGCTGTTCGCGGTTCATTGGACTGTTTGAGTCGTGTAAACCTGTTTTGTATTGGTCGTGGTTAGTTTGCATTTGATAGTAGGTTAGGATTTTCATAGATATTGCCAGTAATTTCAATATCATCAAGTTCATACAACTCAAAATCACCCTCGCAGTTGTAGCAATGACAGGCAATTACTTCTTTAGTTGGAAAGTCGTAAATTTTCATTGACCATCCGTTTTTTTTATCGCACCAAGCCACAATATCGAAGTTTTGGTCGTGATCTCCTTCATAGATTTCTTTGCAGTTTTTGTCGAGTAGGCCGGTGAATTGACCGACTGATTCAGGAATGACCTCGACAACCACTTTTTTAAAATATCCTGACGGCGGTTCGTCTAAATTTCCTACTACTGGCACGTACTCAAAGTCCGTTATAAAATGTCCATCTTCGGGGTCTTGATGGTAATAGCCATAAACCATTTCACTACTTTCCTTTGATATTCCCCTAAACTTAATTACTCTATTCTCCATAAATCTAAATTATTAAATTAAAAAAAGCCCGCCAATCTAGCGGATGTTGGTGGTTAGTTGAATGTTGACTTTATAAGTTCGTCAACCGCTGGCTTCATAAGTCTGTAAGCCTCTTTTTTGTGTTCTGGAACGTCCTTTTCTTCAATAGACATCCAAGCCAATACGCCTGATGGAATCTCAAAGAAAGTAGCTACTTTTGCAACCGTAGCCGCGGCGGGAACTTTCTTTTCACTTTCAATCTGTGATAGGTACGTTTGAGATATTCCAAGAGCCTCTCCAAGCTCATCCTGCGAAAGTCCTTTTCGCTTTCTCAGTCCTTTAATTACAATTCCTATATTCATAATACTTTGTTTTTGTTTAACCAAAAGTAATATAAATATTGTTTGGTGGTAATATAAAAGTGTTAAAATTTATTGCTGTTAGTTAATTTAAAATGATTCCAAATAAAAAAATCCGCAGCGTAGGAACCACGGATTTAACCCAATGTAAATTAACCGAAGTAAACTAAATCAGCAATATGCGATTCTTATTTACACGATTAACCGATGGCAATTTACGAAACCCGATTTAATTTTC
>JAKQKB010000026.1 GCA_029560875.1 Bacteroidota bacterium | reverse complement strand
CAGATTTACAGTCTGCCCCAGTTGGCCGCTTTGGTATCTCCCCAACTGTATTTAATCCTTTTGAGCCGATGGAGGGATTCGAACCCCCGACCAGCTGATTACAAATCAGCTGCTCTGGCCAACTGAGCTACATCGGCGTTGCATTAAAGATTAAAAGGATTCAATGAACGTTTACCTCTCAAAATCGGTTTGCAAAAGTATAACAATTCCCTTTTTTTGCAAGGGGAGTGCATGATTTTTTGAAAGATTTTTTCAATGGATTAACCTAAAATAGTGAGAATGTGGAGGAAATGAGTCTTGAGTTATCCCTCTAATTCCTCCATATCGCGTTGCAGAGCGGCCATCTTTATAGCAGTAATAGCTGCTTCAACACCTTTGTTGCCATGTTTTCCGCCTGCTCTGTCTTTTGCTTGTTCCATATTGTCGGTGGTAAGTACTCCAAATATGAATGGAATATTATAGTTCATATTCAGTTCAGTTATACCATGCGTAACACCCTGACAAATAAAATCGAAATGGCGGGTTTCTCCTTGTATAACGCAACCAAGACAAATTACTCCGTCTAAGTCGGCGTATTCGGCCATGAACTGTGCACCAAGGGTTAACTCGAATGTTCCAGGAACGTGTTTCACCAAAATATTTTCCTCTTTAGCGCCGTGCTCAATAAGTGTTTTGTAAGCTCCATCGAGTAAAGTATGGGTTATAGTATCGTTCCAATCCGAAACAACAATGCCGAACTTCATTTTTTTTGCCGAAGGAATTTCCTCGGGATTATAGGCTGATAGATTCTTGTTTTTAGTTGACATAGTATTAGTGTTTTTCGACTATAAAGTTAATTCAAATTATTGATTGCAATAAAAAAGGGTGCCAAAATACTGACACCCTTTTGTTATAGTGGTTGAAATTATTTTCCAAGAATTGTATTGTTGCGAGCAATATCCTTCTCAATTTCTCTAGCCTCTTGACTTTTTGGGTATTTCTCTTTAATGGTTGTATAAAGCTTTATTGCTTTGTCGTTTTGCTTTAATTCTTCATAGACCATTCCTGCTTTCTTAAGGAAAATTGGTGCGGTAAACTCATCTTCGCTATAGTTAGCGGCTTTCTCATAAAATTTAGCACCTTCTTTTAGTTGGCTAAGTTCTACATAGCAATCGCCAATAGCGCCATATGCAATTGGCGTAACTAGAACATCTCCAGCGTCAAATCCCTTCAAGTAGTTTATTGCATTTTGATAATCTCCCAGTTGTCGATAGCAGATACCAGCATAGTAATGTGCAAGATTTCCAGTTTTTGTCATACCGTATTTATCAGCAATATCAAGAAAGCCTAGATCATTATCGTTACCGTTTAAGGCCAACTTAAAAGAATCTTTCTCAAAGTTGTACTCAGCAGCATATATTTGCGATTGAGCTTCTTTCTCCATAGGTGCAAGGTAAAAGCGCTTGTATCCAAAATATACACTTACAATAACAAGTATAGCAACTATTATAATTGTTAAACTCTTTTGGTTTTTCTCAATAAATTGTTCCGATCTTGTCAATGCATTATCCAGCGATTCTACTGTGTCTGGCTGCACATTCTTTTTATCTTTTGTCATATATCAATAATTTGTGTTTATAATCAAAGCAGTCGCAAAAGTAATGGTTTTTCGAATATCTGGAAATTTTATTGAAAGAATTTGCTAACAAATTGATTGGTTTTAGTTTGGCATTACTTATGACCAATGCTATTATCCCCCATAAACGTGTACACTCTGCATTCCTGTTGGCATATATTTTATACCCATCCAGGTAATAATTAGAATAATGAATGAGAGTGCCAGCAGTGTTATGATAAGTTTCTTCTTATTGGGTAAAAACTTATGGATATGAATTAGTATTAAATAGAAAAACCAAGTTAGTAAAGCCCAGGTTTCCTTTGGATCCCAAGCCCAGTAGTTTCCCCAAGCAATTTTTGCCCAGAATGCACCAAGTAGCATTCCCCAGGTTAGGAAAGCAAAACCGGGGTAAACCAGCTGCATTGATAGGGCAATGTCCCTTTCCACCTCATTATTTTTTCTGTAGTAGTAAAAAGCCTTTAGTGTTGATATGCTTGCAGCACCTAGTATAGCGTATGATATCATATACACCACAACGTGAGGGATAAACCAATAGCTCTGCAATGCTGGCATCAACGATTTGCTTTGATATTCAGGATGAATAATATCGACAATCAGGAAAACAATGGACATTATGTATCCAAGCACAAACATCGCTTTGTTGCTTGTTTTTAGGTAGATAATCCACGTTACAATGCTCACAAAAAGAGAGTACCATAGCCTAGTTTCAGCCATTGTGCGCATTGGTGGACGCTCAAGTGTAATCCAAAGCCCTACAATAAATGCGACTAAAAGTATAGTTCCTATTAATGAGGTGAGTAAACCAACCTTACGAAACTGCACGGAATACTTTGGGATTAAAACTATTGCGATGCTTAAGACCCAAAGGATTATTGTTGTTACTGATATATAGTTAAATAATTGCCACATGATAAAGATGCTAGAATTTAGACATTAGACACTAGATGTTTTTACTTTTAAAGAAGTTGAATGACATAAGGATTGTTCCAAGCAGAATCAGAAGCATACCAGCATATACTGCATTCAACCAAGGGTCGTAAACAGCAAGGAATATACTATACATAGAATCGGCTCCAGCTCGGTTGTCGTAGCCGTACTGGTAAACAAACCATCCATCAACTTTTAAGGGAGAATTCACCTCTATTCTGTGCTTTTGCTCTGTAATTCCGCTTTTTGTATATAGTAATATATCCGAGCCGTAATATTTGGGCTCAGCAGGGAGCAGTCTAAGTATCGTATCGGAATTTATGGTCAGGTATCGTTCTGCAAACGAGGCACACTCTGGTGCAATCCAGCCTTTGGCTGATTGTCCATTTTTTGTTGAAACTTCCACAAGCGCTGCTGGACCTGTGAATGGAACACCTCGAGCATCAATAAAGCCACTATCGGAGATATAGGCTCTTTGGTAGTACTGATGAACCTTAACGTTAACGCCTTCGATGTTAAAAATACTATCTGTTGAAATGTCTGGATGATTTTTTTGAAAGAATTGGTAATTCAACTCCACGAACCATCAATGCTGGTTTTGGTGTGTAGTATTCCGCAATAAATTTTTCGAGCCTAATGGCAATAGGCAATTCAATGTCTTTGCCCTTGTCATTTATACCATACCATACAAGTTGGTCAACATTTACCTGCATTTTAACCTCTTGCTTATCGCCATACCCCAATAATCCGGCAACAACACAAAGCCATAAACCAAGATGATTCAATGTGAATGCAATATTGGTAAAGGTGAAGGGATAAATCCTTTTGGCAATAGCAAAACCAAGGGTTATTGTTAAGTACAATGCCGATAGTGCAAAGTACCATGTTCGTGTTATGGTATGTAAGCCAGCAGGCATTTCTGTTTGTTCCTGAGGAATTATTGCAAGAAGCAACACCTGAAAAGAGAACAGAATAATTGCAGGAATTGATGATTTTATGGACGATAACCACACAACAATAGATTTTTTGCGCCATAGGGTGCTTGCGACTATTGTTGTTATTACAAGAATGGCAATGTATATAAGGTTGTAAGGGTGGCGTGGCGGAATGTAGTGGTGTAAAGGATTCACAATCTCCATTAAAAATCCCAAAACCAAGAATCCAAAAGCAAAAATAAATCCTTCCTTATAACTCCAAGGGAAAGACCAAATTGGCTTTCCCTTGATATTCTGTTCGTTATTCATAATGTCTAAAGGCTAAATTCAAAAGTTTATTTTTTAAAAATTTTCAAATCATCAAATTGTCTCATTTACAAATTGTCCTACATTATTTTGGCAGGCAAAGGCATTTGTTTTTGACGTTCCTCCGCTTTCTTTAACCACTCGGGCAGTTTTGTTTCTTTCCAAGTTTTTTTCTCCGATTTTAGTTTGCTCATATCTAGGCCAATGGCGGTTTGGGCTTTATCCTTTGTGCTGATATCGGGTAGTTCAACAGGCTTGTTGTGGCCTAAATCGGCAAGAATTCTGGTAAGTTCAAGCCTTGCTTGCGATGCCTTATTCATTCCGTCGGCAATAATACGCATGCACTCAAGAGGTGCATGGAACGATGCTCCGTGGCTTGCAGCCACAAAATCCCAGCGCCATTGTGCCTGACGGATTAGCTTCATTACTGGTTCCATCATCTTTTCGGTTGCACCTTTGTCCCAAGCAAATTTTGCCTCAAAATGTGCTTTTACAAGCATATCTTCTAGCGCAATCTTTTCCTTGTAAACCTTATCCTGTCTGTCGTAAACGTTTTTAATAAGTTCCTCTTTGGATTGACGGTGGCAAACCATACACGATGCTTCCATGTTGTTCAGCGGACTCTGAACCTTATGGTCGGTGACTTTTTGGCTACCCTCGGTGGTGTAAGGCATGTGGCAATCGGAGCACGATACGCCACGTTGGTAGTGAATGCTATGCTGGAAAATTTCAAAATCAGGATGTTGAGCCTTAATGATTGGAGTTTTACTTATTGCATGTGTCCAATCAGAGAAGTTGTATGAGTCGTAATACTCCTCAATCTGCTCCATATCCATACCCTTATCCCAAGGGAATGTAACGTATTTGCCATCGCCTTTAAAGTAGTATTCTACGTGGCATTGTGCGCAAACCATTGTGCGCATTTGGTTTAATGTCGATTTTGTTGCATCTTTTCCTTGTCGTTGGTATGCCTCTACAAAAGCAGGTTGGTAGAACCTTAGGTTCATTGTTTTGGGTTCGTGGCAGTTTGCACAGCCTATAGGATTTACAATTTCCGATAGCATTGCCGACCACTTTGTTTTATAAAAGTCAGCAGGGCTCATTTGGCTTGTCATTCTTGGAACATCGGGACTTTTGCACGCCCAGCAGCTAGAGTTTTGTGGTCCATCGAGTTCTGTTTCGGGAGTTCCTGTTCTAAGCGTATTATGCACATCGCTTACAGCGTAAACGTGGCCACGAGGTTGATTATAATCTTTTGCAAATGCATAACCTGCAAATATCACAACTATTCTGGGGTCTTCCTCAAGGGCGTCGCGCATGGCACTTCCGTTATATTTTGAATGGAACGAAGTGTCGGCCATTTGCGAGTATGTTTGGTACTCGCGTGGATATGCAAGTCCCCAAACCTCGTTACGTGGTTCAAACTCGGCTAATTCGTATTTGGGCTGATTCATTAGGTTAGCCTCGGTTCTGCGCTGAACAATACTTGCGGCAAGTAATCCAAGCACAAAAACAACTGCCATTGTACCTAGGAAAAGCGCCCAGCCAATCCAAGGGCGTTGTTCTATTTTTTTGCTTAGTGAGGTTTTCATATTGATTTGGTTTGGGTTTACTTAATTAGTTTTTTAAGCCATTCAGGGGTGTCAGATTTTGGCACAGGTGCATTTCCAAATGGTGTAGATGAAAGGCTCTTAACGCGTCCGTGAGGTATATCGCGATGGCAATCCCAGCACAAACGGCCATTGCCTTCAACGGTTTGGTCGTATGTAACGTTGGCTTTAACCATTTCGGTTAAATTACCGTGACAGCGAATGCAGTTCTCCTGTACAACTGTACGTCCTGGTGCAAGCATTGTAATTGATTGCGAGTAAGTGTTAAGCGTAAAAATGGTTGCGTGACGCATACCATCTGCACCCTTAAAGTAGTATTTGCGGAAAATATTGTCGTGCGGAACGTGGCAGTCGTTACAAGTGGCAACTTCGCGATGCGAGGAGTGATGCCAAGTAACGTACTCCGTTCTCATAATATGACAGTTTACACAGGTTGCAGGGTCATCGGATACGTACGACCACGCTCGGGATGTGTAAAATGCAAAGGCCGCGGTGCCCATAAAAATTCCAGCAACAATAATCACAGGAATGCGCCATTTTGCTGGAGGGCTTAGGTGTTGTATGATTGCCTTTAATTTTTGCTTCATACAGCGTTTGGTTTAGGTTTGGTTGTGCTAATATAGTTAAATATGTACTTAGAATCAATCTAAAATTGTGTTTGCTGCTTCTTGCCTCTTCTTTTGATGAGCCACATTGCAAATCCTGTGATAGTGATAATTATCAATGATATTCCTGCAAGCGGTACAATCAGGATGTAGAAACTACTAATAATTGGAGAGTATATACGGCAGGTATGGAACTCCTGTGCCAGATTCCACAATGGAAACCTAAATGAGTTTTTCACAAAATCAGGCATTGCAATGTCTCTCTGATTCGCTCTCATAGGCAAAACGCCTTTGTCGTAATCGAAAAAATACTCATCGTTGTTGATTTTCGAGTATCCCGAAACAGCAACGCTTCCAAACGGCGACGATAAACTGTTTGTTGGCACAACCTCTTGGCCTGTAATGTAGTTGTAGGTTGTTCCATTGTTGGTATTCCATTGGAATGCACCACTGAAACTGCCTATTAAGTAATCGCCATTCTCCAATATTTCAAAAACATTGATTCCCATTACGCTGATAGGTGGTTCGTTTTTGAATCTGCATAGAGGTTCGTTAAATTCTTTCCCATAAAAAATACCGTCGGAAGTGGCGATAAGGAATTGTTTCCTCACTTTATCGTATTTAATATCACGTAGTTTATCGTGCCAGAAAATATCGTTTCTTTGAGCAGAATTTTCGGAATGATTTATATTGCCACTTACAACAAAAAGCAGGAATGGTGGTCGTAGGAATATTCCTGTAAAACTAACTATCAACAGTAATAATGCAGATATAGCCCCAACTTTTAGGTGCCATTTATACGAGAACTTAGTTGCCTGCTTGGTTCTTCTCAGCCTAAATCTGCCCTTAACCCGCTTTATTATTTTGGGTGATATGAAGTAGATTAACCCTGTAATACTAAGGAACAGCATAATTAATCCAACAATATCAACAATAACTCTACCTGATATTCCAAGTATTTCGCCACTGTGAATAATCCAGAATAACCTGAAAATGCTGATATTTGGTTTACTTCCTGTTGGTGGAATTAGTTCGGTTTTGGTGAATTTAAAACTTCCATCAACATCATTCGCAGCGTATAAACTGTTTCGAGTTGTTAAGTAGATAGTTGAATCAACAATTTCGATACCTGTAACGAATTCATCGTTTTTTTGGAGTTGGCACTTAATCCATAGTTGTTGTGATTTGTTGAAATGGTACAAACCAAAACGGGTTGCAGCAAAATAACTTCCGTTAGATATTTCAAAATCAAATATCTTCCTATTATCTGAACCGCTTGGGATTCCATTCATAAACGGTGTCCATCTGCTGAAATTTTGGTTTGTAATCCAAATTCCAGCGCCACCATAGAAGAATATAGTATCGGAATTTAAGTTTTTTGTGCCCTTAACGGAAGCAAAATTCCAGTTTTCAAGTTCGTAGTCGTTAGGGAGATACTTTCTGTTGATATCAATGGAACTGATTAGTTCGCGATGATTCATCAGTATTCCAGAAATGGCAAAGAAGATAAAGAAAACTGTTAAAAAAAGTGCTGGCCATTTATGGTATTTCTTAAAGGCTGAGTAAAGGCGGGTCATTTTGGTTGGTAATAGTTAAAGTTGTTTGGTGAGTAAAAAAAGAGAAGTAGCAATGGACTAATTGCTACTATTCCTTTTAAAGTAATTGTGAAAGTGTTACTCTTTAATCATTGTAAGCACCATTTTAAAGCGTTCAGTGGCCTGTAGTGCATGGGTAATGTTTGCTGGCATAATTATGGTTTCGCCCGCCACTAAATCGTGAGGATTACCACCAATGATAATTCTTGCTTTGCCTTCAATAACCTGAACCATTGCATCGAATGGGGCTGTGTGTTCGCTTAAACCTTCGCCTTTATCGAAAGCGAAAAGTGATATGTTGCCAGTGGGG
>JAKQKB010000217.1 GCA_029560875.1 Bacteroidota bacterium | reverse complement strand
GGGTAGGCAAAGGTAACGTACCCCTTTAGGGCGCTGAAATCCTTCACATTGTTCTGCATAAAAAGGAAAATACCCGAAACGATTCCCTCTTTATCTGCAATAGCCTTAGCCTCTAACTTTACCCATCTACCACGCTCATTGAAGTTAAAACGGCTAAGTGTTTGTCCCTTAACCGGGCCACGCAGCTCCAGCCGCACATCGTTACCGTTGAAATCGGGTGAAACGAAGCAGTAAACTGAAGCAAATACCGAATCGCCAGGTTCTGCCTGTACACCACAAAATAATGTAGTAGAATGATAAAAATCTCTCCAGACTTTCCCCTCAGTTGTTCTATTGAACCTAGCCCCGGCTACTCCCTGTGGAACAATATCGGAGTTATTGCCCACCAATGGATAATCCCGAATAAAAGCACTTGATGTATAACTTTCTGGACTCTTAGGGTCAAAGTATAGTAGCTTGAAATCTGGGTGGGCAAATATTACATAACCTTTTAGGTTTTTAAAATCTTTAGCATTGGGCAATTCAAAGTAGGTTGTTGAGTAGTATTCCTCTCCTGCTTCACCCCAGTTATTAATGGTTAACTTTTGCCATGTACCTTTATTATCCATGTTGTAGTTCGATGTCCAATAACCACCAATATTTTTAGTACTACCAGCTAGCCGTAAGTTTTGACCATTAAAATCAGGAGAAGCATATACATAAATAGATGTTTTTAAACGCTGTAATGAATTAACAAGCTTTAGATATATAATAGAGTTAGTTGTGTAAACTAAACCCTTATAACTTTTTGACTGCGAATTTTTATCAACTTTTAAACCTATACTACCCATAGGTATTTGTTCACTTCCTTTACCTGTTAAAGTGGTGATTGAAGTAAAATTTGTACCTGCCCATGTTAGAGGTTTTTTTGAATCAAATTTTAAAAACATTTGGTCAGGATTAGCAAATAAAACATATCCTTTTACTGTGTCAATAGGAGATGTTACTTTTTTCCTATATCCATAATCTACCCAACTTTCACCCTCAAACATACTATAAGTTAAATACAACTTTTGCCAAGTACCCTTTAGCTCGAGATTATAGTTGCATTTTGTAAAACCATAAATACGTCCTCCTGCATTAAGGTAAACCTCATCGCCATTGAAATCGGTTGATACATAAACGTATATTGAGGGCACTACTCTTGTCGTATCCTGAAAGTGATAACGGAATAACCCCGCCCCATAATACCATGTACTATCTTTTTCCCGATATTTAATATCAGCCTTTATTGGTTTTAGGGCTTTAGTTCCCTGAGGAATTTTAGTTGCATTAAAGCCATGTAATTCACTTACTTCAACAAACTGGTTGCTTGCCCATGTAAGAGGATCTTTGGGGTTAAATTCAATTTCTTTGAGTTGAGGATAAGCAAAAATAACATGGCCCTGAAGGCTATCAAACGACTGGGAATTCTCATTCACCAAGTAAATCGATGTCGAAAACCTGCCCGAATCGCCATAAAAGGAATTCTGCAGCTTCTGCCAGGTTCCCTTTTTACCCAAATCGTAGAACCAGTCGCGCAACCCCCTGGCATCATTTCGGGTAATCAATCTCACGCTGCTTCCATTGAAGTCTTCCGAAACGAAGCAGTACACCGACGAAATGCATCTTTTATTCTCCGCCAGTTCCCCATCAAATAGTTTGGATAGGTAATATGCGTAATCTTTACCTGTGTAAGCCTTAGCGTTCTTATCAATCCTCGCACCAAGCGCACCCTTGGGTACAATCTCAGCATTAACCCCCGGAAACTTCTTCACCAACTCGTAGTTACCACGGGCCCAACCCGTGTATGGGTATCGGGGGTCAAATGTTGTTTGCCAGATTTTATCACTCACATCGGAATATTGTGCATTGCCCTTGAAAATGGACTGCCCGTTGAGTGTTAACAGGTTGAGGTAGGTATTAAACTCCTCCTTGTTGAACCTTGAGTTTGCCAGCCACTGATTTCTTTCCAACGCGCTAACACGAAAAACAAAATAATAGTATCCTCCAAATGTCAGACCGATAAAAAGTATGAGCAACGTGGTATTCCGGCGAAAGCAGCTAAGTCGTTCGGTTTTGTGCATCCACGAAACAACCCATAGCAAAACAGCACCT
>JAKQKB010000132.1 GCA_029560875.1 Bacteroidota bacterium | reverse complement strand
GGTTATCGTTACTTTGATTTTGAGCCAATGGTTAAGAGCGATTCTGGGTGCGATACTGATCCTGAGACAATCAATTCTGGCGACTATACCGTTGTTGCTCCAAACTGTCAGGTTTCATGGACTTACTATAAACATAATATTCCTAGCGCTTGGAGTTACAGTACAGGTAGTGGCGTAACTGTTGGTCTTATTGATACTGGCGTTTCCTCGGAGCAGTCGTTGTTGGGCTCTAGTTTTAACCAAGGTTACTCTTCGGGTCGTACAATCACTAAGTATGGGGTGTATGTGAATTCTATTTGGCCCTGGTCAACTACAACCGATGGTTCGGTCGATAAGTGTGGACACGGAACTTTAATGGCTGCAACACTAGCAGCACCTCGCAATAATTTGGGATATCCTGTTGGTGTTGCTTACAACTGCAATTTGGTTGCTTATAGGGCAACTGGCGATGTTGTGCTGGATGGCTACCATGAGCAGCGAGGGGTTAGCCGTGCGTTAACTGAGTTGGCAAACATGGCTAGTGTCAAAGTAATATCAATGTCTATAGGCCATATTTTCTCTGTTGGAAGTATTAGCGATGCCGTAAAGTATGCATACTCAAAGGGTAAAATGATTGTTGCTGCGGGTGGTACATCTACTACTTTTACCAATTTTGCAGGGGTAATATTCCCGGCAAATATGACCGAAACTGTTGCTGCAACCGGAATTACTGATGGTAGTGGTTACACCGAGTGCGATGTGTGCCATAAAGGAAGTAAAATAGATTTTACTGTGATAATGCAACGTGCTAGCGATGCCAATAGGCGTTCTGTTTGCCTTGGGTTTTTCAATAATACACGTAATTATGTGGGCGGTTCGTCAGTAGCAACATCAACCACTGCAGGAATTGCTGCTTTAATTTGGGGTAAATACCCAACTTGGACCCGCGATCAGGTTTTGACTCGTATGAAACAGTCTGCATCGCTATATCCAAATAAGAGTTCCGATTTTGGCTGGGGTTCTATAAATGCTCTTGCCGCTGTTCAATAGGTAACCAGTTTTCGATTTCTACTCCAACGCAGTCAGGGTTTTAAATCCTGACTGCGTTTTGTTTTTAAATGATTATCCGTAATTAAGCCTAAAGATATTCACAAAAAGTCTTATCATTCCTGCGAATCGATCCGACAACCAGCGGAGAACTCATCCAAGATAAAGCAGGAATCTATTCTTTTACAGTTTCCATAAATGAATTACACATTTATCCAATGATCAACTCTGTCAGGATTTTAAATCCTGACAGAGTTTGCTGTAGGCAACCGACCGATGGGAACTCTACGAAGTTAATCTCCTTAACCAAACGACATTGAATCATATATTTTTTACACTTTTATTTTATGTGACAATTAGCGTGTGTTAGTCTTACCTCATTTTTTAACAAAATTCTTTGGTCAATAATATTGCTATATAGTTGATTTTTAGTTTTTAAAATGCTAATTTGATAATTTGCTTTTGGTTTTTCGGAATAGTGTTAAACGTCTTTCTAAAAACTAAATTGATATGAAAACAACAAAAATTATTGCATTGCTTGCTCTGGCAGGCTTTTGCTTTTTTCCATCGTGTAAAGACGATGACGTTAGCCCATTAACTGCTGAGGAGGCTAAGGTGGCTATAGCTTCAGCTGATGATGAGTTTGTTTCTATTAAGGGCGAGGTGTTTGCTTCACCTGGCATGATGGCTCAAGAGGCGGTTTATGGACTTGGACTTCCTTTTAATCCTCCTATGAAATCATTTATGAAGTTTAATCTTGATCAGATGGAGCCATTGAATGATGTCGCTCAATTTGCCGAAAGCAAGGGCGGTTATGGTCCCGGTTATCTTTACTTCCCATTTAATGAGTATGTTGGAACGTGGGAATATGAGGAGGG
>JAKQKB010000206.1 GCA_029560875.1 Bacteroidota bacterium | reverse complement strand
AAAAGGGAGATTCCTGGTGCGCTGCTTTTGTGAGCTACTGCCTGACTGTTTCGGGAGTTATTGATCCCAAAACAAGGAGCGGACTCGCAAGAGACTTCGCTACCAAGACCGATAAAAGACTTGTAATCAAGGCTACAGATGTAATCTTGAAAAAATACAAGGTGGTTAAGGGTGATTTAGTTGTGTGGCAGAAGGGGGAAACAGTATTCGGACACATAGGAATGACAACCGAGGACTGGAACGCAATAAAAGGAAAGACAATCGAGGGCAATGTCAGTAACAAGGTCTCTTTAATGACTCGGAAAATAGAACCTGCTAATTACTTCAGAATTAAATGGTTTGTAAAAGTTAAAAATGAAAAAGATTATTCGAAATATATTTATCATAGCGCTCCTTTCTACTCTCTATTTTAGTTGCTCTTGTCCCAAACAGCTGACTGAAATAAAGCCTGTAGTATTGCATCCGGAGATCATCGAGGATACCGTCAGAGTTACGTCCAGAACAGACTCTGTTATCATCGGTGTTGAGACTATCCGGAATGACACGGTTATGATCGTAAAGTATTTTCCCGAATATCAAAAGTTTTATGTCAAGGCTAAGCCGGACAGCATACTCTTCTTCGATACTACTCATATAGTCGAGTACGTCACGAAAGAGGAGAGTTTTTGGGACCTTAAAACACTCCTCTACATTGGTTTGATAGTAGTAATTCTAACAATCATAATAATACGGAAATGATACCCATGACAACAGAGCAGAAGTTAGACTATTTAGTCAGCGAAGTTGGTTCAATAAAAATCAACCTGGCAGTTTTAACCGAGAAAGTACACAACAACAAATCACTGTTAAATTGTGCTGTTCATACTGAGAAACTCGATGAACACGCAGGTGACATTACAGAAATTAAGCAGGACATCGAGCGGTTCAAAACTGCAATAAAGGTAAGCAAATATTGGTTAACAGTTATAACAACTTTGCTTATTATCATTTTAGGATTAGTAACAAAACAATATTTATATCAATAATACGAAAGGTAAGAAACAATGATACTTCAATCATTTTATGATTTAGCCGACTTAATGAAGGCAAAAATTGATGAAAGAAACGCAATGCTCGGGACTCCCGCAGACGCTTATACTGTCTTTCTGCAAGCCTGTACTCTTGTCGGCGCTGAACTGGTAACTACTGGAACTGTTACCAAACCATACTCAGATGGTTCATTCAACACCGCAGTCGATACTGCAACAACTAATCTGGGCTATGATCCAACAAACCTCACAGAAAGACAATACGGACTGGACGACATTGTTGGAGCTCTCAGTCTGCCGACAGGAGTAACCGCAAGTCAATTAATTACATTAATAACGGAAGGATGGGCTAATATGTTCACGAAAGATTCTCAGGGAAATTACAACGTGGTTGAAGCAATTGCTTCTCAGGATATTGATACCGAAGCGGTTGAAAGTAACGGAGTTATGATACCGAATGATGCAGACGCATTACAGTTGTCCTGCTCGGTAGATGACCTCGAAGCCGCTAACAACGTAGTATTTGCGTACGCTGTAAGTGCTGATGACGAAAATTATTCGGATTATTCGGATTTAGGCACTATGGTTGCAGAAGGAACAAAGATTTACGCAATCGACAACCTCAACATTCCGAAATACATAAAAGTCAAGGCGACTGCTTCCGGTGAAGCAACTGTTAAAGTTTCTGTTTCAGTAGCAAAGTAAGGAGGAAAAAATGGGTTTAGATAAATATATTCCGGGCTCTGCTCAAGGAGTCCTCGCCAATCCGCTTGTGATAGATATTACTTATGCGGAGTTGACAGACAAAATAGCCTTATCGGCATTAGTTCCAGGTCAGAAGTACAGAATAACGGATTACAGGACGGCGTATAATATGCCGTATGTTACTCCAACTGAAAAAATTATTTGCACAACTGAACCTCTTTTGGTTACCGCAAACTCGGTAAACACTTTATCGATGTATGCTTATTCAGAAGCGTATCCGCAAGATGAAATATATTATAATCCTACGAGCGACCAAGTAGTAATGCCAGGATGCGACAAGGGTTATATTTACAGACGCATTGACAATACATATAAAAATGATATTGGCTTTGACTTTCGGAATGTTAAATTTAGAAGGTGGAAAGTTGCAGTAACTGCTGAATATGATGCGGGAACGACTTATGGATTGTGTGCAATGGTTAAAGGTGCAAGTAATATTGTATATGTATCTGCGGTGGCAGGTAATGTTGGAAACGCCCTTTCTGATACAAAGTATTGGATTAAGTTTACCGAATTAAATAATCTTTATTTTAGTTGCAGACCTACGAGTTGGTCAATGGGTGAGGGGCCGCTTTCATTAACTATCCCTGCGAGTCCAAGCGACTATGTAGATTATACAATATTCGGAAACAGAGCAGACGACATAAAAATACGAAATAATACTATAAATGCTGGCTCGACCACTCACCCAAGTCTTTTATATCTTAATTTGGTATTTCTAACTGCTTCAGGGACTTTAATTACAGACAATACGATATTAGCAGAATCTAAGGATTCCACTATTGGAATAGCCTTTAATAACAAGTTGGCAGTAAGCAATACAATCATAGCCTCCTCCATTCAGAACACTACAATGACAGGCACACTTACTGCGTGCCTTATTGAAACAATGGTAAGAAGTGTTGGCACATCGATAAATTTGTGTTGTTTTAATACTTTTTCGTATAACGATTGGATAGGGAATTATGATTATTGTACAGGAAGCATAATCAATTATAACTCCACGAGGAGTTGCAATATGATTAATTTTGGGGCAACCTTCGCATACAATACTGTCGAGTATGGATTAAGTAGTAAAAATTTCATTTTGGGGACAATAGTAGGTGCGTCATATCCAAAAATATTTAAGCAAACTATTTCAGCAACATTGATGGCTTATTACGTAAATTCAGATGCCCAATTAGTGTTTTTTAATCCTCAAACTGATGCAATACTCGGAGTTAAAGAATACACCGCTCTCCTTTCCGAAACAGGTTACGCCGCTACGAGTGGTTTACTTATTGAAGGGCAGACTTACTATATAGCAAGTTATGTAGCAGGTGATGACTTCACAAACGTTGGCGGAACGAATGAAACAGGAAACACCTTTGTCGCAAGTGGAACAACCCCCACAACTTGGACTAACAGCTCAATCTTAGTGAGTGTTGGAATAAGCGCTCCTGCCGTTACCCTGCTTACTAACGGTCTCTCAGGTGCAATTGTTTGGACTTACTCCGCTGTTGGAACATACATCGGTACGCTTACAGGCGCATTCACCGAGAACAAAACCGTATTCAGTTATCCACCTTTGGGTGATGACAAATCGGTTGAGGTTGAGTGGACTTCTGTAAACGTTATAACTCTCAAGACTTACGAAACAGGTGCATTGAAGGACGGCTTGCTCGTAAAATTCCCATTAACCATTAAAGTTTATCCATAGGATAAGGAAGGAAAAATAAAATGGCAGTAGTAGTAAACACGTTCTTAGGTGAAA
>JAKQKB010000156.1 GCA_029560875.1 Bacteroidota bacterium | reverse complement strand
GATGATGAAAAGGATGCTAGAGATTCTATTCAACTCATTTTTTCTCAATTCTTCACTGATGAAGTTGAGATAGTGGCATCATTATCCTCTGTTAAAGAAGCAGTAAAGGCAATTAACACCCTGAAGCCAGAGTTAGTTTTTCTGGATATTGAGATGCCCAACGAAAACGGGTTGCAACTTTTTGAATACTTTGGGGATGAGGTTGACTTTGAGGTTGTTTTTGTTACGGCATACCAAAAGTACGCACTTAATGCCTTTAGATATGCAGCTCTTGACTATCTGCTAAAACCTGTTGACTACATACAGTTAGGTGAAACTATCCAAAGATTTAAACGAAAAGCAAGAAACTACTCTAAGATAAAAATTGACACATTTATAAACAATTTGAGCAACGACCTAGAAATCAATAAAAAGGTAATTTTCCCAACGAGAAATGGTTACCAGATTTTGAAAATGAGCAACATTTTATTCTGCAAAGCAGAGGTAAATTACTCCACCATCTACACTATCGACAACAATTCTTTCACTATTGTATCTACTTTAAAGAACCTTGAAGAGATGCTGCCAAGTAAAGTATTCTTTAGGTGTCATAAGTCTTTTCTCGTCAACCTTAATTATATTAAAACATACGATAAAAGCCGAGATAAAATAATCCTTGAAAATGGTAAAGAACTTGAAATAGCTACTCGCAGAATTGAAAGTTTTATCGAGGTTTTAACCAGTAGATAGCGATGGGATTTCTCTTTAAAACACTTGTTATTGCAATAGCTATTACATTCACTTGCTTGTCTGGCAATTCTGTTGCGCAGCGTATTTATACCCATAATATTACAATCAAGGATGGCCTTCCCTCTAATAAGGTATATGATATATTCAAGGATACTAGAGGTTATGTTTGGTTTGGGACAGAGGCTGGTCTCTGTAGATTTGATGGTGTCAATTACAAAACTTTCACTAAGAGTGATGGTTTAGCAGGAAATCGTATTTGGTCTATTGCAGAGGATTCAACTGGAAATCTTTGGTTTGCTTGTTACGGCAGTGGCATTTCGATGTTTGATGGGAGCAAGTTTAAGAATTTTTATGTGAAAGATGGTCTTGTTAACGAAAACGTCCGTAAAATTGAGTTCTCAAAAAAACACAAAGGCTTGTTAATTGGAACAACAAATGGTTTCTCCTTTTATAAAGATTCTGTATTTATTTCATTTAAGGATACGGTAAGTCGCAACATAAGTTATTTACAAGTAACGTCCTTTATAGAGACAGACAGCCTTATTTATTATCTTAAAAATTGGTTAAAACCCTGCAATTTCATTGCAGGTACTTTAGTTTCTATAAATTTCATAGATTTACAGAATGGAATCATACAGGACAGGGTCGCATTCCGTAAGTCGAATGAGCGCACACATTGTGTG
>JAKQKB010000149.1 GCA_029560875.1 Bacteroidota bacterium | reverse complement strand
ATCCGATCTTGACAAACCTATTTCCAGTTTAACTCAAACAGCGTTAGATCTCAAGGCTGATGGCACGATAGTAACCGCTCACAATACTAACACTAGTAACCCTCATAATGTTACAAAATCGCAAGTAGGATTAGATAATGTGGTTAATGTTGACACAACTACAACTGCTAACATTACTGATAGTACAGATAAAAGATTTGTTACAGATGCTAATTTGGTAGTTATAAATAATACAAGTAATACAAATACAGGTGATGAAACAAACGAAACTATTAAAACTAAATTAGGTATAGATTTATCAAATAAAGTTGATAAAGTTGACGGCAAGGGGTTATCTGCAAACGATTTTACAGCGGTTTTAAAAGCAAAACTTGACGGCATAGCGGAAAATGCTAACAATTACACGCTACCAATAGCAAGCACAGATACTCTAGGCGGTGTTAAGGTTGACGGAACAACCGTTACTATTGCTAATGGTGTAATAAGTGCTCCCGGTGCTGATGGGCAGGACGGAATGTCAGCATATGCGTCAGCTCAGGTGGGCGGATATACGGACACGGAAGCTAATTTTTATGCAGACCTCGCAGCAATGCAGGGACTGGCGGAGGTATTGGAGGCTTTATTATGAGTATTGCGGAAAGCATTGCGGCATTACAGGCTGACAAGACAGCTATTGCCGCTGCGATTATAGCTAAGGGCGGCACAGTAAACGAGGGCGACGGCTACAACGATTTTGCAACGGACATCGGAACAATAGCAACACGCAAAACGACATCAAGTCTGGGCTATGTGGCAAGTAATATAGTTTATCATTTTGACGCAGACAGAAACGTTGCAGGGTATCCGCACGACAGCAATATGACTACAAACTGGTTTGACCTCAAGGGTAACTGCGGTCATCGTGCAAGCGGTAATATCGGAGCTAACTACTATCAGACTAATGGTACAGACGATACAATGATTAGGTTGCCAAGTATATATGACATACAATCTCAGATTACAGTGGAAATAACATTTGAAATTAATAGCTATACTACAAGTGAAAATGATTTCTGTTCAAACTTTGAATTGGCAGGTATTGGCATATATAAGAATACAAATTCGACAAAAATCCGAACAGATATAAGAGTGAATGATACTTATAATGGTATTATCGGCAAAGAAAGTATCGTACTTAATAAAAAATACTGTGCTCAAGCGGCTTACGATGGCTCTACTTACAGCTTTTATATTAATGGTGAAAAACAAGGTAGTATGTCATTAAGCGGAAATATACAACAGTCGTCACATGCGTTTGCCATCGGCGGAACGGGTCGAGGAACTTACTATTCTAATATAAAATGCTATGCACTGCGATTATACAGCAGAGGTCTCACGGCAGCACAACTCGCACAGAACTGGGAGGCTGATGCGGAAAGATTTGGAATAACGTAATGGTGGAACATTAGTAGTTCACTCTAAAAAATACATAAATAACAAGCTAGGTGGTAATAATCATCCAGCTTTTATTATGTATACTCAAACCAAATATCAATTATAATCAAAAGTGGGGTCACATTGTCGGCTAGTTTGTATAATAACATTCCCACTTTATATCCAAAGTAGGTGATTAAATGTATGTGTTATTAATGAGTATAGTCGTTTTTACTTTGTGTTATATTTCAAATTTTAGTTTTGGCTTATATTATAACACAAAAATATTATCACAAAAAATCAGTAAGACAAAACTAAAAAACACAATACTAAAGCTAATTTCTTTTATTGTTGGGTTAACTTGTCTGTCAGTTGCATCTTATTTGTTTCCAATAATTTTAGAAAGCTTAGACTTAAATATAGAAATTGAAATAACAAATAAAGTTATTGCTGGATTGTTTGGCTCGACTAGCATTTTCTATGCAACCCAAGCATTAGGAAAATTAAAAGATACAATACTAAAGAATACTAATAATTTAGATAAAAAATAAATAGTAGTAAATAGGGTGTTAACTGCACCCTATTTCTCCTAACTAAAGGAGGTATTAAATGAGTATATTAAGTGATTTAGAAGATAAAATAAAACAAGCGGACTCAACCTTAGATGACTTGCAAATCTCGCCTGTTATCCCAATAACAAATGCAGATGGGCAAACATACAAAACAGTAAGAGGAGAAGATTTTCGTGAAGTGTTCTCTTCAACTGATATTCAAAAGACAAATATAATAAAT
>JAKQKB010000120.1 GCA_029560875.1 Bacteroidota bacterium | reverse complement strand
TGCAACTGTTCAACTTGTGTAAGTTCGCGTGGTTGTTGTTCGCGGTTGTCGGGATGCTGACTGTTGCCCAACCCCAAAATATCGTTGTCGTAATCTCCTATGCCGTTTGTTTCTCTTCCCATAACTCTAAATTATTAAATTAAAAAAAGCCCGCCAATCTAGCGGATGTTGGTGGTTGATAAGAATTCCTTAAGGTTGATTTTCAAAGTTTGGCAAATACTCATTGCGGTACTGAATTTCATTTCTTTGTGTTGTAGCTCCCAATCTGAATAAGTGCTTGCCTTAATCCCGCACTTACTTTTAACTTCGGCACGGGAATGTCCTTTTGAGTTGATAAATTGTAGTAGTTTTAGTGTGGTCATTACTGTTTAGATAAAAGTAGTGTAATAAGCTCTTTTTCTTTTGTTGACATACCGTTAAATTTTTCAACGGCCGACAACAGCCTTTCTAAAGAATGATAGTCTACCGCCGAAATACTTTTGTTAATCCTAGATATTTTCTCAAATACCTCAGATGTTTTTGAGTCCAAATCTTTCACAACGTTGTCGGCTTTTTTAAAAGTTTGGTTTGCCAACCCATATATTATATCGAATTGCTCAATATAAGAGTTTTGCGCTTCTTGAAATTTGTCCTTAATAGTTAGGAGTTTCGCGGTGTATTTGATTGTAGCCTCGTCAATACCTTGCATTTCTTGCTCAAGCCATTTGGATTCTGACTGGCAAAAATTTCTGACAATGCTTTCCTGCAACGACTTGTTGTCTTTTGCTAACTCAAACTCTTTTTTTACTTCAGGCGTTACGTAAATTGATACATACTCCGTTCTTTCTGCTTGTGACATAACTATACTTGTTTAAGTGATTAATATTACAGCAAATTACGCTATAACGAATTTAATACGCAAATTTATTTTCGCTATTGCGTTAATTTATAATCATTCCAAATAAAAAAATCCGCAGCGTAGGAACCACGGATTTAACCCAATGTAAATTAACCGAAGTAAACTAAATCAGCAATATGCGATTCTTATTTACACGATTAACCGATGGCAATTTACGAAACCCGATTTAATTTTCGCGCTTGTTTTGCTCTTTTATTTTTTGCACGTTCTTTGAGCTGCTTTGGCGTTAGTATTGCATTACTTCTCATTGTTGTTGCTTTTTGCTTATATGAAATCCCTTCAGTTCTCGGCATTCCATCAAGTGATAAATTATCACCCATTGCCATCATTGCGGCAAATCCTAACATTCCTGCTAAATTTTTCTTCATAATATAATTGATTTTAAGTTACTGATTTTAAAAACTCCACAAATTTCTCATAACGCCAACAAAGATAACTGGCTCTACTTTAGCGCGCGGGATTGAATAGGTCGCACCTGCACCAACGCCAACGCTCCATTTTTTGCCTTTGCTGACTTCTTTAACCTCTGCGCGTTGCAAGTTGTCGTACAGCCCCTTGTAGTGCGTTATGCTATCCGCAGCCTTAACCATAAACGACGCTTGATCCGTAATAATAGCATTCAGCCCGTTCGCGTACTCTTCGCATTTATGATAACGCTGCTCAAGTGCTTGGTAGCTTACTCGGATTTCGGTTGCTCGGGACGGCGTTAGCTCAACATTCCCGTTTGGGTGTATAAATCCGTTTTGGGCGAATGATAGGATTGGGAGGAGGAGGAGGGTTAGTTTCATGGTGTTTTGTTGTTTATTCTAATTATTTGGTAAAAGCAAACAAAGATAGTTGCGTTTAAAGCCGTAATCCACATATTTTGTACGGTGTTGTCCAAAAACACCTCGACTGGGTTTGTCGCCTTTAAATGCCAACCCTCGATAATTAAAAAGATTATCGTTTCCGCTATCCACAATAAAAACGATGCTATCCAAAACGTTTTAGCAAACTTCCAAATTGATTTTATGTCTTTGTTTTTCATAATTTCCTAGTTATATTTAGTTATTTCCTCCCTCAAATAAAACGCCTCATTCGCGCTGTCGGTTTCTACAATGACGGGAACGAACGCTTTGTAGTCCTCGGTGAGTGTACGCTGCTTGTGAACGGACTGTTTTGCTTTTTGCTTAATTCCCGTTACGATGTTGTCGATG
>JAKQKB010000109.1 GCA_029560875.1 Bacteroidota bacterium | reverse complement strand
TAAACAGATAAAAACCAACCTGAATATCCATCAATCTAGCAAAGGCTAATGCATTAAATTAAGTGAGGTTGATTGATTGAACATTCATACAACATAATCATTTTTGTGTTTTTACACAGCCTGTCCCCCAAATTTGCCGAGGGCATATAAATCCCCATAGCCGCCGCTCAGATCCAAATGCTGTTGAGTTTAAATCAGCCAATTTAGGTTAAACGAAAATTAGTGATGTACTTCTGCTTTAGGGGATTTTTTTACCATTGAGTTAAAGATGGCGAATTTCTAAAAGGTCATAAATTACGTTTACAAGTGTTTGCTTTCAGGAATTAGAATTCTGAAATAGTACCAATTGAGAAAATCGCAGCTTATGCCTACTTGGCATGAGTTAAATCGCAACATTTACCTATTTATAATCTCAAGTTATTCAGCTGCACTCATGCTAACTAATTGATTTTATATAATATTAAATCTAATCTTATCCCTCAACCCATAATGACCATTTATGTGAGTTCAATTGATCAACGCAACACGATATTCTTATGAAAAAGGAAGAGGTGTTGAAAAATAAAACAAAGACCGAGTATTTATTATAGTAATGAACAGAAAGCTATCTTGTGAGTTTTATACTACCAATGCAGGGAATAAATTTATCATTTTTTTTAGCTTATTTTTAACAAAAATCATTTCACCACCTCTGCAAGCCAGTCTGCATGCGGCTTGCAGAGGCATAAAAATCTCTCGGGGGTTTTGGAGCTTGTAGAAAGCACACGTTTATGGTGTGCCGTATGCTTACCAAACATGCTCAATTTATCAACAATACATTGAGTTAAATTAAAAAGCCCGCGACTGCGGGCTTTATCTTTAGTGCAGTTGAATCACTGCATGTTTAAAGTGCTAGTTTAATTTGAAGTTGAACCGCAAGCTGATTCAGACTTCTTCTGTGCTGAGTTACATGCGTCCATCGCTTTTTTTGAGCTGTCTTTTGCATCTGAAAGATTGTTTTTGTCATGAGATTCCATGGCGCTTTTATGGTGTTTTGCTGCCATTTCATGGTCAGTTGCTGCTTGCTGGTGGAGTCCACTGGGATTGTTTGCAGTTGTAGTTGTAGTTGTTGGTGTTGTTGACATTTTAATATCCTTTAAGTTGTAAAGCATTGAATGGCAGTTGAAAGATTTCAAAAGCCATGCGTGGACTATAGTCTTTTTGTGTGCGTTTGTTTGTGTGCTAGCATACGGACCGACAAACTAAAAATTAACTACCCTCAGAAACTCTTGGATTTTGCAAATAAGTCAATTTTTGACATATTTTAAGTACACATCATTTCACACCCTATGTAAGCCACTATCCATGCGGCTTGCAGAGGCATAAAAATCTCTCGGGGTGTTTGGAGCATCTATTTTGCTTTAAATTCAGCATTATTTTTTTAGCCTAGCAATTTCATCCAGTAAATCAAGCACCATCGCAACACCCGGTGTGTTAATTTCAAGGTCGCGTGATAATCTCAGGGCTTTTTTTGCGCGTTTAAGCGCATCTCCACTAAAGCGCCAGCTTTCAGGCGCATCGCCTTGTGGGGAGAGTATGCCTTCATACACCCATGCAATCACATGTTCAGTTTCTGTGTTGGTGGCGTGGCAAAGCTCTGTGATAGACCAATGCACTTCGTTTTCTACAATGCAGCTTGCTGTCATTTGCATTTGTGTTGTAGTCATGTTGATCCTTTCATATTTGCTCTGGGGTTAAAATCAAACGCTTTGGCCATGGCGCGGTATGCTTCTTTGGCTTGTTCGCTGTCTGCGGGCGGTATGGTAATGGCAATCACCACATACAAATCACCAGGTGTCGCTGCAGGTATCCCCCGCCCTTTTAAACGTAGTTTTTTGCCTACGTTTGAACCTACTGGAATTTTAAGCTCCACCGCGCCGCTTGGCGTTGGCACGCTAACGGTTGCGCCTAATGCTGCTTCCCATGGGGTGACGGGTATATCCATATAAATATCTTTATCTTCAATGCGGTAAAGCGCGTTGGGCTTAAATAATATTTCTATATATAAATCACCAGCAGCGCCCGAACCCATGCCAGGCGCGCCTTGGCCGCTTAACCTAAGGTGCTGGCCAGCATGTATACCGATAGGAATGGTCACATCCAGTATGCGCTCCTTCATCACTATTCGGCCTTGCGCATCATGGCCTGGCATTTGTAGGGCTATGCTTCTTTTAGCGCCATGGTAAGCATCGCTCAGGTCTATCATCACTTTAGCGTGGTGGTCTTGGCCTTTGGCGTTCATGTTCTGATTTTGCCTGCCCGTTGCGTGGCGCCCAAATAGGGCTTCAAAAAACTCACTTTGATCCGCCGCACTATTCGTATCAAACCCGCTACCGCTAAACTCAAATCCTGTGTCCCAATTAGGTGGCGGCGTAAAATCTTGCCCATGTTTGGCTTGCCTGCCTATTTGATCATAAGCGGCGCGTTTTTCAGCGTCTTTTAATACGGCATAGGCCTCGCCAATTTCTTTAAAGCGGTCTTCAGCATCAGGCTCTTTACTCACATCGGGGTGATATTTGCGCGCTAGTTTGCGGTAAGCGACTTTAATTTCATCGTCAGTAGCGGTACGCGTAACACCCAATACTTCATAGTAGTCCTTAAATTTCATTTGTAGAGCCTCTAACTAAATATTAGTCATTAACGTATACACCTAGTATTCAACTTTTACAATAACTTATTGAATTATTTAAAAATTGCTATATAGCTTTAACATTCAAGCTAATTAAAACGAATGACTTGTTAAAAGGTTCTGAAATTTTTTTTAATTGTTAGTTGTGTGAGATGTCGTACATACAGCACTTTTATAAAACAATATCATGGCCGTGATTTAAGACAAATTGGCTTTATATATTATTTTTTATTATTCTATTTTGGGGTTAACATGAAACACACTGCTTTTTTAACAACGCTGATGTCTATTGGACTTGTTACAGCTTCGATTACCGCGAATGCGTTTACAGAAACAAACGCCTTTGACAAAGGAATCATTACCAACACCACAGTACTTATCGGAAATGTTTTTTTAGTTCCTGGTAATAGTTTTGTTGATAACTGGAACTTTTCAATTTCTCCTACGGAGCAATTTGCTGGATTTTCTGCGGATATTGATAACTTGCCCGCTTTTGAGATTGGACTAAGTAGTTTTGGCGCTACTTTATATGGCCCGAGCCAAACATGGAGCGCAATACAAGAGGGGGATTCTTTCAGAATAAATTCATTAGAATTAGCTCCTGGCAACTACACCTATCAAGTATTTGGTACTGTTGTAGGGACAATTGGAGCAGCATATTCCGGCACACTTTCTGCATTTGTCGTTTCTGTTCCAGAACCTGAAACTTACATCATGATGCTGGCTGGTTTAGGTCTTATGGGATTTATTTCACGTCGCCGCAAAGCTGAGTTAGCCTAAACTTAATTGATATTTTTAATAAAATCCATCAAAGCTAGTTAAAAGCTCACCAAAATAAATATTGTTATTATTTACTAGCTATCAGCCTATTGAGGATAAATAATATGGCTGTAGATCAACAAGCAAGCGGTTTACACCAAAAAGCGGCTGCTTGCTCTGAAGAAGTTGGTAACTTAGATTTACTATCAAAGAGCCGTATCCTAGTTCGCGGAATACCTTTTTCAACAAGACTTGAAAGTGTTTTGTTTGCCGCATCACGATGAGAAAAGATGCCTGATACATGGTGGATAAATTTATTTATGATATTGCTCCTGTGATAGAACTATAGTGGTGGCTTTATCTAACCGACCTTACTAATTAATAGCTTTGAATTCTGTGCGCTCGCAAATTTAGCGTGTTATTTATTAATACAATTAACTGCTATAAATTGACGGGGATTAGAACTTACTACTCTTGGGGTTTTATGCTTTAATTGTTTAAACCATTAAACTTTTTTGAATGTAAACTCGAATTTAATTGATCAATCACTTGTGACCAATCTGCATCTTTAAGAATTTCTTCTCGTAAAAATGTTGCCTGCGAATCTGTCCAGAAGAGAGCCTCTGAAAGTAGGCTAGACGTTGCCTCTGTACTGTGCGACTTAATGAAAGTCTCTATTGTCGTTAAGTCAGAGGGTAAGCCCAGTTGGTCAAAAAGATCACTTAAACTATGTGTTGAAGTTTCCAAAGCGTAACTCGTAATTGTTCATTCAAGGAATTAAAACATTACTCAGTTGTTTTTCCATCAAAGTGTTCTCCATCTGCTTCCGCCTCTTCGCGTGTATGATGAACGATACCATCGAGGTGGTTTGGTGGTGCATAAAGTGTATAAAGCTTTAGTGGTGTACTACCAGTATTGATAATATTGTGATTTGTGCCGGCCGGGACAAGTACGGCAAAACCAGCACACAGTGCGGTACTAACACCATCAAGAATAGCTTCACCAGTCCCTTCCTCCACGCGAAAGAATTGGTCGAGCTTGTGAATCTCTGCACCAATTTCTTCTTTGGGTTTTAATGCCATTAGTACTAACTGACAATTTTTAGCTGTATATAGTACATGACGAAATTCCTCATTTTTTATCGCTAGTTTCTCGATATTATTAACATAACCTTTCATATCTACTCCTAATAGTATTTATGCTGTAATTGACCAATCTTGCATCGCGTGCTTTCCAGGACGATCTACTTTTACCTTGTCATTTTCTGTAGACGTCACCCAACTAAGAGGAATGTAATGATGCTGCCCATGCAAATCTTTTTTAAGTTTTATTGAGTCAGTACCTTCCATGTGATCCACTATAGCGAATTGCCCATCTTGTGAGCATACAACTGGCATGTCAGATTTAATCTGATTGGCATTTATCATTTTGTGTCCTCTAGTTTGTTGCTACTATTGTTCGTGCCAGTTCTTGTGCCGTTAATTGGCTCACCAACTCTCGTGTCATCAGTACTGCCATTATTGCTAATACCATTAGTTGTACCTATCGGTTTATCGTTCATCGAGTTGGCGTTCTCTCTATTTTGTTTTTTAGAGTACATTTTTTCATTTTTTTTGTGCAAGCGATCTTTTTTTGATACTCTACTTTTTGCTGCTGTACTTTCTGTCTTATTAACTTGCTGCTTGAGTTGTGGGATCTCTGAAGTGTCTAATGTGCTTGCATCATCTGTAGTGGTAGCAGCTGATACTGAATAAACAGTTGCTAATAAAGCAAATGCTACAATTTTACTTCTATACTTGTTCATGAAAATTCCTTTAATTGGTTGATTATGAGTTTCTACTACGTGTTAAGTAGCATGGATAATAGAGCTAAGGATTAAGCACATCTGTTCGTTAGCCAACAGATCTAATTAGTTTATTTTTAATCTAATTTTAGATGTTGCTCATATCTATATCATGGTGAGTTTTCTACTTTCATTTATATCAACTGATTTTTAAATCACCTTTTCATCCTAAACTTGCCCTTATTTGTTGAGTTATTGACTATCAATCGCATAGGTCATACTTTTCAGCAAAAATTCTATTTTTAGTTGAAAATCAAAAGTCTTTATCAATCTGTTCGCTAGCGCACAGACCGCAGTCCTAGCTTATGAGAATATGAGCTTTTCAAATGAATAGCTCTTTAGTTTTATATAAATTTGAAAGATGGCATGATTTTTTTTAGCAGTTTAATTGTTAACACTTGTAAAAATTAAAGTTGATGTCTATAAATGCCTTCCTAAGCTTAGAAAGCTAAAACAGCCAAACTTGCATAGGATGCTATGGATATGACTTCAGTTGAATACAAACTACATTTTAGAAATTAATTATTTACTAACCATTTGGAGTATAGAAATGCTTGAGACCGTTGCAGTTATATTAATAGTTTTGTGGATACTTGGTCTAGTAACCTCATATAGCATGGGTGGGTTTATACATATACTTTTAGTCATCGCAGTAGTAGTGATATTAGTACGAATAATTCAGGGTAGAAAACTCTGAAATAAATGAGATGATTAAGTTTAAAATTGTTTTTTAAATTTAAAGCAGACTCAAAGATTTGCTATAACTCAAACGTCCGCGCAATGCGGACGTTTTAATTTTACCTTCGATGCTAATTTCGCTATCACTTTGATGACAATTACTACTCGTAGTTAGAAATACAGCAGTATCAAAACAATCTAGCTGAACTTTAAACCAAATGCACTTTAGCTAGTTTAGTTTAGATTTTTGTTGACCAATGTACGTTAGTAGACAGATGCTAATTCTATATTTCCATAATATGCAGATGCGGAAGAAAGATTCTTAAAAGACTAAAATCACCGGAACCTTGTTGATATACACAGTTAAATTATTGCAATTCGATAATTACATGATGAGCGTAGTCGCTAGGTGTTAGAGAAACGTAAATATAAATTCCCACAAATTTAGTTGTAGTGTTAAAGCTTAAAAAACCAGCTTTAAAATGTTATTTAATAACATTAAGTTAGCAAATCTACACCTATCTCGTTTTAACTAGTTTAACTTGGCATTATGTTACTTTGCGAACAGAGAGAGTCGTATGATTAAAGTATGATGATTCTCGTCAAACTATATTTATCTTTTATTCAAACTAGACAAGCACGATTTTGAATCAAAAAAACGCACAACTAAAGGATACACAATGGCGCAAAAAATTATCACATCTATAATCGCAGCTTCAATTGCATTAATTGCAAGTAACGTATCTGCTGAAGACATGTACCGAGGTAGCTGGTATTTGGTTCCTGGTGCAAGTCAACTAATTACTGACCACGATATTAACGCCAAAAATGCAGGTGGCTTGTTTATAAAATTAGGTAAAGAAGTTAGTGAAAATTGGGATGTTCAGGGTGGTTTAAGTTATAACCGTGCCAATGAAGTTGGAATTCCTGGGGCACACGGGCATTATAATCAAACAGTATTAGGCATCGATGCTCTATATATGTTTAGTCGTGATAAATTTCGACCATTTTTATTGGCGGGTGTAGGTGTTGCTGATAATGAGTTAGATTATTCAGGACCATTACCTGCAAAACTGAATGATTTAAAAAATGAAAGAAAAACTTGGCTTAGCAATGTGGGTTTTGGCGCTCAGTATTTAATTAGTGATCGTTTTGGTTTCCAAGTTGATTTGAGACAACAATGGAGTCGTGCTAGAGGCGGACTGGAAGATACAATTAGCTTAAAAAATGAAAATAGTTCAGAAACAGTTAGTCAGACACTTTTTAACCTTGGTGCAATATTTAGATTCGGTACACCTGCACCCGTGCCAGTTGCACAAGATACGCCAGAACCTATCGCAGTAGCAGCAGTAACTCCTGAGCCCGAGCCCGTTATAGCAGCACCTGCGCCAGTTGCTGCACCATGCAAACCAACATTTGAAACCATTACAATCTCAGCTGAAAAACTGTTTGCTTTTGATAACGATAAGTTACAAGACGGCCCTAAACCAGTGCTAGATAATGTAGTTAGTCAATTAAAAGCCCACCCTGAATTTAAGTTGGTGATGATTAATGGGCATACCGACCGGATTGGCACATCAATTTATAATCAGAACTTATCAGAACGTCGTGCAAATCAGGTAAAAGAGTATTTGACTTCGCAAGGCGTCGATGCCAATCGTTTACAGGCGGTGGGTAAAGGTGAAACTGAACCTGTAGTTGCCTGTAATGGCATAAGAGGCAAAAAATTGGTGGAATGTTTACAACCCAATCGTCGTGTGATTATTTCAGACCAAGAGCAACATCAAATTGAAGGTCAAATGGGTTGTCAATAACCCACAAAATGTAGGCCAACTGGTGCTCTTGAGGTGGTAAATTAATTCCATATCAAACTGTTAAACCAACCTTTTAATTATGATGATAGAGAAATTTATGAGAAAAACGGTTGGTTATGCAGCCCACTCTGCAACTAGTAAGCTTGAATTATTTGAGTTTCGGCGTCGTGACATTGGCAAAAAAGATGTTCAGTTAGAAATTCTATATTGTGGAGTTTGTCATTCAGATTTACATACCGCAAGGAATGAATGGCAAAATAGCATTTACCCTGTCGTGCCAGGTCATGAGATTGTTGGGCGTGTTACGCAAGTGGGTAGTGAAGTGTCAGGTTTTAAAGTAGGTGACCTTGCTGGGGTCGGCTGTTTGGTAGATTCTTGTCGTGTATGTCCAGACTGTTTGGATGGCTTAGAGCAATATTGTGACCACGAAACTTTTACTTATAACAGTCCAGATCAACATACAGGCAAAATGACTTATGGCGGCTACTCAAGCCACATCGTCGTTGATGAACATTTTGTGTTGCACATTTCAGATAAGTTAGAGTTAGCTGCCGTTGCACCGCTACTATGTGCAGGTATTACCACTTATTCACCATTAAGGCATTGGAATGTAGGCTCTAATAGCAAAGTCGCCATCGTCGGTTTGGGTGGTTTAGGACATATGGCTGTAAAACTTGCGCATGCTATGGGTGCGCACGTCGTGTTATTCACAACCTCCCCAGAAAAAATTGCAGATGCTAAACGCTTAGGTGCAGATGAAGTGGTTTTATCGAAAAATCCTGACGAAATGAAAGTCCATCGTAAAAGTTTTGATTTCATTTTAAATACGGTCGCAGCATCACATAATCTCGATGTATTTACTGAACTTTTAAAACGTGATGGTACGATGTGTCTAAATGGTGTACCAGCATTTCCACATCAGTCGCCCAGCATCTTTAATCTTATTTTTAAAAGACGGCAAATTGCTGGTTCACTCATCGGCGGCATCAAAGAAACTCAAGAAATGTTAGATTTTTGCGCGGAGCATCAGATTACATCGGATATAGAAATAATCCCAATTCAACAAATCAATACAGCTTATGAGCGTATGCTGAAAGGAGATGTTAAATATCGATTTGTCATTGATATGGCAACATTAAAATTAGATTGAATTTAATTTCGAAATTCCGTGATATGTAGATATGTAGATATGTAATTTCAGCTTAGCTACTGCAAGGTATTTTGTCGTAGCACCTCACTTTGTTTCATTTCTAAATACTCTTCACGATTCATTTCATATAGCTGTGCTTTGTGTAACTCAGTGCTGTCAAACCAGCTATTTAATCTATTGCCCAATTGCTTTTCAGGCGCATCATTGAGTGCAGCTAAATAAGCATCAATTGCTAGAAAATAGCGCATGGTGTTGCGCTCTGCTACACCTCGTATCCCTTTAATAAATACTATTTGGCCATCTGGCTCAATTCTCGATACTGTAAATCCTACTTTGTCTCTACCAGTAGTTGCTAAGTAACTTTTCATAGCAACTCGACCTACTGTACCAAAGGCATATGAATAGGTGAAATGTACTAATGTTTGTGTGTCTTTAAGTGGGGTCGCTTCTAGTAAAACATCATAATCATAGGTACCTAAAGGTCCATCTTTAGCTGTCAGATGAATTAAAAAGTAATTCGCAGAGCTTTCTACCGCATGAAAATTCAATGTGGTCTTATATGTTTGAGGCAAAGATTGTTGTGTTTTTTTTCCTAAATTTAAGTTAAGAAAAGTGCCATGTGAATTATTGTCCATTCGACAAAATTTAATATTGATATGCAAAATAAGAGCATCACACCAATGTTCGGGCTGATTAAGTGCCTCATGTACAATCGGGAACGGATAATTAATAATGGCATACACTTCACTTTTTAATGTCGTGTCTGACGCCATTGATTTGATTGCGAGCGGTCTTTTGAATTGATTGTTGTTTAATTTATCATGAATAGATTGATATTGTGCCATCAGTTCTACAACATGTTGATCAACATTTAAAGCCGTGGCGTGCCCAGTTGAAAAATTTAGAAATATTATAATCGTGCTTAATATTCTATACTTTATTACGGTTTGCATAGATTTATAGCCTGCCATTGTAGATATTTGTAATTCAGTTTATAGAAATCTTGCCCATAATCTAGCAGCCTGTTCTTTAATCCGCAAGGTAATGGGTCGGTTTCGCCAATCTTTTAAAGTAATTTCCTTTGCGTCATTTAAATCATTGTTGAACAAATGAAGCATTTGATCTCCAAATGGTTGACTTAAAATAACTGCGTTTATTTCTTGATTATTGACAAAGCTACGCCAATCCAAATTAGTTGAACCTATTGTTGACCAAACACCATCAATCAAAGCCGTTTTTGCATGTAACAACGCATTTTGATGTTCATATAGTCGAACATTCGCACTTAAAAGTTCATCATAATAAGAATGCGATGCATAAAAAACTAAACTAGAGTCAGTTCTATTTGGAAGTAATATTTTTACTTCTACACCGCGGCCAACTGCATTTTTAAGTGCAGCTAATAATTGCTGATCAGGCACAAAATACGCATTGGTGAGGAGCACTTGTGTTTTTGCACTGTTAATTGCAGAGAGAAGTGCGGCATAAATTTGGCTGTATGGCTCGTCTGGCGAACTACCAATTGCACGTACAATTTCCTTACCTTCTGCGGAGTGTGTAGGAAAGTAATGTTTTTCTATTAATGGTTTGCCCTGTTGGCTCACCCAAGTTTCTATAAATAATTTTTGAAATTCGCCTACAACCAATCCTTTGACTTTTAAATGCGTATCACGCCAAGGAATAGCGTTTAATTTATTTCTTTTTGTTTTTCTATTGGAAGAGCTAAATGAACCGCTGGAATATACGCTACTAATATTAATACCACCTAAAAATGCTATTTTTCCATCAATAATTAATAGTTTTCTATGGTCCCGTTGGTTAACTTCCCAGCCTTTGACAGTTTTTAATGGGTTAATCGGGTTAAATTCAAGTACATTAATACCACTTTTTTTCAATGTACTAAAAAACTCTTTTGGTGTATTTATAGAGCCTACGCTATCGTAAATTAAATTAACTTGTACTCCATTTTTTTGTTTTTCAATGAGTTTGGTAGCGAACTGTTGCCCAACTTCATCATCTTCTAAAATGTATGTTTCCATATTGATGTGATCTGTTGCCTGATCTATCGCTTCTAACATTGCCGCATATGTAGTTGGCCCATCAACTAATAGAGTTACTTGATTGCCAAGCATTAGTGGGCTACCTACGACGGATGAAATGAGCACCAGATGTTGATCAAAAATATTGGTTTCATCGCCATCTTTCTTTAGCTCAGCAAGTATTTTCTTGCTTTGTGCATTGCTTATTGGACCATGAGCATTTTCAAACTCAACTTCATGCGCAGATTGCATAGCCATGTCTGGTACCAGTATAGGCATAGGTGAGCATGCACAGATTGTATATGTCAGGCTACTTATAAATACTAAACTCAGAACTTTCATCGTGTGGTAGGCACTATTTAAGTACATTATGTATAACCATATGGCACTTCACCGACACGTTAGTCCTAAATTGATAAATATTAAGTTCGCCTTCGTACAGAACGGAATATAAAAATAATCCATGATACGGCAATCATCAGATAATTTTTCACCTAAGACAATGTGAATGATTGAATTCACATTTATAAATAGTCTAGAGCATTGCTACCATTCAAAAAATACATGATAGGTAGCAACTCTCACTGCCTTAAATCAAAACAGTCTTTAACGCCCTAATTTTAAATGAAATTAACTTTTTTAGTTGTTAATTTCATCATGAATTGAAGCGGCAAAAGCATCAATTTGCTTGTTGGCCTCATCTTTACCAATACCATATGTCTCTTGGATTTTCCCAGACAACTGTTCACGTTTACCTGCAATTACATCTACTTGATCATGCGTAAGCTTACCCCACTTTTCTTGCGCTTTGCCACTGAGTTGCTTCCAATTACCTTCTATGCGATCCCAATTCATGATTATTCTCCTGTGTATTAATTTATGAGTACTGTCTTTACTTGATAACGAGTTGATTATTGACCTGCTTCACCTCAGACACAACTCCAGCAATTTCTTCAGCTTTTTTGCTACTTGCTGATGAATCTGCAATGCCTGAAAGAGTAACTACACCATCCGTAGTATTGACATTAATATCAAGACTATTAATCATAGACTCTGCCAAAAATGCAGCCTTAATCTTAGTAGTTATCGTAGCGTCATCTACTTTAACCTCTGCATTATTGCTGACTTCTTCCACCTTTTCTGTAGCCTCCTCCATTTTAGTACCAGCACTTTCAACGGCTTGATCGATTTTCTTTCCTGCATCTTCCGCTTTGTTTGGGTTGTCACAAGCAACTAGTCCTAAAAGGCAAACTAAAGTAATTGCTGAAAATTTAACTGATGTTACATTCATTCTGTACTCCTTTGTATAACGAAAAATCATGGGTTTCATTACAGTCAGATAGAAACTTTTATAATTACTTACTCATAGCTTCTTTACTTCGATATTGCTACTTTAGTAAAC
Source organism: Bacteroidota bacterium (assembly GCA_029560875.1). GTDB lineage: Bacteria > Bacteroidota > Bacteroidia > Bacteroidales > Tenuifilaceae > SB25. The sequence continues at coordinate 9,890 of JAKQKB010000109.1, read as the reverse complement.
CTGTATAAGTAATTTGACCATCAAATTATATTGCGCTATTCCACTTACTTCTGTGCGCTAACAAACTTATCTATTTATTAATTAATCCAATAAGCAATTGAGTTAGTACAAATTGTGCAGCATGGCAAGAAGTACAAGTAAGTGACTGTGCTCCCAAAATTTGCCACCTAATAATTAAAGAATCTGTTGTATGTTTACTACCATATGTTCGTTAACGAACATATGTTGACTGTTATGTGTATTATCATGAGAGATTAGGTGATGTTAAAACCATGTCTTGTTTAAAAGTTAAAGGTTCTATTAGATGAATAAGTTACATTCTCCACAACAAAACCATCTGTTAGATGCTCTACCTGAAGAAGTGTATCAACGTATTGCACCCATGTTAGAGTTGGTGGCTATGCCGCTTGGGCAGGCTTTATACGAGTCTGGGGGGGCTTTAAACTATGTGTATTTTCCAACAACCTCAATAGTCTCTCTACTATATGTACTTGAAAGTGGGGCATCTGCTGAAATTGCAGTGGTTGGCAATGAAGGTATTTTAGGTATTTCACTGTTTATGGGAGGTGAAACCACACCGAGTAGAGCTGTAGTTCAAAGTGCTGGCTTTGGTTATCGACTACGTGCTCAATTTTTAAAGCAAGAATTCAACCGTGCTGGTCCTATGATGCATTTGCTATTGCGATATACACAAGCTTTAATCACGCAAATGACACAAACGGCAGTGTGTAACCGCCACCACTCTGTTGAGCAACAACTTTGCAGGTGGTTATTGCTGAGTTTAGATAGGTTACCGGCAAATGAGCTCAGCATGACGCAAGAGCTGATTGCCAATATGTTGGGGGTACGGCGTGAAGGTGTGACGGAAGCTGCGGGTAAATTACAGCACGCTGGACTCATCCAATACTCACGTGGTCGCATCACTGTGCTGGATAGACCACTATTAGAAAAACGCGTATGCGAATGTTACCAAGTAGTTAAAACAGAGTTTGACCGATTGTTACCTGATTTACATCGCATTCATAAAGATATTGTGTAAGGGTACGCAAACGTACAGAGTTGAACACTATTGCGTGCTAATGTCAGCTCATGGAAGACTCACTATGTAGTAATACATTTATTAATGACTTAGATTTTAATGTCCGGAAAAAACTACTGAAATATTGTGAGTGGACAGAACTAGCTGAGAAAAAAATTATCAGCAATCCAAATCAGGTTATTGAGCATATTTACTTTCCATCAGGTGCACTCATTTCAGTCATGCTACAACAAAAAGAGGATAAAGCATTAGAACTTGGACTGATAGGTGAAGAAGGGCTATTAGGTATAGAACCAATTCTTGGTGTATATAAATCCCCCTTCGACGCTACAGTCCACACTCAGGGCTTGGCACTAAAAATTTCAACCTTACATTTACTTAAACTCATGGATAGTCACCAGAACTTAAAAACTCGCCTGTTTTTGTATGTTGCTGTGTTAAATAACCAATTAGCGCAGGCCGCTATTTGTAATCGTTTCCATTTGGTTGATCAGCGTTTAGCCAAGTTATTACTCATGCTACAAAATCGTTTGCACTCATCAAAATTTATGATTACTCAAGATTTATTAGCTGTCATGCTTGGCGTACGTCGCGTTGGGGTCACTAAAGCAGCTAGTTTGTTCCAAAAACAAAATATAGTGCACTATAGTCGCGGTCGTATCGAAATACTAAATGTAATAGCATTAGAGAAAATTGCTTGCAGTTGTTATGCCATTGATAAATCTACATATCAATCGATTATGCACTTTTGATGAACGATTTTAATTTCAGTAAGCCTGACCAAATTGTTCTGACCTCAATAATTGACCGAATAGCCTTAGTGAAATGAAATCGATTAAGTAAAACCCCCGTGGCCATCACAGCCATGGGATGCTGCCTTAAAAAACTAAAGAAATGTATCCCACTGTCAATGATGGTTAAAGGCTTTTCAAGTCGACTAATATGCAATGCTATTTCTTCCCTTTGCATTTTACATTGAGCAACCAAATAAGTTCGTCTAGCATTCAGTTCCTTCATCAATGGTTTCATTCATTGCTTTCTTGAGAGTGCATTTCTAATGACTGACCGTCTTTAAGCAACTCTGCCAAACTAGAAGAGAATATCATGGGCTTTTGTTTTGCTTTCATCACAGCATAACGCCATAAAGTAAAACTCATCAAAAAGAATCCACTTGCTAAAATGGCTAAAACTACCTCACGATGTGTATCCCAAAATAACACAGCCACTAATATAGTCAGAAGTATTACGCCCATAGCCATACAGAACATCATCAGCAATATCAACTTAATCATCTGCAATAAGTAAATTCTATCTTCTTCCAAATCAACTGCTAAAAGATGAAGACGTGTATGCACCATCGATACTAAAGTTTTACTTAGTGCAGTGATTGATCCTAACAACCCAATTTTCCTAGGAATATCTGTTTGGGACATGTGATTTAATGTCGTTTAGCTAACCAACCAATAATAAAACCTATTGCCGCCGCTGCACCAACTGTTTGCCAGGGATTCTCATGCACATAAGCGTCTGTGGCTTTTGCTGCTACTTTAGATTGATGTACTATTGCAATTTCAGCATCTTCTAGCGAGGATTTTACTGCACGAATTGACTCAATAACTTTAGTTCTGACCTCGGCTACTTTATCACCCGTTTGGTCAGAAGTGGCTTTAAGTAAAGCTTCAGCATCTGCAAGCACATTATTAAACTCTTGAATGAGTTGCGGCTTAGAAATGCTATCAAATAATTTATTCATATACTTCTCCTATTTTAAAGTGGCGCTTTTTAGCGCTACTTTGTATAAATCTTACCAATAAAATTACGATTGCTATCACTAATAAAATATGAACTAATACTCATGTCGCACACTAGGTAAACATACCCTTAACCAGTAGTATCAGTAGAACTATTACAACCGTGTTCAGTAGTTGAATACCTTATTTTAATTGCATATCATTTTTTACTGAGGTGACGCCTTTTACGGATTTAGCGACACTAATAGCTTTGTCAATATCTTGTTTAGAGTTCACAAACCCGCTTAGCTGCACAACCCCCTTAAATGTTTCAACATTTATTTCAGCTGATTTTAAAGTAGGCTCATTTAGCACGGCAGCCTTAACTTTAGTAGTAATTACGCTATCGTCCATATATTCACCAGTACCTTCATGTTTTGCTGATGATGCGCATCCGACCATGCCACCTAATGCCACAACAAATGTGGCAGCTATTATCATTTTTAATAATTTCATTTTTAATCTCCTTGAATAATATGCAATAAAATAAGTTGCATAGGTAATTGTGCTTGGATTTTAAAGTTTCATCTGTACGCTATCGTACATTTGATTGAGTTTCTTTAATTTATGAATTTTAGGAAGCTTGATTGTTTTGCGTTTTCCATAAATTCATAAGAAAGCGTGTGCCAGTAAAAATGATGGGGCCTAAAATTAGTCCGGCTGGTCCAAAAAGAAACACGCCACCAACAATTGAGAAAAAAATCAACAGCGGGTGAATATTTATTTGGCTACTAACCCAATATGGTCGTAGCAAATTATCAATGGTACCAATAACAATCATTCCCCATAGAGTGAGCGTTAGCGCCTTTCCCCATTCACCAATTAACAATAAATAGGCAACCCCTGGAATCCAAACAATGAACGCTCCAAGCATTGGAATCAGCGAAAATAAAGTCATAATGGCACCAAATACTAGCGGTGATGGTAAATCAAGCCACCAAAACATTAAACCACCAAGTAAGCCTTGAATCATTGCAATTGCAAGTGTTCCATAGGCGATTGCTTTAATAGTGGCTTTGATTGTTATATAAAGCTGTTGCATATCCTCAATAGCTAGCGGCGATAATGTGCTTAATGCTTTTAAGGCCAATTTTCGGTCACGCAATAGGAAAAATAGTAGGTAAAAAATAAGTGCTATATCAATAAGATTTATTGCAGAGCTTTTTAAAAAGCTTGCAGAAACTGCTATCAACCAAGCATTTATTTCCTTAAGTATGCTAGGTATATCTAAATAGATTTTAATATTATTAAAGTATTGGGTAAGGGTTGGATATTTCTGAAGTGGCTGCCAATCGCTATTGTCTAGTATATGTCCTAACCATTGTGCACTATAAAAAATTTGCATGACTACTTGTTGAACTACTATCAAGAATGGCACGATAATCAAGAAACTGATTACTAATGTACTCAAGATTGCAGAAACATTCGAACTCTTAAATTTTTCTTCTAGCTTTTCTTGCAGTGGGGTAAATAATACAGCCAATGTAACAGCCCAAGTTAGGGTGCTGAGAAATGGGCTGACCATCATGTAGCACAGATAAACGCCAAGCGCCATAAATGCCATGGTAAATATGGTATCTATGTTAAAAGTGGTGATAAAGGATTTTTCTAGAATGGAGTTTTTCACTTACAAAGCAGACATATCGAGACTATATAGGTCATGATGGTCTAAAATGTTTGTTTGACCTCACGTGTTTTAACCAACAGCGCTCTATCCCAACACGCTTTCCTTGTCTCTAATTCGAGACCATTACACTTGGTAAGTCTAATGGCATAGCTTGACTCCGCAAACGCCTTTTTAACGAGAGAATCTGACTTTACAGAGGGTTTATAAATTGCAAAAAGTACTGCGTTATCGGTGTGTTGTTTACCTTCTGCTTGCGCCAAACAAGCTTCATTATAATTCCAGTTTAAATTGTCACCGTTTTGCAGTGCTTTTCGAAAATCCGAAATATTCACATTGGTATGATTTAAATATTGTTTCTTTGTCATTCCATCAGCAACTGCATTGAATGCAAAACCTGAGGCAAAAACCAATAGTATTTTTGCAACTTCACTTTTAATCACGCTATTCTCCATATTGTCTAACAATAATCTCCAAGCACATTTGCTTGTGCTATATGTCAATCACAGCGTAATGTTTAAGTTAAACCATATCTGTATGCTAGCGCACATAAGATAAAATTATTTATACATGTTTAGCCTAGGTTGCTTCAGGTTCATTAAGAAGGATTTTCTTTTTTCATCTCATTCTGCCAATCTAATATTTGTTGTTCAACATCAGCTATGGTATGACCGTATACTTGTTTAACTTTTTGTTCAGTCTTGTCTGGAGTTAAACTAGTTGAAGATATTTTTCTGAGCAATCCAACATTTAAATCAAGTTGAACACTAGGGTTATCTTTTAAAAAGTACGTGTTTTTTCTTATGCCATGCATTTAAACTCTCCATAATATTTTTAAAAACAGAACACACATCAGGGGTACGCCAATCTGTGCATAAATTTTATATTTGGATATTTGAGTTTTCAGTCTGTTAGCGCACAAAGTATCAGTCAATTCCTTTGTTTATTTATTGCATTTGAACTTTTTGCGAAATATTTAGTTAACATTAGCAGTCAATTGCCGATACAGAGTCTAATCAGGAAGTTATTTAAGTCTTTTGTGACGTTAGCACCTAACATAAATAAATTAAGAGTGAATTTGGTTGTTATTAAAGCTAAATTAGATTGTTTTTTTATTACCAATGTGCGTTAGAAGACAGATACTAGATCTATATATCTGTAACATTTAGCATTGATGTAATTTTATTAAACATTGGCGGATCGCACCATTTCTGGGCATTGGGAGGGTGATTTAATCTGTGGTTCTAAAAACAGTCAGATTGTGACATTGGGTGAACGTCACTCACGTTACGTGATGTTGGCCAAAGTGAATGATAGGAAATCTGAAAGTGTTGTGACGGCATTAATTAAACAAGCAAAGAAACTACCTACTGAGTTATACAAATCATTAACATTGGATAGAGGCTCAGAGTTCGCTGATCATCCACGCCTTAAAACTGAAGCAAATATTGATGTGTATTTCTGTGACCCTAATAGTCCTTGGCAACGCGGAACGAATGAAAATACGAATCGATTGTTAAGACAGTATTTCCCAAAAGGAACGGACTTATCTGTACACTCTCAATCAAAATTAAGTGCAGTCGCAAGACAATTAAATGAACGGCCTCGAAAAACATTTGCTTACGAGACCCCAGCGCAAGAATTAATGCGTATGTTGTGTCGACCGGTTGAACGCAAACCCCAAATGTACATTCTTAATTCAAAGTAGCTAGTTATTTACTAAATACGCTAATTATAAATATAAGAAAACTGTTGATTAGGTTCTGCAAAATTGGAGGTGATTCATCGCTTATTTCTTTTTGCTAGATAAGTGAAATTCTTTGCAAGTAAGTTTGATGTTATTAGTGCAATTTATAATTTTTTCTTTTCGCTCACATTTGGTGCTAGGCTACAAGAAAGAGTAATTACCCAACCAAAGAGAGTAAAATGTTACTTGTACAACCTTCTAAAGTTGCTCAACACCCTTGGCAGAAAATTGCAATTGCAATATTGGTTTTGGCATCCCTCGCCGTTTATTTTTCGCGTAATCTTATATTGGGGAAACCAGTTGATGCCTATCCCGCAACGATAACTGAATTAGCTCAAACAGTGGTTGCCAGTGGACGAGTGATGACACCACAACGCATCACAATTGCCGCCGAAACGACTGGGCGAGTCAATTTAATCCCAGTATTAGAAGGCCAAACGGTTAAACGTGGTCAATTACTAATTCAATTAAATGATTTAGATGAGCGAGCTAGCATGGCACAAGCCACTGCAGAGGTTAGACAAGCGGAAGCTAAATTAAGGCAATTGCATGAAGTTGATCTTCCTGCCGCATCACAAAGTTTAAAACAATCACAAACAAACGCTGAGCAAGCGCTTAAACAATATGAGCGGACAAGAGAATTGCAAGCACGTGGCTTTATTAGCCAAGCCCAACTTGATGAAGCAAAGCGCAACTATGATGTAATCAACAGCCAAGTAAGCGCTGCTCGTTTGCAGGTTGAAACCAACCGACCAACTGGTAGTAATTTAGCAGTCGCAACTGCGGCAGTTGCACAGGCAAACGCAAGCTTGCATTTAGCTCAGGTGAAGCTGAGTGAGGATGCGATTCTTGCCCCTGCCGATGGAACGCTTATTAGCCGCAGTGTTGAACCTGGAGACATTGTTCAACCAGGTAAGGAGTTAATGGTGCTTGCAGCAGATGGTCAAACTCAAATTTCTGTTCAGCTAGACGAGAAAAATCTTGCAAAAATAGCATTGGGTCAAAAGGTATTAGGGTCTGCCGATGCTTATGCCGACCATCATTTTGATGCGCTTGTGAGTTATATCAACCCGGGTATAGATGCAACTCGCGGCGCTGTTGAGGTAAAGATGACCGTAGCTAATCCCCCAGCTTACTTACGCCAAGACATGACCGTTTCAGTGGATATTGAAACGGCTCGGCGTTCAAATGCTTTAGTCATTCCAACAGGCGCATTACATGATGCTTCAAGCAATGCCCCATGGGTGTTAGTTGTGCGTAAAAACCACACAGTTAAGCAGCCAGTGAAACTTGGTTTACGAGGTGACAATAGTGTTGAAGTACTAATCGGACTAAAAGCTGGCGAAGCAGTTATTTTAACGGCCGTTGGCATCATTAAAGCTGATATGCATGTTCGTGCAAACATTATAAAAACGCAATGAATCCACTTTTCCCTTTTGAATGGATTGTGGCAACGCGCTTTATGCGTGAAGGAAGAATGCAAACACTGCTGATTATAGGCGGGGTCGCACTCGGTGTTTCGGTCATTGTTTTCATTTCGGCATTAATTAGCGGCTTGCAAAGTAATTTATTCCGTCGCACATTAGACTTTCAAGCTCAAATAATTATTCTGCCTCCAGAAGAAGTCGCCAGACCATTGCGTGAGGTGAATAAGCAGCAAGCTGATAAGCAAACAGCGACTTTAGTCCAACCGCGTGCGCAGAGATTACGCTCAGTAGACCAATGGCAAAAAGTGCGTGACCAATTGCTCAAGATGAAAAATGTCTCAGTTGTTGCTCCGGTAGTTTCAGGGGCAGGTTTTGTGATACGAGCTGATGCAAACAGATCGATTACCTTGACAGGCATCGAACCGGAAAATTACTTACGTTTGATTGCGCTAAAAGACAAAATAATTGCTGGTAGTGCAAATGTTACCAGTTCGGACATTCTTGTTGGCATTGAACTTGCCAAAGATATGGGCGTTTCTATGGGTGATAAACTAACTTTAAGAACTGCATCAGGGGGGACAGCGACATTGATAATTAGCGGCATTTTTGATTTTGGAAACAAAGGGCAAAATCAGCGTGCGGTTTATGTTGCTTTTCGCACTGCGCAAAGTTTGCTTAATTTGGCTGGTGGTGCCAGTAGCCTTGAAGTGAATGTAGCTGACCCATTTTCTGCTGAAACTATCGCGCAAGATATACAAGCGCAAACTGGACTCAAAGTTGAAAGTTGGATTTCTACTAACGCTCAATTTTTTAGTGCGCTTGCTGCGCAATCGATGTCAAATACCATCATTCGTTTTTTTGTTGGTTTAACTGCTGCACTTGGCATTGCCAGCGTACTGGTGGTTTCAGTGGTGCAAAAATCAAAAGAAATTGGTTTATTAAGGGCAACTGGTACTTCTAGGCAGCAAATTCTTCGCATTTTTTTGCTGCAAGGTGCATTAATGGGGTTGATGGGCTCTATCGTTGGGTCATTGATGGGCTGGGGATTTCTTATGCTTTGGCGAGGCATCGCAAAAAATGCAGATGGCACGCCGTTGTTCGTTATCAATTTTGACCCTATGCTGTTTTTATATGCGGCACTAGGTGCAACACTCGTTGGCACTCTTGCAGCTATGTTCCCTGCTTTACGTGCAGCTAGATTAGACCCTGCGGTGGCGATTCGTGGCTGAGTATAATGATGCTCTGACCTTACGCCTTGAGGGAATACGCAAAGCCTATGGCGTTGGGACGCCAGCAGAAACTGAAGTGTTGCATGGTATAGATCTAGTATTAAAACGTGGGGAATTTGCTGCTTTGATAGGACCATCTGGTTCTGGAAAAAGCACCTTGCTTAATATTATTGGGCTACTAGACCAACCCAATGAGGGTAAGCTTTTTATCACAGGCAAATCTACCGAGCTACTCAAAGATATTGAACTGACACGACTTCGTGCAAGTGAGATTGGGTTTATATTTCAGTTTCATAATCTGTTACCTGCATTTACTGCAATTGAAAATGTGATGCTACCACGCTTAGCTGCGCTTGGTCATCCAGATGAAGAGATGCATATAAGCGCATTAGAACTGCTTGAAAAAGTTGGACTAACACCATGGAAGGAACATAATTCAAATGACTTATCTGGTGGTCAACAGCAACGGGTTGCAATCGCACGTGCGCTTGTAATGAACCCTGCCTTGGTATTAGCTGATGAACCCACTGGTAATTTAGATACTAAATCAGCTGATAGTGTTTTTGATTTAATGCGAGAGATGAATAAAACTAATGGCACTACATTCTTAATTGTGACGCACGACCCTAGACTTGCACAGCGCTGTGACCGCATTATTGAAATGGTTGATGGAAATATCGCTTCAGATAAGGAAAATTTAAATGTGTTAAAAAGCGATGACAACAACACTCAATTTTCTTAGTAATGGAGATTATTTGCATAAGATATATATTGTAACAATTTTAATTGTGGCATCGATTAGTTGAACTCGCGGGGGGGGAATCCGCCTCACAGTTTTGCTAAGTCAATGAACACTATCGGCCGACAGTACTCATTAAGATTAAAAATTTGTATGACTGCTTTGTCCCCAGATTGTGTAAAAACGCCCCGATTTAGTATAATGATGCCTATCAGATGTGCGTAAATTGGGGGGTTCTAAATGAAGCGATTCATCCAAGGCGAACACCGTTCTCAAGCCATATTATTACCAGAAT